>CBFDBQ010000031.1:0-25634 GCA_965603095.1 uncultured Thalassospiraceae bacterium | reverse complement strand
CGATGACGATACCGGCAAGAATGCCGAGCACCACATAGTTCAAGCCTAGAACCTGATGTAGGTACTTGGCGCCCATTACATGGCCCATGCTCTTGGAAATCACCGCAACCCACGGTGCCAGGCCCCAGCGGATGAGCATAGCGACCAACAGGATGAAGATGCCGCCGGCAATGGCAGATAGATAGAAGTCCGCGTTGCCTTCTTTGTGTTCGCCCCACATATGCCAGGCGCCAACCACGACAGCGATACCACCGAAGGCATAACCCATGCCAGTCATTTCACCGACAAATTTTTTGTTGCCTAGATAGCCGATCAGGCCATCCATCATGCCGCTCGACGCCGTGTAGGCGATGACAACAAAGATAACGCCCATAATCAAAATGGCCGGATGTTTTTTCGTATAAACCATAAATATCCCCTCAATAAGTTCTTGCATACGGCAGAGCGCTTAAAGCATTTGAGTCACTTTTTTTATTGGTCTTTGACGCCCAGTCAAAAAATGCAGCTTAAGATAGCGAGAGTGTATGGAAAGGAATGGGCAGATTCTATTGGGGAAATCCCTAATATTTTTATGAGCATACAATTTTTTTATTTATATTCAATGCGTTATGTTCACATATTTTCTTATTGCCGCCTAAACTATAAAAATCGAATCAAGCACATTCGGCACTTTTCATGCCTGGTAGCACGTCGACAGGGAATCGGGACATATGCCCCATCTACACTTGATGGTATTCCAAGCCGTTAGCATCTGTTCGATATTTTCCATATCGTGAACTCTGAGAATCTGTGCTTCCTGGCTTAGAACTGCCGGTGCTGTGGCTGTGGATATTAGTGGCCTGTTCTCAATTTTTTGGAAAAAAAGGGGCCGTCAACTAGACCTCAATACATACCATTTGATCGTGTTGGTTTGTATCTGGATTACTGCTTTGGGTCAGTAGCAGACATTAAATTGGTCACTCAAAAAGGTCCGCTAATAGCCAGAAGCAGAAGTATGGTGAGGCAATAGTCGTGGCTGAAAAAACTAATAATTAACTTGTTTTGGGTATATTTAAGCATCGGCGGCCCTAATAAAAAAACCTCAGGAGTTTTAAATGCCCGTCGATCTCAGAAAAGTTATTTTCTCCAACGAAGAAGTGCAGGCGGCATTGGTCAATTATTGCCTGCGCCACGACATCAAGATGCCGGACACATATATCACCAGCATCGATGTCCACTGGGAACCAGAGCTGACCACCGATATGCGTTTTGAACCTCAAGAAAACAATAAGGACGGAAAAGAGCTTTCATTTTCAAACGAGAAGCTGGCGGCAGCACTTATCCTTTACTGTCAGGTGAAGGGTGATCCATTACCCCGGGAAGGCCAGAAGACCCTAGAGCCGGTTGCCGATGGAATATCACTTACCACCCGTCACGCATGGGGCGATGGCCCGACAAAAGATCATCCGGGCCTTGCTATCCCGTGGATGGAAAAAATACCTAACGGGTCAGCTAAGCCCGAGGTAAAAAAGGATAATGAAGGCTGATCGTAGCTTGGATAATTGTGGCTGAGATAAGACGCTCAGCACACCTCTTTTATCACACAGAGCGAACATCCATGCTCCGAATGTTGGTCTGGCGCCTAAAAGCCCTTGCTTGAGTTATAGGCCTGAAAATTTTTAAAGTTTACCCAATTGGCTTTCGGCGCTGGAAATTAAAAATTCTCTATCCGGTTCAATGTCTATGGATACGACTTTGCCGTCATCAACCACCATGGCAAAACGCTGACAGCGAATTCCCATTCCACCACTTGTACGGTCAAGCTCAAGCCCCGCCGCATGGGTAAAATCAGCTGAACCATCACCTATCATTCGCACCCTGCCATCAACGCCTTGGTCAACGCCCCATGCACCCATAACAAAAGCATCGTTCACCGAAAAGCATACTATTTCATCAATGCCTTTTGCTTTTATATCATCGGCAAAACGAAGATAGCCCGGCAGATGTTGGGCCGAGCAGGTTGGGGTGAATGCACCGGGCAGGCCAAACATTAAAACTTTTTTTCCTGAAAAAACATCAGATGAAGAAACCTTAACCGGGCCATCTGCACCCATTTCATGCAATGTGGCTGTAGGGACGTTATCGCCTGCCTTGATAGTCATTTTATATGCTCCGGTATAATTGTTGCTGAGACTTTATATCTAGTCTTAAAATTTATTTTTTCAATCGGATATTTATTTTGATCTATTGCCAGCCTTATCAAGTGCATTAATAACTATTTGTTGGCTCAGCAATTCCGGCAAGGCGAAACCATTTGGCACGCTCGGCCCATAAACCGCATTAAACGGTATTCCATAGCGACCAAAAGTAGCTAGGTAATTTGAAATTTCATCGCTGGGTCTTGTCCAATCGGCCTGCATGGTGATTACATTTTTACCTTTCAAGCGGGCAAGGGCCTCACCCTTTGAAAGGGATACCGCTTTGTTTATTTGGCACGTTATGCACCATTCGGCGGTTACATCGACAAATACGGTTTTTCCATCTCGAACAAGCGCTGGTATTGCGGCCCTATCAAATGGTTGCCAGATACCGTCCAGTTCTGATGTATCGTTATTGGCGTAGCCATTTTGCCGGGTGCCATCGGGTGCCAATAAAGCCAACACCGCCAATATTGCAACCGCCACCCATTCAAGCCTGCCAAAGCGCCTGCCCATGCGGTGATGCAACCAAAAAACTCCAACCACCACTAACAAAATACCACCCACCAGCCATGCGGTCATGGTATTTACCTGCACTGCGATAATGCTGACGAGCCACAAAGCGGTTACCGCCAGCGCAAAACCCATAATCCGGCGAAGGATTACCATCCAGCGCCCCGGTTTGGGCATGCGTGTTGCTAACCCCGGCCACAGGGCAACGGCAATATAAGGTGCTGCCAGACCTATCCCTAACGCCGCAAACACCATGAATATGTCGGCACCACCACGGGCCAGCGCAAACCCAACGGCGGTTCCTAAAAATGGAGCCGAGCACGGGGTCGCTAAAAGCGTGGCAAACGCGCCGGTTAAGAAATGCCCGCCAAGGCCGTGTTGATGGGTGGTGCTTGCACCAATTTCAGAAATAGAACCGGGAAGGTTAACTTCAAAAAAGCCCCACATGTTGGCGGCAAAAACAGATATTACCAACGCCATGGCGATTAGGAACCATGGCTGTTGAAATTGTATTCCCCAACCAATGGACGCACCCGCGCTTTTAAGCGCAACCAAAATACCTGCCAATAAAAGAAATGAAAAAATAATTCCTGCGGCTGAAGCAATAAAACTAACACGAACTATTTTTTTGTCTGATCCACCATGACTGATTGCCCCCATCAATTTAATGGAAAGAACCGGTAATACGCATGGCATAAGGTTTAGTATCAAACCGCCAAGCAAGGCTAAACCAAGAATAACCACAAGCGATGTGCCATTGTTTAGCTGAGGTGCCATTAAATCGCTAACCGCCAAAGTATCGGCGGTGGCATTTGTGGGAATAGCAATAAATTCTGCCCCGCGTGCGCCGCTATCATCTGAAATTGTAAATGTTAACTCTGTTTCAGTTATTGATTTTTTTAGCGCATTTAATCCTTTTACGGGCGCTTCCAGCACGGCCATTCCTCCGTTGGCGTCAATCCACGATAATGGTTTGGAAAATGAAAGTTCAGCCGGGCCTTCAACGAACAGGTCGGGATTTTTGAAATTGTTTTCGCTGGTAGCGGTAATAATAAGCACGCCAGCATCATCGCTATATTGTATTTCGGCGCTTTTGATATTTATTCCGGCGGCTTCACCGCTTTTTGGTACGCGAGATTCATAGCGGCTAATAAGGTGAGCCTCGCTAGACCCCATGACAGTTTGGCTAGTATTTCCGCGTGGAATAAAAAACTCAAGTTTTGCTTCATAGGGAATGCAAAGTTCGGCACAAGCCAGATAATCAACATTTGCCTTTATAGATAAATCATCATTTAGATTTTTAAGATTTACAGTTAAAGGAAACACAACTTCTTTTTTATAGCCCAGGGTTTCAAACCCAAGTATGGAAAACCGTTCAGGTGCTGGCCAATGCATTACCGCATTTTTAAGGTTGCTTGATCCGGCCCAATCAATTGATGGCGGGTATCCGGCATCGCCAGCCGAACGCCAATATACTTTCCAGTCTTTTTTTAGCTCGAACTGCAGGCCAAGGGTAATGGTATCGTTATTACCAATTGTATTGGTGGCGCTTATTAACCTGACACGAGTATAATCGGTTATGTTCCATTCAGATGATGCGGCAAAGGCAGGGCCAGAAAAAACACCAGAAAAAACACCTGAAAAAATGGTGAATAAAACGGCAAGCCAAAGGGTCGCCCTAATCAAAATTTTTTTATAAAAACGCGTTACAAGCATAATGTTCTCTGTGTACTACTTTGTGCAGAAAGTCCCGGATATTATCCGGCAAATTCAAGTATTTAAAGATAATTGCTAAAAGTGGCCGGAAAGAGGCGTGTTTCTCGATTTTTTATGCTCACGGGTTCTTTATTTTGTTCCATATTGCCCCATATGTAATAATGGGGCAAATAAACAAGAATGTTCAGGAGCACATAAAGTGACCATCCAGACATTGCCTTCAGCCTATTTTTCCGGTCAATTGTTGGTCGCCATGCCAACAATGTCTGACCCGCGTTTTGCCCAATCTGTAATTTATCTTTGTGCCCATAATGAAGATGGGGCAATGGGTTTGGTTATAAACCGCGCCATGCCCGAGGTAACATTCCCTGACTTGCTAGAACAGTTAGGAATTGAATTACAAGACCGGTCCGCCGCCATTCGAATTCATTCCGGTGGCCCAATAGAAGAGGGCCGTGGGTTTGTTTTGCATTCGCCTGATTATGTTCGCGAGTCCACCCTTGTGGTTGATGGACATATGGCATTAACCGCGACCATTGATATTGTTAAGGCTATCGCCGAAGGGCATGGCCCGGAAAAAAGTTTGCTAGCTCTTGGTTATGCCGGATGGGGCCCGGGTCAACTTGATGACGAAATATTAGAAAATGGCTGGCTTTCAATGGCCGCCGCCCCGGAGATTGTTTTTGCAACCGACCCTGATGGAAAATGGAAAGGTGCGCTTCACAGCATGGGCATAGATGCATTAATGCTGTCAGAAGATGCCGGACATGCTTGATTAATTAAGGCGAGATTTTATTTTATCGAAGCTTTCTAGCTTTCCTATTGGCCCAACCGCTGCCAGCGTTGGCGGGCCGCTAAGGAACCGTGCGGCAGCACGTTTTAAGTCTTTTTCGGTTACTTCTTCTATTTTATCTACCGCTTCTTGAATGGGAATGGTGCGGCCAAATACCGATATTTGTCGGGCAATTTGTTCGGCCCTAGATGATGTGCTTTCTAGACTCATCAACAATGATGATTTTATTTGTGCCTTAGAGCGAATTATTTCTTCTTCGCCGATGCTACCATTAAGTTTTGATAATTCGTCGGTTATCACCGGGATAAGTTCTTCAACTTCTTTTTCTCCGGTTCCGGCATAAACCCCGAAAAGACCGCTATCTGCATAGGGCGAGAAAAAAGAATAAACACTGTAAACAAGGCCGCGTTTTTCGCGAACTTCTTGAAATAGGCGCGATGACATGCCGCCACCGAATAATCCGGATAAAATACCGGCGGCATAAAAATCATCATCAAAATAATTAATGCCCTCAAACCCCAAAACGATATGGGTTTGTTCTATATCACGGCTCTCGCGCATTTCACCGCCAGAATATTTTGCCACTGGGTGGGTTTCACCTTTTCCAGTCGGGGCATTTACAAAATGGCTAGCCGCCATATCAACCACTTCGTCGTGTTTTAGTTTACCCGCGGCCGCCAAAACCATTCCGCCACTGCGGTAATGTTCGTTCATATATCCTTGCATTGCCGATCTATCCATGGCGCTGATGCCGTCATGGTATCCAAGAATCGGATGGCCCAGTGGTTGGTCGGGGTAGGCTGCAATTTGAAATAAATCATAAACCACATCATCGGGGGTATCGTTGGCCTGATGGATTTCTTGTAAAATTACGCCACGCTCACGTTCGAATTCTTCACCGTCTAGCGTCGCATTAATAACCAAATCTGAAACTATATCGATGGTTAGACCAATATCTTCTTTCAGGGTTTTGGCATAATATGCGGTGGTTTCCCGTGAGGTATAGGCGTTGATATGCCCGCCAACGGCTTCTATTTCTTCGGCTAAACTTTGTGCCGTGCGCCGTTTGGTGCCCTTAAAGGTCATGTGTTCAAGCACATGGGAAACACCGCCAACTTGCGGTGCTTCAAACCTAGCGCCAGCCTCAACCCATATTCCGGCAGATGTGGTTTCAACGCTGGCCATTTCATCGCTAACAATACGAAGGCCGTTATCCAGCGTGGTAATTTTTACGTTTTCTGGCATCAATTTTTGCTTTTATTTCTTTCAGAAAGGGTTTGTTCAATATAATCCCTAACCACATTTACACTGTTTTCTAATGCTTCACTGCGTTCAGGCCGTTCTAACAAATCGGAAAGATGGCTCGGCAATTCAGGGTGTTCGCCTGAAGCATCCACAACCGCATCGGGGAATTTGGCCGGATGCGCGGTTGCTAAAACAATCATTGGCGTACCATTTTCTTTTCGTTTAACCCGGGCCGCACCCAGCCCAATGGCCGAATGGGGGTCAAGCAGCATTTTATTAGTGCCATAAACGTCACTAATAATTTTCTTGGTGGCGGCATCGTCAAACCGTGCCCCATCAAAGCGCGCGCTAATATTTTTCATGAATTCATCACCAACCGCGTACGAGCCGGTTTTGGCAAAACCGGACATAATTTCTGAAACTTTTTTCCCATCGCGCCCGGAAAGCTCAAACAGCAGGCGTTCAAAGTTACTGGATATTCCAATATCCATTGATGGACTAATGGTCTGGACAACGTCGCGCAATTCCATTTTTCCGCTTTCTATAAAACGGATAAGAACATCGTTAGCGTTTGATCCAATAATTAATTGTTCAACCGGCAAACCCATCTTAGTTGCGGCAAAACCTGCAAACACATTTCCGAAATTTCCAGTAGGAACCGCAAATGAAACTTTTTTATCTGGCGCACCAACCTGTAAAGCCGAATAAAAATAATAAACAACTTGCGCCAATATGCGTGCCCAGTTGATGGAGTTCACTGCTGAAAGATGTACCCGGTCACGAAATTCGTTATCATCGAACAATGCCTTGACCGTATTTTGACAATCATCAAACGTTCCCTTTAACGCAATATTGTGAACGTTATCTGATAAAACAGTTGTCATCTGGCGGCGCTGAACTTCGGAAACTTTTCCTTCGGGATGAAGAATAAAAATCTCGATTGCATCGCGGTCACGGCAGGCTTCAATGGCGGCTGAACCAGTATCGCCCGATGTGGCGCCCGCTATGGTTATTTGTTTTCCGCGTTTTTTTAAAATGTGGTTAAACAAATGGCCAAGAAATTGTAAGGCATAATCCTTGAACGCCAGTGTTGGCCCATGAAATAACTCTAAAACGTATTCATCGTCATTTATCTTTACCAATGGCGCAACATCAACGTGGTCGAAATTGGCGTATGCTTTTTCAGCAAGCTTACTTAATTCTTGTTCGCTGATGGAGCCTTCGACAAACGGTGCCATAACCTTTACCGCCAGCTGGGCGTAGCTGAGACCTTTCCACGATGCTATTTCATCACGGCTGATGGTCGGCCATACTTTGGGAACATAAAGCCCGCCATCGCGCGCTAGTCCGGTTAGGACTACATCATCAAAGCTAAGTTCCGGTGCCTCGCCGCGGGTGCTAATGTACTTCACGGGTGTTTTTACCTTAAAGTGGTTATTGTAAAAGCGCTTAATTCTTACCCCCTACATAATGGGGTAAAGCTAAAATGGCAATTGGGAAGGTTTTCTTTGTTATGACGCTAGGTTTTATAACAGTTTTGCTGGCATACCAGCTTGTGGGCGAGGTCATATCAAAGGGCCTAGAACTGCCGTTGCCCGGCCCGGCGGTGGGAATGGGCCTGTTGTTTGTAACCCTGCTTATCAAGGGTAGCTTGCCTGAGGGGCTTAAAAAAACGTCTCAGGGGCTGCTTTCTCACCTTTCTCTTTTATTTGTACCTGCCGGCGTTGGTGTGATGATGCATATGCACCTTTTGGCCAATGAATGGCAGGCTATTTCTGTGGCGTTGGTGGCAAGTACAGCTTTGACGGTACTTATTACCGCCGGCGTTATGATTGCCCTTACGCGCCTTACTGGCGATGCGCCCAGCGGGGAGGAAATAAAACATGACTGAGGGGCTTTATCAGGTGTGGGTTTATCTTTCGACCGAACCGCTGTTGGGGTTAACGGTTACGTTAATTGCCTATCAGGCTGGAATGTGGATTTATGCCAAGGGCAAACTCAACCCATTGCTTAATCCGGTTTTGATAGCGGTTGTAATTTTGGTCGGATTATTAATGATAACCGGAACTAATTATCAAACATATTTTGATGGGGCAAAATTTGTCCACTTCATGCTTGGCCCGGCAACCGTTGCTTTGGCGGTTCCGCTTTATTCACAGTTTCGAAAAGTTCGCTCAACTTTTCCGGTTGTACTGGCATCAATTCTTGTTGGTTCGGCCACCGCAACCCTAAGCGCAATTGGCATTGCCTGGATGATGGGTGCGTCTGAGGCAACGTTATTATCGCTTGCGCCAAAATCTGTCACCGCACCCATAGCAATGGGCATTGCCGAAGCCGTTGGCGGAGTTCCATCGTTGACTGCTGTGTTGGTTATATTGACCGGAATAATCGGGGCGGTTATCGGGCCGGGCATTTTAGACCTGTTTCGAATTAATGATTGGCGCGCTCGCGGCGTTGCCGGTGGCACCGCAGCTCACGGCATAGGCACTGCGCGCGCTTTACAGGTGAGCGAAGTTGCCGGCACGGCAATATTACTGCCGTTGTTGTTGGGCTGGTTGTTTTAATTTTTTAAGTAACGATTTTTAAGATGGGCTTTGAACACGTTGGCGTTCAATGGCTGGCCGGTGGCTGATTTTATAATTTCGTTGGTTGAAATACTTGATGCACGCCCGTGCACATTTTCGCGCAACCATGAAAGCAGGGGGGAAAAATCACCTTTGGCTATGCCCGGTTTTATTTTTGAGTTTGCCTTACACGCCGCATCAAATAATTGTGCCGCCGTCATTGCGCCCAGTGTATAGGTGGGGAAATAACCCCAAGACCCATCATACCAATGAATATCTTGCAGGCATCCTTCGCTATCGTTTTTGGGCCGGATACCCAATAATTTTTCAAGGCCGTCATTCCATGCGGTAGGCAGGTCAGCCATTTGAAGTTCGTCATTGATGGTCGCTTTTTCCAACTGGTAACGTAAAATTACGTGCGATGGATACGTAACCTCGTCGGCATCAACCCGAATGAAGCCTTTTTCTACCTGGGTATAAACCCCGGTCATATTTTCTACCGACCATTTATCCCCAATGGCATCCCCATTGGCGTCTCCACCCCCATTAAATGCGGCTGCCATTAATGGAGCGGCAAACCCAATAAATTCAGGGCTGCGGCAGGCCTGCATTTCCATTAACAATGATTGGCTTTCATGGATGGACATGGAGCGGGCATCGCCAACCGGTTGTCCCCGATATTTTTTTGGCAGCCCCATATCATAAAGCGCATGTCCGGTTTCGTGTAACACCCCCATCATGGCGCTGGTAAAATCAGTCTCGTCATAACGGGTGGTTATGCGTACATCATCATTGGTGCCGCCGCAAAACGGATGCAGGCTTTCATCAAGACGGCCATGGTTAAAATCAAACCCCAACGTTTTCATAAAATCGCCTGCCAATTTACGCTGGGCGGATATGGGAAATGGCCCAGATGGTAATTTGGGTGATGGCTTTGATTTCTGCTGTTCTAGAACTTCATCGGTAAAGCCCGGAAGAAACGCCGCTAGGTCGTCAAAAATAACATCGATATCGGCGCTTTTGCCGTCCGGTTCATAGGCATCCAACAAAGCATCGTAATTGCTTAGCCCAAGGTGCGATGATTTTGCCGCCGCCATTTCACGGGTTAGCCGCAGCACCTCTTCCAAATGAGGTAGAACCGATTTGAAATCATTATTTTTGCGCGCATCACGCCACTGGGTTTCGCATTTTGAACACGCCAGCGACATAGCCTCAACCAGTTTTGCATCAATAGCCGCCTGATGAACCCATGTGCGACGCATTTCTCGCACATTGGCCAGTTGCCATGCATCAAGGGTGGGGTCGGCCTCGGCCCCATTTAAAAGATCAGAAATTGCCGGGTCGGTAATCATTGAATGGCTGATGGAATTAAGAACCGCCAGTTGTTCGGCCCGGCTTTCCGCCCCACCACGGGGCATCATGGTTGACATGTCCCAATGCAATATGCCCGTAGCCCCGCCCAGCGCGTTTATGCGGCGAAAGCGATCTTCAAGTTCTTGATACGGAGTGAGCGTCATTTTAAAACGGTAGCGGATACAAGAGAGCCTTGTCCACTAGCAGGAATAGGAAAATCAAAGATAGATAAAGAAGAGAAAACAAAAATGTTGGTTTGGCGTGTTTGTCATCAACGTCTTTTAACAGTTTAACGACATGGTAAATAAACATAGCCCCCAAAATTGCAGCACCCACAGTATAGATAATTCCTGAAAGATGAATAAGCCCAGGAACCATCGTAATCACAACCAGCAAGATGGTGTAGACAAGCATTTGAACTTTGGTTTTATGGCTACCAACAACCACTGGCATCATTGGCACGCCAACCTTGGCATAATCGCCTTGGCGGAAAAGTGCCAACGCCCATGTGTGTGGTGGCGTCCATAAAAATATGATGGCAAAAAGTATACCACTTTCAAGACTGAAATCACCACTGGCGGCAACCCAGCCGATCATTGGCGGAAATGCACCTGCGGCCCCACCGATAACAATGTTTTGCGGGGTCGAGCGTTTAAGCCACATGGTGTAAAGAAACACATAGTATAAAATTGTAAACAGTAGCAAACCGGACGCTTCGCTGTTAACGAAAAAAAACATTACAACCACGGAAATTATTGAAAGCACTACACCAAATACCAACGCCTGATTGGGCTCAACCTTACCGGCGGGGATTGGGCGTTTTTGGGTGCGTTCCATGTGCTGGTCGATATCGCGGTCATACCACATGTTAATTGCACCAGATGCACCAGCGCCAATTGCAATACATAAAATTGCAATTAACCCTTTCCAAAATGAAATAGGCTCAGGTGCTAGGACCATTCCGGTAAATGCAGTGAAAACCACCAACGACATTACGCGGGGTTTTAGCAGGGCGGCATAGTCGGCAACGTGGAATCGATAAGATTCACCGTTATTGTCGTCTTGGTTTTGGTTGGTGGTTGTTTCAGCCACGGACTGCTTATCCTTTGGTTTCTTTAGCGGGTATATTGTTTGATTTTATACCACGGTTTTATCACTTGAACTTGGTTTTTTCAGCAATGCTGTGGCCACAATCCAAACAAAGAATGCACCACCGATAACGGCCATAAGCCCGCCGCCGCCGTTAAGCCCCATGCCAACCTTGGCACCGAGGCTACTTAGGCCCTGCTCGGCACCAGCTACCTTGCGTTGGGTGCCGTGACCACCGGCAATAAAAAGACCTATTGCCGCGATGCCTTGGCCAATGAAAAACAACCATACGGTGGCAAAGGCCATTTTTCGCCTGCCCACTTGCCGCCTTATTAGGGGTAGAAAAATACTGAAATATAAACCGATGAAGGCCAGTGTTACGCCTGCAATCATGGCGTGGTAATGACCCGGTGTACGGGTATCTTGTCCATCAACAAATAGGCCCATGACACCGCCCATGCCAAATACTATGGGGCTAAGTGCTACAGCCAGCATGCCGGGGTCACGCCATGGAGCGGAACCGTTTTTAATTAAACCGGGCATAGCCTTGAATGCAATTAACGCCACCGGCAGGGTGGCAAATGCAAATATATATTGCAGGTCGCTAAACGCCTGTATCCATCCGGCGGAAAAGCTTTCCCATAAAATATAAAAAACAGGTGTAATAAATACGCCTAATGCCAAAACCCCAATACAAGCCACGACTACCATGGGGTTAAAAGGTGCGCGGCCAATAACTGCCGCACTAACCGCAAACCATGCACCAATGGTAATGGCAACATTTACAAATTGCATAACATGGCCACCGGCCCAGAAAAGCTCTTCATTGTATTGGTGGTCGGGCGTGCCATCGGGGGTACCTAGTTGGAGCCACGCGACAATTACATAGGCAAATGAAAATAAATAAAATACCGATGCCGCAACACCGGAAAGGGTGAGGATGTCCATTCCCATCCCATGTTCTTTTGGGCGACCGGGCAAGTTGAGTATTACCCGCAACGCCATTAATGCCATTGCTACACCCAAAGCCATTAATGCCATGTAATAAAGTGGATCGGTTATAACCGGGATATAATTATTAAGCATGGGTTCACCCCGGTTCATCCATGCCGGAACAAACAAGAACACGAACGAAACTATGGTCAAACGATACGCAAGGTATCCAAATGTTGGAAATTTAGGTTGGCCATTACCCAGCCGCGCCGCTGTAATGTGGGCCACAGCCGCAAAAACCGATAAAAAGAAAACCACAAATGAAAATACAACATGAACCACAAGACCTTTTTTGAAAAAGTCCAACGGCCATGGAAAAATATCTTGAATGCTGGGTATGCGCGAAAATGCCAACAGCAACGCAAATGCACCAGCAATACCAATTGCGGCAATTCCAAAGAATACCCATTGGTAAAGACCTTTGCGTACACTGTAATCATCTAGTGCGGGCGTAAGTCTTTCCATTAGCGGTGTCTTGGCTGTAGCGGGTTCCATTTATTATCCCTGATAGGGCCAAATTTGAATGGCCATTATGTAAACAATAGTTCCAGAAAGTGCTACAAAAAACCAAAGTGGCCATGCAATACGAACCAATTGTTTGTGCTTTGCTCGCCGGGTGGTATCACCACCATATGCTTTGATGCCTAGCCATGTTGCCAGCGGCACTAGTGGTACAATGGCCACTGCGCCCAATACATGAATTATAAGCAGGGTAAAGTATATGGGCCTGATAATTCCTTCACCGCCAAATTTGGCTAACTGCGAATTGAAATGATAGGTCAGATAGAATGCAAGAAATAGCGCAGATAGGGTAAGTGCCGTCATCATCGCTTTTTTATGCGCGGCTTCATTACCAGATTTTGCAAATATTCTTGCCGCAATAAGCACTATTACCGTAGCGGCATTAATGACCGCGTTGATATGCGGGATGGTGCTTAATTCAATCATTGCTCAGGGGCCGTAAACGATAATTTTGTAATAGGTACCAACGGCCAATCCCATGGTTATTAGAACCAGCGACAGAGCAAAAAGAATCTTTTTTCCTTCGGGTGGTCCATTTTGTTTATTTCCCTGATTATTTTCAGGGGTGTTTTGCGGTGCCTGGTTTTCCATTTGACCCTCATTTTGGCCAAGGTAAGCCCCAAGGTGGAGCCGATCTTGGTTAATTATTTAGTGAACGATATATAGCCGAGAGGCCTTGTTTAGGCAAGGAAAGCCCATAAAAAAGGCAACAAAAAGCGGGGGCTGTTTATAAGCCCCCGCTTTCAGTTTAGATCGCTTGAAAACTTAACCTTTGTTGTAGTCGTAAGGTGTCCAGTTTTCATCAACAACCACATCATCGATGAAGTTGCCTGGTCCAGGAGGGGACTGTGTATGTGTCCATTCCAGAGACTGCGAGTTCCATGGGTTTAGTGGTGCTTTTTTGCCAGCCACTGCAGAGTAGATAAAGTTAATAAACTGCAGAAGCATACCGGCGGCAACGATAAACGCACCGTAGGTGGCAATTTGGTGCATGCCTTCGAATTGTGGGAACATTTGATAATCCCAATAGCGACGAGGCATGCCCTCAACACCGATGATGAATAGTGGCCAGAAGGTCACGTTCACACCAATGAAGTTGAGCCAGAAGCTAAGCGTTGCCATTCCACCATCAGCATAACGACCGGTCATTTTAGGGAACCAGTAGTAAATGCCACCAAACAATGCAAACGCTGAGAATAGCGCCATGATGAAGTGGAAATGCGCATGCACATAAGACGTTTCAGAAAGGTGAAGCGTCAGTGATGGCAATGCCAACGGAATGCCGGTAAGCCCACCCAGAAGGATGAGATACAGGCATGAAACCGCATACATCATTGCAGTGTTATAGGTGATAGCTGCCTTCCAAAGAGTTCCCCACATGGACAATGTAAGAATGCCCACAGGAACAGAAATCAGAAGCGTGGTTACCATGTGGCCCAGACGAAGCCAATCTGGCATGCCGGTTACATAAAGGTGATGGATCCACACGATACCAGCGATACCTACGATACCCCAGATACCAGCGTAAACCGCAGCCTTGTAGTTAAAGACTTGGTTCTTGCCCATGGTGGTCATGATTTCAAACAAGATGCCAACAGCCGGCAGAAAGATAACGTAAACAGCTGGATGCGAATAGAACCAGAACAGGTTCTGATACAGCAATACGTCACCACCAGCAGATGGATCGTAGAAGTGGGTTCCAAGATATTTATCAAACAGCAAAAGTGTTACCGCAGAGGCAAGCACTGGAATAAATACAAGCTGTAGAACAAATGCTGCAACCGTGGTCCAAACAAAGATGTTCAGTTGGTTCCAACCCATGCCGGGTGCCCGCATATAAATCACCGTCACCAGGAAGTTAACCGCACCCAAAATGGACGAGAAGCCCAGAAGGTGAACGGTAAACACATAAAACGCTGTGTTACCTGCTGTGGTGACTGAATATGGCGGATAGCCCGTCCACATGATGTCTGGAGCATCCGGAATAACAAACGACATCAGCGCTAAGATAATGGCAAAGAAGAACAGCCATACGCTAAAGGCATTGATGCGCGGGAATGCCACGTCTCTGGCGCCAATCATAAGCGGCAGGAAATAGTTTGCGGCAAAACCGGTTAGACCCGGAATAAGGAACGCCAAAATCATGGCAGCACCGTGGAAGTATAGGAAACCGTTATATTGGGTTCCCGACGTGATGTACTGCATACCCAATTGCGCCTGTTCAAGACGAATGAGAAGGGCCATCAGCCCAGCAACACCAAACGCTGCCATTGAGCCGACTAGGTACATAACACCAATACGCTTGTGATCGGTGGTAAATAGCCACTCTTTCCAAGATGGTGTTGCAGGATGTCCTGCGGTTGCACTAGGTGTATTCATTTTATTACTCTCCTTCTAAAGACCGACACTAAACCTTAGTGCATAGCCAGCTGAGATTTTGTCCAATTTTCTTTCCATTCGTCGATATCGAATTCTGATTCATCGGCGGCGGCGACACTTAGCCACGCATCGAATTCAGCTTGCGGTACGGCACGAACAGATGTGTACATGGTCGTATGGTTTTCGCCACAAAACTCAGCACACTGAACAATGGTTTCGTTTGCTTCAATCGGGTTTACCCAGATGTAGGTAACGCGACCAGGCATAACGTCCTCTTTTACGCGGTAGTGTGGAAGACCGAAGTCGTGAATAACGTCTTCGGAAGTCATGCGTAAAACAACTGGTTGGCCAACAGGCATAACCAATTCTTCGGTTACGGTGCCGTCTTCGTATTCAAATTCCCAGTACCACTGGTAGGCGGTGACTTTTACTTCCATGGCATTTTCTGGAACACGACGATAATCGTTCCAGACAGTCCATCCTTTTGCGGCAAGGTAAAAGTCATCGGCCATGAATATGGCAGCCGGTATAAGCGCATAGGATATAGCTTGTACGGCTGTTAGTTTTTTGGCGGTGCCCAGTTGTTCTGGGCTTTTAGCCCTGAACTTGAAAAGCATATAAACGGCGAGAACCGCCATTATACCGCCAATGATGTACAGGTCCAAAAGCACAGTAGCCCATAAGGCCTCCCATGATTCTGGTGGATTTGCGAGGTCTCCCGCCGCAAGTACCTGTGTGGACAGCAAAGCTGCCGTTGTTATAGTTAAGGTAGCTGTTAATAATCTCATGAATGGACCTCCCTCATTCTCCTCCGCCGGCGAAATACCAGGACGGATACAGCAAATGACGTGACCCCAAGGGTCAACGAACCAGCGCCAACAAACATAGGAATGTTGTAGGTATATCTACCTTCCTTGTAGTTGTAGCTGTAACAAAGACTTACGGCATAATCGACGATCTCGCTGGGTCTGAATTTACCCCCCTTAGCGTCGAGAAGCGCAAGTTTTACGTCTTTAGAGCCCGTACTAAGGGCATAAAGAACACGTGCCAAACGCCCCTCATTGGGCGTCAGGAACATAAAAGCACCAGGATGGAAGAAAGCTTTATCCTGGGGTGACCAAAAAAATTTAAAACCAATATTATCAGTGAACGGCTTTATGTCGTCCGGATTTTTGAACGTACCAAAGGTCCATCCCTTTTTCATTTTATCAGTCATCTTTAGGCTGGTCTTGAAGGTGTTAAGGGTTTCGGTTGTATCGTTTTTATCAAACGACAAGGTAACGATGTTAAAATCGCGACCCGGACTTAAATCCCTAATGTCTTCAAGTTGAGCTTTTAAATCCTGATTTATGATGGAGCAACTTCCATCACAGGTAAAATAGGAAAGAACCAACACTGTTGTTTTGTCTAGCTTTTGGCCAAGGGTAAATTCTTTACCCGAAGCATCAACCAAGGGCAAATTAGAAATTAATTTTTTGCCCAAGAACTTGGTCTCATCAATCTGAAAAATTGCAGGGTCAATATCAGACACCGGAACAGGGCCGCCATACTGGGCCGCAGCCGGTGAGGCTGCGACCCAGGTGAGGAGGGTACCTGCAATGATAGTCTTGATAATAGACATTGAATTAATCAGCTTCAATTCTTCGAGCCCTTACCAGAAGTAAATCTGGGAAGCGACGAAGAACCAAACAACGTCCACAAAGTGCCAGTAAACGGAAGCACAAGTAACAAAAGCCTTGTTTGTGCGCCCGCCCAGTGATGGCAGCAAAACAGCTATGAATACCGCAATACCGATGAGCACGTGCGAAGCGTGAAAACCAGTAATTGTATAGAATGCGGTAGAGTAGATGTTTGTGGATGGAATAAATCCTGCACCAATCAGGTGGCTATATTCATAGCCTGTGAAGCCAAGGAAAATAATTCCCAAAATAATGGTGATTATTAGCCATTTGTTGAAACCAGAACGGTCACCATGTTCAAGCTTTTCTTCGCCCATGTGAATGGTGACTGAAGATGAAACAAGAATTACCGTCATGATCAACGGGATTACCTTGTTGATTTCTGGTGTTCCTGCTGGTGGCCAGGCATCGACGCCAAGGCGCATCATCCAATAGCTGGCAAACAGCGAAAGGAAGATGAAAATTTCAGAAAGAATAAATATTGGAAGGCCGATGGTGGACACGTTTGCAATAAGCGGTGTCTCGGTAAGGCCTTCGTCCACCCATTTGGCAACGCCTGCAAGTGTGAAAACCACACCGATAGCAGCTGTAATTATAGTTACCATGTTGGTTTCATAAACGAAGTGGCTAGCAAAAGTCATTGGTAGCAGGAAAAAAGCTCCGGCAACCACAGCCATTGGTGCCCAGCTCCACTCCCAGTGATGAGCGTGCGCTGCTGAATGTGCGTCTGTAGTCATAGTCCCTCCCCATTGTTTGGGTTAATAATAATAATAAGAATAACGCCACTACGAGACCCCCCCGTAGAAGCTAAAAAAACAATAACACTAACTCATATAGATTAAAGTCAATGTGGACACTTAAGTATTATGTAGAAAGCCAAGTGTCAATCTTGTTATCCCTTGAAATGCTAGCGAAACTGTCGGTTTTGGGGGGGTGAATGCAAGTGTTTGCTTATTAGAATAATGCTAATTAAGACCTTTTCTTGTTGAATAGCATGAGTATCGTTGCACAAACGACCATTTTTAATTACGAATATAGCCATAAATATGGAAGATCACTTTGTTTATATTACGTTTTTTGCATCTATACGGTTGCGGGAAAATCATCGTTTTACTGCAATTTGAATGGGGAGAATCACTTGTCGGCCCATAATGAAAATATTGTCAAAGTTGGCAAGGGAAGCGCTGCTCAGCTAGATCTTCTGGCAGATATGGGCCGGGATTTTGCAGCATCGGGAGATATTAGCTCTGTTTTTAAATCTGGCCTTGAACGTATTGCCCTTACACTCAAAGCCGAAGGTGGGGCGCTTTTTCTATTAAACGACGATGGAGATAAGTTGGCTTGTAACGCCAGCTTTGGCCCAGTTGATATAACTGGGCTTACCATAGGCGCCGATGACGGCATTGTTGGACGTACGGTAAACTCCAGCCATGCAGAGATAGTGCGCGACGTTACAAAGGATCCCAATTTTAATATTGAGGTTGATCAAGGGAGCGGATTTACAACTCGCTCTATTTTGTGTGCACCGCTTGCAGTTAAGGGTGAAAAAATTGGCGCCATAGAAATGGTCAACAAAAAAGGTGGCGATAACCTTTTTACAAACGAGGACCTAAAATTACTTGAAACACTGGCCGCATCGGCAAGCCTTACTATTTTAAATGCGCGCATGGCGGTTGAGCTGGTTGAAAAAGAAAAAATGGCTCGCGAACTGGAGCTGGCGGCGGAAATCCAGAAAAGTTTGTTGCCGCCAGAGGGTGAACCAGATAGCCCGGTGGCCGGTGTAAATCTGCCAGCAAGGGTGGTGTCTGGCGATTTCTTTGATTTTTTTGTTCTCGAAGATGGCCGTACTTGTTTCACCTTGGCCGATGTTTCGGGCAAGGGCATGAACGCCGCATTGATGATGGCAAAGACTGCAAGCTTGTTCAGGTGCCTAGGGAAAGAAACCCCTTATCCTGGAATTTTAATTGCAAAAATAAATGCTGAAATAAATGAAACTGCGTCGCGCGGCATGTTCGTAACAATGCTGGTTGGTGTTTACGATCCGGAAACGGGAACGGTTCGCTTTGCCAACGCCGGGCACGAACCGCCGCTTCTTCATCGCACCGATGGCAGTATTGATGATTTTGAAGCATCCATGCCACCGGTTGGTATTTTACCAGATATTGGAATGGGAAAAACTCCTGAAGAAACAGTCATTAACCTTGAAGGCGGCGCTTTTTATATTTTCACCGATGGGGTAACCGAAGGTTATATCGGTGAAGAAGAGTTAGGCGCCGAAGGATTTAACAGCCTTATTAAAGAAGGCAATGATCTCCCTCCAGCTGAGCGCATCCACGGTGTTGCCCAGCATTTGAAAAGAGGCTCAGACCTTCTCCGTGATGATGTAACCATTTTAGTTGTGGATGATGTTGCGGCTTTTAAAGAGCGCTGCAAAAATGATGATCAGATCAATACGGTTGATGAAGAAATTAATTCAAGCAAAGAAATTGCACAGATTTCAGTTCCTGCGCGGCCTGAAAGTTTGCAAATAGTTCGCCGGGTGGTGGAAAGCGCCTCGTCCTCTTGTGGTCTAGGCAAGGATACGGTGCAAGATATAGTGCTATCCGTGGATGAAGCCTGTCAAAATATAATCAGGCATGCGTATGCTGGAATAAAGCCTGAAAAAAATAAAAATGAAATGATTATAAATGTCTCCCGCACTCAGCAATCACTTATAATAGGCATTCGTGATTTTGCCCCAAGAACTGATCCAAACAAGGTTCATCCCCGGGAATTAGACGATATTCGACCAGGTGGCTTAGGCACGCACTTTATAAATGAGGTAATGGACAGGGTGGAATTCAAGATTCCCGAAGATGGCCAAGAAAATAACAAGGGAAACCTTCTGGTGCTGAGCAAGTCATTGAAATAGGATAAGCAATATTGAGGGAAACAATAAAGAATACCTAATAATTGGGGGGAAGATGGAAATTGTAATTTCAGAAAAAGATGGCGTTAATATTATTGCGATTGAAGGTGAGGTAGATTTGCAGACCTCACCAAAACTGAGGGATGCGTTGCTTGAATACGTATCAAATAAAAAACCGTTAATCGTGGAAATGTCTGGCGTCGGCTATATTGATAGTTCCGGGGTGGCATCATTGGTTGAGGCTTTCCAAACCGCGCGATCTAAAAATTTAGGGTTTTCTTTAGCGGCTCTTGGTGATGCACCGTTAAGGGTTCTCAAGCTAGCTCGTCTTGATGGGGTGTTTACCATTCACAAAACCCTTGAAGATGCACTTTCCAGCAACGTATAGGCAATAAAACAAAAATTATGGCGAACGAGACAAAGCAAAAACCTATAATAAGATTTTTTGATCACATGGGGCGTTCTGCAGCTGGCGTGCTCGAAGAAATTGGTCGCTATGGCGTAATGCTGTCTGATAGCGTGTATTGGCTTGTCATGGGGCCAAGCTTGAAGCAGCCGGTACGAATTGCATCTGTATTTAGCGAAATGATGGAAATTGGAATTCGTGCAATCCCCATAGTTGGCATGATGGCAGGAACCATTGGCATAATGCTTGCCATCCAAGGAATTTATACTTTAAAGATTTTTGGTGCCGAAAGCCGGGTGGTTGTTGGCATTGCATTTGCCATGGTGCGTGAATTTGGCCCGTTAATCACAGGCATTTTAGTTGCTGGGCGTTCTGGCTCGGCCCTGGCCGCACGTCTTGGGACAATGAAAATAAGCCAAGAAATTGACGCCCTTGAAGTTATGGGAATAAACCCCGTACGCTTTCTTGTTGTGCCGGCATTATTGGGTTGTTTGGTTATGGTTCCGGCCCTTACATTTTTTGGCGATATGATGGGGCTGTGGGCTGCGGGCGTATATGTTGGCTTTGCATTGGATATTTCCATGGCAGCCTATATAGACCAAACCATTGAAATATTATCCGTTGATGATCTTATGCATGGCCTTGGTAAAAGTGTTATTTTTGCTGTGCTGATAGCGCTTATTGGTGTTCTTAACGGACTTATGGTCAAAGGCGGCGCCGAAGGTGTTGGCAAGGCCACAACCCGCGCAGTTGTACAGTGCATTTCAGCATTGGTTATTACCGATATGCTTTTTGCATTTATGGTTACGCGCTAGGCCAAAAATAGAATGGGGGGCAAATAATGGTTGAACAAAAAATTGAAAGCTCGCCACAGGTCGCCCCTGAAAACGTAATCGAGGTGCGCGATCTGGTAACCCATTACGGAACCCGCAAGATATTAAATGGCGTAAGCCTTGATATTGTCGAGGGCGAGATAATGGTCATTATGGGCGGTTCTGGCTCGGGTAAATCAACCTTGTTGCGCTACCTAATGGCGCTGGAAAATCAAACATCTGGCACAATAAATATTCTTGGTCATGACATAGGAAAAATTTCAAAAAAAGATTTTTTTAATATCCGCAAAAAATTGGGAGTGGCATTTCAGGGCGGCGCATTGTTCAGTTCAATGACGGTTGGTGAAAATATAATGTTGCCGCTATATGAACACACTAAGCTAGACCGAAAAACCATGGAAATCATGGCACGAATGAAGCTGGAGGTTGTAAGTTTAGCCGGATTTGAGGATCTTATGCCGTCTGAGCTTTCTGGTGGTATGATAAAACGCGCTGCTGTGGCCCGGGCCATTGTGATGGATCCAAAAATATTGTTTTTTGATGAACCGTCAGCTGGCCTTGACCCGGTTGTGTCAAGCGCGCTTGATGATCTGATACTTACATTGCGCGAAGCCATGGGCATGACAATCGTTGTGGTTACCCATGAATTGGAAAGTGCATTTAAAATTGCCGATAGAATAACCATGTTAGATAGGGGCGATATCCTGTTTCAAGGAACGGTCGAAGAAATAAGAAAACATCCATCTGAACGCATACAAAACCTGTTAAATCGCCGTTCAGAAGATCAGGCCGTTGACCCGGATGAATATATGCAGAGACTTACAGGGGAAGATATAAAAGGGGATATGGCATGAATACGCCAAAAATGAATTATGTTGCTGTTGGCGCGTTTGTTGTTGCCGCATTGGTTGGTGTTATTTTTGCGGTGGCAACACTTACTGGGCGAACCGGAGCCACAGACAAATATTTTTCCGTATACAGCAATGTAACCGGAGTTAAGTTCGGCACTCAGGTTTTTTATGAAGGCTATCCGGTTGGCCAGGTTGAAGAGGTAATTCCTGTTGTCGAAGGTGGCGCAATGAAGTTCAAGGTAAATTTTGAGGTCACCGAAGGCTGGCAAATACCTAGCGATAGCATTGCGCGAATCGGGTCTTCTGGATTGTTATCTGCTATTTCAATTAATATTGATGCCGGACGTTCTGCCACCGCACTAAAACCGGATGCTCAGGTTGCCGGACGCGAGGCGGCTGATTTATTTTCGGTTATGTCAGACATGGCTGGCGAAGTATCAAACATAGCTGAAAATGATATTCGCCCGCTTCTAGCAACCATAAATCGTACCGCTGACTCGTTTGCTTCAACGGTTGATACCGTAGGTGTGCTGTTGGAAGAAGACGGCGAACGCATGGTTAAAAAGTTTGCAGCACTGGCTGACGATCTTTCCGAACGCGCCCCGCGGATTGCAAAAAATTTAGACGAAGGCACCGCAAGCTTTGCCGGATTGGCAAAAGATTTGAACAAAACTCAATCTAAATTGGATAAATTGCTAGATACGACTGGCAGTATGATTGGTGAAAACCGCGAACAAGTGCGCCGCTCGATTACAGATTTAAAACATGTTGCAGACTCTCTTGCTCGTCATGTTGATGCGGTTAATCAAAATCTTGAAGGAACCGCGCGTAATATGTTCGAGTTCAGCCGAGAAATACGTCAAAACCCAGGCCTTCTTCTTTCCGGCGCATCGCCCAGCGAAAAAGGTCCCGGCCAATAACGGCGTTAAAAATTATCTATAAAAGATCATAAATAAATGAGGTGGGAAATGAGAAAAATTATATCTGCAATGGTGGCGACCGCATCAATACTTGTTTTGAGCGCATGCTCAACCGCACCAACGGTTCCGCAGGATAATTTCTATCGTATTTCACCTAAACCTGCATCCGTTCAACAAAGCTCGATATTGAAAGACGCAACGGTAGAGATAGCGCGCTTTGTTGCCGATGGTTCGGTCTCTAATCGCCCCATCCTTTATAGCAGCGATGCCAACCCAAATTCGGTTAGTGAATACAATTATCATTTTTGGATTGAATCCCCACCCACACTTATCAAGGACGCGCTGGTCAGTTATATGCGCGCCGCCGGAGTGGCCAATCGGATAGTGACCCCGGAAATGAGGGTTTCATCTGAATATTCGGTTTTGGGCCGTATCAAGCGTTTGGAAATTTATACCGGCAGAAAATATACGGGCGTTGCCTCTTTTGAAATTGGCCTTAGGCGTAATTTGGACGGTGAACTAATTGTGCTGAATGAATATAAATCTATGGTAGAGGCTAAAAATAATTCGGTCGGTTCCGTCATAACTGCGGTTGAAAAGGCAACGGAAGAGGTTTTCTCCCGTTTTGTGGCCGATATTAGTGCAAAATAGGCCATATATCGCTCCATAATTGCAAATTTGGCCGGGATATATTAAAACCCGGACGTGCGATTTAATATTCTCCGCCTGTGTCTTTAGGAAATAAAATGCCCAAAACGGACGCCGTTTCGCCCGCAGACTTTCTAGGTGCCGAAAAGACTCTTTTGTCCAACGCCTGCAAGCTCAGAGACGAGCTCACAGCAGCGCTGGCTAATTATGGAAAAGAGGCTGAGGAAAATCACCTGCAGTCTCCGGTGCGTAGGCTGGCATTTTATATTTCCACCATGGTACAGGAAGGTCGAGTTGATCTTGCTGGCCTAGAAGAGCTTGTGCGCCTTTTGACCATGGATGCATTTTTTTATCGCGCCCGCAAACTGCGTGAATATGTTGGTGAATGCTCGCCGGCAGATAATGAAAAACATTTAGCAAGTTTGTTTAAAAAACTTGGCCATGATGAAGATGGAAATGTAATCCCGTTTGAAAAATTCAAAGCCAAAATTGAACGCGAAACATTTGGTATTGTAATTACCGCACATCCGACTTTTTCAATTTCTCAAGATTTGACCATCACCTTGGCTGCACTTGCAACCGGATGCGATAACGCGGGTGGTAAACTTTCTCAAGATGACCTTATGACGTTGGCAAAAAGCGTGGCCGAAAATGCACAAGGTGACGGTGGTGCAATTACGCTGGACGATGAACAGCAATTTGCGCTTATGGCCATAGCCAATATTCGCCGTGCAATAAGACGGGTTTATAAAGTTGCTTTTGATGTTGCAATTGAACTTTATCCCAACGATTGGCAAGGCCTAAAGCCAAAGCTGCTTACGGTCGCCAGTTGGGTTGGCTATGATCTTGATGGACGTTCAGACATAGGTTGGTCAGATAGCCTAAACGCACGTATGTATTTAGAAAAACTTGCGCTGGAAGATTATCTGAAAAGTATTTCTGAACTGTCTTCTGCCCCCGCCATTGATGCAGGTTCAAGCGAAAGCATCAATCAGATTAGTAAAATACTTAAATCTCAAATAACGCTTCTTGCATCCGATATGGAGCGGCTTAAGGCTGACCCCAACAATGTTGATGAGGTTGGCATTTTTTCTCGTGCCTTGGTTGAAAGCGCCGAACAGCGCTTGGTCTCGTTGGCAAACGTGGTTGATATTTTAGGTATTGAGGTCGAAAAGCGATCCAAAGTTTCGACACTGTTTGCAGTGCTCAGGGCTGAAATGGCTAATTTTGGTTTGGCCTTTGCCCAAACCCATGTGCGCATTAATGCGACCCAGTTAACCAATGCCATCCGTCATGAAATTGGCCCCATTACTTCGCCCGAAGACCCGGCCAACCGCAGAACATATTTGCGTGCGGTTAGTGAGTTGTTGGATGGGGTGCAACCGGTAACGGTTAATTTTGGCTCGATAATGCGTGAACGCACCACCGCCAAGCGTATTTTTATGTTGGTGGCAAAATTTATTAAATACGTTGATAACGACGAACCGGTTCGTTTTTTAATTGCTGAATGTAATACGGCCTTTACCGTTTTATCGGCGCTGTATTTTGCTAAATTATTTGGTGTTGCCGACAAAATAGATATTTCGCCCCTGTTTGAAACCGGCGAAGCCCTTGAGCACGGCCATGAAATCGTTACCGATTTGCTGGAAAACCCACATTATGTTGAATATATAAAAGCCCGTGGGCGGATGTGCATTCAAACCGGTTTTTCCGATGCCGGGCGTTATATCGGCCAAATTCCGGCATCATTGGCGATTGAACGGGTTCGTATAAAAATGGCCCGACGCATTAAAAAATCGGGAATAACTGGCGTTGATGTTGTTATTTTTGACACCCATGGCGAGTCCATTGGTCGAGGCGCACACCCGCTTAGTTTTTCCGATAGGCTTGATTATACCTATCCGCCCGAAGCCAGAAATGCATTCAAGGATGCAGGCATAAATGTAAAACAAGAAGTTAGCTTTCAAGGTGGCGATGGCTACGTTTATTTTGCCTGTCCTGAAATTGCGCTTGCCACCGTTTGTCGGTTGATTGAGCACGCATTA
>CBFDBQ010000030.1:0-25966 GCA_965603095.1 uncultured Thalassospiraceae bacterium | reverse complement strand
AATAATTTCCGATGGGGCTAATTTTGTGAAATTTACTCCCGGTTCCGGGCGTGGCGCCAATAATGTTATTCACGAAGAATCCTTTGATGGGTTTAAGGGTAGTTGCGAGCACAACATTGACGATGAAATATTGAGCGTGGAAATCACCCCTCAAATTACATCGTACAAGGGTCCCGCTAATTCTGATGGTATGGCCCGATTCGAGTATTTTGTTGCCCTAACCGATAGCAAAGGCAGACTTATTAATAAGCAACGCTTCCCTGTGGTGCTGACTTATGAAGATGATTCCGAGGGCATGGCATGGCAAGATGAAACCCCAATAACACTTACCCTGCCCCTGAAAGATGGCGAATCGCCAACAAAGTGGCGTATTTTCATGGGGCTACAGCTAAGCCGGGCAGACCTAGAATTCATTCGCGGTAGACAAAAATAACTTACCCCCATAAATGGGCAAATAACTGGCTCGGAATCTGTTGACCAAGCCCATCTAGTAGCTAGAATAACTGCTCTTTAAAGGGATGTTTTTTCCTCGATTTAAAGCCACTGCGGGAGAGTTCGGTTTTGACAGTTTGTCATACGCCGACGCCGAAGGAGCAACCGCCCCGGAATCTCTCAGGCACCCGGACCGCAGCAGGCAACGAGGCTCTGGAAAGTAGGCGCTGGTTTAATTTTAGTGTCTCACCGAAGATGTAACTCGGTTCTGGTTTTTAAAAGCCAGACGGGGAATCTTTCAGGTTTCAAGACAGAGTGGGGCAGAAAACTGTTTTTGTATGTGTACAGTTTTGGCGCATCTGAAAATTGGTAAATCTGCTCAAACGCTGTTGGAGAAACCGGGTGCCAGAAAATAACAAAGAAAACAACAAAGATAATCAAGAACTTCAATTAACGGCACTAGATGCTTTGCATCGCGAACTAGGTGCCAAGATGGTTCCGTTCGCAGGTTATGCTATGCCCGTTCAATATCCACTGGGCGTATTGAAAGAGCATCTCCACACCCGTGAAAATGCAGGCCTGTTTGATGTTTCACACATGGGCCAAGCATTTCTGATGGGTGACGGTGCCATTGAAGCATTCGAAGCTTTGGTTCCGGGCGATTATCAAATAATGGCTAATGGCAAAACCCGTTATACAGTATTGCTAAACGAACAAGGCGGCATCATGGACGATTTGATGGCAACTCGCATAGAAGGCGGGCTTTACATAGTTGTAAACGCCGCCTGCAATGATGCCGATTTTGCCCACATCAAAAAAATGACCGCAGGCAAAGCTACACTAGAAATTTTAGAAGACCGCGCCCTGTTGGCCATTCAAGGCCCCAAAGCAGGCGACGTGGTGGCTAGGCTTTCACCCGAAACAGCAGATATGGCCTTCATGACATTTGCCGAAGTGAATATTGCTTCTATCCCCTGCTTTGCCACCCGTTCCGGCTATACCGGGGAAGATGGTTTTGAAATATCGGTTACGCTAACCCAAGCAGAAGAATTGGCAAGGGCATTGCTGGGTGAGCCAGAAGTTGAAGCCATCGGCCTAGGTGCGCGCGATAGCCTGCGCCTTGAAGCTGGTCTTTGCCTTTACGGTCACGATATCGACACAACCACCACTCCTGCCGAAGCCGACATTAAATGGGCGGTTAACAAACGTCGTCGCGAGGAAAAAAATTTCCCCGGTGCTGATATAATCTTGGGGCAAATTGAAAACGGCACAGAACGTACGCGGGTCGGAATTAAGCCAGAGGGCCGTGCGCCAGCCCGTGAAGGAACAGAAATTCAAGACATGGACGGCAATGTAATCGGTATAGTTACCAGTGGCGGTTTCGGCCCCAGTGTGGGCGGCCCAATTGCTATGGGTTATATAAAGACCGCAAACGCCGCTGAGGGTACCAAAATAAACCTAATAGTACGAGGGAAAGCAGTTTCGGCCCATGTGGCAAAAATGCCTTTCACTCCACATCGTTACCGCACAAAGAAATAGGGTCAAAAAAAACAAGGAAGTAAAAAGATGAGCACTGTAAAATATACCAAAGATCACGAATGGATTTCCATCGATGGCGACGTCGCAACCGTTGGCATTACAACTTATGCGCTTGAACAATTAGGCGACCTTGTTTTTATCGAGGTTCCAGACAGCGGTAAAATAGTTGTCCAAGGTGATGAAGCCGCAGTGGTTGAATCGGTTAAAGCCGCCAGCGAAGTTTATACCCCAGTTAGCGGCGAAATAACCGAAGGCAACCAAGCCATAGCCGATGACCCATCGGCCGCATCCGGTGATGTAAATGGTGATGGCTGGTTCTTTAAAATAAAAATGTCCAACCCGGATGAGCTGGGTGAAACCATGGATGAAGATTCTTATAACGAATATCAATCAAGTTTAGACTGATAAACTTTAAGGCCAATAAACTTTAAGGAATGCCAAGAATGCGCTATCTGCCTCTAACAAACCATGACCGTAAGGAAATGCTTTCATCCATAGGTGTCACTGACATCAACGGGTTATTTGCAGATGTGCCAGATAAGGCGCTGTTAAAGGCGCCGGTGGACCTCCCCCCACATCTGGGCGAGATGGAAGTGGAGAGGATTATGGGTGCCATGGCAGCCAAAAATCTTAACCCTTCCACCTCGCCTTGTTTTCTTGGTGGTGGTGCATACCGTCATCACATTCCCGCCACCGTTGATTACATGATACAGCGCGGCGAATTCCTAACCGCCTATACCCCTTACCAGCCCGAAGTAAGCCAAGGCACTTTGCAGGTATTGTTCGAATTCCAAACTCAAGTTGCCATGCTGACCGGAATGGAAGTTGCCAACGCATCCATGTACGACGGCGCAACCTCTGCCGCCGAAGCGGTAATGATGGCAAACCGCGTAACTAGGCGTTCACGCGCGGTACTGGCCGGTGGCCTGCATCCGCATTATTTAGAAGTCACCAAAACCCACGCCAAATTCCTTGATTTTGAGGTGATATCGCCAACACCAAAAGTTAACGGCAACGATACGGACGAGCTTATTTCATTAATTGATGACAAAACATCATGCGTTGTGGTGCAAACGCCGGATGTATTTGGCAACCTTCACGACCTGACGAAAATTGCGGAAGCGGCGCACGAAAAAGGTGCGTTGTTAGTTGCGGTAAATACCGAAGTTGTTTCCCTAGGCTTGTTAGAAGCACCGGGTAACCAAGGTGCCGACATTGTGGCGGCCGAGGGCCAATCCATCGGTAACCCGCTTGGTTTTGGCGGGCCTTATGTTGGGCTGTTTGCAACCAATCCAAAATATGTTCGCCAAATGCCGGGCCGGGTTTGTGGTGAAACCCAAGACATAGAAGGCAAACGTGGCTGGGTGTTAACCCTTTCGACCCGCGAACAACATATTCGCCGGGAAAAAGCCACATCAAACATTTGCACTAATTCTGGTCTATGTGCGTTGGCCTTTTCAATTCATGCATCATTGCTGGGCGACGAAGGAATTGAACGTCTGGCAAAAACCAACCACGCCAAAGCATGCCAACTGGCTGAGCGTTTGACCAAGGTAGATGGGGTTGAAGTTTTAAACGATACCTTCTTTAACGAATTTACCGTCAAGCTTGCAAAGCCCGCAAACCAAGTGGTCGAGGCATTAGCCGATAAAGGAATTCTCGGCGGTATCCCGCTGACACGGCTTTTCCCCCATATGAGAGATTTTGAAAATCTTATGATAGTCGCCGCCACCGAAACAAACAGCGACGCCGACATGGACGCACTTATAACTGCGCTGAAGGAGGTGCTGTAATGGCTGATATGTCACAAGGGCGCAAAAATGTTCCCGTCGCGGGTTCGGTGCAACCAAACACCCAAACCATTAGTGGATCAAAGGGTTTGGATTTTGATGAACCATTAATTTTTGAAATGGGCGAAGATGGTCGTAGCGGCATTGATGTCACCCCGGTTAAAATTTCAGATAGCCGTTTGGGCGGATTAGTACGAAAAAATAAAGTGGGCTTCCCTGGTCTTTCGGAACCACAGGTGGTGCGTCATTACACCCGCCTGAGCCAAAAAAACTATGGCATCGATTCAGGATTTTACCCCCTTGGTTCGTGCACCATGAAGCACAATCCACGGGTTAACGAAAAAATTGCCCGTATGCAGGGCTTGGGTGATTTGCACCCGTTGCAACCACAGTCATCCGTTCAAGGTGCGCTGGAACTTATGGACACATTGGCGCACTGGTTAAAAACATTAACTAATATGCCGGCAGTAGCCATGAGCCCAGCCGCAGGCGCCCATGGCGAACTTTGCGGAATGATGGCTATTTCAGACGCAATTAAAGCCAGCGGCGAAGCTCGCACCCGGGTGCTGGTTCCAGAAAGCGCCCATGGCACCAACCCGGCAACGGCGGTGGCTTGTGGTTTCACGGTTGATTCAATTCCTGCCACCGAACAGGGCCGGGTTGATATTGCAGCATTTAAAGCTAAACTTGGCCCCGATGTAGCGGGCATAATGTTGACCAACCCCAATACCTGCGGCTTGTTTGAAAACGACATTATCGAAATTGCCGATGAAATTCATAAAGCGGGCGGATATTTTTATTGTGATGGTGCCAACCTAAACGCCATTTGTGGGCGCGTACGCCCCGGCGATTTGGGCGTTGATGCCATGCACATTAACCTGCACAAAACATTTTCCACCCCACATGGTGGTGGTGGCCCCGGTGCCGGGCCAACTGTTTTGTCCGAAGCACTGGCCCCATACGCGCCAGTTCCCTATGTAGTTCACGATAAAGACGGCTTCAAATTAATAGAAGACGTAAAAGATTCTGCTGGCGAACCGTTTGGCCGGCTAAAAGGCTATCACGGGCAAATGGGTATGTTTACCCGCGCGCTTGCATTCATGATGAGCCATGGTTCCGATGGTCTGGCCCAAGCATCGGGTGATGCGGTGTTAAATGCAAATTACCTGCGGGTACAATTAGAAGATATTCTTAGCGTTTCATTTGATGGGCTTTGCATGCACGAAGTTCTTTTCGATGACCGTTTCTTGAAAGATACAGGCGTCAGCACGTTAGATTTTGCCAAGGCAATGATTGACGAAGGCTTTCACCCCATGACCATGTATTTCCCATTGGTTGTGCATGGCGCGCTTTTGATGGAACCAACGGAATCAGAATCAAAAGAAACCCTTGATTTGTTTATTAAAACAATCCGCGCCTTGGCAGAAAAGGCAAAATCCGGTGATGCAGAATTTTTCGCAGCCGCGCCGCGCCACACCCCAAGACGCAGGCTTGATGAAACTGCGGCGGCTAGAAACCCGGTGTTGCGCTGGAAGCCAGAAGCTTAAATTAAAAAAAGAGGCTGGTTAACCCGGCCTCTTTTTTTATTTATAAAAACCCTTCGCCCTCGGAATCTGGGTCGGGCATGTCGATACTATCTTCTTCGTTAAATAGATCATCCATATATGAAAATTCTTTTCGGATGCCACGACGGAGAAGAAGTTTTTTCTGAGCGTGTTCGGGGAAGTCGGTAAACATTATGTGACCGCGTTCAATCAGAACATCGATAAGATCTTCCAGAACACGAACTATGCCAAGATCAGATTCAATAAGCTCTGCTTGGGCGCGAGATTCCGGGCTATCATTTTGTAAAAATTCTGTCAGATGGCTATCGTTGGCGGCAACCATTTCAGAGCCTTCAACATGTTCGCTAAGAACCGCAATTATACGTCCCTCGTCATTGCGCAATACGTATGGCATCTGGATATTGCCCCCTTAATTTAATTTATTAAACATTCTAGCCGTACATGACGATTAAGGTAAATGATTAAAAACGACTGATACCCCTTAAGCCATCTTCGCCAACATCAAGGGTAAACCCATTTTCCATATTGCGATTAGCCGACTGGCTGACATTAGATGTCTGAACCCGACGCGGATTGTTAAATGCAATGTTCGTTTTATCAAGTTGCATTATAACATCATTAAATTTTGCGTTTTCGAACCGCTTGCTCGGCCAGCGATAAGCAGTAAAATAAAATTTTCCCTGATGACACGCCGCCACCGTCCAATAAAAACCTCTTGATGAAAGCCTTAATCCCACTGGCGGGGGATCAAAAACGTCACTTTCTGCCATGGCCGCTGTTAATTCATTCAATTCAGATTCAGAAATATTATTTTTCTTTTTTACGCCTCGCCATGGATTTAGCAGGTCGGAAAATTTTGCAATGGGGTGCTCTCTAATATTTGCACTGTTTATTATGCGAGATGAAAATATTTTTAACTTTTCATCAATTTCATATATCCGCACCTGTTCATTATAAATACCATTATAAATTAGACGGTAATGTTCTGGCGCACCGGCAACGCAGCCAGGGCGCATATCATCGCCGTTAACATACGAAAACCAAGAAAGTTTACGCATGACAGGGTTTTCATCCACCCCAGGAGTTGCCGCACACGATGAAAGAAAGAGTGTGGAAAAAAGCACCAAACATACGCCTGATAAGTTATTTTTCATTTCACTAATTACTTTCAATAATTTCAAAATCGTGGGTAATTGTGGCGGTTTTTTCCAACATGGCCACGGCAGAGCAATATTTATCGGCAGAAAGCGAGATGGCGCGTGCGGCCTTTTGTGCATCAACCCCTTTGCCGGTTATTTTGAAATGCATGTGTATTTTGGTGAATACTTTTGGCGTGGTTTCGGCACGTTCGGCGGTTATTTCAACCACACAATCAGACACCTGTTGGCGCGATTTTTTCAAAATACTAACCACATCAAATGATGTGCATCCACCCATGCCTAAAAGAACCATTTCCATGGGGCGAAGGCCCTTGTTCTCGCCACCACTTTCAACCGCGCCATCCATTATTACACTATGGCCACTATCGGCTGTGCCTTCAAAGGCAACACCGCCTATCCATTTTACCTCGGCCTTCATAATTAACCCCATTTTTATTGACGCTTATTGAAGGTCAAGCAACACAACTTCTGCGCCTTCGGGGGCATCAATTGTAATGCGTTCTTCGTCTTCAATTTGCACTCCGGCACGCTCAGGAACAATGGATCCATTAACCGCGATTTCGCCGCGTGCTGAAACAAGGTACATCATTCTACCAAGATCGGTAACGTATTCAATGTTTGCGCCCTGTTCCAGTTGGGCGCCATAAAATGCTGCATCTTGATGAATAAATAAAGCGCCCTTGCCTTCGTCTTTTTTTCGACCCGATACAAGCAGGCGAAAACTATCACTGGTTGCTTGTGGTACCTCTGCCGCATCCCATCTAGGTGCGTGCCCGGCCCGGTCTGGTTCTATCCAAATTTGAAACAAAGTTAACGCTTCGCTACCTTTGTTATATTCAGAATGGCGGATGCCGGTTCCTGCGCTCATTACCTGCACCTCACCAGCGCTGGTGGTGCCACTGTTGCCCAGGCTATCTTCGTGTGAAATTGCGCCTGTTCTAACGTAAGTAATTATTTCCATATCTTTGTGCGGATGGGTTGGAAAACCACTATCACCCTTGATGGTGTCATCGTTCCACACACGCAAATGGCCAAACCCCATGCGGGCTGGATCATAATAATCTGCAAAGCTAAAATGATGATGGGCATCAAGCCAGCCATGATTTGCATGCCCAAGTTTTTTAAATGGCGTAATTTTTATCATGGTTGCCCCACTGATTCTGCGGTTAATCTACAAAATAGCTAAAATAGGTCATTTATGGCCAAGACCAATAATGATTAATGCTAAATATGGGCGCGCAGGCACCTAACGGCAATGGGTTTTAACAAAAGTACCGCCGAAATCCATAACCACACACCACATATTATGACCATATGTTATGGTAAGTTATGGATATAAATCTGGTTCGCGAGCGCCTGAATACAACAGAGTTTGATAATGGCAAAACTGCGTCTACTGAGCTGATGCGCGGAGACCATGACCTAAATCCTGAATTTATGCACGAACGAAATATGGGGTTAATTTCCCCAGAAAATTTACAAGAAAATTTGCGTGCCGCGGCAGTGATGGTTGGTTTGATCGATAGGCCCGGTGGATTGCACGTTCTATTAACCCAAAGAACGGAAAATCTTGAACACCACCCCGGGCAAATAAGCTTTCCCGGCGGACATATTGACAAGGTTGATGCCGATGCCAATCAAGCCGCATTGCGTGAAACATTTGAAGAAACCGGAATTGGCAGCGAGAATATAAGTATAATTGGTAGGCTAGATACCTATATAACCCGCACAGGGTTTTCAATAACGCCTATAGTTGGCTTTATTTCCACCCCTTTCAGGCTGATAGCAGACCCCATTGAGGTGGCCGAGATTTTTGAAGTTCCGCTAGCGCATTTTATGGACCCCGCCAACCACCAGCTTCATGAGCGCACTTTCGAGGGGGCTATCAGAAAGTTTTACGCCATGCCATATGGAGATTATTATATATGGGGTGCTACCGCGGGAATGCTGTTTAATCTATACGAGGTACTACAGGTTCCGCCAAAAGGCGCCAAAGGATTATTGAATAATTAAAAGAGGTAATAAATGATACGCATCTTGTTCACATATGTTTTGCCTTTGGTACTGCCAACCATTTTATATTTTATCTGGATGGGCTGGATTAAACGCAAAATATCTAAACTGCAAAAAGCGGGCGAAGATATTGACCATATTAAAATAAAAACCCCATGGATACGTCTAGTGCTGGCAGGCGTTGTGCTAATGACTATCGGTCTTGTTACAATTGCAGTTCTCGGCGGCGCGCCAGCTAATTCTGATTATCAAGCACCGCGATATGAAGACGGAAAAATAATACCGGGTGAAATGAAGCCCAAATAAAATTGATGCTCAAACCATAATGGATACAGCCCAGTGGACCCGACCGGAAAAATACCGCCCCAGCCGTGGATGACGTCGCCCGAAACCCGCGACTTAATGAAAACATTAAAGGCTGGCGACATTGAAGCGCGCTTTATTGGCGGGTGCGTTCGTGATTCAATTTTAAAACGCCCGGTCAAGGACATTGATATTGCAACCCCGGCTGAACCTGAAAAGGTAATATCGGTGCTGGAACAAGCGGGCGTTAAGGTAATACCAACGGGCATTGAGCATGGAACCATTACCGCAATTATAAATAAACACCATTTTGAAATAACCACACTTCGCATTGATGTTGAAACAGATGGCAGGCGGGCCACGGTTGCCTATACCGATGACTGGACGGTGGATGCCGCCAGACGTGATTTCACCATAAACACCATGTCAGCCAACGAAGATGGTGACATATTCGACCCCTATGGTGGACTAGATGATTTAGGCAGAGGAAATGTCCGTTTTGTTGGCATTGCCCAAAACCGCATAAATGAAGATGTTCTACGCATGCTTCGCTTTTTCCGTTTTTATGCTGAATACGGAAAACCGCCAATGAATGCAGAGGCATTAATTGCCTGTCGCAAATTAGCACCGCGCCTGAAAGAGCTTTCCGGCGAACGGGTGCGTGGCGAGCTTTTACGCATCTTAATGGCGCCCAATCCAGCCGACACCATAGTCTTGATGAAAGCTGAAAATATTTTAGAACAAATAATGCCTGAGGCGGGTGATGTTGGCAGGTTGCGCGCATTATCGTGGTTAGTTGAGCGCGGAATAACTTTAAATGACATTGCAACCGATCCGGTGCGCCGTCTTGGTGCATTGGTAAAACCGGGAGCATCTAAAATTGATGTTGATACTTTATGTGAACGGCTAAAATTTTCAAAACGCGAGCACAAGCATCTATCAATGATTGCATGCTCATCAAAAACCATGTCGTCATTATCAATTAACAGCGCGTCCTCAGAAAAAGAAATTCGCCGTGCTTGCTACCATCTGGGTAAAGAACTAGTTACAGATAAGGCTCTTATTGAATGGGCCGGAGAAATCTCCACCACCCCCCATCAAAAGCCGGGGCAAACCGAAAAATGGGAAAATGTGTTGGCGTCCATCACCGCATGGCAGCAAGTTCGTTTCCCCCTGCAGGGTCGCCATGGCATTAATCTGGGCATGGAACCGGGGCCGGAACTGGGTCAGGTTTTAGGAATAATTGAACAATGGTGGGTGGATGGCGACTTTCGTGCAAATGAAAATGACTGTATTGAGCAGTTGCGCCAGAAATTACAGCAAAACGATAGTAGCTTAACAACTATCTGATAATAAATAATTTTTTGTAATTTTAACCCCTATTTTGGGGCTATTTGATGCCGCCCTTTCGGGTGGCATATTCCTCCACCACAAAGTAGTAGCAAAGACGAGATTTTTTTATATAGTTACAATTGTTGAATAAACTAAATAATAATTAAAACCCAAGCGCATATTACCTTAATATTACTTATATATTATATATTAATTAACTAATATTACTTGTGCGGTACATGGGTTGTAAGATCAGGGGGGAGTACCGACCAAATGGTCAAGGACAGCCCAAAAAGAAGACCGTTGCCGTGGATTCGCTTGAGTATGGCCGCCGTAGCGGTAGGAGCCATAGTCGTGATTGCGGCGCAGATGTTTGAAAGCCAGCTTCACTACGAAGGCGAAGACGTGGTTGCTGGGCCAATCGTGCCCGGAACCCAGTACCCTCATGAAACCTTCGATGGCAAAGACGTTCCCCAGCCAATTAATTTCTCTCACAAAATCCATGCGGGCGATAACGAGATTAACTGCATGTTCTGCCATACCTATGCAAGGCGCTCTAAAGTTTCCGGCATACCGCCGCTTTCAAAGTGCATGGGTTGCCATACCTCAATCGCTACCGAAAAACCTGAAATACAAAAACTGACCACCATGTGGGAAAAGAAAGAAAACCCCAAATGGAACAAGGTTCACGACCTGCCTGATTTTGTTCATTTCACCCACCAGCGTCACCTAAAGCGATTCTTGTTTGATAATGAAGAGCTAGATGTTTCAGACGCCAAGCGAGTTTGTTCTATGTGTCATGGCGATGTCGCTGAAATGACGGTTGCTAAAAAATCGCGCCCATTAACCATGGGCTTTTGCATACGCTGTCACGAGGCCAACAAAGGCCCGTCCGACTGCACAAAATGTCACAAGTAGAATCTGGCTAAAAAGGAATAAAGAGAAACAAACATGACACAGAGCACACTTGATCGCAGAAATTTTCTAAAAGCGCTTGGCCTTGGCGGTGCCGGGGTGGCGCTTGCCGGTTGTGATATGCCTTCATACGTCACACTGGAAGAAGGCGAGGAAAACGTAGTTTCATATTTAGCGCCTGATGAATATGTAATTCCCGGTGTTGGTGTTTGGTATGCGTCGACCTGTTTGCAGTGCTCTGCCGGATGCGGAATACATGGCCGTGTTCGTGAAGGCCGTGTTCTAAAACTTGAGGGCAACCCAGCTAGCAAAATTAATTCCGGCAGGCTTTGCCAAATGGGCCAAGCCGCACTGCAAAGTCATTTCAACCCTGACCGTATTGCAGACCCGCTTATCCGCAAAGACGGCAAGTTGGTAAAGGCAAGCTGGAGCGATGCTCTTTCTCTTATCAGCAGTAAAAGCAAATCGGGTAAATCGGCATGGGTTAGTGGAACCATTAGCGGTCATCAGCGGGTTATGGTTGAAACACACCTTAGCGCATTAAATAGTTCAACCCATTACGCCATAGAACAAATTAACGCTAACGTTTGGCAAACAGCGTGCCGTGATATAATTGGCGATCCTAATCCTGAGCTAAAATTTGATAAAGCCAGGTCAGTTTTCTCACTCGGCGCAGATTTTATGGGAACCTTTGTTTCGCCAATTCATTTTTCGGCACAGTACGGCGAATTTCGCACACCGCCGCGTGGTGTTTTAATTCAGGCAGAACCTGCAATGTCGCTTAGCGGTGCCAATGCCGATCACTGGGTCGGCTTAAAACCGGGAAGCGAGGCGGCCCTTGCTCTTGGTGTTGCCAATGTTCTTGTGGCCAACCACGGTGCATCTACCGCTGGAATTTCTGGAAAAATGAAATCACTAATCCGGAAATATAATGCGGCAACCGTTGAACGGATTTCTGGTGTTGGGGCGAGCAAAGTAGAAAAAATTGCAACAACGCTTGTAAACAATAGCCCAAGCATTGTTTTAGCGGGTAGCACGGCCACCGCTGGTGTTAATGGGTATTCAACTGCCGGGGTAGCAATTGTCCTAAACCAGATTTTAGGAAACATCGGCAAAACAATTGTTGCTGGACGCGAGCTTGCCTATCCACAACTGGGTGTACGCGAAGGAAGCAGCGCAGAATTAAACGATTTTGCCAAGGACGCCAGCGCCGGAAAAATAGACGTTCTATTTGTGTCCGGTGTAAACCCGCTTTTCCTTGCACCAAAATCACTGGGCCTAGTTGATGGCTGGAATAAAATTGGTTTCAAGGTAGCTCTTTCGACCATGCTTGATGAAACCACCGCTGGGGCTGACGTGGTATTGCCGCTGGCATCAAGCCTTGAAGATTGGGGCAGCCATATTCCTTCCTACGCCACGGGCACAAGAACGCTGGCATTACAGCAGCCGCTTATGGAACCGGTATTTAAAAACACCCGTGGTTTCGGTGATGTGGTTATGGGCCTTGCCAAAGACAGTGGTGCGGCAGGATTAGATGATTTTGATGATTATTATGGTTATTTAAGAAGTGCCATCAGCGTATTAAAGAAAAGCGATAGCGAAAAAGATTGGAATAGTTTCCTTATGGCGGGCGAAACCCCGGTTCCATCGCTGGGGCGCAAACTTTCATATAACGATACAGCAATTCCGGCACCTAGCGATAATACCGATACAAACGATAGCCGCCTGACATTAATTGCCAGCGCCAGAATGGGCATGTGGGATGGGCGCAACGCCAATCTTTCGTGGTTACAAGAAGCACCTGATCAAATTTCAAAAGTAGTATGGGATTCGTGGGCTGAACTACATCCAACTACTGCTGGAAAAATGGGCATTAAAGATGGTGATTATGTAACCATTAAATCAGCTAATGGCGAAATAACCACCAGAGCATTTATTTACAAAGGCATTCACCCGGATGCCATCGCGGTTCCCATTGGTAGAGGCCATACTGAATTGGGCCGCTATGCCAAAGACAACGGGGTTAACCCGCTGGCTATACTAGATGGAACAACCGAACCAAAAACCGGTGAAATAACCACAACCACAACCCGGGTTGATATTCGCCCAACCGGGAAAAACAAAAAACAAGCAAAATTGATGGAAATTGATAGCCAATACGGCAGGAAACTTGCCGCATCAATTAGCGCAGACCAGCAACGCAACACCGAAGGGGGGGCTTAAATTATGTCATCTTTATTCGGAAATATATTAAAAGGCTGGAACGACTACACCAAGGGTATCGAAGAAGGCGGCCATCACAAATATGAACATATGTGGGGCATGGTTATCGATTTAGATAAATGCACCGGCTGCAACGCCTGTTCGGTTGCGTGTTACGCAGAAAACAATATTGCCACCGTTGGCGAGGAAAAATATGTTGCCCGTCAATCGATGCAGTGGATACGGGTGGAGCGTTATTTCGACGAACCTGATCTTGACCCCGCTGCCGCCGATAATGAAACAGGAATGCAAGAAAAAGGCGCTTCGTTCCTACCGATGATGTGCCAGCAGTGTAATGCCGCAACTTGCGAACCGGTTTGCCCGGTTGCCGCAACCTATCACACGCCAGATGGCCTTAACGCCCAGATTTATAACCGCTGCATCGGTTCACGCTATTGCGCCAACAACTGCGCATATCGTTTGCGGGTATTTAATTTCTATTCCTACACCAGCGAAGATGGCGCATGGCCGGAACCAATGAAACAACAGCTTAATCCTGATATTACCGTGCGCGATAAAGGTGTGATGGAAAAATGCACGTTCTGCATCCAGCGTATTCATGCCGCCAAGGACAAAGCCAAAATGGAAAATCGCCCCGTGGCCGAAGGCGAAGTAACAACCGCGTGTCAGCAAACATGCCCAACGCAGGCGATTATGTTTGGCGACCTACTAAATTCTGAAAGCAAAGTCACCCAAGCATGGGAACGCCAACAGGTTAAGCTTGGAAAATATAAACAAGACAGAGAAAACCCATCTCTTAGGGGTTACCGGATATTTGAAGAATTAAATACCGATCCCAGCGTTCTTTATCTTGAACGCGTGCGGGAGGAATAGACCATGAGCGACGTAGCACTAAAACACCTGAGCAATACCCAGACCAAAGATATTGATGAAAATATCGCCTGGGCAAAAATCAACCAAGACGTTTTGCGTTCAATGGAAAATCCGCGCCGTGGCTATTGGATTGCCATGGCCATTTCCGTGGCCCTGTTTAGCGTCATGATTTATGCCGAGGTCTATCAATACATTTATGGTATGGGCCCTTCCATGCTTAATACCTCGCACATGTGGGATTTATATATTTCCACGTTTGTTTTCTGGATTGGTATGAGCCATTCCGGCACGCTTCTTTCAGCTATTTTGCATCTTGTGCATGCTGATTGGCGCAAACCCATCTACCGTTTTGCCGAGGCCATGACTACGTTCTCGCTGATGACCGCTGGCATTTTCCCGGTTATCCATCTGGGCCGGGTCTGGAATTTTTATTGGGTTATGCCTTATATGACCGACCGTGGTATTTGGCCTAACTTCCGCTCGCCACTAATTTGGGATGCGTTTGCCATCACCACCTATCTAACATCATCGGTTTTGTTCCTTTACATCGGTATGATTCCAGATTTGGCCATTTGCCGCGATAACACCAAGGGCTGGCGTAAAAAACTATACACTTGGTTATCGCTTGGCTGGCACGGCGATGACAGACAATGGCGCAATTTCCGCATCACCTATTTGATGATTGCGTGCTTCCTTATTCCGCTGGCGGTTTCCGTTCATTCAATCGTTTCCATGGATTTTGCAATGGCCATCATGCCGGGCTGGCATGTAACCACCTTCCCACCATATTTTGTGGCTGGTGCGCTTTATTCCGGCTGTGCCGCCATTATCACGCTGTTTATTCTGCTCAGGTATTTTTTCAAGTTTGAAGAATACATGACGTTCCCCATCCTTGATAAAGTCTGCAAGTTGACCTTTGTTATTGCCATGGTTTGGACATACCTAAACTTGGTTGAATTTGCATCTGTTTGGTATGGCCATGACATCCCATCAAAAGAAGTTCTGCTAGCAAAGGCTTATGGGCCCTATGCACCATTTTTCTGGGGGATGATTTTGTTTGGCATGTTCTTGCCGTTCACGCTTTTGTCCAAGTGGGCAAGGCGCAACATGAAATTCTTGTTCGTTGTATCGGTGCTGTTAAACGTCGGCATGTGGTTGGAACGCTGGATGATTGTCACACCGACCCTTTCGCTTGGGTATCACCCTTGGGGTTGGAACGTAATGTGGCCCGGTTGGGTTGAATGGGCGATGGTTGGCGGCAGCTTTGGCTGGTTTGGAATGCTTTTCCTTATTTTCGTCAAGGTGTTTCCATGCGTTTCCATGTACGAAGTGAAAGAAATGGTTTTCCACCGCAAACGTACAATTTACGAAGACGTAGATGAAATGATGGTCTTGCACAAAGGTGCGCCAACCGCAGCCGAAGCCGGCTCGACAAATACGGGAGGGTCTTAAGGCTATGGCACAACAACATCGCATATTCGGCCTTTTCGCCGATTTTGAACAAGCTTTTGAAGTGGTTGCAGGCATCCGTAAATACGAAGTACCGGGCGTTACGGTTGATGACGTGCGTATCAAGTCGCCCATTGAACACCCTGAAATCGAAGACGTTTTGGGTGAACGACCAACAAATATACCCAAGTTTGCATTTGCTGGTGGTTTGTTTGGTCTTATATTCGGGTTTTTCTTTCTGGCCGGGGCGCAGGCTAACTTTACCGTCCAACCCCAAGGGGGCAAGCCGGTTATAACCATTCCATCAAATCTGGTTCTTGCTTATGAAATGCTCATTTTGTTTGGCGTGCTGGCAACCCTTGCTGGATTTATTATTGGCGCAAGGCTAATGCGCAAACGCGGGTCTTTTTATGACAAGGCCGTTAGCCTTGACCAAATTGGTATTGTTATTGAAATGGTTGATGATACCCAACGCCAACAAGTTCGCGACCTGTTTGCTAAGCACAGGGTAATTGATGTTTTCGAGGAGACCGTACAATGAAATCTCCTTTAAAATTATTATTGTTTAGTGTTTTGGTAATTACATTTTCCGCCGGAAACGCAAATGCGTGGCCGTGGTCAAAAGATATGGTCAACCAACCATCAATAAAACCACAGGAAAAAGCTACACCATTTCCGTCACGTTCGGTGCCAACAATCGGCATTCCAACCGAATATGCAGACCGTGATGCGACCGAAGAAATTGCTAATCCCATAAGCGCTACGGATAAATCCATAGCAACGGGCCGTAATCTTTTCCGTATTTATTGCGCTGCCTGTCATGGCCTTACGGGCCGTTCTGAAAGCCCGGTATCGGAAAAAATTGGCGCACCAGATTTGATCGACCCAGATTTCATGGAAGATTTTACCGAAGGTTGGATTTTTGGAACCATTACATTTGGTAGTGCAATTATGCCGCCCTATGGCAAAGCCAGCGACATGAACGGAGAACTTCGCGGTTCAAACGACCTATCGGTAGAAGAACGCTGGCACGTGGTAAATTACGTCACCCAGCAACTTGCCAAAGACGCCGCTAGCGCTGGGCCATTACCCCAGCCCAAGGAGGATTAGAGAAAATGGAAGAATTTGGAAGCTGGTCAGTATTGACCACTAATTTTCTGATAGTTCTTTATATGGCCCTATGTGGTGCATTGTTTCCTGTCATCCTTCATCTTGCCGGTGGCAAATGGCGCATGCAAATTCGCTTTCTTTCTGGTGCGGTTACGGCACTTTTCCCAATTGCGTTTGTTTTGCTTTTAATACTTTTGGTAAATGGGGAAATGACCTTTCCTTGGCTTAGGAATGCAAACTCCGAAGAAATGGTCCACCTTCCGGGTTGGCACAATTATACATTTCTTGTTATACGCCAGATTGTTGGTTTTGTGATTGTTGCAGGTCTTTCGGTTGCAGCCATTCGCTGCCAATACATTTCCGAAGCAGATAGTGAAAAACACCGTCCTAAAATGTTTGGTAAGCTAGCGGTCATTATGCCGTTTGCTTATATAATTTATGGCACCATGGTTGCGTGGGATTTTGAAATGACCCTGCAACCGGGTTGGCATAGTGCATCTTATGGTGCCTACCAATTACAAAGTGCATTTCATGGATTTTTAGGTTTCTTCACGGTAATGCTTTTCTTCCTTGATCGTTCCGGGCGCCTAACGCGCGAGTTCGACCATAAAATATATAATTATATGGCACAGTTCATGTTGGCCATGAGCATCATGTGGGTTTATTTCTATTTTACCCAGTATCTTATTATGTGGTACGGGCGCCTGCCAACCGACATGGAACGCTATTGGCGCATGATTGATGAAGGCTACATGTCTTTGGGCATGGTCTTTCTTATATTAAAATTTTTCATTCCGTTTGCTTTATTTCTGTTCAAAAAGATGCGCCATAGCCCGCCGGTTATTATGGCCGTTGGTTTTTGCATCATCACCGGAACATGGATTGAACGCTATGTCTGGGTGTCGGGATCAGTTCCGTCAGAATTTTTCCATATTCCACTCTCATCAACTTTTGATGTTGCGGTAACAGCAGGAATTATTGCAGTTTCAGGGTTGGCGATAAGTTGGGCTTTGATGCACTGGTGGCTTATTCGTCACGACGCTTAAATTGCGCGCATGATTTTACTAGGCTTTTAATTGACGAAGCGCCTCACCCAATACCACCCCGCAGGCTATGGCCACATTTAATGACCTGGCATCACCTGACATGGGAATAGTCAGCCTTGCATCGGCGTAGCTGTGCACTTCATCCGGCACACCGGAACTTTCTGAACCTAATATAATTGTGTCTTCCGGGGCAAAGTTAAAGCCGGTATATGGCTCTTCGGCGCCTGTTGTCAGCAAAACCACCCTGCCCGCGTTTTCTTGGCCACGCGTCTCCATAAATGCCTGCCATGATGAATGCCGGATAACATGGGCCATATCCATATAATCCATTCCAGCGCGCTTTAGGCGCTTGTCCGAAAGGATAAATCCCAACGGCTCTATCAGGTCCACGCCCACGCCCATACAGGCCGCTGTGCGTATAATTGTGCCTGTATTTTGCGGAATATCGGGCTGGAAGAGAGCTATTCTTATCAATGGAAAACCTATCTTTAATAAAATTGTTCGTTTATTTACAGGTATTTATCAAATTTATGAATATATTAGAAAAGTGTAATATTTTTACTTTTCCCAACTCCAATAATGTTTTATACCAAGGCCCTAGGGGGTTCATCCATTGCGAATGTCCTCAAAAAAAGCTAAAGCATGGGTTAATTCAAGCGGCTTATCAGCTTATAGCTTTATAACCGCTGGACAGGTAAAAAAAGCACAGGAAGGCAACTAAATGTCTGATACTTCCAATACCGCCCCTGCTGGGGCATCGGCCAATGAAATTGAAAACGCGCCTAGGCGTGACTTTTTATTAATATCAACAACCACCCTTGGTTTTGCTGGTGTCGGTATGGCCATGTGGCCGTTTATACATTCCATTAACCCCGCCAAAGATGTTTTAGCGCTGTCTTCAACCGAGGTCGATCTTTCGGCTATCGAAGAAGGACAAGCGATTACCGTAATGTGGCGCGGCAAACCGGTATTTATTCGCCACCGCACAGAGGGTGATATTGCCTCTGCTGAAGGTGTAGATATGGCCGAGCTACGCGACCCGCAAGAAGACGCAGAGCGCGTCAAAAAACCTAAATGGCTTATTGCCGTTGGTGTTTGCACTCATCTCGGTTGCATTCCATCTGGCCAGAAACTAGGCGACAAAAAAGGTGATTTTGGTGGATGGTTCTGCCCCTGCCATGGATCGCACTACGATACATCTGGACGCATACGCAAAGGCCCTGCGCCATTTAATTTACCGGTGCCGGAATATACCTTCGCCGATGAAACATCCATACTGATAGGTTGAGATAAGCCATGAAACGCATGCAGACCAATAACCGTTTTTTGATGTGGATTGATGAACGTCTTCCCATATTTAGCTATGCAAACGAAAACCTTGCTTCTTATCCAACGCCAAAAAACCTCAGCTACTGGTGGAACTATGGCTCCATCGCCGGCATCATTTTGGTGATTATGATAGCAACCGGCATATTCCTAGCGATGAATTACCAGCCCCATGCTGATGTAGCATTCCAAAGCGTTGAACGCATTGTTCGTGAAGTAAATTATGGTTGGCTTCTGCGCAACCTGCATTCAAACGGCGCATCCATGTTCTTTATTGTGGTTTATATCCACATGTTCCGTGGTCTGTATTTTGGTTCATACAAAGCACCGCGCGAATTACTATGGATGGTTGGCGTTACAATCTATGTGTTAATGATGGCAACCGCGTTTATGGGTTATGTGCTTCCATGGGGGCAGATGAGCTTCTGGGGTGCAACCGTTATTACCAACCTGTTCTCAGCCATTCCGGTTGTTGGTGAATATATTGTGGTTTGGATTTGGGGCGGCTTCTCGGTTGATGCGCCAACCATCAACCGCTTTTTTGTTTGGCATTACCTGCTGCCGATGATTTTATTCATGATGGTTGTTGTTCATATGTGGGCGCTACACGTTCACAAATCTAGTAACCCGCTGGGAATTGAAATTAAAAGCCCAGCCGACATGATGCCTTTCCATCCGTTCTATACCATCAAGGATCTGTACGGACTTGGCATCTTTATGATTATTTATATGTACTTTGTTTTCTTCGCCCCAGACTTTTTCGGCGAACCAGATAATTACATACCCGCAAATCCAATGGTAACACCGCCGCACATTGTGCCGGAATGGTACTTCCTGCCGTTCTACGCAATACTGCGTGCCATACCGGACAAACTTGGTGGCGTTATTGCCATGGCCTCAGGCATTTTGGTTCTTTATATATTGCCATGGCTTGATACATCAAAAGTTCGGGCCGCGACCTATCGCCCCATATACAAACAGCTATTCTGGATTTTCGTCGCCAACACAATATTCCTAGGATGGCTTGGACAAAAGCCAGCCGAAGGTGCCTATCTTATAATGGGCCGCCTATCGACCGCTTACTATTTCATATTTTTCCTAATACTGCCGCTTGTAGGCAGGTTTGAAAAACCCAAACAGTTGCCAGTAAGTATTTTTGAAGAAGTAGCCAAAAAATGCCGCGCCAAGGAGGATAAATAATATGCACCCGCGTAAATTAATTATTGCCTCCGCCTTTGCTTCGTCACTTATTGCTGGTCTTATTAGTGGCAATGCCATTGCTGCTGGCAACGCAGATCCTCTACCACATAACAAGTGGAGCTTTGACGGCATTTTTGGCAGCTTTGACAAGCCACAATTACAGCGCGGCGCACAAGTTTATCTTGAAGTCTGCTCCAGCTGTCATTCGCTTGAAATGGTTTATTACCGCAACCTAATGGATATTGGTTTTGACGAAAAAATATCCAAGGAAATAGCATCAGAATATGAAGTTGAAGATGGCCCCGATGATGAGGGCGAAATGTTCATGCGCCCAGCCCGGCTGTCGGATAGATTTGTAAAACCGTTTGAAAACGAAAACGCTGCACGCTCTGCCAATGGCGGTTCGTTTCCGCCTGATTTTTCTGTTATTACCAAGGCCCGCAAGGGTGGTGCTGATTATATTTATGGGTTAATGACAGGCTATCTTGAGGATGCACCCGAAGGTTTTGAATTGTCTGATGGCACCCATTACAATAAATATTTCTCCGGCCATCAAATATTTATGTCCCCGCCCCTGTTTGATGAGGCCGTAGAATACGAAGACGGAACAGAACCTACCCTAGATCAGCACGCTAAAGATATTTCAGCCTTTCTAGCATGGGCAGCCAGCCCAGAACTGGAAGAACGCAAACGTCTTGGGATTAAGGTTATACTTTACCTGTTGCTGCTTACCGCAATGCTTTATGCACTAAAACGCAGGATTTGGAACCGTATATGCCTTGATGAATATACCCATGGCCCATACGTCGAAGAATTTAAACAAGACATTAAAAAATTCAAACGTCCTAACTAGTATTTTAATACTGGTTAGTAGAAAAATTAAAAACCCCTGCCAATTTGGTGGGGGTTTTTATTTAACGCAAAGATGCTTCAATGTTTCCGCCATCAACCGTTAATATGGCTGCGGTTGTAGATTGTGATTTTGCCAAGTCCATAAATGCATTGGCAACATCTTCGGCAGTTACTTCACGGTTTAATAAATTACCAGATAAATACTGTTCCCCAGTAACTCCGCGCGCTTTGGATCTGGATTTTATCATCTTATCGGTTAAAAGCCCCGAACGGATTCGGTCTGCATTAACGGCGTTTGAACGAATTCCATCGCTACCATAATCAAGCGCATATTGTTTCATTAAAAATAATGTTGCTGCCTTGGGTAGCCCATAGGGGCCAAAATCTTTACCCGGATTTAATGCCTGTTTTGATGTATTAAACAACAAACAACCGCCGGTTCCTTGGGATTGCATAATTCGTACGGCGTTTTTTGCAACATTTTGATGTCCCCAAAAATTAAGTTCAAAGCTTTGGCGCAAAACCTTGTCTTCAACTTCACCAATTTTTCCTTGCCATGCGGCACCAGCGTTGGAAACAACCACATCTACCCCACCAAAGGTGGCGGTAACTGCATCAAATGCTTTTTCAACCGCGGGGCCAGATGTAACGTCACAGGCGATAGCTATTCCGCCAATTTCGGTGGCTAGTTTTTTGGCCAATTTTTCATCACGGTCCAATACCGCAACCTCGGCTCCGTTTGCGGCAAATACGCGTGCGGTGGCGGCCCCTATGCCTGATGCCCCACCGGTTACCACAACAACTTGTCTGGCAAATGGTTTTTCTGCACCCTTGCCCAGCTTGGCTTGTTCCAACGACCAATATTCAATATCAAAAATATCACGTTCAGAAATTACGCTGTATGTTCCCATGGCCTCTGCCTTGGTAATTACTGAAATATTGGTTTCCAATAAATCTGCGGCGATGGATGCAGCTTTAGCATTTGCGCCCAACCCAAACGCGCCCACGCCCGGCACTAAAATCATCCGTGGCATGGGATCAAGTGTGGATTTAATACCCTTTAAGCGCTTGTTTCCCCGGGCAAAATAAGCTTCGTATTCTTTTATATATTTTTTTAAAGCACTTTTTGCACCACGGGCAAATTCATCGGTCTTGCCAGCCACGGGCGGTGGAACCACCAATGGTTTTGGTTTGGTCCTAATAACATGATCCGGTGTTACCGTTCCTTGTTGGCTATAACGCATAACATCACGGCCGCCGACAAAATTAATTATTTCAGGGCTTGTCCGAAAATCCATAATCATGGACTTGCCGCCATGGTTTACTAAACCTCGTAAAATTGGTGCCACTGTTGCAACACTGGCTAACTTTATTAATTTTTGGGCAGATTGCTTAACCTGAACAAACGATTTTTTCTTGTTTTGCTTAAGGAACCTTTCGGCCCGGCTAACCATTGAAATCATTAAATCGTAAGATTCTTTTGCGATGTCGGCAAAGGTAAAGATGCCATGATTTAAAAGGATAAGGCCTTTTACATTTGTATTTTTCGAATAAATCTCGGCTGCTTTTTTAGCCAACAAAAACCCCGGCATTATATATGGAACATAACCCATACTATCGCCAAAAACCTTCTTACAATTAGCCTCGCCATTTTTTTGATCTGAAAGAGCCAGCACCGCATTTGAATGGGTGTGATCAATAAATTTATGCGGCAAAAAAGCATGTAGCAATGTTTCAACCGATGGATTGGGTGATAATGAATCAAGTAAATTAGTGCGCTGGGCATTTACCATGTCTTCATCTGAAAGAGTGGAGAATTTTTTCATGCTTAACAAAGGATGCAAACGAACGGCGGGTAACCCAGCTGGTTCAATATCGCCCATATCCCAGCCCGAACCCTTAACGCAAAGAACATCCACCTCATCTCCGGCAAGGTCTTTTATAGATGTTTTGACGGATGTGTTGCCGCCGCCATGCAAAACAAGCTCGGGATTTCCACCCAACAATTGGCTGGTATAGACACGCAAGGCAATATCTTGATTAACGCCATCTTTGCCATAGCGTTTTATGTACGATTTTGCTTGGCTTTCGACCCAAAGGTTTTTCATATCAGTATTTTGACTCCTTAGGATATAGCGCGGCAAGGGCAATCTCTGATGCTTCACAAACGCCCCGTTCGGTTATAAGTGCCGTTACATATTTAGCTGGCGTTACATCAAACGCCGGGTTAATTGCGGGGCTACCAGTTGATACAATTCTAACAGTTTCCAATTCACCGGATTTATTAAGCCCGGTCATTTCTGTAACTTCGGTTTGGGCGCGCTCTTCTATGGGTATGTCGCGACCATCACTAATTGACCAATCAATAGTGGTTCCGGGCAGGGCCACATAAAACGGGACCGAATTATCGCTTGCCGCCAATGCCTTAAGGTATGTTCCAATTTTATTGCAAACATCGCCGCTCCGGGTGGTGCGATCGGTTCCGACTATGCACATATCAACCTGACCGTTTTGCATTAAATGACCACCGGCATTGTCAACAATAACCGTATGCGGCACGCCATTTTGCCCCAATTCCCACGCGGTTAGGCTTGCGCCCTGATTGCGTGGCCTAGTTTCATCAACCCAAACGTGGATGGGGATACCTGCTTCAAATGCTTTGTAAATTGGCGCGGTAGCGGTACCCCAATCAACCGTGGCCAACCAGCCGGCATTGCAGTGGGTTAAAATATTTACCGGGCGTGAACGTCCGCTTTTTTCATAGGCCTGACGGATAAGTTCCAAGCCATGATCGCCAATTGCCGAACATTGGGCCGCGTCTTCGTCGCATATTTCTGCCGCACGGGCGAAGGCGACATTTAGCCTTTTTCCCGGCTCCAGCGGTGATAAAACCGCCTTCATATCATCTAACGCCCAACGCAGGTTGACCGCGGTCGGCCGTGCCGCCAGCAAATCATCATAGGCACTTTGAATATTTTCATCCGATGTTCCATGGCGCATGGCAAGCGCCATACCATAAGCCGCAGTTGCACCAATTAACGGTGCACCGCGCACTAGCATATCCATTATTGCATGAACGGTCTCGGCAACGGTTTCCATTCTGACAATTTCAAAACGAAATGGAAGCAACGTTTGGTCAATAATTTCAACTGCGCGGTTTTCTAGCGCATGGTCTGTTGCCCAAATTGTGCGAAAATGTTCCGTCCCTACTTTCATTTAAGAACTCTTCCGGCAACCGCATCTAGTTTTTTTATCATATCTTTATCGCGCGCATCTGGTGCGGTAATTATCGACATGTCCAATGCGGTGTGGCAACCGTCAGAACAGCTTTCACTGCGGGGCGATAGTGCGGGGGCAATATTTTTTACCAACGCGCGTCCTTTGTCGGCATTTTCTAGCAAAGTTTTAATTACGCTATCAACCGTGACATGGTCGTGGTCGGGATGCCAACAATCAAAATCCGTAACCATGGCAATGGTCGCATAACAAATCTCGGCCTCACGGGCGAGCTTGGCCTCTGGCATATTGGTCATTCCGATAACGTCACAATTCCAACTACGATAGAGGTTAGATTCGGTCAACGTTGAAAATTGCGGTCCTTCCATGGCCAAATATGTTCCGCCACGCTGATATTTAATGCCTAGGTCTTTAGCCGCAACCTCAACCGCATCGCCAAGCCTGGAACATACCGGATGGCCCAGCGACACATGGGCGACCAGTCCGGGGCCAAAAAATGATTTTTCACGCGCGATTGTTCGGTCAATGAATTGATCGACAATTACAAATGTTCCGGGATCAAGCTCTTCTTTTAATGAACCGCAAGCCGAAACCGATAATATTTCGGTTACACCAGCGCGTTTAAGGGCATCAATATTGGCACGATAATTTACCGATGCTGGGGGAATACGATGGCCACGGCCATGACGGGGCAGAAACACCATTTGCTGGCCATCAAGTTCACCAAACAAAAGCTCGTCCGATGCTTCACCGAAGGTGCTTTCAACCCGCTGCCAACGGGTATTTTCCAACCCATCAATTTCGTAAATGCCGCTACCGCCAATTACGCCGATAACAGGCGGTGTTCCGGGTATTGTCATGTAGTCCCTCCCCCCAAAAAAATTTAAAGTTTTTGACGTTATTTGGGATTATACATTAAAACGAAACAACAATACGTCTCCGTCAGCAACTGTATAATCGCGGCCTTCTTGCCGCATCTTGCCGGCATCTTTGCAGGGTTGCTCGCCGCCCAATTCAATATAGTCATCATAGGCAATGGTTTCGGCTTTGATAAAGCCTTTTTCAAAATCAGTATGAATTACCCCTGCGGCTCCGGGGGCCTTGGTTCCTATTGATATGGTCCAGGCCCGAGTTTCCTTTGGCCCGCAGGTAAAAAACGTTATCAAATTTAACAACGAATAACCGGCGCGAATAACCCGGGCTAAGCCCGTTTCCTCTAGTCCCAATGTTTCGAGAAATTCCTGCTTATCGTCATCACTATCAAGCTGGCTGACTTCTTCTTCTATTTTGGCCGATATTACCACGCTAATGGCGCCTTCTTTGGCTGCCATTTCTGCAACCTTTTGTGATAATTCGTTGCCATCGGCAGCAGCGTCTTCTTCTACATTACATACATAAAGAACTGGCTTTGAGGTCAGCAGTTGCAACATACGAAATGGTTTTTCTTCATCTTCGCTTACTTCCATGGCGCGTGCCGGGGTGCCGTCTTGTAATAATTTGAGCGCACGTTCGATAAGTTCCATTTCCAGAACCGAATCTTTATCGCCGCCGCGAACTTTTTTGGTTAGTGGCTGAACGCGTTTTTCAAGGCTTTCCATATC
>CBFDBQ010000029.1:0-26602 GCA_965603095.1 uncultured Thalassospiraceae bacterium | reverse complement strand
TGGCACCGTTGTTCGGTGGTCATTTATTTCATGTTCACGCTATTCAACCGATGCGGTTTTCCCGATTACTTCGATGGATATGGCTTCAACCACCAAATCACGCGTCTCTATGGCAAAACCGAAACGCTTTTTATGGGCGTTGGAAAAATTGCGCTTTAATTTATCATAATCATCCATATCAACCACAATGGCGGCATCGGTTCCTGCGTACCTGATGTGTGCTTTGGCCACGGCTTGCATATTGTCCAGTTTGATATTTTGCGCTTCAAGTTCGTTGGTGGCTTCAATAATTAATTCTTGGACACGGTCATGCAGGGTGTTGAGTAATGCTTTTGACAAAGGTGCTTCTACGGTTTCTTCGCGCATGGCCCGAACATCGGCAAGCCCCATGCCATAGGCCGATAAAACCCCTGCAAGCGGGTGGATGAATACTTTGTTCATGCCCAGCGCATCGGCAACCATACAGGCGTGTTGCCCGCCCGCGCCACCAAAACAACACAAGGTATATTCGGTAACATCATATCCTCTTTGCACTGAAATTTGCTTGATGGCGTTAGCCATGTTTTCAACTGCAATGCGTAAAAAACCATCGGCGACCTCTTCTGATTTTTTGTTCTCATCAGTTGCTTGTTTAATTTGTTTTGTTAAATCTAAAAATTTTTGCCGTACTGCTTCGCCGTCCATGGGCTCATCAGCATTAGGGCCAAAAACTTTTGGAAAATGTTCGGGCTGGATTTTGCCAATCATAACATTGCAATCGGTAACTGATAACGGCCCACCACGGCGATAGCACGCTGGCCCCGGGTTGGCCCCGGCTGATCCCGGCCCAACACGATAACGTGCGCCATCAAAACGTAAAATTGATCCGCCACCTGCGGCAACAGTATGGATGTGCATCATGGGTGCGCGCATACGAACGCCTGCCACTTGGGTTTCAAAGGCGCGTTCAAATTCATCAGCGTAATGTGATACATCGGTTGAGGTGCCACCCATATCAAAACCGATTAATTTATTAAAGCCGGCTATTTCTCCGGTGCGCACCATGCCAACCACACCACCAGCCGGGCCTGATAAAATGGCGTCTTTGCCTTGAAACATATGGGCATCGGTCAGGCCACCGCCAGATTGCATAAACATCAACCGAACGTCGCCTAATTCGGCGGCCACCCTATCAACATAACGACGTAGTATGGGTGACAGATATGCATCAACCACGGTGGTATCACCACGGCTAATTAGTTTCATTAATGGGGCGACTTCGTGGCTGGTCGATATTTGGGTAAAGCCCATATTGCTGGCAATTTTAGCAGTTGCTTGTTCGTGGGCGAAATAACGATAACCATGCATGAAAACAATCGCCACCGACCTGATGCCCGCTTCAAACGCTTTTGCCAGTTCGGCCTTGGTGGCATCGGCGTCAAACGGAATTATTTCTTCGCCTTGGGCGCTATATCTTCCCTGGGCCTCTATTACTTGTTCATATAATAATTCTGGCAGAACAATATGTCGGTCAAACAAATGCGGTCTGTTCTGATAGGCAATTCGCAATGCATCTTTGAAGCCTTTGTTAATGACCAAAACAGTTCTATCGCCCTTGCGTTCAAGCAAAGCGTTGGTGGCAACGGTTGTGCCCATTTTAACGGAATCAATTATGTCAGATGGAATAGGTGCCCCAGTTGGAACGCCTAATAAGTCACGAATGCCTTGCAAGGCGGCATCGGGATAGCGCTCTGGATTTTCCGATAATAATTTTCTAGTTACGATTTGGCCTGCCAGATTGCGGGCAACCACATCGGTAAAGGTGCCACCCCGGTCTATCCAGAATTGCCACTTGTTTTTTTCGCTCTGGGCATCATCAAAAGGGGGCACAACATGGTTCCTGTACATCAGGTTTCAAGACGAAATATAAACTAAGATGTCTGTCAAAAACATTTTGAAATGACATAAATCGGCTACGTTTGTTCAGATTTTAACAATTAACGTTGTCGTAATTAACAACTTAGCATGGCACAAAGTTGCAAAATTATGCTTAACTTTGTCAGTAATTATATAAATCATCTCCATTTATCAATGCAATATTGGTGCGCCAGTTTGAGCTTCTATAGCCGATGAATTGTCTAGTTCTGGCTATTTAGCAGACACTCTAATAGCTAGGTCTGAATATCTACTTTTGACCCAAAGCGGGCATTCACAAGAGATGGGAATAGACTTGAATCGCAAGCCAGATTTGTTGCCGCCAGCACGGCATTTTGCTTTATTATAGTACCTTCAATCAACCCAATAGGTGCCATATGAGAAAAATTTGAACACACCTGAACCCGACGTCGTTACGCACCCTGTCGATGGCGCTTTGTTTCCTGATGGCATGCATCGTCTCTTCACCCTCTCGTGCGGCACACGAGTGCGAGCAGGAATTCCCCCTGCTATTCGCTGAAATGGACTGGCCGAGCGCGAAGTTCCACACCGCCGTCACCAGCTATATTGTCCGCCACGGCTTTGGCTGCGAGGCCGAGGTGGTGAAGATGGACGGCCCGGCAGAAACGTTAGTCAGGCTGGCCGCAGGTGAAACCGATATCATCATGGAAGTGTGGGTCGACAACCTGATGGTCCAGTGGCGGGAGCTGGAAAACGAAGGAATGATCCTCGATCTCGGGGTGAACTTTTCAGATTCCGAGCAGGGCTGGTACGTGCCGCGCTACGTCATTGAAGGGGATGCAGAGCGTGGCATCAAAGCCTCGGCGCCCAACCTCAAGAACGTTCAGGGCCTGTCCCGCTATAAGCAGGTGTTCGCCGACCCGGACGATCCCGACCGCGGCGCGTTCTGGAACTGTACCAGAGCCTGGGCCTGCGAGCAGATCAATACGATGAAACTAAAGGATTACGGCCTAGAGGATGACTTCATCAACGTTGTTCCCGAGAGCGCGGTCGAGTTGGAACGCTTTATAGTTTCCAGCTATGAACAGGGCGTGCCGTTCTTGACCTATTATTGGTCGCCGACTTGGGTGCTGGGTGAATACGACCTCGTGCGTTTGGAGGAGCCGCCTTACGATCCGCTACGCTGGTTTGGCTTCATGGCCCGAGACCGACTTGAACAGGCCACCGTCTATCCGCCAGTTTCAGTCCACAAGGCTGCCAATTTTTCGCTCGGCGAGGCCACTCCGAAATTGCTTGGTTTCATTAAACACTACAGCTTTCCAGCTGACACGATCAGTGAATTGCTCGCCCATGGCCACAGCCGCGGTCTGAAGCCAGAAGAATTGGCTGTACACTTCCTCAGCACCCGCCCTGACATCTGGACCGACTGGGTGCCAGAACCTGTCAAATACAACATACATCACGCTCTTGAGATGGGGTTACCATGAGCAGGTCGCGAGAAATAGCGGTGAGACTCTCTGCCGTCCTGATTTTCATGTTGGCCGTCGCCCTCCCCGTGAACGACGTTGTCGGAAACATTTTTGTAAAGGTTGGTTGGGGCGGCAGGGTTCGAACCTGCGCATGGCGGCATCAAAAGCCGCTGCCTTACCACTTGGCTACGCCCCACCATGGCTCACCTTGGAATGTTGGAGGAACATAATTGTCTTTGCCCCGATGGGCAAGGGGTTGAAAGACAATTTATATAATTTTGATTCTGCCTAGTGGCTCAGCATTTTGGCGGCCGTAATCCACCATTTGGGGTTGCTTTGGGACAGGCGCTGGGCCCCGGCTAAGGCCTCCTTTTCACCTGCAAAGATGCCATAGCAGGTGGCACCGCTACCGCTCATGCGGGCCAGCAGAGCACCATCCAGACCTTGTAGGGCTTCAATTACCTTGCCTATTTCAGGCTGAATGCCAAGGGCGCTGGCGAAAAGGTCATTGCCCCTATCTGCAATAATTTCAACCAAGCGAGCAGCATCTTTTGGGGCTTCTTCAAACTGGGCCGGGATTGAAAATTCGCTCACTCGGTTTTTGAACACATCTGGAGTGGAAATCTTGACCCCTGAGTTGGCCAGCACCAGCCAGCATTCGGGTAATTTAGGTGCTGGAATTAGTATTTCACCGATGCCGCTCATAAAAACATTTTTTCCATTAAAACAAACCGGAACATCAGCACCTAGCTTTTGACTAATGGTTTTTAAATCCAGCGCCGGGGCTTTCAAGCCCCATAAATTGCTCAATGCATGCACCACAGCGCCTGCATCTGCCGAACCACCACCGATGCCAGAAGATACGGGGAGATTTTTTTCAAGCAATATTTCTGCACCCATTTGAACATTATGGGTATGTTTCAGTAATTTTGCCGCCTTGATAACAAGGTTACTGTCATCGGTTGGCACGTCAGAACCAAATGGCCCAGAAACCTTTAATGATATTTCATTGTTATTGGGTGTTTCGTTGACCGTTATGTTATCTCCAACATCGGCAAACACAACCAGAGAATCTAATGCATGAAACCCATTTTCTAGCTTTCCCACTACATGAAGGTAAAGATTAATTTTGGCATTTGCTTTTTTGGTTATGATTGATTGGTTCATAACATACGTCACTAGTTAGCGGCGGGAAGGCTGGGAAGGCCGGATTTGAGTTTTTGTCTTAATTCAATTTCGTCTTTGGGGTCTGGCCCTAGCCCCAATGCCCGCTCCCACTGAAAACGCGCTTCGCGCTGGCGACCAACGCGCCACAATGCATCACCTAAATGATTATTAATTATGCTGTCTTCTGGGCGTAACAGTACAGCACGTTCTAATCTTTTGGTTGCGTTTTTATAATCGGCCAACTGATACAAACCCCAGCCAAGGCTATCGACTATGTAGCCATCACGTGGGCGCAGGTCGACTGCTTTTTGTATCATCGCAACTGCTTTTTCTAGATTTAGTTTTTTCTCAATCCATGAATAACCCAGATAATTTAAAATAAACGGCTGGTCTGGCTCCATTTTTAATGCGGTCAAAAAATCGGCCTCTGCTTTTGCCCAGTTTCCATCGCGTTCAAACGATATTCCGCGAGAATAAAAAATACCCCAATGCCGGTTTTCAATTTTTTTTATGCGGGCCAAAGCTTCGCTATAGGCACTAATCGCGTCATTAAATTTATCATTTCGCCTTAATACATCACCAAGCTCAATTAATATTTGCGCGTCAGATTTATTATCCTTGGCCAAGGATTTAAGTATTTTTATTGCCGCATCGGGTTTTTTTAACTTTTCCATGTTTGCCGCAGTTTTTAATTTTGCTTGGTTGTACATAACAGAAGATTTAGAAATTTTTGCATACAGCGCATTGGCATCGTTACTTCGCTGATACGTTTCAAGCACTCCACCCACAACAATTATTGCTGGGGGAAAATCACCGCGTAGATATAACGCTAATTGCGCCAGCACCATGGCCGATTCCGTTGCGCCTTGGTTGCTTAATGATGAGGCAAGCCCAAACATGGCTTCGGCCGCACCTTTGGCGACAGTGTCTATATCAGTCTTTGGTTTTGTTTTTGTGGCAATTCGTTTGCTGGTTGCGGGTGTAATTATTGTTCCCTCAGCAAGGGCATCGTATTTTTTGTAGATACTTAATGCTTCATCTGTTTTTCCGCTACGTTCTAGTAACCCACCAAAATGTTGGGCAAGGCGAAGCGATATTCCGGCCTCGATTATTACGGCGTTATAATTTTTTTTAGCCGCGTTAGCATTGCCGCCCATGTCGTTTATTAATCCCAGATGTAGCTCAAAAAATGCAATCGAACCTGCATTTCCCTTGCTTTCTTCCAGCATTTTTATTGCGTCTGCAAATTTACCTTCGCCAGCCATTGCCCAGGCGTGAAGTATTGGCCCGACATAGGCATTAATGCCAGTAAGCTTTTTATCTTTTTTACCATCGGTTTTGAAATATTTTTCAACCGCGTTGAATTTACCAGATTTAATTAATTCAGCCGCACGAACAATATCGGACAACGGCGCGTCAGAACCCATTTTTTCTATTCGATCAAGAAATTTAATTCCGCCGTTTATGTCACCCTCGCTTAATGCCAAAACATATGCACGGCGTAAAAGATCAGCATTATCAGGAACCATTTTTGCGGCGGCCCCTAAAAATAATGCTGCATTGCCAGTGTCGTGCGCGGTTTGGGCATAACGCCCGGCAAGATAATTGCCAGAAAATGTAACGCCAACCTTGGCTTTATCTTGGGCGGCGTTTGCTGTTGGCACAAATATAGCTGTGGTCAGTAAAGCTAGCAGTAAGGATGATTTATAAAACATGGCTGGAGTGTACCCACCATGCGCCCCCACCGCAAACATGTTTCGTCTTTACATATTAGGATAGTTGGGTCCACCACCACCTTCGGGTACGGACCAGATAATATTCCCAACCGGGTCCTTTATATCGCAGGTTTTGCAATGCAGGCAGTTAGCAAAATTAATCTGCAAACGGTGCATTGTTCCGCCATCGCCATCGCTATCGACAAATTCATAAACAGCTGCCGGGCAATATCTTGCTTCGGGACCATCATAAAGAACCAGATTGGTGGCCACCGGAACGGTGTCGTCTTTTAGTTTTAAATGGCAGGGCTGGTTTTCTTCGTGGGCAGTTCCAGAAATATAAACTGAACTAAGCTTATCAAACGTAAGCACCCCATCTGGTTTTGGATAATCTATTTTACGCGGTTTGCTGGCGCGAAGCATTTCTGCCCGGTCCGAGCCATGATGTTTTAGTGTCCACGGGGCGCGACCACAAAAAATATAGGTATCCAACGCACTTAAAATTAGACCCAGCCAAAGCCCCCATTTGAACGAAGGCCGTATGTTGCGGGCTAGATATAATTCTTTCCACAACCAGCTTTTCTTTAGCTCGTCTGGATATTCATCAAGCACATCGGGCTTTGCACCATTGAGCGCATTAAAAACCGCATCAGCCGCAACCATTGCTGATTTCATGGCGGTGTGTGAACCTTTGATGCGGGGGACGTTCATAAATCCTGCGGCCGCACCTATTAATGCTCCTCCGGGAAATACCAATTTAGGAATAGATTGAAACCCACCTTCGTTAAGCGCGCGTGCGCCATAGGCAATTCGCTTAGCCCCATTAAATATCGGCTTAATGGCTGGATGGGTTTTAAAACGCTGCATTTCATCAAACGGTGAAATATAGGGATTGGCATAATCCAGCCCGGTTATGAAACCAACTGCAACCTGCCCATTTTCTAGGTGATAAAGAAAAGACCCGCCATAAACATCAGATGTCAGCGGCCAGCCGATGGTGTGGGTAATCTCGCCCGGTTTTTGCTGTCCCGGGGCAACTTCCCACAGTTCTTTAACGCCCAGACCATAGGTTTGGTTTTCAGACCCATCATATAAATTAAAACGTTCTTTTATTTGTTCTGAAAGCGAGCCACGACAACCTTCGGCAAATAATGTATATGTGGCAACAAGCTCGACCCCGGGTTCAAAATTTGGCCCCGGGGTTCCATCTTTGTTAACTCCCATGTTGCCGGTCGCAACCCCGCTAACACGATTATTTTCATCAAACAAAATTTCACTTGCCGCAAAACCGGGAAATACTTCAATCCCCATTTCTTCTGCGCGTTCGCCCAGCCATCTGGTGAGCAGGCCAAGGCTGGTAGCAAAGTTTCCGTGGTTTTTCATTGCCTTTGGCAACGGAAGCTTAAAAGCAGAATTTTTTGTTAGGAAAAGAAATTTTTCTTCTGTAACCGGCTGGTTAAGCGGTGCGCCTTGTTTTTTCCAATCGGGGAAAAGTTCATTTAATGACACCGGGTCAATTACCGCACCGGAAAGTATATGAGCACCTATTTCTGATCCTTTTTCAATTACGCAAACGCTTATTTCTTGGGCCTCTTTTTCGCCCTGTTGTTTAAGGCGGATGGCCGCGCTTAATCCGGCGACACCGCCACCTATAACCACCACGTCGAATTCCATTTGTTCACGTTGGTTTTCACCTTGGTTTTCACGTTGGTTTTCTGGCATTTGTTACTTTAAGCTCCATCAAAAATCAGTCAAAAATTAGATAAAAAAATTGTATTGCAAGCCAACAGGGGATGCCAGCGCAAAACCACGGTGCTATGGTTGGGTAGCAATAAGGATTCTTTCATGACGACGGCCACAGATACTCCGGCAGAAATATTCAGTGAAACCCTGTCCCCGGCAGAGGTCATCCGCTGGCATCTTGATGCCGGCGTTGATGAGGCAATAGCCGAAGTGCCACAAAATAGGTTTAATGCGCCTCAGGTCTTGGCTTCCGTGGTTCCCGTAGCTCCCGTGGTTCCCGTAGTTTCCAAAGCCTCTCAGCCTGCAAAAACCACCCCGCCACCTATAGCACCTGTGGCAAAACCAGCCCCAGGTTTTGATCAGGCACTAAAAACGGCGGTAAAGGTGGCGGGTGCCGCCAAAACCCTAGATGAATTAAAATCTGCCCTAGATGAATTTGATGGCTGTGGTTTAAAAAAAACCGCGACAAATACTGTATTTGGCCACGGCAACCCCAATGCCAAATTGGTGCTGATGGGCGATGCCCCCGGTGGTGAAGAAGACCGTCAAGGCATTCCGTTTGTTGGCACCAGCGGGCAGTTGCTTGATAAAATGTTGGCATCCATCGGGTTAAAACGAGATGAGATTTATATTTCAAACACGGTTTTTTGGCGTCCGCCGGGCAACCGCAGCCCCAATGCGGGCGAGGTCTCCATATGCCAACCGTTTGTTGAGCGCATGGTAGAATTAATTGATCCGGAAATACTTATAACCGTTGGTGGCCCGGCAACGCACTCATTGCTGGCCCAACAGGGCAGCATATCGCGCCTGCGCGGTAATTGGTTTTCATATGAAACCCCACGCATGAGCAGGCCCATACAGGCGACAGCCATATATCATCCCGAATACCTTTTGAAATCACCGGCTATGAAGCGTCCCACATGGCATGATTTGCTTGAAATTCGTAAAAAATTTGATGCCATCAAATAACGCTGTAATGCCTAATAAATGCCCAGAAATAGCTGAAATACCTGAAATAAAAGGGCTATTTCCATCGTTCCATTGAAATTACCTTATTTTTTGTGTATAAAACGGCAGGCTTTAACGGATGAAGCCTTCGTCCCAACTAGCTATGGGGGCGTTATCCATGGTAGAAGCACGCCGTATTAAAAGGCGCAATTTAAAAAAATGAAAATAGATTTATGACATTAGCCAAAACAAAACTTAGCCTAACAATTGCCACCGTATTTATGCTTGTAGGATTGCTCAGCAATAGCTTTGCCGCTGAGGTTCAAAGCACAAATGCCACGGCCCCAATACCAACCGCCCCCCAAGAACTGGCATTGGCAGGATCCATCGTTCCGGTTGTGATGCCCAAGGTATTGAACGGCGCCGATGTGCAACGCTATGGCAAGATTTTTAAGCTTCAGCAAAAGGGCGACTGGCATAAAGCAGATAAGCTGATAAAGGTTCTGGATGATAAATTGTTAATGGGCCATGTGTTGGCACAGCGATATCTTCACCCAACCAAGTACCGCTCTAAATACAAAGAATTAAAAGCATGGATGGCGGAATATTCCGACCATCATTATGCCAAGCAGATTTACAAGCTAGCGCTTAGGCGTCGTCCGGCTAATTGGAAAAAACCAAAATCCCCCATGGTTGGCCGCAACCTAACGCCGGCTAGCGCGTTAGAAACCGAAGCCTACGCCAAGCCCAAGGTAAAAAAACTTAGCCGTAACCAAAGGCGCGAAGTACGTCGCCTTAAAATTCGAATTCGTGATCGCCTGCGTCGTGGCCACACAAAAGCGGTCAAGCAAATGCTGGGCGATAAAAACCTAAAACGTTTGTTTAGCGATTATGACATGGACTGGGCCATTGCCCGTTTGGCCAAGGGCTATTTCATGGATGGACGTGACGTTTGGGCAATTGAATGGGCCGAAAAAGCCGCACGGCGTTCGGGTAAATTTTTGCCAGAGGCCCATTGGATTGCGGGTCTTGCCCAATGGCGCCGGGGTGATTTTTTGCAGGCCGCAAATAATTTTGAAAAGGCCGCCGAATTTGACCGCGCACCATGGACCCATTCGGCATCTGCGTTTTGGGCGGCACGGGCATATCTTGTTGCCAGAAAACCGGAAAAAGTTTCCGCCTTGCTGGCTGAGTCTGCTGAACACCCGCGTACATTTTATGGAATGTTGGCCGGGCGCCTTATGGGGCGTGACGTAAAATTTAATTGGGAAATCCCGCCCCTTGCCGGAAGTGAAACCAGAAAATTAAAAGGCAACAAAGGCGGCAAGCGCGCGCTTGCTCTTTTGCAGGTTGGCAAAGACGCATTGGCCGAACGCGAGTTGAGAAAAGTTGCGACCTTGGCACCCAAAAATATTGCAAACGATATTTTATCCATTGCCGCAAATGCCGGCATGGCAGAACTTTCCATGCGCCTTGATGCCATGCTTTACCCCGATGGCGGCGGTTTGGATGGCGCGGTTTATCCGGTTCCTGTTTGGCAACCGGAAGACGGCTTCAAGGTTGACCGCGCACTTATATATGCATTGGTTAGACAAGAAAGCCGCTTTAACCCCAAGGCTAAATCTGGCGTTGGTGCGCGCGGGCTGATGCAGTTAATGCCACGGACCGCAGGTTTTGTTGCCCGCGATAAACGCTATCGTTGGAGCAAAAGATCAGCATTGTTTGACCCCGAACATAATCTTGCCCTTGGTCAGCGTTACATACAGATTTTACTAAAAAATAAAAAAATAAATGGTGATTTATTTTTAATGGCGGCTGCCTGGAATGGCGGGCCGGGTAACCTTAATAAATGGCGACGCAAAGGAAATGATACGGGCGATTCGCTTTTCTTTATCGAAAGCCTGCCTTCGCGTGAAACCCGCATATTTATTGAACGGGTTTTGACTAACCTTTGGGTTTATCGTGACCGTCTGGGCCAGCCGGCACCATCGCTTGATGCGGTGGCAGGTGGTAAATGGCCAACCTATCGCGCGCTCGGGCAAGAGCCAATGGTGGTTGCCGATGGCAAAAATTGATGACACCCGTGAATTTAAGCCAGTTAACATTGCGCTGTTGACTGTATCTGATACCCGAAAACCCGAAGACGATAAATCAGGAAATATTTTGTCAGAACGCGTGCTTGCCGCTGGGCACAATGTAAGCGCGCGCGAAATTATTACTGATGATAGATCCCTTATCGAACAGCAATTAACAACATGGATAAATGATGCAGAAATTGACGTTGTTATTTCCACTGGTGGTACTGGCCTGACCGGGCGCGATGTCACGCCCGAAGCATTCGAAGCGGTCTATGAAAAATCTATCCCCGGGTTTGGTGAATTATTTCGCATGCTTAGCTATGAAAAAATAAAAACATCAACCATTCAATCTCGCGCTACTGCTGGTCTTGCCGGGGGAACATATTTATTTGCCCTACCCGGGTCACCCGGTGCCTGTAAAGACGGCTGGGATGATATACTTGTCCATCAATTGGATTCACGGTTTAGGCCGTGCAATTTTGTTGAATTGATGCCGCGCCTTAAAGAAAAATAATCTTCAGCCGTATCCACATCTGAAAGCGTATTTAACAACGCAATGCGTATGCGTCGTGGTGATGCCAATACACCTGCCAGCGTATCATCCAATGCATGGGCGCTAGAGAAACGGGCATTTTTAAAAGGATTAATGGTTATAGGCCTACGTCTTTGCCCAACCATCCAATAACCACCATCGGGCGCTGGGCCAATGGCCATATCATGCGCCCCCAGCGCACGGAACGCGGTGTTTATATGTGCTTTGCTAATGCCCGGAACATCACTGCCAATTATTACTACCGGCCCGGGTGGCAATGATTTCATTGGTCTAAGCATCCGCACACCCAGATCGCCGCTTCCTTGTTTCATTGTTTTCCAGCCCCGGGGCCAGATGCCACGTTTGTCTGTTGCCGTATCCGGTGTGATGGAAAGCCAACAATGCCAACGGTTATCACGCAATGCATTTGCAGTTTGGGCAAGGTTATAATTGTAAAAACGCCACGCGTTTATTAACCCAATCTCACTTGCCAACCGAGTTTTTACCCGGCCCATGCGTGGCTCTTTTACCATTAGGACAAGGTGGCCCATTTTTTTCATTTATAAATTCTCTTTAGGGTTTCTTGGCTGGCCCCAACTAAATAAAGCAACAAACATACAAGGTTGCGCATTGGCCGCGCCCACCAACCACCCAGTTGGTAACGAATAGACGATGTGACAATAGCCGTATCCAGTGGTATTAGATTTTTTTTACCCACGCGGCGCACCAAATCAACGTCTTCCATTAAATCCATGACTTGATTAAAGCCACCAATTTTTTGGTAAAGCTCTGCCGATATTAATAATCCTTGATCACCATAGGGAAGGCCCAATGTTTTTGCTCGCCAGTTGGCAAGCATCGCAACCCGCTTTGCATTATTGCCGCCAGCATTAAAAGCTAATTTGAAATATGCACACCGCATTTTGTTTGCCGGGTTATTGGTAAAATTTGCAACACTATCTGCCCAGCCAGCACCAAGCGCGCTATCGGCATGAATAAATAAAAGCCAGGTTGCGCCATATTTGATCGTAGCGTCGCCACCAAGGCTAAGTTGTTGCCCCCGCCCAGGCGTGCTTTTAATAACTTTTGCCCCTAGTTCACGCGCAATATTCAAGGTGTTATCGCCAGAGCCACCATCGACCACCATAATGTTTGCGCCAGATATGCTGGTAAGCGTTTGTGCCAATGTGGCCTCGGCATTCATGGTGGGGATAATTACGCTCAACATGGCTACATCATATCACGTTGCTATAAATTAGGGAGATTTACGGTGGTTACCATGTACCACCGATGTGGCGGCTAGTTTGGGGTAATGTAACTCATCAAACAAAACATTATTTATGGGGCTTATAATTTGGAAAAAGCTGGGCTTCAGCTAAGCGGTTAAATCCATTAAGCTGGGCTTCGTAATTAATAAATCGAAAGCCCTATATCTATGCCTGATTTTTCCCTAGAAAACGGTTTAGACGGCATCATCGTCGGTGTGGACGAAGCCGGATGCGGCCCGTGGGCAGGTCCAGTGGTGGCTGGTGCCGTAATATTGAATAGGGGCGCGCTTGAGCCCACGCTTGTTAATGGATTGGACGATTCAAAAAAAATAAAACCTGAAAAACGCCAAGAATTATTTGACCAGTTGAAATTATCGCCCGGAATTTCCATAGGCGTTGGCATCGCCGATGTGGACGAAATTGATAAAAACAATATTCTAGGCGCAACTATGATGGCCATGACCCGCGCGGTGGAAAACCTGAATATTATTCCAGATATTGCATTGGTTGATGGAAACCGCCCGCCAAAACTTGGCTGTCAGGTAAAATGTGTTGTTCGTGGTGATGGCATTTCGCTTTCAATTGCGGCGGCTTCAATTATTGCAAAAGTAACTCGCGATAAAATTATGGCCGAACTGGCAAGGCAAAATCCCGGATATAGTTGGGAAACAAATCAGGGCTATGGAACCAAGGCCCATCAATTGGGTTTGCAAAAACTTGGCATAACCAATCATCACCGCAAAAGTTTTGCCCCAATTCGAGCAATTATTGAAAAAAACTTATAATTTTTTTTAACGTAAAAACACAACATGTTGCCCCCCGGATTCGTTATGGACTCAACATCTGTCATTTACGAATCAGTGTAAGTTATTGATTCCATTTATTTTCTTGACGTGGATTCGCAGTGTTGCTTTGATGCCCCGATGATGACCAAGCAACCGACAAAAAACACAAAAAGCAAAAAATCCGTAAAAAAAGCAGAGGTAGATAAAAACACCCTGCCGTTGGATAAGGTGCTTGTGGGTGATTGCATTAAATTGATGGAAAGCCTGCCCGAAGGTTCCGTCGACATGATTTTTGCCGACCCGCCATATAATTTACAATTGGAAGGCGATCTTGTTCGCCCCAACAATACCAAGGTCGATGCGGTTGATGACCACTGGGACCAATTTGCCAGCTTCAAAGCCTATGACGAATTTACCGCCAAATGGATGAAGGCCGCGCGCAGATTATTAAAGCCCGATGGCTCTATCTGGGTAATTGGCAGTTATCATAATATTTTTAGGGTTGGCTCATTAATGCAGGATATTGGGTTTTGGATGCTAAACGATGTTGTTTGGTTGAAAACCAACCCAATGCCAAATTTTCGCGGAAGGCGTTTCACCAATGCCCATGAAACCCTTATTTGGGCGGCCCGCGATAAAGAAGCGCGCTATCGGTTTAATTATGAATCCATGAAAGCATTAAACGATGATTTTCAAATGCGCTCTGATTGGACCTTACCCCTTTGCACCGGGCAGGAACGCCTGAAAAAAGATGGCAAAAAAGCCCACCCAACGCAAAAACCGGAAAGCCTTTTATACCGGGTAATGCTTTCAAGTTCCGAAGTGGGCGATGTGGTGTTAGATCCATTTTTTGGCTCCGGTACAACCGGCGCCGTCGCCAAAGCATTGGGCCGTCATTTCATTGGTTTGGAACGCGAAGACGAATATGCCAAATTGGCCCGCGATAGAATTAAAAAGGTCGTGCAAATAAAAGATAAATCGCTGGTAATGAACGAAAGCAAACGTTCGCTACCACGGGTTCCATTTGGCACCATTGTTGAACGCGGCATGATAAGGCCCGGCACCGTATTAACCGACCCGCGTGGGCGCTATTCGGCCAAGGTCCGCGCCGACGGCACGTTGGTTACATCAGATTTCAAAGGTTCAATCCATCAGGTTGGCGCATTTGTGCAAAAGGCCCCAGCATGTAATGGCTGGCAGTTCTGGTACACCCAGGTTAAGGGCAAGATGGTTTCCATCGATGTTTATCGCGACAAAGTTCGGGCTGAATTAAATTAAGCGCGAATATCGTCTTCGCGCTTAATAATTTAGCCGCGAATCTCAGATTCGCTGTGGCCCACGGCATAATCCATTTTCACGCCAGCTTCGTTAAACATCTTTTCCGAAAACTGGCCTTTTTCATCCCAACGTTTTTGAAAATCGGCGTCTTCGACGCTGGCCTTATCTACCACCACCCGCTTTATGCCAGATTGCAATATGGCGCGTGCGCAATCGGGGCACGGCACGTGGGTTACATAAATGGTGCATCCGGTCAGGTTAAAGCCAACCCTAGCCGCATTATAAATTGCGTTGCGTTCGGCGTGTTCGGTCCAGTCATATTTATCGGGCCGTTCATGGCGTTCTTCGATTTCGTCATCAATCATCCGGGGAAAACCGTTATAGCCATAGGGCCCGGGGGTTTTGTCATCGGTTACTATTACCGCACCAACTTTGGTTGAGCGGTCTTTTGACCAACTGGCAACTTCACTTGCAAGGCGAAGGAAACGGGCATCCCATTTGCTACTCATTAGTAATTATATCCTTGATTTAACGTGTCGGAACCGGCTCATCGCCAGAATAATCATAAAAACCTTTGCCCGATTTTCGGCCCAGCCAACCGGCCTCAACATATTTGGTTAAAAGCGGGCAGGGGCGATATTTGCTATCTGCTAAATCTTCGTAAAGGGTGTTCATAACCGCAAGGCATACATCAAGCCCAATAAAATCAGCAAGCGCCAATGGCCCCATGGGGTGATGGGCGCCCAGCATCATGGACTCGTCTATGGCCTTAACCGTGCCAACCCCTTCGTAAAGGGTGTAAACCGCTTCATTAAGCATGGGCATCAAAATACGGTTAACAATAAATGCAGGAAAATCTTCTGCCGCGGCTGGGATTTTTTTCATTTTCTTGGCCAGCTCGGAAACTGTTTTAAATGTTTCTTTATCGGTGTTAATGCCGCGAATAACTTCAACCAATTCCATAGCCGGAACTGGGTTCATAAAATGCATTCCGGCAAATTTTTTCGGGCGGTCGGTTTGTGCCGCTAGCCGGGTTATGGAAATGCTAGATGTATTGGTGGTGATAATTGCATCGGGTTTTAACAGGGGAAAAAGTTCTTTTAGTATTTTGGTTTTTACTTTTTCGTTTTCGCTGGCTGCCTCGATAATAATATCACAATCTTTAAAAGCATCCATTTTGGTTGCTGTTTTTATACGGGCCATGGCCGCGCTGAGTTCATCGTCGTTTATCAGGCCTTTCTCAACTTGGCGTGACAAGTTGCGCTCAATCTTGGCCATGCCTTTTTTAAGCTGGCTTTCATCGATATCCATCATTATTGCATCATAACCAGATGTTGCCGCCACCGTGGCAATGCCGCTGCCCATTTGACCAGCACCGATTATTCCAATTATTTTGATATCGTCCACAGACATTATTTGCGCTCCATTATTAGGCCCTATAAGACTTGCGTTTGCCCACACTAGTCAAGAGGGTAGCCAAGGGTAAGTTAATCAAGCTTTGCCGCCAGCTCTGGCAACACATTAAACAGGTCGGCAACCAGCCCATAATCGGCAACTTGAAATATGGGGGCGTCTTCATCTTTGTTGATGGCAACAATAACCCGTGAATCCTTCATGATATTTCTCCGCCCGGTTTCCACAACACATCATCCGCGCCACCATTATTTTCAAATCTTGATAATTGAAATAATAAATCGGAAAGACGGTTTAGGTATTTAATGGCTTCCGGGTTTATTTTATTTTCGGTTTGCATGGTTACCGTGCGTCGTTCGGCCCGACGGGTTATGGTGCGGGCAACGTGCAGCGCGCTGGCAGACGGCGTTCCCCCGGGCAGAACAAAAGATGTTAAATCTTTTAATTCACTACCAATTCCATCGATTTCTTTTTCTAACCGCGCAACTTGTGTTTCGGTTATGCGCAGTGCACCTTCGGATTTTGTTCCGTCAAACGGGGTGGCAAGGTCGGCCCCAAGGTCAAACAGGTCATTTTGAATGCGGGCCAGCATGTCGTCTATTTTTTTCGATGCATTATTTCTCGTCATATTCCTGGCCATACCGATTGCGGCATTTACTTCATCAACCGCGCCAATGGCTTCAAATACGGGCGCATCCTTGGGCAGGCGCGAACCATCCACCAGCGAGCTTTCGCCACTATCGCCACCACGGGTATAAATTTTATTTAGTTTAACCATGCCGTTTAAGGTATCTATCTTGGCAATTATCGCAACATATTTAACTAACCTATTTAAGAAGCCCGCGGGCAATAACGTGGGCCTGTATTTCGGCCGCCCCTTCAAAAATATTCAAGATGCGGCTATCTACCAAAACCCTAGATATTAGGTATTCAACATTTATTCTGATGCAGGTTTTGCTGGGGCAGTAGCTTGGCTTGGTTCTTTTCCGGGTGAAAAAACCGGAACTACGGTGGTTTCATCGGTATAGGTATTTGCGCTTACGACTATTGTCGGAAGGTTTTCTTGCAAAAATTTAACTACCCCGTCACGGTAATCATCTAAAATGAAAGCCCAGGTAACAAACAACCCGCCCCTGTTTTCATAATTGGTTACTTCTTTATTTTTACCGATATCAAAAAGAGCCTGCGCCATATCGGGCGAATGACCGACATAGACCCATTCTGGCTGCACGCCACCGTGCCAAATTAAAAACACACCACCCTTGCCTGAAAGGCCAACTTCTTCCGGTACAAGACTGAACAATTGGGGAAAGCCGCCTTTGGCGGTGCGGTACCAACCGGGATCAACCGGTTCGCTAACCGTGGCCGCTTGCTTTTCTTCTTTTGATTTTCCAAAAAAGGCCATGATGGTAATTATCACCTGTTGAATGCCAGAGGAAAATCCCTCTTGGCTAGATTATGTCTGACCACCCATAGATATGAGTATACTAAAATCAATTCAAAATAGGTTACCAATAATTTAAAATTGGTAAAATCGGCTAAATTATTCACCAATATGGTCAGTAGCGGCCAATAGCCAAGCGGTTTCTGTATCAGAAAAATATGGATTTAAGGTATCAAATACAAGCTTGTGGTAATTATTTAGCCATTTAATTTCAGGCAGTTCCAGCATCTTTAAGTCTATTAGAGAGCGGTCTATGGGTACCATGGTAAGCACATCAAACCTAAGCATTTCGGCGCCAGTTTCATTTGTGGAAACGACTGTAACCAGATTTTCTATGCGGATACCATATTTACCTTCTTTGTAATATCCAGGCTCTATGGACAGCACCATTCCGGCCTTTAGCGGAACGTGCGGGCCTTTTTTTGAAATTCGTTGCGGCCCTTCGTGGACGGAAAGATACGCGCCCACCCCATGCCCAGTGCCATGGTCATAATCCAAACCAATTTGCCACAGGGGCTGGCGAGCAATTACGTCAAGCTCTTGCCCGGCGGTACCGCTGGGAAATATTTGCGACGCAAGCCTGATATGGCCTTTAAGAACGCGGGTAAAACGGTCTTTCATTTCGTCTGTCGGTTTGCCAATTGCAATGGTGCGGGTAACATCGGTGGTGCCATCGGGGTACTGCCCGCCAGAATCAACAAGGTATAATTCACCATCACCCAGCGCTCTGTTTGTTTCGGTTGTTGCACGGTAATGGACTATGGCCCCGTTTGGGCCAGCGCCAGAAATGGTTGTAAAGCTGGGGCCATGGTAAAGCTCATGCTTTTTTCGAAAACTTTCGAGCTTTTCTGCCGTCTCTACTTCTTTCAAATTACCGGTTGAGCTGTTTTTATCAAACCACATCAGAAATTTTGTTAATGCCACCCCATCACGAACGTGGGCATTTCGAATCCCTGAAATTTCTACCGTATTTTTTGTGGCTTTGGGTAACGAGCACGGATCTATTGTCGACACAACATTTGCACCTGATTTTTCGAGGCGGTGTTTTATCCAAATTGGTGCACTTTCAGACGCAATTGATATTTTTTTGCCATCCTTGCCAAGCAGGTCCAGCTCCTTGCCAAGATGAGATAGATTAAGAACCTCAACATTATGACCCATGTGTTCTTTCGCTTCATCATTTATGCGTGCAGGGTCGACAAACAGCTTGGCAGATGCGTCGCTGTAAATAATGGCAAACCCCAACACCAATGGTGTAAATGGTATATCATCGCCGCGAATATTAAAAAGCCATGAAACGCTGTCGCCGGTGGAAAGAACCTGTGCCTTGGCCTCAGCTTCTTTGGTGACGCTGGCTATAATTTTACGCTTGGCAAAACTGTCTAGCCCTGAATACTTTTCATGGTGGATTTTAATCATAGATGATGAATTTGCCGGGCGTTCTGGCCACAGGGCATCAATGGGGTTTTCATCTACAGCAACTAATTTACCGCCAGCTTTATCGGCTGCGCTCTGAAAAGGGCTCAGTTGTGATGGGGTAAAATGCCAAGTATCAAAACATATTTTTTCACCTGGCTTTATATGTTGGCGCAACCACTTGGCCGGCGGGGTTTTAGCCAGATGACATATTTCAAAAATATTTTCATCAACCTCGGCCCGCGATTGAATGGTGTAACGACCATCAACAAATACAGCTGCACGGTCATGTAAGATAATTGCAAAACCAGCAGAACCGCTAAAACCAGTCAGACGTAAAAGCCTTTCATCCCCGGGTGGCAGGTATTCAGACTGATGCGCGCCAGCATGAGGAACAATCATTCCAGCCATGCCAAGGCCAGTTAATTTTTTCCGCAAAGCGGCAAACAATTCAGGATCGAATGCTGGCTCTGGTGAATTATTTGCTTTCACCTTTGATGGGTTCCTTAATTTTGTTTTTGTTATATTTATTATAACGGGTTTTTAAATTCAGCCACAACCGGGGCATGATAAGATTCAGGCGCACCCTCTATCGCTGCCGGGCTACCGACCTCATCACCCAATGATTCATTGTGTATTTCTGCATTTATAAACCATGACATTAAATTATTTGATGCAAGAATATGGTCAAACATTTGTGGCCGTCCGCGGTGAATAATTGAAAACCGTTGTGATTGTGATATGCTTCTTTCCATTGCTACAAGCATCCGTGCGGTAAACTCTCCGCTTCCGGCGTCGTCTTCGTCGCCCCTAATAATTCGTACCGGTGCTTCGTGGTCGTCTGCGTTGAAATCGCCGACAACGCATACAAGCGCATCGTCGGCGGCATCAAATATCTCATCGATTAAAAAACGAACCTCTAATGCCTGTCCAGATTGTTTAACTGCCGCCATAAAATATCCTTCGGCCCATCCCGGCATACTTTTCCATGATTTGCTATCGTGTTTTTGTCCGGGAATAAATGCCGCTCGCGGTGCACGCAGGTGAACATTAATTACGTGTAGTGGGTTTGGCCCGCCTATATCCAGTTCTGTCATCAAAACCGGGCGTTCCCAACCAATGGCAATCGGGTCTTTCTGGTTAGGTATGGCGGTTACGGATTTATATAGTGGTGGGTCCATGCGTGTGTGACAGACTTCTTCAGAACTAGATATGGGGAACCTTGAAAGGGTAACAAGATTGTGGCGGTCGCGCGCACCTTTGCCCGATGGGCTTTGGCTATGAATTTTGTAAAAATCTGCATAAGGGGTTTCTTTGAGAACTTCATCCAATGCTCGCAGTGAACGGTTGCCACCTTCTTCGTTTTGCCCGTTTACTTCTTGCAAGCACAAAACATCTGCACGCAGGCGTACAAGTTGCGGGCGCAATATTTCAATACGCTGTGCCAGCGAAATTCTGGCCCGTGGCGGTTCATCAAGGCTTTCAAGATTAAACGATGCTATGCGTATGCCAGATTGCTGCTTAGTTTGTGACATGGGTTCCGGTCCCGTCAAAAGCTAGTTCAATACACGTTCCGCCGGAATAGTAATGGTTACTGTGGTTCCGACCTCAACCTTACTCTTGATATCTAGTGTACCAGAATGCATCTCAATAAAGTTTTTTGTTAATGGCAAGCCCAAGCCAGTGCCTTCGTATTTGCGGGCTAGACGGCTGTCTACTTGGCCAAATGGGGTAAGGGCAGTTTTTATATCTTTTGGCCTCATGCCTATTCCGGTGTCAGTAATTGTAATAAGGAACTCGCCTTTTTTTCCTTTGGCGGCGCCAAGGGTAACTTTTCCGCCTTCGGGGGTGAATTTGATCGCATTGGAAAGAATATTAATTACCGCTTGTTTCATGCGCTGGGCATCAACATTAATATCGGGAAGGTTTTTATCAATTTTTTTGATAATTTTTATATTGCCTGTTTTTGCACGGTCATTAATAAGACGTATGGAAAGATTGACTAGCTCAGAAACCTTTATCCTTTCTGGGTCAATTTCCATATTTCCGGTTTCAACGCGGGAAACATCTAAAATATCGTTGATAACACCAAGCAGGTGTTTGTCGGAATCGCTTATATTTCCAATATATTCTTTGTAGCGTTTATCTAGTTTTCCAAACAGACCAGATATCATTACATCGGAAAAACCGATAATGGCATTTAATGGAGTGCGCAGTTCATGCGACATATTGGCCAGAAATTCTGTTTTTACCCTGCTTGCCACTTCGGCCCGTTCTTTGGCGGCAATTATTTCACGCTCTGATTCAATTCGTGCGGTAATATCACCGATTGAGCCAGACATCCGGTAAACCCATCCCAATTCATCGCGCAAGCCCAAACCATTAATGCTGACCCAGCATATATTTTTATTTTTACCTAACAATCTACATTCAATACTAAACGAAGGAGTATTACCCTTTAGGTGACTTATAAGCGCAGCGTCATAGGATTCTTTATCTTCTTTTAATATGTGCTTTCGCCATGTGCTGAATTTTATTCGCTCACTCTTTAGCCCAAGAAGACTGCGGATTTTTTCTGATATATATACTTCGTTTGTTTTGGCATCCCAATCCCAGATGCCCTCGCCAGAACCGGCAATAGCCAGCGCCAATCGTTCCTGACTTTCGAGCAGGGCTTCTTCGTCTTTTTTTCTATCTGTTATGTCGCGAACAACACCAATGAATAATGTTTTATCATCTCGTTTAAGTTCAGAAACGGCAAGATCCATGGGGAATGTACTGCCATCTTTGCGCATGCCTATAACTTCGCGGCCTGTTCCAATAATGGTTTTTTTACCGGTGTTGACATATTTTAAAAGATACCCATCGTGGGCCGATGAATAAGGTTCCGGCATTAATATTTTTATATTTTTTCCCGTTACTTCATGGCCCATATAGCCAAAAATACGCTCGGCAGATTTATTAAATGATTGCACCATTCCTTTGGGGTCGATGGTTATGATGCCATCGATAACCGTATCCATAATTCCACGTAAATGATCGTCCCGCGTAATTAATGCTTCAACCCCACGCTTTCGTTCCGATGTGTCACGGGCAACCAGCATAACAGTTTTGGTTGCATCCCTAGATAAAGGCATGGCCGCTAGTTCGGCATCAATAACCTTGCCGTCTTTGCGAACAAGGCGGATTGGCATCCATGTTTCATCAAGCAAGGCCTGTAATTCGTTTTGAATAATGTCCTTAAAATCATCGTGAACATAATTATAAAAATATTGGCCAAGCAATTCATCTGACGTATCAATGCCAAGTACCTCGGCCCCAGCAGAATTCATAAGCGTTATGACGCCATCTGAAATTACGCAGGTAAGATCAGGCGCAAGCTCAACCAACTTGCGATACCTAGTTTCGGCATCAAGCAAGGATGATTCCATATTTTTTTCGCTGGTAATATCCGTATGCAGGCAGAGTATGTTTCCGCCATCGATTTTGTGATCGTTAATTCGCCACCATTTTCCACCACGGTATATTTCTTTTGCCCCACCCTTGGGCGAAAGCCGTTCTTCAAGTTTTTCCTGCACCCATTTTTCGGTGGTTTTTCCCTCATCAACAAAACCTAATTTGGTCGCCGTTTCGGTAAGTATATCTTTTAGGCTGACCCCGGGTTCGATCATGCCCCTTATTTCAGGGTAAAGATTAACATAAGCATTGCTGGCACCGACTACTTTTCCGTGCTTGTCATAAATAACAAATGCTTCGTCATGGGATGCCTCGTCCACATCTCTTCCAAATATTCCCGATTGGACATCGGTTTTTATTCCGCCGTCGCTACTTGGGCGTTTGGGCATGGTTACCCCGCGACCCGATTTTTTGGAATTATTCATATACGGCACTTTTTATAATTGTTGGTTTTTTTCGGCTGGGCACAATTACCCGTTCCTTTAAAATTAGTTTAAAAATATAAGGAAGACACCCCCGGGCACCTTTGTTAAATTGGCTCTAATGTTTTAGCAGTAAATTGGGAGCTATTTCAACTGAGCAGTAATTTGCGACCACCTATAACCGTATGTTTTTAGTGGATTTATTGCTATTTTACTGGGGTTTCTGCGGCCAAAACACGGATTAAATAATTAGAAACCACCTTATCATCCCATTCAAGCATGCCCGATATGCTGCCTAAAACTGATCCATCTGCCCTTATTAATACCGTTGTTGGCAAGCCCTTGGCCCCCATAAGCTTGGAAAGAGCGCCTTTTTCATCAACATAAATACCAAGATTTTGTATGCCTGTTTCAGTGTAAAAGGCCGGAACTTTTTTCATTGCTTTTCTGTCTACAGAAAGCGGCAATACCTTTATTTTGCTTCTTTCCAGTATTGCCGATAGGCGGTCTAGAGACGGCATTTCCTTGACGCAGGGAACGCACCATGTGGCCCAGAAATTGATAATTAGGCCATTACCCTTAAGCCCTTCAATGGTTAGCCCTTTTCCATCTGCGTCAAAGAATGGGGTGGAAAAGGCATCATCATCCAGTTGGGCGGCCATAATCCTACCTTTAAGTATATCTGGCGGGGTAAGTGGGCCTGTTAATTGGGCTGGGCGTAACGTGCGGGCTGCGGTTGCATCACTCATAGAACTATAAGCCGATGGGGCTTGTGGGCTTGAAAGATTGCTGGATATAACCACAATAGCCAAGACGGCCACCATTGCCGCAACTATCAGTGCCGGGCCAATAAATTTCTTGCGATTTGAGGGATTTGGGTTCATCACCGAGCCTTATAAAATGTAGTATTATACAGTATTATTTTTAGTTTTAATTGAATTGGAACTTAGCCGGATATGAGCGAACAAGATACTAAAACCAGCTCCATTTGGGGCGGACGGTTTAGCGAAGGCCCATCAGCCATAATGGAAGAAATAAATGCTTCCATAGGCTTTGATGCGCGCCTGTTCGCCGTCGATATCCAGGCATCCGTTGCCCACGCAAAAATGCTGGGCGCACAAGGCATAATATCGGATGCTGACGCCAGCTCCATAATCGAAGGTTTGGCTAAAGTTGAAGCCGAAATTGTGTCGGGTAATTTCAAATTTTCACGCGCGCTGGAAGATATTCATATGAATGTTGAACATCGTTTAAGCGAAATTATTGGAACCGCCGCAGGTAGGCTTCACACCGCGCGCTCCAGAAACGATCAGGTTGCAACCGATTTAAAGCTTTGGGTGCGGGCAGCCCTTGACGGCATAGACGGCGCAATTGAGGGTTTGCAAAAAATTCTCATTGGCTTGGCGGCAGAACATTCTGAAACCGTATTGCCCGGTTTTACCCACCTGCAATCGGCGCAGCCCATAAGCCTTGGCCATTATTTGTTGGCATATGTTGAAATGCTGGGCCGGGATCGCAGCCGTGCGGCTGATTGCAGGGTGAGATTAAATGAATGTCCATTAGGCTCAGCCGCACTTGCCGGAACATCGTTTCCCATAAACCGGGAAATGACGGCGGTCGAGCTTGGCTTTGATGGCCCCACGGCAAATTCTCTCGACAGTGTTTCTGACAGGGATTTTGTTATGGAATATCTTTCAGTTCTTTCCATAACCGCGGTTCATCTTTCGCGGATGGCCGAAGAAATAGTTATTTGGACGTCTGAACCATTTGGCTTCATGCGGCTGTCCGATGATTTTTCCACCGGCAGTTCCATAATGCCGCAAAAACGCAACCCCGATGCGGCCGAACTTATCAGGGGTAAATCGGGCCGGATATTTGGCGCACTTATTGGCATGCTTAGCGTCATGAAGGGGCTTCCGCTTGCCTATGGCAAAGATATGCAAGAAGACAAAGAGCCGATATTTGATGCAACCGATACTATCGAGCTTTCTCTTGCCGCCATGACCGGGATGTTTGCCGGTGCAACATTTAACGCCCCGCGGATGAAAGATGTTGCGGCAAAAGGTTTCACCACCGCAACAGACCTTGCCGATTGGTTGGTTAAAGAACTTAACCTTCCGTTTCGTGATGCCCACCATGCAACTGGTTCGTTGGTGAAAATTGCCGAAGAAAAAGGCATCGGCCTAGAAGGCCTAAGCATTGATGATATGCAAAGCGTTAATCCTGATATAAATAAATCGGTATTTGATGTTTTAGGCGTAGAAAATTCGACAAAAAGTCGTACCAGTTTTGGCGGCACCGCACCTAGCAATGTGTTGGAACAGTGCAAGGCTGCCAAAAAGAAATATTTATAAGGTTTTTTTAAATGCAAACATTGATGCATAAAACTATCAAGTTTGGCCAAATTGGCCAAATAGGATTGGTCTTGGCGCTGGCGACAGTTCTGGTCATGCCGTTAAGCGCGTGCGGCAGAAAAGGCGCACCAGATGCTCCGCCCGGTTCAACCTATCCGCAAAGCTATCCTTCATATTAAAGCTACCCTTTAAATTAAAGTTACCCTTCATAGTAATGGCCAAATTAAAGGCTAAAGAGAATACAAAATGGATCATTTTGAATACAAAAACGGCCATTTGGCCGCCGAAGATGTAAGCCTAGCTGCCATAGCGGATGAAATTGGCACGCCTTTTTATGTTTATTCAACCGCAACCCTGACAAGGCATTTTCAAATATTTGCCGACGCACTGCGCGGCATGAATGCGCTTGTCTGTTTTGCGGTAAAAGCAAATTCAAATATTGCGGTGCTTAGGTCGCTAGCCCGCCTTGGTGCCGGGGCCGATGTGGTTTCTGGTGGCGAGCTGACGCGGGCATTGAAAGCCGGAATCCCTGCATCAAAAATTATTTTTTCAGGTGTTGGAAAAACAGACGAAGAATTATCGCTGGCGCTTAGCATAGGCATTAGACAAATTAATGTTGAATCGGTTCCCGAGCTAGAAGCCATAAGCCGAATTGCATCGGCAAATGGTGTTATGGCCCCGATTGCGCTCAGGATAAATCCTGATATCGATGCCGGAACTCATGCCAAAATTACAACCGGTACGCTGGAAAATAAATTTGGAATTGAATGGACGTTGGCGCATGAGATTTATTCCCGCGCCAGCCAGATGCCGGGCATCGAAGTAAAAGGTTTGGCCGTGCATATTGGCTCACAACTTCATGACCTAGAACCATTTCGTCGTGCCTATGAACGCATGGGTGATTTGATCGCGATGATACGCAAAGATGGGCTTAGCATTGAAACATTGGATTTGGGTGGTGGCTTTGGCATCCCCTATGGCGATGAAACATCGTCTGTGCCGAACGTGGAAGAATATGCCCAGATTGTTCGCGAAACCTTAGGCAGCCTTGATGTTGAATATATTTTTGAACCCGGACGCATGATTGCGGGTAATGCCGGCATATTGGTTATGCGGGTTATTTATGTAAAAGAAGGCGCAAGCAAAACTTTTGTTATTGTTGATGCGGCTATGAACGACCTTATTCGTCCGACACTTTATGGTGCCTATCATGAAATAGTCTCGGTTGTTGAGAGTGAT
>CBFDBQ010000028.1:0-27090 GCA_965603095.1 uncultured Thalassospiraceae bacterium | reverse complement strand
TTGGCTGGGGGACCTGGACTCGAACCAGGACCGACGGTGTCAGAGACCGCAGTTCTACCATTAAACTATCCCCCAACAGGGATTTGTCACGCCCACCCATATTGGAAGACTAGGCATGAGTTGGGGACATATACGGTGCAAAGTAAAAAAACTCAAGACCCAAAAGCCCTGCCCTTGCATGCATTTTATTAGATGCTTTGTTTTTACATGCTTAATTTGCTATGCTGGGGCCAAGCAGACAATTTAAGTTATTGTCCAGAAAGAGAATTTATCGTGGCCCACACCAATTCACACGCCCAACAGCCCCCAAAATCCAAGGAATTAATGGCCTATTCTGCCATCGATCTTGGCACCAATAATTGCCGGATGTTGGTGGCACAGCCTAGCCATAATGGTTTCAAAGTAATTGATTCATTCTCACGCATTGTCCGCCTTGGCGAGGGTGTGTCGGCCAACGGGCGCTTAAACGAAAACGCGATTGAACGCACCATTTCGGCGCTTGGCGTTTGCAAATCTAAGATGCGCCGCGCCGGCGTTAAAAAAGCCCGCTGTGTAACCACCGAAGCCTGCCGCCGAGCAGACAATAGTGGCGATTTCTTAAATAGAGTTCACGCCGAATTGGGAATAGAGCTAGAAGCAATATCAGCCAAGGAAGAGGCCGAATTAACCCTAATGGGTTGCGCGCCATTATTGGCCGAGGTTCGCCCCCACGCATTGGTTTTTGATATTGGTGGCGGCAGTACCGAAGCAGTGTGGATTGACATGAACGCGCCAAACGGCCCCACGGCGGTTGATATGGTATCGCTACCCCATGGGGTTGTTACCTTGAGCGAAGATTATCCCGGTGGAACCGGAACCGATGGTGCGTTTGAAGAAATAGTAGCGCGCATTGATGAGGGCCTTGCCGCATTTGACGAACGCAATAACATTTCTGGTGCTATTAATAAGGGCACGGTGCAAATGCTGGGCACGTCTGGCACCGTTACAACCCTTGGCGCGCTTCATCTTGAATTACCACGTTATGACAGATCAAAAATTGATGGGCTGGTTCTTTCATTTAAAGACATAAACAAAACAATATCGATGATTGATGACATGTCGGTTGAAAACCGTATGAAGCACCCATGCATCGGGGCCAAACGTGGCGATTTAATGATGTCTGGTTGTGCAATTTTAGAAGCCGTAACCAGGCGATGGTCGGCAGGAAAATTGGTGGTGGCCGACCGTGGCATCCGCGAAGGAATATTAATTTCATTAATGTCCGAAGATAGTGCAAGGAACAGCGTGTGACACAGCCACCCAAAGGATTCAAAGGAAGAAATTCGCGTGGCGGCACTGCACGAATGAAGCATGAGCGCGTCAAAACTGCACGCGGGCGCAAAAATTCGTCAACCGCATGGCTAAAACGTCAACTAAATGATCCTTATGTAACCGAGGCCGGGCGTCGTGGATTTCGTTCACGTGCGGCATTTAAAATATTAGACCTAAACGAAAAATTTAATTTTCTAAATAGCGGTGCGCGGATTGTTGACCTTGGCGCCGCCCCCGGTGGCTGGTCGCAAGCGGCAGCGGAAATAGTTTTAACAGGCAATAATAAGGGCAAGATTGTAGCGCTGGACATAAATGAGATGGAGCCAATCCCCGGTATTGAGGTTCTGCATCTTGATTTCACAGCTGACGAAGCACCCGATGCATTAAAAAAATCCCTAGGCGGACAGGCCGACGTAGTGATGAGCGATATGGCCGCACCGGCAACTGGGCATACGGGAACCGATCACATTCGCATAATGGGGCTGTGTGAAATAGCGCTGGATTTTGCCCGTGAAGTTCTGGCCCCAAACGGAATATTTCTGGCCAAGGTATTGCAAGGCGGAACCGAAGGTGAATTATTACAAACCCTAAAACGAGATTTCAAAAAAGTTCATCACGTAAAGCCTGCATCCAGCAGGCAAGATTCAGCCGAAATGTATGTGGTTGGAACTGGATTTAGGGGTGGAAAAAAAGAAGCTACATAAAGTTAGCCTTTAATTTTTTACAACCGGGTTTTTATCTTTTAACCACTGATTGATACCGTTAGTTACATTATAAACTTTTTTGTATCCTGCCCGGTCTGCCAAATATGTGGCAATAGCCGCAGTACGGTTTCCGCTTCGGCAAATAAGTATTACCCCATCATCCTTAGCCGCAACTTTTCCAAAACTTTCTGGAAATGTTTGTATCGGTCTACCGCTTTCATCAAAAGATGTAATTAATTTAGATCCTTCGATAACTCCGGTTTCGGCCCATTCTTTGGCGGTACGGATATCAACAATGGTAACGCCTTTATTCAAAAGCGCCTTTAATTCAGCGTTATTAATATTGGTAAAGCTAGGCGCAGATACGCCCATCAATTCGACTTCAAATTTTAGCGTCGCATTTGGGGGAATAGCTCCGGGGTAACCTTTGGGGCCATAACCAAGTTCCGGCGGAATAACAAGTTCGCGTTTACCGCCAACACGCATTCCTTCAACCCCATAATCCCAGCCCTTTATTACCTCGCCACCACCAAGGGTGAATTTAAATGGGGTTCCTCTATCAAGGGATGAATCAAATTTTGATCCATCTTCCAGCCATCCGGTGTAATGAACGCTTACCTTGGAACGGGCAACGGCTTCATCACCTGTTCCTTTTTTAAGGTTGGTGATTTTAAGGTTTTTAAATTTTTCGCCTTCTGTCGCATTGGCGGTTACACCTGCCCCCATAATGAAAATCATTGCCGCCATGGCAATGATGGTGTTTTTGATGCTGGTGGCCAGATATGTGTTGGTCATTTTATCAATCCCGGTATTTCTTGTTGTGCGAACCAAGGCCCTGCTGGACTGGCATTTGTCCGCACATTAGCAGGATGGTATATTCCATAAACTACATTATTTTGCTGTTAATATTAAAAATTCTTTATAGTACTTAATGTCCTTGGAAATTTTGAACATAATCTATATGATGCGGCGCCAACTCATAACTTGGAGGCGGCATGACAGTCCCCACAATATCTGAAGCCCTAACATTCGATGACGTACTGCTGGTTCCGGCTGAATCGGACGTACTGCCAGCACAGGCAAACACCCGCACCATGCTGACCCGCGAGATCGAATTGGGTATTCCCATAGCCTCTGCCGCCATGGATACGGTTACCGAAAACCGCCTTGCTATTACGATGGCACAAATGGGTGGTATTGGCGTTATTCACAAGAACCTTTCCATCGAAGAGCAGGCAAGCGAAGTACGCAAGGTAAAAAGATACGAATCAGGTATGGTGGTTGATCCATATACCATCAGCCCCGATGCCACGTTGGCCGAAGCATTACATATAAAAGAGGCCCACGGTTTTTCCGGTATTCCGGTTGTTGAAAACGATGGTCGTCTGGTTGGCATTTTAACCAATCGCGATGTTCGCTTTGCCCAAGACCCCAACCAAAAAGTTGGCGAGCTAATGACTAAGGATGAGCCGGGCAAGCCACTGGTAACCATTAAAGGCGAAGTAAACCGTGATGAAGCCAAAAAGCTTTTGCATCAACACCGCATTGAAAAGCTTTTGGTTGTAGATGATAAATACCGTTGTGTTGGGCTTATTACGGTTAAGGATATTGAAAAAGAACAAGAACACCCGCATGCCTGCAAAGACAGTAATGGTAGCCTACGGGTAGCCGCCGCCACTGGTGTTGGCCGAGATGGAATTGAACGTGCCGAAAGACTTATTAAGGCAGGGGTTGACCTGATTGTAGTTGATACCGCCCACGGTCATTCACGTGGTGTAATAACCGCAGTTGAACAAATAAAATCCATATCTAAAAATACCCAAATTATGGCCGGCAATATTGCCACACCCGAAGCCGCTATAACACTTATTAAGGCGGGCGCCGATGCGGTAAAGGTTGGTATTGGGCCGGGTACAATTTGCACTACCCGCATGGTAGCCGGTGTTGGCGTGCCTCAGCTTTCGGCAATTATGGAAACAGCGGCCGCATCTAAAAAACATGGCATCCCGGTAATCGCCGATGGTGGTATCAAATATTCCGGCGATATTGCCAAGGCAATTGCCGCTGGTGCTAACCTTGTGATGGTTGGTTCGCTTTTGGCTGGTACCGATGAAAGCCCGGGTGAAGTATTTTTGTATCAAGGACGTTCATATAAATCATATCGCGGCATGGGTTCGCTTGGCGCCATGGCGCGCGGTTCAGCCGATAGATATTTTCAAGAAGATGTATCTGATAACCTAAAACTGGTTCCCGAAGGTATCGAAGGGCGTGTTCCATATAAGGGCCCGGTGGGCAACGTGGTTCACCAATTGGTGGGTGGGCTTAAATCATCCATGGGTTACACCGGGGCGGCGACCATTGCCGATATGCAAAAGAACGCAAAGTTCCGCCGCATAACTGGTGCTGGATTGCGCGAAAGCCACGTTCATGACGTGACTATCACGCGCGAAGCACCTAACTATAAAAGCGAGGGCTAGCCCATGCTTCCGGCGGCCAAATTAGAAGCCGCAATTTACCTGTTGGAAAAAATTTCAACCGAACGTCGCCCGGCCGACGACATTGTGCGCAACTGGATAAAAGCCAGACGTTTTGTTGGTGGTACCGACCGTCGCCAATTGCGCGAACGCGTTTATGGTATTTTGCGCCGCCTTATGCACCTTGACTGGCATATTGAAAATGCCGGATTTAAGCCAACAACCCGGATGGAAGTAATTGCCGATGTGGTTTTGCTGGACAAAAACAATCCTGCTGAACTTTTTGATGGCTCTAAACACGCACCAAAGCCATTAAATGATGACGAACAAAAACTTGCCATTAAACTGGTGGGTGCCGAATTAGAAGACCCCGCCATGCCCGCCCACGTTCTGGTGGAAATGCCAGGGTGGATGACCGAGAAATTAAAACCATTTTACGGCGAACGCTTCATGGAAGAAATGCAGGCATTAAACAAACCCGCGCCTATGGATCTGCGTGTTAATTTGGCCCGCGTTACCCGCGAACAGGCGCAAAAATCATTGGCCAAAGATGGCATCAAGGTTGGCTTTACCAAGCTTTCGCCAGCGGGCATCACGCTTGAAGCCCATAGCGATATATCTAGAACAAAAGCATTTCGCACCGGGCTGATTGAAGTACAGGATGCGGGCTCGCAAATACTTTCATTTCTAACTGGCGCAAAGCCCGGAATGGCAGTTTGCGATTATTGTGCCGGTGCCGGGGGCAAGACATTGGCGTTGGCAGATAGGCTGGGCCTACAAGGTGGGGCAAAAGAAAACAAAAGCCGTTTGGTTGCCTGCGATACCGAGGAAAGCAGGCTAAAACGCATGGACCGCAGGCTAGACCGGGCCAAGCTAGACGCGCTGGTGGATCGTCATGTAATTGCTGATGACAATAGCTGGCATGATGAAAACAAGGGCGTATTTGATAGGGTGTTAGTTGATGCGCCGTGCAGTGGAACCGGAACATGGCGCAGGCACCCGGAACAAAAAAACCGCATATCACCCGAACGGGTGACTGAATTAACCGCCATTCAAGATGGCATTTTAAAACGCGTGGCAAACCTGGTTAAACCGGGCGGGCGGTTGGTTTATGCAACTTGCTCATTATTGCCAGAAGAAAACGAAGCCCGAGTGGAAAAGTTTATTCAAACCCACAGCGATTATACGGTCATTCCATGGCAAAGTGCTTGGGAACAGGCCATGCCTAAATCCGCCCCACCCAAACAAATAATTTCCCCTGCAATGTCTAGCGATTACCTGCGCCTAAGCCCGGCTACCCACGGTAGCGATGGGTTTTTTGTGGCGATACTTGAACTGAAATCTTGACGCACCAGCAGTGAAAGAGCAAAGTCCACCTGTTCCGAGGGGCGGCATTTTTTTGCCTGAGAAGCACCCTTCGAACCTGATCCGGGTGATGCCGGCGTAGGGACGGGAACCTTTTTTAAACCCCCCTTTCCTATTTGGCGTCCCCTACAATTTTTTTAGGAGCAACCGCCATGGCCCCCAAAGACAACGATGCAAAATTTTCTGTTACTACCGGCCCCATACCGGGATCGAAAAAAATATATGTAAAAAGCGATAGTAATGCATCAGTCCGTGTTGCCATGCGGCAAATCGATATGGAAGACGGCTGCGGTGAACCCGCGTTAAAGGTTTATGATTGCTCTGGCCCTTATACCGACCAAGAAACTAAAACCGATATTTATGCCGGGCTAACCCCGCTTCGCAAAGAATGGATAGATGCCCGCGCCGACGTAGGGCCATATGATGGTCGGCAGGTAAAACCCGAAGACAACGGCCTTAAAGAAAATGAAGTTTCAAGCGTTGCCCAATTTAATTTGAGCGGCCGCAAGCCCCTGCGTGCCATAAATGGCACCGCCGCGGTAAGTCAGTTGGCCTATGCCAAGCAGGGCATTATTACAGCGGAAATGGAATATGTTGCAATTCGTGAAAACGAAGGTCGCAAAGAAGCATTAAATAAAGAACGCGACGGTGAAGATTTTGGCGCAGAGGTGCCCGACCATGTAACGGCTGAATTTGTGCGTTCGGAAATTGCCCGGGGCCGTGCGGTAATGCCAACCAATATCAACCACCCAGAATCCGAACCGATGATTATTGGGCGTAATTTCCTTACTAAAATAAATGCCAATATTGGCAATTCGGCCATTACGTCTTCGGTTGCCGAAGAGGTCGATAAAATGGTGTGGTCAATCCGCTGGGGCGCCGATACGGTCATGGATCTTTCAACCGGAACCGACATCCATAATATTCGCGAATGGCTAATAAGAAACAGCCCGGTTCCCATTGGCACCGTGCCAATTTATCAGGCATTGGAAAAAGTAAACGGCGTTGCCGAAGATCTGACATGGGAAGTGTTCAAAGACACCCTTATTGAACAAGCCGAACAGGGTGTTGATTATTGGACAATTCATGCAGGTGTTAGGTTGGCCCATATTCCCCTAACCGCGAACCGCACCACCGGAATTGTTTCACGGGGCGGATCAATTTTGGCCAAATGGTGCCTGACGTACCATGAAGAAAATTTCCTCTACACCCACTTTGCCGAGATTTGCGATATTTGCGCGCAGTATGACGTGGCCCTTAGCTTGGGTGATGGCCTGCGCCCCGGTTCTATCGCCGATGCCAATGATGAGGCCCAGTTTGCTGAGCTTGATACATTGGGTGAGTTACAAAAAATTGCCTTTGAAAAAGATGTGCAAACATTTATCGAAGGCCCCGGCCATGTACCCATGCATAAAATAAAAGAAAACATGGAGCGCCAACTAGAGGCCTGTGGTGAAGCACCATTTTATACATTGGGCCCATTGGTAACCGACATTGCGCCTGGCTACGACCACATTACATCGGCCATCGGTGCGGCGATGATTGGCTGGTACGGCTGTGCCATGCTTTGTTACGTTACGCCAAAAGAACACCTTGGCCTACCCGGACGCGACGACGTAAAAGTTGGGGTTATTACCTATAAACTGGCCGCCCATGCCGCAGATTTAGCCAAGGGCCACCCGGGTGCGGCCATTCGCGATGATGCCATGAGCCGAGCGCGGTTTGATTTCCGCTGGCGCGACCAATTCCACATTGGGCTAGACCCGGAAACAGCACTTAAATATCACGATGAAACCTTACCCGCCGAAGGTGCTAAAAAATCACATTTTTGTTCCATGTGTGGGCCCAAGTTCTGTTCCATGAAAATCAGCCACGAGGTCAGAGAAGTGGCACAAGCGGGCATGAACGAAATGAGCGAAAAATTCCGCAATAGTGGTGGTCAGATTTATCAAAAAACTGATGCAGCTGAATAGCGCTAGCGCTTAAGGTAAATATTTCATGGAAGCACTATCGCCAGAGATTTTGTTTTTATTGTTTCTGGTCGGAATTGCAAGCGGGTTTGTAGATTCAATTGCTGGTGGTGGCGGTCTTATTTCTGTTCCTGCGTTATTAGCAATAGGAATGCCGCCAGTTAACGCACTTGCCACCAATAAGGCACAAGCAATGTTTGGCTCGTTCACCGCCACGCTTACCTACGCCCGAAAAGGGCACGTCAGCCTTTCAGATATGAAATTGGCAATTGCATTTACCTTCATTGGTGCTGCTGTCGGCACGATTTTGGTGCAGATGTTAGATGCAAATATTATGATGGCAGTTATTCCGTTCATGCTTATTGCCGCTGCGCTATATTTTGCGTTTGGCCCCCGCGTGGGTGGCGTTGACCGCAAACACCTAATAGAGCAAACGCCCTTTTATGCCATATTTGGCATTACCATAGGGTTTTATGACGGGTTCTTCGGCCCCGGCACTGGTTCGTTCTGGGCGTTGGCTTTTGTTGCTGTGCTGGGATTCAATATGTTAAAGGCCACTGCCCACACCAAGGTAGTGAATTTTACTTCTAACTTTACCTCGTTCTTATTTTTTGCCGCAGCCGGTTACGTATTGTGGGTGCCGGCGGCTGTTATGGCATTGGGCCAGCTTTTAGGATCGCGCATTGGCGCCAACACCGCCATCAAGCACGGAGCAAATGTTATTCGCCCACTGTTGGTTGTTGTGTCTTTGGTTATTACGACAAAGCTAATTTACGAAGACCCAGAAAATATAATCCACCAATGGATATTAAATATTTTTTAAAATATTGAATTAGCGCAAACAAATAAAAAATTAATCTAATATTTCTTTTAAATAATCCATCAATTCTATAATTTTTATTGGCTTGGTAAGGTATGTGTAAAATCCAGCCTGCTTACCTTCTTCTACTTCATGTTTCATGGCAGCTGCGGTAACGGCAATAACCGGGATATTTTTAGTTTCATCCATTTTTTTTAATTCGATCATCGCATCCATCCCGCTAATGCCGGGAAGATTAATATCCATTAAAATTATATCCGGCAATTCATCCATTGCCTTCTCTATTCCAATTTCACCAGTGATGGCAGAAATAATGTCAATATTGGGAACTCTTTCTAGAATTTTTTCCATCAATTTCATATTTGCTGGATTATCTTCTACGTAAAGAATTTTATAGCTCTGTTTTTTTGAACCAACAAGGTTGTCCAAAACATGGGCGGTATCTTTTTTATTGCTTTCACTTTCTGTTTCATTGGCCTGTTCTTTGGCCAAGGGAATCTCAATCCAAAATGTACTTCCCTTTCCAACCTCGCTCTCAAACCCCATGTCGCCACCCATCATGCGTAATAGCTCTCGGGTAATAACAAGCCCAATGCCGGTGCCTTCTATTTCGGATGCTTCGTGGCCAAGCCGATTAAACGGTTCAAATATTCCACTTTGTTTTTCTTTTGCTATGCCAGGGCCCGTATCGGAAACTTCCATGTGAATATTTTTATCGCCAGCATCATTAGTATCTATTCTGGCGGCAATTGAAATTGATCCGCCTTGGTTATTGTATTTTACCGCATTGGAAAGAAGGTTTAAAATTACTTGCCTTATGCGGGTGCGGTCTCCCATGGCATTTACATCGGGACAATCATTTTCAACGTTTATGGTAATTGCACGTTTTCCAGCCATGGAAGTAACCATATCGATGCATTCATCCACAAGGTTGCACATGGGCACAGGCTCAAGGCTGACGTCAAGATTTCCAGCTTCAATCTGTGCCAATTCCAGAACTTGGTCGATTAAATCCAAAAGATGTTGGCCGCTTTTAATGACCTGATTGGTGCTATCTTTTTGTCCATCGCTCAGCGGTGTTGATGGGTCAAGCTGTAGTAACTGTGTAAAGCCAAGAATGCTGTTTAGCGGGGTCCGCAATTCATGGCTCATAGAAGATAAAAAATCAGATTTTGCGTGATTGGCCTTTTCCGCTTCTTCCTTGGCGGCAATTAAATTTTTCTGAATTTCATGCTCTTTGGTGATGTCATGGATAGTTCCCGTCATGCGAAACGGTGATCCATTTTCATCAAATTCAGGCTCGCCCAAGCTTTCCACATATTTGATGCTGCCATCATCCATTTGCAGTCTGTAATTTATATCAAACGCATCGCCTGTTTTTAGCGAATACTCAACTGCGCTTTGTGCCTTTTTCCTGTCTTCGGGGTGTATCCTTTCCATAAACAAACTAAAATTCGGCTCAATTGATTTTGGATCCAGTTCCCATATTCTAAAATGTTCATCCGACCAAAACAGTTCATCGGTTACAACATTCCATTCATAGCTTCCAAAATGGGCGATGCGTTGGGCGTTAATAAGGCTTGCTGCATTGCGGCTTGCCGCGGACTCGGCGGCTTTGCGTTCAGAAATATCTCTAACACTGGCAACATATAAAACATCACCATCCGTGGGCAGAATACTGATGCGAACCTCAACCGGGAACACGGTTCCACTTTTACGGCGATTTAATCCCTCTAGGGTTATGGGAAATTTTGACGGGTTGCTGACACCCATATTCCATAAATTACGAAGTTCTGCTTCAGTATGGCCAGCTTCAATTTCCAATATAGATAGCAAGACCAATTCATCGCGCCTATAGCCAAGGATTTCACATGCGTTTTGGTTTACTTCGCTTATTTTTCCAAAACGATCATGAATAAAAATGGCGTCGCCAACATTTTCGACAACTCCTTTAAAGCGACGTTCACTTTGTTCGTTTTTGTCATGTTCTATTTTTAAATCATGCGCTAGTTTCTTGCTTGTAAATTTTTCTTCTAACGATGTACGAAGAATTAAATTTGTATTTCTTGATGCAATAATTAATGCAACAGAAAAAAGAACTCCCATGGCTGCCAGAACAGAATTAATCAAATCACCGCGTATCGCCAATTGAAAAATTAACGGTAATAAAGTTGGTGTGGCAAATGCTAGAAAAGTGGGAAAATGTGGTGCTAGACTAGACGCTGCACCTGTTGCCATACCCATGATGCAAATTATCATAAATGCATCAAGAACGTAAAAATCTGGGGTCATAAAGACAAGTACAGCACCCCCCCACACGGCACCACCAATAGCCGCACCAATTATATAATATATGGACCAACGCTTATATTCAGACGGCTCCGCCCCATCATGGGGAAACATAAACGCAACAACAAAGCGAAGCCCATTAACCAGCAAATTTATGCCAAGCCAATAAAAAACTAATATGGATGAAGTTTCTGCCCAAATGACAACGGTTGCCACAATGGAAACGATAACATTGATCATAAGGGCTGGAATTGCATTTTTATGCAGTGCTTCGAGGCTACTTTGCCTGATCTGCTGGTGCAATTTAGACGCTAAAAAATCGCCTGAAAAATCGCCTGCGTTTATGGGGTTTTTATTTTTCATGTGTACTTATTTATGTGGGGAGGTTAATGCAATAATACGAGAAATATGTAGGAATATAACGGTGTTAAACAAGCTTATATTTGAGCAAAAAACGCATTGACTAACATCAAGTAAGCCCATCAAATATGTACTTTTAAGGGGGATTATTTTGGGAAATTTGATAATAACACCAATATATGCGGCGATTTTTACGCTAATCATGGTTGGGCTTTCGGCCTACGTTATAAAAATGCGCTACAAACACCGGGTCGTGTTGGGCGATGGCGGCAACAGGGAAATGCTGCGTGCCATCCGCGCCCACGGTAATTTCATCGAATACGTGCCCATGGCCCTTATCCTGCTGGTCATTCTGGAACTGAACGGCGGGGACGAAATTGTCCTGCACGGTCTTGCCGGGACGCTACTGGGCGGGCGGATCGCGCACCTGATCGGGCTCAACGCAAAAAAGCCCATATTTCGCCAGTTGGGCATGGTGTTAACCTATGGCGTGCTAGTCGGGCTGGCTGGACTAACGCTATTTAGGGCATTTTAACGCACTTATAATGGTGTTAGTGCTGGAAGATGCAGGTGCTTTGGTCTAAGTTCCGGGCCAATTCAATTGCCCGGATAGATTCTCTCCCATGCATGAACGCATCCTGATTATAGATTTTGGTTCCCAAGTTACCCAGCTTATTGCGCGCCGGGTGCGGGAATCTGGTATCTATTCAGAAATCCATCCATTTAACAGCGTAACCATTGAAACCATCCGTGAATTTAACCCCAAGGGTGTAATTCTTTCCGGTGGGCCGGCCAGCGTTACCGCATCTGACACCCCACGCGCCCCGGACGAGCTGTTTGATATGGGATTGCCCATACTGGGAATATGTTACGGCGAACAAACCATGTGCGCGCAGATGGGCGGTGTGGTTGAACCATCCAACCACAGGGAATTTGGCCGAGCATTTATTGATGTAATTGATGATTGCGAACTATTTCACGGTGTCTGGAAAGTCGGCTCCAAAGAACAAGTCTGGATGAGCCACGGCGATAAAATTGATGCCATCCCCGATGGCTTTCGCGCGGTTGCTGTTTCCGATAGCTCGCCCTTTGCCGCCATCGCCAATGACGAAAAGAAATTTTATGGTGTCCAGTTCCACCCCGAAGTAGTCCACACGCCCCACGGTGCAAAATTAATTGAAAACTTTACCCACCGGGTTTGCGGCTGCAGTGGCGATTGGACCATGCAATCATTTAAAGAAGAAGAAATTAAAAAAGTCCGCGAACAAGTTGGAAGTGGCAAAGTTATATGCGGTCTTTCCGGCGGGGTTGATAGCTCGGTCGTGGCAGTGTTATTGCACGAAGCCATTGGCGATCAGCTAACATGTGTATTTGTCGATACCGGAATGATGCGTAAAAACGAAGCCGAAGAAGTCGTTTCCATGTTCCGCGATAATTATAAAATTAAATTAGTCCACCGCGATGCTGCAAATTTATTTATTGACAGACTCGAAGGTGTTTCCGACCCAGAGAAAAAGCGCAAGATTATAGGCTCTACATTTATTAATGTGTTTGAAGAAGAGGCCAAAAATATTGGCGGGGCAGATTTCCTTGCCCAAGGAACCCTTTACCCCGATGTTATTGAATCTGTTTCTTTTACTGGCGGCCCAAGCGTTACCATTAAATCACATCATAATGTTGGTGGCCTGCCTGAACGCATGAACATGCAATTGGTGGAACCATTACGCGAACTGTTCAAAGACGAAGTCCGTGTGCTGGGCCGTGAATTAGGCCTGCCGGAAAATTTTGTTGGCCGCCACCCATTCCCCGGCCCCGGGCTAGCCATTCGTTTACCCGGTGGGGTTACCCGGAAAAAACTGGAAATACTGCGCAATGCCGATGCGGTTTATCTCGAAGAAATTAGAAATGCCGGGCTTTACGATATTATTTGGCAAGCCTTTGCCGTGTTATTGCCGGTGCAAACTGTTGGCGTAATGGGTGATGCCAGAACGTATGATTTTGTTTGCGCGGTGCGTGCGGTTACCAGTACCGATGGCATGACGGCAGATTTTTACCATTTTGATATGGAATTCCTTGCCAGCCTTTCAAACCGTATAATAAACGAAGTACCGGGCATTAACCGCGTGGTTTATGACATAACGTCCAAACCACCGGGAACCATTGAATGGGAATAAGTTAAAATTTAAGTAACCGTGCGCCCAATTGCTTTTTTCCAACCGGAATAAAGCCTTTCACGCTCATCGCTGTCCATTAACGGCTCGAACCGTTTTTCTCCGGCCCAAGATTTAGCAAATTCATCCATCCCTGAATAAACACCCGCATTCATTCCCGCCAAATAAGCGGCCCCCAATGCGGTTGTTTCCAACACCTTTGGCCGATCAACCGGACATTCATTAATATCTGCCAAAAATTGCATGGTCCAATTTGAGGCAGCCATCCCACCATCAGCCCTGAGTATAATTTTATCCAATGTTGAATAGTCTTTTTTCATGGCCTCCATCAAATCGCGGGTTTGAAAACCAACGCTTTGCAACGCGGCGCGGGCAATTTCATAGGGTCCGGTGGCCCGCGTAATTCCATAAATTGCCCCTCGGGCATTTGCATCCCAATGCGGCGCGCCAAGCCCGGTAAACGCAGGAATCAAATAAACTGATTGGGCATCATCGGCCATTTCTGCAAAATGTTCGGACTGGGCAGCGTTATCAATTATGCCCAAACCATCACGCATCCATTGTACCGCGGCGCCAGCAATAAAAATGGAGCCTTCAAGTGCATAAGTTGCCTTGCCGCCAATTTGATATGCAATTGTGGTTAACAGGCGATTATTTGATAAAACCGGCTTATCACCGGTATTTAAAACCATGAAACATCCGGTGCCATAGGTTGATTTCATCATCCCCGGTTTAAAGCACGCTTGACCAATTGTTGCCGCCTGCTGATCGCCCGCCACCCCTAAAATAGGTATTGCTACGCCAAATATTGATTTCTCAGTTTTGCCAAAATCAGCGGCGCAATCTTTAACCTCTGGAAGCATACAAGCAGGAACATTAAATATCTTCAGCAGTTCATCGTCCCAGCATCCTGTATGAATGTTATAAAGACTGGTTCTTGAGGCATTGGTAGCATCCGTTGCATGAACTTTGCCCCCGGTCAGGTTCCAGATAAGCCAGCTATCGATTGTGCCAAATAATAATTCGCCATTATTAGCGCGTTTGCGCGCACCGGTTACATTATCCAATATCCACTGAATTTTACTGGCGCTAAAATAAGGGTCGAGTAGCAATCCGGTTTTTGTTTTAATAATTTCTTCTGCGCCTTGGTCTTTTAATTTGGCGCAGGTATCTGCTGTGCGCCTATCTTGCCAGACAATGGCGTTATAAATTGGTTTTCCGCTTTTTTTGTCCCAGACCACGGTTGTTTCACGCTGATTGGTAATGCCAATGGCCGCTATATTGGTGGGGTCTAAATTAATTGCGCTCAGCACATTGATGGCGGTGGAAACTGTGGATGCAAGTATTTCACCCGGGTCGTGCTCCACCCAGCCATCATCTGGAAAATGCTGGGATAACTCTTCCTGTTGGATATTTAAAACAGCCATATCCGGGCCAAATAGTATGGCACGACTTGATGTTGTGCCTTGGTCCAGTGCCAGAATGTATTTAACCATACAACCTTCCTCGACGTGACCTCCTGGTTAGATTATTGGTCATGGTTTTTTTCATGAATACGAGGCAAACGAAGGTTTATCATTTCGGCAAGCATGCCCAAAACAGCCACTTGCAAAGACGAAACAAAAAGCACCAAGGTTGAAACATCTGCTAATTGACCAAAAACAAAATACGACGTTAAGCCCCAACCAACTGCCAAAATTAAAAGACCAATGCTTAATGGTGTAAATACCTTTAGTGGTGAAAAATATAACGACACCCGCACAATCAATTGAATAAAGTTAAGGGTATCACGAATTGGGCGTATTTTTGAGCTACCGACACGGTGAAAATAATCTGTTGGCACAAATTTTACATCATAACCATTGGTAAGCATTGCCAGCGTTATGGTTGTGGTAAATGAAAAACCATCGGGGAAAAGGGGATACATTCGCATGGCAATAGAGCGCCTGAAAACTCGCAAACCCGAATTCATATCTGGAATGTTTTGCCCGACAATAAAATTGGCCAATTTTCCCAATAGATACTTAGCCGGTAACCTTACTAGCGGTATCGCAACATTCTTCCCGGTTCTGGCACCAACTGCCATATCACAACCGTCTTCTGCCACTATTTTATAAAGTCCGGGGACTTGGTCTACCGGGTAGGTTCCATCTGCATCAATAATGCCTATGGCTTGGTATTTTGCCTCTATTAACCCACGCTTGAGCGAAGCACCATAACCAAGGTTAGTTGTATTGCTTATAATTTTGATGCTATCGCCAAATTCTTCGAGCCTTTTTAGCGTTGCATCTTCGGAACCATCATCAACCGCCAATATTTCAAACGCTATGCCGAAATCTTTTAAAATATTTTTTAAAGAACTAATGGTTTCTGTTACCCCGCCCTCTTCATTAAAGCAGGGCACAATTATACTTAGGCCGTCAATCTGTTGGGTCTTTTCGCTAATCTGAGATTTATTCATTACCTATCCTGTAATATTTGATTATTCGCGAACATATATTTTAAAACCATAAGCATCTTTTAAAAATTTATATTTATACCATAGCTCCTGAAAACGCGGGTCTTGCAACGCCCAGGCAATGTAATCAAAATCAACATTATTAAAGTAGGGTTTTTCCGTGCGGGCATCAACAACAACAACCGCAGGATTGTGGGTTACAAAATCAGCAATAATTGAATCTCGGGCAAAACTTTCTATATCGGGCAAAGAGCCCGGGGTTTCCGTTTGTTTTCTGATGAGCCCCGGCATCATCCAAAGGGTATTAAACCTAGATGCCGGTGTAATGTCTTCATACATAACCATGGGGAACGGCACCGAAACATTGGTGGTGAAAAAATAAACCGAGCTTTCTTTATAGGGCTCCATTTCGGCACCGATGGTTTTCATATATACGTTTGAATACGGCCCGCGCATTCCAACCACCATTACCATGACGGCAATTGCACTAACCGCAAGGTACATTCCGATGCGCTGAATAGATGTTTTCATATTTTTCCAAGAAATCAAGCAGCCAATAAAAAATAGCGTTGATAGCTCCAACATAGGGGCACGTTGATAGCTCCAGCCTTTTTTCTGTAAAAAATAAATTGTTGTGGTTGTGATAATTGCAATCAAAATTACCTGCAATAATCGGCGAAACATTAATTGTTCACGGCAAAGCATATACACCACCACCGCCATCATCACAATCTGCACCTCTGGCTTAAGCGCAAGAAAATAAAAATCATTTGTAAAAGCAAAAAATATTTGCGTATAACGTGGAATAACCATCAAGAAATATTCAGGGTAAAAAACAATTACCAATAAGGCATATACAACCAATGATGCACCAAGGATTATTATTTCAGGGTGAAATATTTTTGAAAGTTTTTTTGTTTTAATAAGAATAAAAATTTCCAATGCCAGTGGCAGAAGCAAAAAATGAGGCTTTAAGGCGAGTCCGAAAAAAGAAAAAATACCAATCCCTCCAGCTAACATTGGCGGAACTGAAATATTCTCGAGACGCACTGCCGTCAACAATATTAAGGGAAGAGAAAAAACCATAAACAGGTGATCGCGCTGAGCAAAATCATGAAGTGGTGCCAGCGTAATTGCCAAAAAACAGGCGACAAGAATAATCGCCCTATGTTGCAATTTTATATCTGAAAATAAGGCAAGCACCCGCCCAGCCAGCAAAAGGCTGGCTCCAATGGCCAGCAAGACAAAGGGAATAACAATATTAACGCCAACCGAATTTAGCACCCTGGATAAAAAAGCGGGAATTGCGTGCATCCACGTTGCCAACGGTGGATTGACCATAGATTGGTCTAAAAATAACCGCTCGCCATCAAGGTAGCGCTCGCCGGCAAGAAATAAAAATGCCGTATCATGGTTAACCGGCACCTGCCACAAGACAATGCCCACCACTACCAATGCCGTTGAAATTGCAATTGTCGTTTTTTGGTAGATATCTATTGGTAAATGCCCCCATCAACACAAAAGTTTTATGCAATATTGTTTATATTTTTCTTAGACAAAAAACCTGATTAAGCCCCAGACAAAATGTATCAGACCCGGATGGTTCAAACCTGCCCTTGGCAAGTTGATTTATTTTTTCCGGGGTATAATACACCTCGTGTTCTTCTTCTATATCGCGCGCATAAAGACTAATAAATAATTCAGCAGATTTTTTTGGTGTTGTAAGTATAAATTTACCTCCGGGAACAAGCACCCGGTGTATTTCATTCAATAATGGTATGGGATCGGAGATATGCTCAATAACTGCCAGCATTGTAACAACATCAAAATAGCTATCCGGAAAATCTAATCCCTCGTCAACCTTGTCGCCCAGTTCTTTATCCAGCCCATATCGCTCAAACGCCACAGAGCGCCTTAAAAAATATCCATCCCCGCACCCAATATCCAAATGCCTGCCGCCAAAATCCCTGTCAGCGGATTGATTTTTAATATCCATATAGCGCTCGACATTTACCGCGCGAAGCCAACGGGTAAGGCGCATTACCGCCCGACCAAAAAATCCACGACCTTCTATATATCCAAATTGCGGCAGCGCATCACCGCTATGGATATTATTTTTTATAGTAATCATGTGTGAATTTCCCAAGCCTAACCAGAAAAGGTGTCATAGGATGAATCTGGAACCACTTTTTTAGTTTTTTCATTAAGTTTCTGGTTTGGTGTCATGGTCAGCACCGAAAGTCCGGCACGGACTTTGCGCATAAATTCAGGAAATGATTTTACCCTTGCCACGCTTTTTAAAACATAGCCGGGGCGCATGTAAAATTCCTTGTACATTTTTACAAGAATTTTACGAAGCTCGTCACGAGTGAAGTTTTCTTCCCATACTGGCAATACAAACTGATCGCTGGGGTTTTCGGCAAAGGCTTGCCATACGTCTTCTTTTATTATGCCTCGCTCTAATGCTTGGGCATATATTTGCGTTCCGGGGTACGGACAAAAAACTGTGAAATGGGCATAGGTAGGCTTTAGCGATTTGGCTAAGTTGATTGTATCTTCAATATCTTGAGCTGTTTCTGTTTGCTGACCCACCATAAAATAACCAAGGGTTTCCATTTTTAATTTTCTAGCAGCGGTAAAAGCCTTTCTTACTTTTTCAACATTGGTATTTTTACGGATAACCTGCATCATGCGGTCATTTCCTACTTCGACCCCAAAATGAATACGGTCACAACCGGCTTCCGACATGTGCTTTAATAAATCAGAATTAACCGTATTAACGTGGGCCCGCACATCCCATGTAAATTTTAGCTTGCGCGATATCAGCTCATCACAAAGATCGTGAACGCGATCTTTTCTTACGGTAAATGTGTCATCATAAATAAATGCTTCATCAATGCCCAGCTCTATGCATTGCTCAATTTCATCGGCAATATGTTTGGCGCTACGCCAACGAAACCCTGAAATAATTGGTGAATTGGGTCTATCACAAAATGTGCAACGAAATGGGCAACCGCGGCTAGTAAACATAGTTGTAACCATGTTTCGCCTGCCCAGTAACGAGCGATAATCTTCTTGATCCAGTTTGTTGCGGGCGGGAAACCCCAGCGAGTCAAGGTTTTCAGTGCTGGGCGCAATACCATTATTGTGGATTACGCCCAAATTATCCTGATACACCAAACCGGGAATAGTTGTCCATTCTTGCGGGGAATCAACTTTATTTAAGAAATCAAGAAAAGCTATTTCACCTTCACCTTGAATTAGAAAATCCACCTCATCGCGACGAATGGTTTCATTTGGAAACAGGTGAACGTGTGGGCCACCTAGAATTATTTTCGCATTTGGCTTTATTTTTCTTATCAATCTGCAAGTATTTATCACATCTACCAAGGTAAACGTCATTGCAGTTAGCCCACACACATCAAAATCTCTAGATTGAAGTTCCTGTGCCAGATGGCTGTTGCTCAACCCTTTGGGTTGGGCGTCTATTATCTCAACGGTATGGTTTGAATGATTTTCAATATAACCAGCAATATAAAGCAACCCCAAGGGTGGATTAAATCCTCGGTGTTTTTCAACAATCGCCGGGTTCTTGCCTATTAGCTCGTTGAACCTGGGGGGGTTGATAAGAAGTACCTTTTTTGAATTATTATTTTGCATTGGGCCATTGTGACACAATGTTTTGCTGGGTCAAAAAAATCAATATCCATAAAAAACACCTCAATTTTGCCATAACTGATGTTTTTTTCAGCTTTTCCCTTCCATTGCCCAATTTCTGGTGTAATTTGTCCCAAAGCGGCAAAGATGCCCACATTTACAATGCCAAATAGGAGAATAAAAATGCCAGATTCCATAAGCTGTTCCCACATTTTGTTAATGTATGATGGGTCCATGCGCTCTAGCTCTGACAGGTCAAAAGATGATGCCAAAACTTTAATCGATGATTTAAAATCACAGCTTGATGATGGCGCAGATTTTGCTGAACTGGCAGGAAAACATTCTGATTGCCCATCAAGTGAAAAAGGTGGCGACCTTGGGAGCTTTGGTCGCAACCAGATGGTTAAAAAATTTGAAGATGCCGCCTTTGATCTTGATATTGATGAAGTAACCGACGTTGTTGAAACTGCGTTCGGCTATCATATTATCCATCGCACTGCTTAATTTAATTATCCGATTCGCATGAATGGTGGTTGTTTTTGCGCGCAATCACTGTGTGTGAACGTCTCTGTCATTCATTTATAATTCGGTAATTATCCAGCAATTTCAACGTTGTAAAACATATTAACAATATATGTGAAGCAATGATTTCCTCCGCTTGTATTTTTCGCAATATAATTAAAAAAACGTCATTTGGGGAACGGAAGATGAATAATAACGAAATGCTCTTGATACGCAGGCAGGCAGAAATAGCCAAGGTTTCATTGTCCGAACTTAACTGCAACATCCCACAAGAAGCAGAAAATGTTCATGCCCGCGCCCGCTTGGCGGTTGAGGCCATACTTGCCATGACCGATCATTTTGATGCGGAAAAAGCCAAAGTCGTCTAGGCTTGCCGTACCCAGGGTGCGATTAAATCATCTAAAAAATCCCATATGCGCTATATTGGCTATTCTCCATAACCCGATACCAGCTAATGCTGGCCAACGCCTGACAACGCCTGAGAAAGCCTGATTTAATGCGCCCCAATAGCCAGCCACCGCCATCTGAAAATTCCCGCCCGGGGGATTTTGAAACCGTCAAAACCCTATTGCCCTATTTATGGCCAGAGGGTCGGGCTGACCTGCGCTTGCGTGTTATAATTTCAATGTTTTTGCTGGCGGCGGCCAAGGTAATGACGGTTTTGGTCCCGGTCATACTTAAATACACCGTGGATGCGCTTTCACTGCCCACCGATAAGGCGGCCCTTGCCCTTAATAGCTGGGCTGGTGTTCCCATATTGCTTTTGCTGGCCTATGGCGCGGCCAGAACGGTGTCGCTTTTATTTCGCGAATTGCAGGGCGCAATATTTGCCCGCGTTGGTGAATACGCGGTACGCGAAGCGGCGCTTAGAACGTTTAAGCACCTGCACAGGCTATCTCTTAGGTTTCATCTTGACCGTCAAACCGGTGGATTGTCACGGGCAATTGAACGGGGAACACGCGGGATTGAGTTTGTAATTCGCATTGTTCTTTTCAATGTTGCGCCGACGCTGTTGGAAATAATTATGGTGGCTGTATTGTTATGGGGGATGCTTGATATAGAATTTGCAATTGTTACCATGCTGACAATTGCAATTTATATCACCTGGACGGTTCTAATAACCGAATGGCGCAATCGTTTCCGCCGCCAGATGAACGAAAATGATTCAAAAGCCCACACCAAAGCAATTGATTCGTTGCTTAATTACGAAACGGTAAAATATTTTGGCAACGAAGAACACGAAGCCAATAGATTTAATCAGGCCCTTTCTTCGTATGAAGAAGCGGCGGTAAAAAGCAAAATATCACTATCAATATTAAATACCGGACAAGGTGCGGTAATTGCCATTGGCGTCACAATAGTAATGTTAATGGCGGCCCGTGGTGTATCCAACGGATCCATGACCATAGGTGATTTTGTATTGGTCAATACATTCCTATTGCAGTTGTACTTACCATTGAATTTCCTAGGCTCGGTTTACCGTGAAATAAAACATTCCCTAACCGATATGGAAGCAATGTTTTCATTGTTGGGTGAAGATGAAGAAGTTATCGATAAACCATCGGCCCCTGCCATAAACATAAATGGTGGAATGGTTGAATTTAATAATGTTTCCTTTGCCTATGACCCACGCAGGTCTGTGCTGAATGGGGTTTCATTTACCATACCCGCCGGCAACACCGTTGCCGTGGTTGGTGCATCCGGCGCAGGAAAATCAACCCTTTCGCGTTTATTGTTCAGGTTTTATGACGTTAGTGATGGAAATATTAAAATTGACGGGCAAGATATTCGTGACATATCGCAAAGCTCGCTCCGCAGTGCAATAGGCATTGTTCCGCAAGACACGGTGCTTTTTAACGACACCATATATTACAATATCGCCTATGGGCGAACCAATGCCAGCCCGGCAGAGGTAGAACAAGCCGCCCGTCTTGCACAAATACATGATTTTGTAATGAGCCTTCCCGATGGGTACCAAAGCGTAGTTGGCGAGCGCGGGCTTAAACTTTCCGGTGGTGAAAAACAGCGGGTTGCCATTGCCCGAACAATTTTGAAACGCCCAAGTATTTTGGTATTTGACGAAGCCACATCGGCACTGGATACCCACACCGAAAAAGAAATCCAAAGCTCGCTCCGTGATGTTTCGGCTGGCCATACAACGTTGGTGGTGGCACACCGTCTTTCTACTGTAATCGATGCCAACGAAATACTGGTTCTGGGCGATGGCCAAATACAAGAGCGCGGCACCCACAATGAATTACTGTCTCTTGGTGGACATTATTCATCAATGTGGAAACGCCAACAAGAAGCCGACCGGGCGCTTGAAACGCTGGTGCAAAGTGGCGAGCTTGACGATGAGTTAGCAGGGCTTGCGCTCAAGCCGTCATAAACAAGCAAAAAAAACCCCTTCTTGGGGGGGTGAAGGGGTTAGTTTTATTCGGTTGTGTATATACCCTGTCACATAAATGACATTCCAATTACCATTACGATAAATGCTACGCCCGCAATTAACGCGGTAATGCCAATTGGCAACAACATGGCAAGTGGCCAATGTCTACGAGCTGGGGCACCTTTGAAGTATGCTGTGTATTCCGGAATATAAGGTTGCATTTTAAGCCTCCTTTCTAATTACCGGGATAGGCAATCTGTCCGGAAGCATTTCCGAACAGGCGAAAATAATACCATGGTGTTCATCTGCGGTCACTCAAGTGATGGCCCGCAAGTAACTAATCAATTGAAAAATCAGATAATTTTTTTAGGTAACCATTGGAGGTTATTCTATCCAGCCGCCACCCAACATGCGATCGGCTGAATAAAAAACACAAGCTTGCCCCGGGGCAATTGCCGCAAATGGCTGTTCCAACCGAACCTCGGCCCGCCCATCGGCCAGTGGTGATATATGCGCCCCAATGGCGGGTTGGGCCGAACGCAGTTTGACCGTGCAATCAAACCCACCTTCGGACATGGTTTTGCCATCGCCCAACCAGTTAATGTTGCGAATGGTTAGGTTGCTTTTTAGCAATGCATCTTTTGCCCCAACGGTTACGCGGGCATTTTCGCTATCAACCGAAATAACATAAAGCGGATCGGGCGCGGCAATGCCAATTCCTTTTCGCTGACCAACGGTAAAACCAATTATTCCATCATGCCTGCCCAATACGTTTCCATCTATGTCAACAATATCGCCAGGGCGATGCGCGCCCGGTTTTAGTTTTTCAATAACGTCGAGATAGCGCCCTTCGGGAACGAAACATATATCCTGACTATCGGGTTTGCTGGCCACCGGCAGGCCAAGGCGGACAGCCTCAGCCCGTGTTTCATCCTTGCTGGCGGCACCCAATGGAAACCACAATTGCTCTAATGCGCTCTTGGGCGTTGAAAATAAAAAATAGCTCTGATCGCGACCATCATCGACACCTTTTAAAAGATGTGCCCCGCCTGCCCCGTCGCCCCGGCGAACATAATGCCCGGTTACCAGTGCATCGGCACCTAGTTCGCGCGCGCGGGAAAGAAGGTCTGAAAATTTTATGGTATCGTTACAGGTAACGCATGGTATGGGTGTTTCGCCACCAAGATAGCTGTTGGCAAACGGCTCCATAACCGCTTCGCGAAAGCGAGTTTCAAAATCCATTACATAATGGGGAATGTCTAATACGTCTGCGACGCGGCGGGCATCTAAAATATCGCGTCCGGCACAACATGTTCCCGGTTTTTCAATAGCCGCACCATGATCATAAAGCTGCATGGTAACGCCAATAACGTCATAACCTTTTTCTTTTAACAATGCTGCGGCAACGGATGAGTCTACCCCGCCGGACATGGCAACAACCACCCGCGTTTCGGCTGCGGGTTTTTCTGTGGCAGAGGGTGGGAGTTCAAGTTCCATTAAACATATATAGTTGGCCCATAATGGGAAACAACCCTTACTTTTTTCCAAAATCTTCTGGTACGGGAACATTTGAAAGGCAGTCCAAAGTTTTGGACATAAATTCACGACGATAAAGAACCGCCACAACCCAAAGTGTTGCAAGCGCAAATAATATCGGATGTATAAACCAGCTAAGCACCGCCAGCCCAAAATAATATGCCCGAAGGCCGCGGTTAAAGTTCAGCACCGCAAGGGTAATTACGCTGGCATTAGCGGCGGCAAACTCATTTGCACTTTCTGTTTTTGCTTCTTCTACCGGTGGGGCCGCGCCTAATAAAACAATGGCATAATTAAATTGGCGTAATGCCCACGCAAATTTGAAAAATGAATAAACAAAAATAACTAATAAAAGCAGGATTTTTATTTCCCACTGGGTCGAGGTGTTAAAAACTGCAAACGGTATTTCTTTTAATAATGCCTGTGCCTTGTCGGCTGAACCAAGTACCGCAAGCAGACCAGCCAATATGAATATGGTGGTTGATGCAAAAAGAGAAACGCTGCGCATTAGGGTCGCCATGATGTTTGCGTCAACCATGCGGTTTTCGCGCTCCATCATACGGTGCATCCACAATTCACGCTTGTTACGCATGGCCGAAAGCAAGGTATGGCGGCCCTTGCTGATGTTATCGGCATAAAGGGTATATCCGACCCAGCAAAATGCGAACCATCCCAGAACTATAATATTGGTAGTGCCAACGGTGCTTAACATCAGGGCTTATTCCATCAACTCTTCAATTAAATGACTGAACAGGCTATATTCCTTCCCAAGGGTTTTGTCCACAATTGGGGCAACAAGGCTATCATCAAAAAGGTATCAAATTATGCAGCAAAATGCCGATCAAAGCGCCAGAATGCTATTTTTTGCCTTTATCGTTGTATGCCTAATTGCGGCCATTTTCGCACTGGGCATGGTGGCTAATGGCGGCGGTGGCCAAGCCGGATGGGGCGGCGGAAATAATGCTGCTATTCAAGGTGGCTGGACTGGTAGCGGTGAGCGCGAAGATGATGACTATGACGACGACCATGACGACGATTAGTCTTTGTTAATCGCGCTATTCAACCAGCATATTGCGGGTGCCAGAAGGCAAGGTAACCGTAAGGCCATCTAATTCTTCGGTAATTTTAATCTGACAGCCAAGACGCGAGGTATGGGTAAGGCCAAATGCAAGGTCGAGCATGTCTTCCTCTTCTTCGGTGGCCTCAGCTAATTTTTCAAACCATTTATCATCAACAACCACATGACAGGTTGAGCAAGCGAGCGAGCCTTCACACGCGCCTTCTAGGTCAAAGCCATGCTTGTGGGCAATTTCAAGAACCGAAAGCCCAACCGGGGCGTCTACTTCCTTGGCGTTGCCGTCGGAATCGATAAAGGTCATTTTTGGCATTTGAAAGTAGCTCCTGCTTGGTAGTGATAGTGATTGGTTTCAATATTTAAATGTCTAATTACAGCCCATTTTGCCACGGTGCAAGGGCCAAGAGCGCATAAGCGACTTAATCATCATTGCTTTCTAGCTTGTCCACCTGAACGCCTTTTAATGCGCTACGAATGCCCTTATCCATACGCTTTTCGGCAAATGGCTTAGTAACCGTATCAAGGTTTTCGGCTTCAGCGTTTATCAAATCGCGGTCAGTTCCCCGACAGGCGGCCATAAGCACATCGATTTGGCGGCCAATGGCGGACTTCTCGCCTTCGTCTAAAAGTGAGCAATCGGCTTTCAATGCCGCCTCTACCGCGTTCATGGCGCGTTCGGCCTCAACCCTAGCCTCGGTCAATAACCTTAGCTCCATATCACCCTTGGCGTGCTCCATTGATGCCCTGAGCATGGTAGCCATTTCTTCATCGGACAGCCCATATGATGGCTTAACCTCGACCTGACTTTCAATTCCGGTGCTGTCTTCGGTGGCGTTTACCCTTAACAAGCCATCGGCATCGACCTGAAATGTAACTCTGATTCTGGCCGCCCCTGCTGTCATTGGCGGTATGCCAGTCAGGTTAAAACGGGCCAACGAACGGTTTTGTTCGACCATTTCACGTTCACCCTGCACCACATGAATAGACATGGCGGTTTGCCCATCCTGAAAGGTGGTAAATTCTTGGGCTTTGGCGACTGGTATGGTTGTGTTTCTGTGCACAACCTTTTCAACCAGCCCACCCATGGTTTCCAGCCCCAATGACAAAGGAATAACGTCTAACAACAATGTGTCAGACCCTTGGGTCAGGGCCTCTGCTTGCAATGCCGCGCCCAGCGCGACTACCTCGTCAGGGTCAATATCCGCCAATGGTTCGCTACCAAAAAATTCCCTTACTTTTTTTCTTACCAATGGAACCCGGGTTGAACCGCCAACTAACACCACGCCCTTAATTTCATCGGTTGAAATATCACCATCATCTAAAACATTGGAGCATATTTTAATTGTATTGCTGACCATCGGGCCGATTAGTTCTTCTAGCTTGGCACGGCTAAGGTTGTGGCGCGATGTTTCACCGCCTGCCTCCATAACCCATTCACCACTTTCTTCGGAGGTTAGACATTCCTTGGCTATGCGGGCTGTCATCAAGGCAACCTTGGCTTCGTCTGCGGAAAAACCGTTTTCATGTAATTCACCGGTACGCTGGCTGAGGAAATGCTCGGCAACGGCATGATCAAAATCATCGCCACCCAATGCCGCATCGCCACCGGTTGCCAACACCTGAAACACGCCTTTTTGCATACGCAAAAGAGATACATCAAAGGTACCGCCGCCAAGATCAAACACCGCATAGAGACCCTCGGCCCCGGCATCAAGGCCATAAGCAAGCGCCGCCGCCGTGGGTTCGGCAACCAAACGCAAAACTTCTAACCCGGCCAACCTTGCCGCATCTTTGGTTGCAACCCGCCCGGCATCATCAAAATATGCAGGAACTGTAATAACTGCCTTGCTAACGCTTTCACCAAGGCTTTCATCGGCACGTTCTTTTAAAGCGCGTAAAATATCGGCTGAAATTTCAACCGGGGTAAGGATGTTTCCCTGCACATTAAGGCGAACCATGCCTTCATTATTTTCATTTTCTATTGCTTTT
>CBFDBQ010000027.1:0-27910 GCA_965603095.1 uncultured Thalassospiraceae bacterium | reverse complement strand
AATATAAGCGTGCGCTATTATTCTTCGCCCGTCTTATTTATGGCCTGATCAATGGGCAGGTTGACCGCCAACGCCAACCGCACCAGTTGCGAGCGATTATTGACCCCGGTTTTTTGTAATATTTTTTTGATATGTGAACGTACGGTCTCGCTGGTGATGTTTTTGCTGTCTGCCATATCACCGGTTTCTAAACCTTGGGCAATTAGTTTACATATTTCTGACTCGGCACCGGTTAATTGATAAAGCGCCTGCATGCCATCGGTTGAAACCACATCGGTTTTGTTAGGGTCAATTACAAACACAATACAACCCTTGAAATCGCTTTCAATTTCACCGTGGTCACGAATGGGCGATACCTCAACCAAATATGGATCGTTACCTGAATTGCGTTCAATGGTCATTAATTGCTCGGCCCGGTTATCCTCGGCCTGAGCCGTAGAAATTGCCCGGGTGATTATGTTTTTAAGGCTCGCCCGCTCGGCATCATCAGACGGTTGTAGGCGACCATCGCGGGATAAACTTAATCCATCGCCCGCTTCCAAAATACGTTTGGCTTCGGTGTTTTTGACCACCACCGAACCATTGGGTGACAACACAAATATACCCATGTGAAAACGGTCAAGCACGCCCAACACCCCATCAAACCGGCTTTTTAACACACCGAATGAACGGCCCAGTTCGATGGATTTAGCTAAGTGGTCTAAGAAAAACGTGCCAGTTGCTTTTTCGTTCTCGGTTATGGGGCCGCGGTTATTGGCATATTGGATTGTCATAAGGTCAATCCATATCCGTTTAAGGTTAAGGCAGCTGGCGGCACGATGACGGACACCTAAATGTTTATCTAGCCACTTTACCGCTGGAAGGTCTGCTTGTTCTTCAAGTGTTTTAAGCCCCAGTATTTCTATATCAGTGGTAAAGCCCCGTTTTGGACTTGCCGCAATTTTGGCATACGCGGCTTTTTCTTCCGCACCAAATAGCCCGTTATATTCTTCTATTTGGGCCGTGGTAATGGGCAAGCTGGTGGTGTTTACATTTACATGATGTTCGCCATAAACCGGATCGAACACCATAATGGCCGATCCGGTGGCACCCACTGTGGGCGCGAACTCGCCCAATACATCCAGCCATTTATCCGGGTTTAGCGGCAGGTCATATATTCTAGAAATCAGCCCCATGTGCTGTTTAGAAATCAAAGTAGTTTCCCCATTTGTCGTCCCTTTGGGACGCTATATTTTGCCCATTTAGGGCACTTAATTTTTGTTATTTAAAATTATCGCACAACTCAAGCGGGAGTGTAAATACACGCCTAACCCAAATGGGGGATGATGCATTTATATCGGTGCGCTATCCATTAAATCTGGGGCGAATCTGGGGAGAATCTGGGAGCAAGGAAGGCGATGCATGATTAAATTGCAATCATCCATAGATGAAATATTAGACCTGCTAAGCGAATGCAGGTTCCCTGAGGCGGCCGATAAATGGCATACCCAGCAAAAAAATGGCGGCCTATGCAGGAATGAATGCCCCTATGGTGAGGGCCATAATGCAACCAGATGTACGCATTGTTTGGAAGGTAGTATCCGTACCGCCATATTGAAAACAGGCAACAACCCAGATGAATCCCATAAATACCGCATGGCGGCAAATTCCATTAAGTTCTGGCTTGCGCCCGTAGGCTGATTTCCCCCAAGGATTATTACAAGGGGTTCTTACATCCCAGCAAGTGCTACAATGTCTTCGCTGTTTTTAAGTAATGCAACGCACGCCAAGATAAGCATGAAGCCAATAATTTTAAGAGATATTGCTGTTGTATTTTTCATGGTGCCTCTTCCCCCACAATTAGAATCGGTCCGTATTATTAGCTAATTATATTTTTTAAATGCTGGCTTTAAATCCCCCATATGGGGGATGTGCCCCATAATAATTTTGTCATCATTAGCGTGTCTCTAGTGTCCCTCGCGGCTCGGGTCCTTATTTTAGGCTCGGGCCGCATCCCTCCGTCCATAACGCAAACAAAAGCCCAACCGTGAAGCAGTGAAACTGCGTGCGGCACAAGAAAAACGGAGCCTCCCAAAAAGAAGGCCCCGCTTTAATTTTAGTTTTAAAACTTGTCCCGTGAGGGATTAGTTAGCGGCCACATGCTGAACAAAACGCAGCATATTGCAGGTGTAGCCGTATTCGTTGTCATACCATGATACAACCTTGACGAAGGTGCTATCCAGCGCGATACCGGCATTTGCATCAAAAATGGAAGATGCGCTTTCATCGCGGAAATCGGTAGAAACAACCATTTCGTCGGTATATTTCAGCGTGCCCTTCATTTCGCCTTCGGAGGCTTTTTTCATGGCTTTGCAGATGTCATCATAAGATGCTTCTTTTTCCAGCTCGACGGTCAAATCAACCACGGAAACATCCGATGTTGGTACGCGGAACGCCATGCCGGTCAGCTTGCCATTAAGTTCAGGCAAAACCACGCCCACGGCCTTGGCCGCACCGGTGGATGACGGAATGATGTTTTCCAAAATACCACGGCCACCGCGCCAGTCTTTGGCAGATGGGCCATCAACGGTTTTTTGGGTGGCTGTTGCGGCGTGAACGGTGGTCATCAGGCCACGTTTTAGACCCCAATTATCGTTCAATACCTTGGCCACTGGGGCTAGGCAGTTGGTGGTGCAAGATGCAGCAGATACAATTGCTTGTCCGGCATAATCCTTGTGATTAACGCCATAAACGAACATTGGGGTGCCGTCTTTGGAAGGTGCGCTTTGCACAACCTTTTTGGCGCCAGCGTCGATGTGGGCTTGGCAGGTTTCTTCGGTGAGGAAGAACCCGGTTGATTCAATAACGATATCAACATCAACATCACCCCATGCAAGGTTTGCTGGGTCGCGTTCAGCGGTTAAACGAATTTCTTTGCCGTTAACCAAAAGATTTTTACCCTTGGCCGAAACGTCACCATTGAAATTGCCGTGAACCGAATCATACTTAAGCATGTATGCAAGATAGTCAGCTTCCAACAGATCGTTGATTGCCACGACCTCAAGATCGCCAAATTCTTCCGCTATTGCGCGAAATACCATGCGGCCAATACGGCCAAAACCATTAATACCTATACGAGTTGCCATTATTTCTCTCTCCCTGAAGCATTTGTGCTTGAAAAAATTCTACCGTTTTCTACCACGGCGTGTTTGTGCCCATTAACACCCCGGCGGGGGGCGGTTTAGTACCCTTCTGGGTGGGAATTTGCCATTTGCTTGCTCAAAGCCTCATCTGGCTTGGGGCAATAGCTGTGGACAAAGAATTATTATTATTAATATTTTGGTTTCCCTACCCTAAATATTGCGGGCACAATGGCGTGTTGGCTGGGTCTGGTCAACGCTGTTTTTTTATTTTTAGTCTTAATCTCATGGTTGACGTTCTTTGCCGTCGGGCCGTATTCTTGGGCCCAGAGAAACAATGATAAACAATGATAAAAAATCATAAATATTAATTTGAGGGGGGCTTCAAAACAGTGTCAATTTCAAGCAATCACGCAACGCTAAACGAAGAAGCAGGCACCCAGCCCGGTTCGGTTGAAAAAACACAAATTGCCACCGAACATATGTTGACTGCCATCGGCAAGGTTGAACGTGCAATTGATGAAAAAATTACGCGCGACATTGAAGCTAAAAATAATTTAGATAATTCATCTACCGAAATTAATGCAAAAATGAGCGCGGAAATAGATGAATTAAAAGCAGAGCTTGCCCGCCTTAACAGTGAAAATAATGAATTACGTCAAGCAGTTAACAATGCTGGCAATAGGCTCGACAACGCCATTGAAACCCTTAGCGCTGGCCTTTCTGCGGCCTAGGTGTATTAGTTAAATAAACTAATTTAAGCACTTATATTTATTCAGGTATTTAGGAGCAAAAACAATTGGCGCGTGTTTCGGTAAGCATTAACAAGCAATCATATGAAATAGCCTGCGAAGAAGGGCAACAAGAAAGCGTGTTGGCGCTTGCAAGTATAGTTAACGAAAAAGTATCAGACCTTGTTGCAGAGGTCGGTCATGTGGGCGAGGCCAGATCGCTGGTTATGGCGGCACTGCTTATGGCTGATGAAACCCAAGAAATGAAAAAAGATATGACCCGCATCAAGGCTGAGGCAGATTCTAGGGCCTTGGATGCGGCGGATAAAGCATCTCTGCAGGCGGTCAAAGACCAAAGCCAAGCTCAGTCTATGACCTTGAAAACGCTTAGCGAAGCGGCAAAGCGAATGGAAAGCATTGCAGAGCGCATCGAAGCCTCTTAAGTTCCGGCCAAGGGCGGTCGCTGCCCGGTTCGTTGGCCTCACACAATCCCTGGGGCTATAAGTCTATCTAGGGAGCTGTCCCTGTCAGGCCCGTGGGCCTGTTACACGGCGCCCACCTGTACAAGCAGGTCACAGAGGACTGATCGCGCTGACGGCCATGGCGGCACCGCCCCCAATTTTTCTGAAAGTCCCCACCCCAAAATGAAAAAAACATGAGATAAAGCATGAATTCTTTTGATGATAAATCAACCATGCGCGAACAGGCCAAGGCCCGCCGGGCCGAGGCGGTATTAAGGCTGGGTGAAGATGGGATAAAAAGCTTTCTCGAAACCTTTGCCCGAAGCTGGGGAGATGTTTTTGGTGCCGATTCAGTGGTTGGCGGGTACTGGCCCATGGCGGGTGAAATGGATGTGCGCCCGGCGCTGGTATTGTTGGGCCGGGTTGGCTGTTTGACCGTACTGCCCGAAGTTGTAGAAAAAAACCGACCGCTCCGTTTTCGTGCCTGGGTTCCGGGCGAAGATTTAGAAGAGGGCAAGCACGGCACCGCACACCCGTTGGTATCGGCCCCGGTTATGCGCCCCGATGTGGTAATAGTTCCGTTGCTTAGTTTCGACCGGGCGGGTTATCGGCTGGGTTGGGGTGGTGGATATTATGACCGCACACTAGAGGGTTTAAGAAAATCAGGTGATGTGGTTGCTGTTGGTGCGGCTTATGGTGCACAAGAAGTTGACCAAGTACCGCATGATGAATTTGACCAAGCCCTTGATTGGGTAATTACTGAAAAAGAGGCAATAAAAATAAAATGAATGTTTTGTTTGTAGGCGATCTAGTTGGCAAAAGCGGAAGAAAAGCCATCGACGAACATCTTCCTAATATTGCTTCTGAACTTGAGTTGGATTTCATTGTGGTTAACGCAGAAAATTCTGCCCACGGTTTTGGGGTGACTGCATCCATCTGTGAAAGCCTGTTTGAAATGGGTGTAGATGTAATAACCACTGGTAACCATGTTTGGGACCAACGCGAAATAATGGATTATATCGGCGGCGAGCCACGTTTGTTGCGCCCGATAAATTACCCCGAAGGAACACCAGGGTTGGGTAGTGGTGTGTTTGAAACCCGTGCGGGTAAAAAAGTTTTGGTAATTCACCCCATGGGCAGGCTTTTTATGGAGGCGCTGGACGATCCGTTCATGGCGGTACAAAAAGCATTGCTTAACCACAGGCTTGGCGAAACTGTTGATTTTATTCTTGTTGATATTCATGCCGAGGCAACCAGCGAAAAAATGGCAATGGCCCATCGTTTTGATGGCAAGGTTTCAATGGTTGTGGGTACCCACAGCCACATCCCCACCGCCGATGCCCAAGTTCTGCCCGGTGGTACGGCCTATCAAACCGATGCCGGAATGTGTGGCGTTTATAATTCGGTAATTGGCATGCAAAAAGAAGCGGCCATAGACCGTTTTATTTCCAAAATGCGTACTAGCCGACTGGAACCTGCAACGGGCGAGGGCACTTTATGTGGGGTATTTGTTGAAAGTTCTGATGAAACCGGGCTGGCGCTTAAGGTTTCCCCGGTGCGCCGCGGCGGCAGATTGGCCCCTGCTGGGCCTTAGGGTGGCCTTAAATATGCCCAAATTTTGCCTAATGTCAGCAAATGCCGCCATATTGCCACAATAAAAGCCTAGTTTTTGCCCTGATAAAACGGGCAGATATCCTTTATTTTATCCCCGTATGCTATAAAGCCCCCACGTTTGGGGACTTAACCGATTCGCCCCGGTTATTTAATATGAAAACATTTTTCGAAGAGTAAAAATTAAAAATGGCAGGTCATTCCAAGTTTAAAAATATTCAGTATCGCAAAGGTGCACAGGACGCCAAGCGGGCTAAAACCTTTTCCAAGCACGCAAAAGAAATTTATGTTGCGGCTAAAATGGGCATGCCGGACCCGGATAAAAACCCACGTCTTAGAACCGCAATAATTGCCGCACGTGGCGATAATATGCCGAAAGAAAACATTACCCGCGCCGTCAAAAAAGCCGAAGGTGGCGACGAAGAAAACTACGAAGAAATTCGTTATGAAGGATACGGCCCTGGCGGGGTAGCGGTAATTGTCGAAGCATTAACCGATAACCGTAACCGCACCGCAAGCGATGTTCGCACCGCCTTTTCCAAAGCTGGCGGTAATTTGGGTGAAACCGGTTCGGTTGCGTTTATGTTTGAACGAGTTGGAATTGTTAGGCTTAAAGTTGAAGCCGGTAGCGCCGACGATATTTTTGAAGCAGCCCTAGAAGCTGGCGCCGAAGATGTTCAATCAGATGACGAAGGTCACGAAATTACCTGTCAGCCCGATGATTTGGCGACCGTTCGCGATGCATTGGAAGAAAAATTTGGCGAACCAGATGCCGCGCGTTTTGATTGGAAGCCAAATACCACAACCGAATTAGATCAAGACGGTGCTGAATCCATTCTAAAATTTATTGATGTTTTAGAAGACAACGACGATGTGCAAAGAGTCGCGTCAAACTTTGAAGTTTCCGATGAAGTATTGGCAAAGTTAAGCACGTGATGCAACGCTGGTTAAAGGGGCAAAGTGGTCATGCGACTTATCGGACTTGATCCGGGTTTGCGTTGTACCGGTTGGGGCGTCATTGAAATAGATGGCAATCGCCTTTCATTTGTTGCCGAAGGCATAGTCGAAACAAATTCAAAACTTTCTCTTAGCCAAAGGTTATCTGAAATATATATGGGTGTTTCCGAAGTTATAGGACAATTTAATCCCGTTCAGGCGGCGGTAGAAGAAACGTTTGTTAATAAAAACCCGGCATCAGCGCTCAAGCTTGGTCAGGCCCGTGGGGTGGTGTTGTTGGCGCCGTCAATGGCCGGGCTTGTAGTTGCAGAATATTCACCCAACATGGTGAAAAAATCGGTTGTTGGATCAGGTCATGCCAGCAAAGAACAGGTACAGATGATGGTAAAAACAATTTTGCCCAAGGCAACTATTACTAACGCCGATGCCGCCGATGCGCTGGCCATTGCCATCTGTCATGCCCACCTTAGCCAAACAAGCGCACGCATTGCAGCATCTGATAGGAGCGCCAGCGCATGATTGCAATGCTAAAAGGAATAGTTGATAGCGTTGGCGATGGCTCGGCAGTGATTGATGTTGGCGGGGTTGGTTATCTTGTTTTTTGCCCTAGCGGAACACTTTCGCGCATGGCGCCGGGCGAGGCCGTAAGTTTAAACATCGAAACCCATGTTCGCGAAGACCACATCCACCTTTATGGTTTTATCGACCCGGTTGAACGTGAGTGGTACCGCCTGCTTACCACGGTACAGGGCGTTGGTTCCAAGGTTGGCATTGCAATGCTTTCGGCGCTTTCGGTTGATGAATTAAACATGGCAATTGCCAGTGGCGACAAGGCACAAATAGGTCGCGCCAATGGTGTCGGGCCAAAACTAGCGGCCCGCATTGCAATAGAATTAAAAGATAAAGTTGCGGCAATTTCTTTGGGCTCGGTCGTTAACAGCAACGCAAAAGGCGGTAACAAAAATTCACACTCTATTGCGGTTGATATAACCCGCGATGCCGCTTCGGCGTTGGTTAACCTTGGCTATTCGCCATCTGATGCCATGATTGCCATAAGCCATGCCAGCGCTAACGTTGGTGATAACGCCAGCATTGAAGCATTGGTAAAGGGCGGCTTGGCCCATCTTGGCCCAGCTGATCACTCATCAGATCACGGTGGGGGGCACGGCCAATGAACGACGATAGAATAATCGACACAAAAGAAAACCAATCCGATATGTCAGATACGCCAGACGTAATTGATAACGGAATGCGTCCGAAAAGAATTTCTGATTTTGTTGGCCAATCGGTTACCACCGAAAATCTTTCGGTATTTATTGAAGCCGCTAAAAAACGTGGCGATGCCATGGACCATACGTTGTTTTATGGCCCGCCCGGTCTGGGCAAAACAACATTGGCGCAAATTGTTGCGGGCGAATTAGGTGTTGGATTTCGTGCAACATCCGGCCCGGTAATAGCCAAAGCAGGCGATCTGGCGGCCATACTTACAAACCTACAACCCCATGACGTTTTGTTTATTGATGAAATACACAGGCTTAATCCGGTGGTGGAAGAAATTCTTTACCCAGCGATGGAAGATTTTCAGCTTGATTTAATAATCGGCGAAGGCCCGGCGGCTAGAAGCGTGCGCATTGACCTTGCGCCATTTACCCTTATTGGGGCGACAACCCGTTCGGGGCTTATTTCAACCCCGTTGCGTGACCGGTTTGGCATACCGCTAAGGCTTGAATTTTACAGCCCGGAAGAATTAGTCAGCATCGTTAAGCGCGGGGCCGACATTTTGGGAATAAAAATGAACGAAGACGGCGCCATGGAGGTTGCCAAGCGCTCGCGCGGAACCCCACGGGTTGCGGGCAGGTTATTAAAACGTGTTCGTGATTTTACTGACATGGATGGCAAAGAAACAGTTGATGCCGGGTCGGCTGATGCCGCCCTTAATAGGCTTGAGGTCGACAAGGCAGGGCTAGATTCCATGGACAGGCTCTATCTCGATTGCATAGTTAAAAATTATGGCGGTGGGCCAGTGGGGGTAGAAACATTGGCCGCCGCACTTTCAGAACAGCGCGACACCATAGAAGAAGTAATAGAGCCTTATTTAATTCAACAAGGCCTATTAATGCGTACGCCCCGTGGCCGTGTGCTTACACCGGGGGCATATCAACACATGGGCCTAAAACCGCCAAAAGGCACCACACAATTAGAACTTATAGAAGGCACTGGCAGTGATGAGTGAAAATCAAAAAGTTCACTTATTTCCGGTCAGGATTTATTTTGAAGATACAGACGCCGGGGGAATTGTTTACCACTCGCGTTACCTTAATTTTTGCGAAAGGGCCAGGGCCGAATTATTGCGCGAATGTGGCATAGAAAGCGTCGCAATGATGAAAGAATACGAATGTGGGTTTGCCGTGCGTCGTGCGGAGATGGATTTTCTTAAACCCGCCCACCTTGACGAAGAATTAATAATAGAAAGCAGGTTAATGGAAATGAAAGGTGCCTCATCGAAAGTAAAGCATCTTATAAGACACAAAGATGACTTGTTGGTTGATATCACCATTGTGTTGGTATGTATGGGGCATGCGGAACGCCCGGCAAGAATACCGGAACCAATTCGTATAGAAATGTTAGCTTGGACGTAAAGGCCTTGGGGCAGTAAAGACTTGGGGACGTAAATTTAACAGTTATTCAGTTTAACAAATAAGCAGGTACAAAAAACTATGGAAGGCAATGCAGTAGACGCAATTAATCTAGCCGGAAGTGTAAACGCAGCAGACTTTTCAATGTGGTCTTTATTCATGCGTGCCGATTGGGTTGTAAAGCTTGTAATTATGATGTTGCTTGCAGCATCTATTTGGAGTTGGGCAATTATCTTTGATAAGGCATCTAGCTTGCGAAAATTGAACAAGCTGGCGCGTGAATTTGAAAACACATTTTGGTCGGGCACATCGTTAGATGATTTGTTCAACAAAATTGGCTCACAACCCAAAGACCCGATGAGTGCAGTGTTTGTTTCGGCCATGCGTGAATGGCGACGTTCAACCGAAAAAGGAACCATCGCCGGTTCTTCCATGTCGGAACGGGTTGAGCGTGTAATGCAAATAACCGTAAGCCGGGAAATGGAGCGGGTTGAACGCTACCTTACATTTTTGGCATCAACCGGTTCAACCGCACCGTTCATCGGTTTGTTTGGAACCGTCTGGGGCATTATGAACAGTTTTCAATCAATCGCAGTATCAAAAAACACATCGCTTGCGGTGGTGGCACCGGGCATTGCTGAGGCTCTTTTTGCCACAGCACTTGGGTTGTTGGCGGCTATTCCGGCGGTGCTGGCATATAACAAGCTATCGGGCGATATGGAACGTTATTCAACCAGGCTCGAAGGTTTTGCAATTGAATTCATGGCAATACTTTCTCGCCAGAACGAAGAAAAATAGAAATAGGAATCCGGTTGCATGGCAGCTTCTTTGGTTAATCGTAAGGCTAATCGCTTCGGGCGAAACCGCCGCAGTAAAATGTCAGAAATAAACGTAACACCGTTTGTCGATGTTATGCTTGTTCTGCTGATTATTTTTATGGTTACCGCACCATTGTTAACAGTGGGCGTTGAGGTTGATTTACCAAAAACCAAAGCCGGTGCCGTGCGTGGCGAAGATGAACCGCTTGCCGTTAGCATCGATAATGAAGGAAATATTTTTGTTCAGGATACCGCGGTTGAATTGGGCGCAATGATACCGCGCCTGCAAGCTGTAAGTGAAAATAATCCCGATGTGCGTATTTTTGTTCGCGGTGATGCCGCGGTTGATTATGGCCGGGTCATGCAGGTAATGGGTTCGTTAAATGCCGCCGGGTTTGGGCGCGTGGCATTAATTACCCAGACCGAGGGTGTGGTTAAACCAAAAACCAAAAAGAAAAAATAGCTTAAGGATATTTGTTTTTGCGCCGTTATCTAACCTTTTCAATTTTATTTCATCTGGGCGTGGTTGCATTCGCGTATTTGGGATTGCCGTCTTTTCGTGACATTAACCCGGCACCGCTTCCAGTTAGCGTTGAAATATTAACCGTGGCTGAGGCCACCAATGTTCCGACCAAGGTCAAACAACAACCAAAGCCAGCAGAAAAACCCACACCGCCGCCACTTGCACCAGAAATTGCATCCAAGGCACCGCCAACTCCACCCGAACCCGAAGCCCCAGCGCCGGATGATGTGGCGTTGGTTCCCGAAGCTCAACCCAAGCCAAAGCCTAAAGCCAAACAAAAACCAAAACCCGAAGACAAACCGTCAAAGGCAAGCCCAAAGCCAAAACCAAAACCTAAAAAGAAACCGGCCCCACCCGATCCGTTCGCAAGTGTGCTAAAAACCCTGGAAGATTTAAAATCGGCCCCGCCGGTAAAAGAGGAAAAACCAAAGGAAAAAGAAAAGCAGCCCCAGACATTTAAAGAGCAGATGGAAAATGCGCTTGAAACCAATACCCAGCGCCAAGATATTGGCCCAAGCCTAACCATTAGTGAAATTGATTTGGTGCGCCAACAAATAGCCCGTTGCTGGGCTTTGCCCGCCGGTGCTAAAGATGCCCATGAAATGGTGATTGATATTCGGGTATTGATGAGCCCGGACGGAACCGTTAACAATGCGCAGATAGAAAATCAGGCACAAATGGCCACAAACCCGTTTTTCCGAGCCATGGCCGAAAGCGCATTAAGGGCAGTTACAAGATGTTCACCGTTAAAAATGCCGCCTGAAAAATACGAAAACTGGAAAGAAATGTCGCTACAATTTAACCCCAAGGATATGTTTGGCCTATGATCGCCCATTACCGCAACATTCTAAGCATGCTTGTATTGGCGCTGGTGCTGGCCATTGTGATGCCGGGCGTGCTTCACGCTGAATTAAAAATAGATATTACCCGGGGCGTAGTTGAACCGGTTCCCGTAGCGGTAACCGATTTTTTTGGCGAAGGCAGGGGCGAGCAAGATTTTGGTAAAAAAATTGCAGAAGTGATTGCGGCTGACCTTGAACGCTCAGGGCTATTTAGCCCAATAGATAAAAAAGCTTTTATCCAAACAAGCGCGTCGTTGAATATTTTGCCTCGGTTTGGTGACTGGCGATTAATTAAAACTCAAGCCTTGGTTCAAGGCCGTGTTGAAATGACAGTTGATGGCAGGCTTAAAGTTGAATTTCGCCTGTGGGATGTTTATGCCGAACAACAAATGGTCGGGCTTGCTTATTTTAGTGTGCCAAGCAATTGGCGCAGGGTCGCACACATTATTGCCGATGCAATTTATCAACGTGTAACCGGCGAAGATGGGTATTTTGATACCCGCATTGTTTATATTGCCGAAACTGGGCCTAGGACAAAACGGGTAAAACGCCTTGCCATAATGGATCAGGATGGAGAAAACCACCGCTTCTTAACGGATGGAACAATACTGGTTTTAACGCCAAGGTTCTCACCGACCCTGCAGGAAATTACTTATCTTTCCTATTACAACGACACTCCGCGGGTTTATATTTTCAACATTGATAGCGGGCGGCAAGAAAGACTTGGCGATTTCCCTAACATGAACTTTGCGCCGCGTTTTTCACCCGATGGCAAAGGTGTAATTATGAGCATGGCCAAGAATGGTAATTCTGATATTTACACAATGGATTTGGCAACCCGTAAAGTAACGCAAATTACAACTCATTCAGCCATTGATACCGGGCCTAGCTATTCACCCGATGGAAATAAAATTACTTTTGAATCTGATCGTAGCGGTGCACAGCAGATTTATATAACCGGTGCAAATGGCGGCAAGGCCAAACGCATAAGTTTTGGCCCTAAACGGGCAAGGTATGCAACGCCGGTTTGGTCACCGCGCGGAGACTGGATTGCGTTTACCCGAATACTTAGCGGCAACACCGCAATCGGCGTTATGCGTACCGATGGCAGTGGAGAGAGAATACTCGCCCAATCAACGCCCCGTGGTGATTGGGTTGAAGGCCCAACCTGGGCCCCCAATGGCCGGGTATTGATGTATTTCCGCCAAGAACCCGCCGATAAACAGGGAAGGGGCGGCAGAACCAGGATGTTTACCATAGACATAACCGGTCAAAATGAACGCGAAGTGGTATCCCCGGTTGATGCATCTGATCCGGCATGGTCACCGTTAAATCCATAAGATAATCGCGGAAAATTGAGTAAAAATAAGGATAAATCCAATAGATTGTGTAAAAACCAAAGGATATCCCATAATTTATGCAGTTAATTTGTGCTATATACCCAAATCCCCAGAAGCCCTTGAAACAGAAGGGTGTATGGCATATAGTCCAGTACGAAAAATAATAATAAGTCTAAAGTGTCAGCAAGAATTTTTAGCGAAACCGGATGCCAGATCCAAAAGCTCGATTTTAGGGATTTACAGTACAGGCATACGGTTCGATCAAAACGCTCCAGCGAACAGGAGAATTAAATGCGTTTCAAGATATTAAGTATAATTGCAGTAGCCGGACTTTTATCGGCTTGTGCGGCTCCCGGTGGGGGCGCAGGTGACGCCGGAGGTAGTTATGCACCCGGTAGCCAAGAAGATCTCGCAGTAAATGTAGGTGATCGTGTTCTTTTTGATTTTGACAAGTACAACTTGTTACCTGAATCACGTTACACACTTCAGCAGCAGGCCGCATGGCTCGCCGCAAACGAAGGCGTTAGCATAACCGTTGAAGGTCATGCCGATGAACGTGGAACACGCGAATACAACTTGGCGCTCGGTGAACGTCGTGCCCAGTCTGCCGCAGACTATCTAATGGTACTTGGTGTTTCCAAAGGCCGTATCCAGACCGTTTCTTACGGTAAGGAACGCCCTGAAGATCCCGGTTCCAACGAAGCAGCATGGGCAAAAAATCGCCGTGCTGTAAGCGTTGTGAAATAACCATTACCTGAGCGTTGCATGGCCTTTATGTCTTGCAACGACCACAGGAAATAACAATGGGGCGTCCTGCCCGGTCGATTTAATTGACCAAAGGCGGGGCGCCCCGTAGTTTTTATAAAGCGTTTTCTGGTGTGTTTTATGGGGCTTTTTATTACTGCCCTATTTTTGCCTGATTGCGCCGTCATTTTATCTAGGCAACACATTATTTTAGGTAATACACAAAGAAAAATGGATTTATATTTGGCCCAAACTTTTATATCAGGGCCGGGACCACAAGAATGATCAAAATTAATTTCGTAACTAAATTTTTGTCAGCACTTTTAATAACTGCTTTTGCATCTCAGGCAATTGCACAAGATGCAGTTAGCCCAATTGGGCAAAGCGATATTTCCGACAGGCTCGAACGCCTTGAGCGCGATATTCAAACGCTTAATCAGCAATTAAGCCGCATGCCGGTGGGCGCGCCATCTTCATCTGCTATTTCAAAGCCAGAAAGCACAAGACCAGCCGTTGTTTCAACTATCAAAGAAGAAGACCTTCCCGCAGGTGCATTAGATAGAATTTTGTTTCGTATTTCAAAATTAGAAGAAGAAGTAAGGCTGGCCACCGATGGTATGGAGCGGGTTGATCACCGCTTTGGTTTAATCGAAAGCCGCCTAGATACAATTTTTGGCGATGTTGATTTTCGCCTTTCCCGTCTTGAGGGCGGCAATGGAGCAGCACCTGGGCGCCTGAACGCGGCCCCCGGCCCGGCAGCGGTTAATCAACAAGGCCCTGCTTCAGGTCAGGCAATCACACCAATAACCGGATACAGCTCAAATCCTTCAGGGCAAAAAGGCGTTCTTGGATCCATGGGTAAAAAACAAATGGATCAAATTATGGGCCAATCGGGAGATGAGCCCGGGACAGCTGATGCAGGCGTATCTACGGATGTGGCAATTGCGCCAGCGCAGCCTGTTGCACCAACATTGCAGCCTGTTGCACCAACATTAATGTATCTGCCCGAAGGAAACATTGATGAGCAGTACAAACATTCGTTCAACCTTTTGCGTCGGGCAAAATATCCCGAGGCCGAGGCCGCATGGAAAGAATTTATCGCAGTGCACAAAGATGAAAAACTGGTTGAAAATGCCCGCTATTGGCTGGGCGAAACATATTATGTGCAAAAGCGCTTCCTTGATTCTGCGCAGGCATTTTTACAATCTTATCAATCAGCACCTACTGGAACTAAGGCCGCCGATTCATTGTTGAAATTAGGAAAGTCCATGTCAAACATGGATAAAAAGGACGAGGCTTGTGCCGCATATTCAAAACTGCGCAAGGAATTTTCTGCCATTTCGCCAAACGTTTCAAAAACTTTGGAGCGTGAAACCAAGGCACTCGACTGTAAATAAGCATGCAAGGAAGCGCTTTTATGTCTGCCGCGCCTAATCCTACCAACAACCCTTTAAGCGTTGATGAGTTTTCATCACTGATGAACGGCTTGGCCGTTGGCATGGTACCGCGCGTTGCAGTTGGGGTTTCCGGTGGTGCTGACAGCATGGCATTGGTATTGCTGCTTGATGCTTGGGTAAAATCTCTGGGTGGTAGCGTGCTTGGGATTACGGTTGATCATGGCCTTAGAAATGGCTCAGCCAGAGAGGCCGCTCAGGTCGGTGCATGGTTAAAAGATAAAGCGATTAATCATAAAATTGTTAGGTGGCAAAGCGATCCAACACAAACCAGTGCTGTGCAGGCCCGCGCCCGTAATGCACGTTATGAACTGATGGCTGATGTTTGTGTCGATGCTGGCATCAAACATCTTTTTGTTGCCCATAACATGGAAGACCAAGCCGAAACGTTTCTTATGCGTCTTCGTCGTAAAAGCGGCCTTGATGGGCTTGGGGCAATGGCCAAAGAAAGAAAGCTAGATTGCAATAATAACATTACCCTTGTCCGTCCATTGCTATCTATTGCTAAGGTTAGATTAAAAGATACGCTTAAAACGCATAGTCAGCCATGGCTCGAAGATCCATCAAACAGCAACACCCAATTTGAACGGGTGCGTACACGCAAGCTTTTATCCCTATTAGAAGTACACGAAGGAATTAATCCATCTCGCCTTGTCGGTGCCGCCAATGCGGCGCGCACACTTCGCACAAGGCTTGAGCAGGCCACAACACATTTTATCGAAAAGCACGCTACCGATGGTAATTTGGGTGCAACCATTGATGCCAATCAATTTTTTGCAATCCCTAAAGAAATCAAGGGCAGGGTTCTGGTTCGGCTTATTGCCAGCTACGGCCCAAAAAATAAAAAGAATAGCTACCCGCCAAGCCCTGATAAGATTTCAAGAATTATTGACTGGCTTGCAGGTGCTGGCACTAAACAAATTGGGGATAACGCCAGAACTTTAGGCGGTTGTCGGATTTCCAGAAAAGGTGGCTTTTTGGCCATTAGCCCCGAGCCACCAAGGAGGAAGCAATCTTCCCATATGGTTAACAATGTTACATATGAGCATTTAAGCCAAAAATCACCATAAAAACACACACCATCCCTTGTGGGCAGGGCTTAATTGGCTTACATGTCAGGAAAGGCCGTGTACGGCTATCTTAGAATTTTTTAAGGAAAAACAGTGAATTTCAGCAGAAACATACTTTTTTGGATTGTCATCGGTCTTTTACTTATGGCGTTGTTCAACCTGTTTCAGGGCAACCAGCAGCGCAGCACTCAAGCGCCGCTCGCTTATTCTGAATTCATGACGGCAATTAATAGCGGCGAAGTTCGCGATGTGACCATCAAGGCCGTCAATAACGGCAGCAATATTGCTGGTCACTTTAGCGATGGCCGCACCTTCTCTACCTTTGCCCCTAACGATCCGGGTCTTGTTCCAAACCTGTTGAGCAAGGGCATCCGTATTTCTGCGATGCAGTCCGATGAAGATTCACCTTCTTTCCTTGGCATACTTATTTCATGGTTCCCTATGCTGTTGCTTATTGGGGTGTGGATATTCTTCATGCGTCAGATGCAGGGTACTAGCGGCAAAGCCATGGGCTTTGGTAAATCCAAAGCCAAGCTTCTGACCGAAAAACAAGGCCGGGTAACATTCGAAGATGTTGCAGGTATTGATGAGGCTAAACAAGAACTGGAAGAAGTTGTCGATTTCCTAAAAGACCCACAAAAATTTCAACGTCTGGGTGGAAAAATCCCCAAGGGCGTGTTGTTGGTGGGCCCTCCGGGTACCGGTAAAACACTTCTTGCGCGCGCCATTGCCGGCGAAGCAAACGTTCCATTTTTCACAATTTCCGGTTCGGACTTTGTTGAAATGTTTGTTGGCGTTGGCGCCAGCCGTGTGCGCGATATGTTTGAACAGGGTAAAAAGAATGCGCCATGCATTATATTCATTGATGAAATTGATGCAGTTGGTCGTCATCGTGGTGCCGGACTTGGCGGTGGTAACGATGAACGCGAGCAGACATTAAACCAGTTGCTGGTGGAAATGGATGGGTTTGAATCTAACGAAGGTGTCATTCTTATCGCCGCAACCAACAGGCCCGATGTTCTTGATCCGGCATTGTTGCGCCCGGGCAGATTTGACCGTCAGGTTACCGTTCCTAACCCCGATATTCTTGGCCGCGAAAAAATCCTAAAAGTTCACATGTTGAAAGTGCCACTGGCGCCCGATGTTGAACCACGGGTTATAGCGCGTGGAACGCCCGGTTTTTCCGGTGCCGACCTTGCCAACCTTGTTAACGAAGCGGCTCTTTTGGCGGCACGAACTGGCAAGAGGGTGGTTACCCAGTCTGATTTTGAGGCAGCCAAAGACAAGGTAATGATGGGTACCGAGCGTCGCTCTATGGTAATGACCATCGAGGAAAAGAAACTAACTGCGTTCCACGAAGCCGGACACGCATTGGTTGGTATTTTCATGCCGAAATGCGATCCGTTGCACAAAGTAACTATTATTCCCCGTGGCCGTGCCTTGGGTCTGACCATGAACTTGCCGGAACGTGATCGTTATACTTATTCGCGGGTTGAGCTTGAAAGCAAACTGGCCATGATGTTTGGCGGTCGGATGGCCGAAGAGTTGGTGTTTGGCGAAGAAAACATAACCACCGGTGCCGGTAATGATATTCAGCAAGCAACCGGAATGGCTCGGCGAATGGTTACGGAATTTGGATTTTCTAAAAAACTTGGGCCGCTACGTTACAACGACAGCGAGGAAGAAGTATTCCTTGGTCATTCGGTTGCGCAAACCAAGACCGTATCCGATGCGACGTCCAAAATTATCGATGAGGAAGTAAGGCGCTTGGTTGACGAAGCCGAAAACCATGCTCGTAAAATTTTGACCGATCACAATGACGATCTTCATGCGGTTACCGAAGCCTTGCTTGAATATGAAACCCTTACCGGTGCAGAAGTTGATGATATTTTGGCGGGCAAGGGCGTACATCGCGAAGAAGACAGCGACACCCCACCCGAAGGTGGACGCAAAACATCGGTACCAAGCGCCGGCAGTAAGGCTAAAGATAAAAGCCCCGGCGGTATTGGTGAGCCACAACCAGAAGGCTAAATTGTGTCGCGCACGTTTGCAGGTATTTCCCTCAAGCACCCAGTGATAATGGGCATTGTAAATGCAACACCGGATAGTTTTTCCGATGCTGGCGATGCCTATTCGTTTGATGATGCGGTTTCTCGTGGAATGGAGTTGGCCACCCAAGGTGCGGCCATAATTGATGTTGGTGGTGAGTCTACCCGCCCTGGGGCCGACCCGGTTTCCATAGAAGATGAAATTGCCCGCACCGCACCGGTAATCGAACGCTTGGTTGCAAGCGGTATTACGGTTTCAATTGATACCCGCCATGGCCCCGTAATGGAGGCCGCTATCCAAGCAGGCGCCAGCATAATCAATGATGTTACCGCGTTAACTGGTGATGAGAAATCAATTGATGTTGCGGCAAATTCTGATGCCCATATAGTTTTGATGCATATGCAGGGCACGCCCGGAAACATGCAATCGAACCCATCATACATCGATGCCAGCGTTGAAGTATTTGAATACCTAAAAGCCCGGGTTGCGGCATGTGTTAAAGCGGGAATTACCATAGAACGAATTGCGGTTGATCCCGGTATTGGCTTTGGCAAGAACTTGCAACATAACCTGAAAATTCTTAAATCTCTGGATATGTATAAAAATCTTGGGGCAACGCTTTTATTGGGGGTTTCTAGGAAAAGCTTTATTGGGGAAATTACAGATGAAGCAACCCCTAAAAATCGTCTGGCCGGCTCGTTGGCCGCTGGTATTTGGGGGGTTAAAAGCGGATTTGATATATTGAGAGTCCACGATGTGGCTGCAACCGCAGACGCGCTCAAGGTATGGACAGCCATAGAAAACACCTAATTGTCCTAGTTTCATATATTTTTATGTAAAAAACCGAAACAATAATTTACACGTCATTAGGGTTAAATCGGCTAAAAGAATACATGACAAAAAAACTTTTCGGCACAGATGGAATTCGCGGAACGGCTAACACCCATCCGATGACGGCTATGGCTGCCATGCTGGTGGGTCAGGCGACGGCGCTTCATTTCAAGCGTGGCAATCATCGTCACCGTGTGGTTATTGGCAAAGATACCCGCATTTCAGGATATATGATCGAGCAAGCACTAACCGCTGGCTTTGTTTCCTGTGGGATGGATGTGATTTTGGTTGGCCCCATGCCGACACCGGCGGTTGCCATGCTAACACGTTCGCTACGCGCCGATATTGGGGTAATGATTTCAGCTTCGCACAATCCGTTCGAAGACAACGGCATAAAGATTTTTGGCCCCGATGGTTACAAGCTTTCCGATGAAATGGAATCTGAAATTGAACAACGCATAAATAGCGACATGTCGACAGAGCTTGCCCCGCCTAAGGAACTTGGTCGGGCTTACCGTCTTGATGATGCCATTGGGCGTTATACGGAATTTGTAAAACAAACATTCCCCAAGGGTAAAACCCTAGATGGTTTAAAAATAGTTTTAGATTGCGCAAATGGTGCGGCCTACAAGGTTGCGCCCGAGGTTTTATGGGAACTTGGCGCCGAGGTAATTTCCATTGGGGTTGATCCGGACGGTTTTAATATTAATTCCGATTGTGGCTCAACTAGGCCTGAAAAAATGTGCGCCGAAGTTATTGCCAATGGCGCCGATATTGGCATTGCATTGGATGGCGATGCCGACAGGGTGATTATTTGCGACGAAAAAGGTGACTTGCTTGACGGTGATCAATTAATGGCATTGGTGGTAAAATCAATGCAGGCACAAGGCACATTGAAAAACGAAACCTTGATAGCAACCGTCATGTCCAATCTGGGCCTTGAGAATTATCTTGAAAGCATTGGCGTTAAAATGCACCGCGCCCCGGTTGGTGATAGGTATGTGGTCGAAGCTATGCGTGAAACCGGATGCAATATTGGCGGCGAACAGTCCGGTCATATTGTTTTAGGTGATTTTTCAACAACCGGTGATGGTCTTATTGCCGCATTGCAGGTGCTTTCGGTGCTATTGGATAATGGCGGCAAAGCAAGCAGCGTTTGCCGTTTATTTGAACCATTACCGCAGTTATTGAAAAACGTTCGTTTTAATGGAGAATCACCACTTGAAAACGATGAAATTAAAATAGCCATTTCAGTTGCCGAAAAAAAACTAGAAGGTGGCGGTCGTTTATTAATTCGTAAATCAGGAACCGAGCCGCTTATCCGCGTTATGGCCGAAGGAAACGATGGTGGGCTAGTAAAAGATGTGGTTGATGGGCTTGTCAGTCAAATCGACAGTGTTGCCAGATAATAAATTGAGAGAATAAATTGCAACGAACAATAAGAACAATAAAAGGACGAGTTCTTATAATTGCAGGTTCTGATTCCGGCGGCGGTGCCGGGGTGCAGGCCGATATAAAAACCGTAACCGCGCTTTCCGGTTTTGCCACAACCGCCATAACCGCGCTGACTGCACAAAACACCCAAGGCGTTTACGGCATACTTGATGTTCCAGAAGATTTCATAACCAAACAAATTTCGGTCGTTCTTTCCGATATTGGTGCCGATTGCATAAAAATAGGCATGCTGCATCGGGCCAATGTAATTAATGCGGTGGCAGAGATATTAAAGGAAATGGCTGGCAATATTCCGCTGGTGCTGGACCCGGTAATGGTGGCCAAGGGTGGGCATGCATTGTTAGAAGAAGATGCCTTAAGCGCGCTCAAATCCAAGCTTATCCCCCACGCCCGCGTCTTAACCCCCAATATTCCAGAAGCAGAAGCACTTTCAGGCAAGGATATATCCAACGTTGACGACATGATTATTGCGGCAGAGGCCATACTTGACCTTGGCCCCGATGCGGTACTGGTAAAAGGCGGCCACATGCCAAAACAAAAAAATGATGATGATTTGGTGGATGTCTTGCTTGAACGCGGTCATTGCGCAGAAATATTTTCAAGCACCCGTATTGATACTGCCAACACCCACGGTACCGGTTGCACAACGGCATCGGCCATAGCAACCGGACTGGCCCAAGGATTGGATTTATCAACAGCAGTTAAGCGGGCAAGGGCGTATGTGCTAAAGGCAATTGCTACCGCCCCCGGGTTTGGCAGCGGTCACGGGCCGTTAAATCACGCCCATACTTGCACTAAGTTTGATGGCTGAATTAAACAACCGATGAAGCGTAAGCGTTATTGCCGTAACGAATGAGGCCAGCAAGTTCTTTTAGGCCTTTTTCCACACGTTCAAAATTACGCGCCGCACCTAAGCATATTCTAACCGCATGACGGGGGCTATCCTGACCAACCGCAAACACGCTGGCGGGCATTACCAACACATCTTTTTCCTTTGCCGCTAACGCAAATTCTTCTTCGCGCCATGGTTTAGGTGGGTAAAGCAAAATATTAAAACTATTTGGGTGCATTTCAAAATCAAGACCTTTTAATACCCGCGTCGCAATCGCCTGCCTTGTTGCAAGCTCAACCCTTTGTAGAGCTGTAATTTCTGCCGCAACACCACTTTCAATCCACTGGGTGACTATTTCTCCCATTAATGGGGTTGCCATGCGACAAGTATCGCGAATAATTGAACCTATGCGCGGAGCCAAGTTTTCGGGCACCGCAATAAACCCATAACGCAAACCCGGTGCAATACATTTTGAAAAAGAAGTTAAATAATAACTTTGTGATGGTGCGTATGATGAAATTGGTAGTGGCCTTTGTTCAGGAATGGCGCCAAAAATATCATCTTCAATTATTATCACGTTATAGTTGATTGCGATTTTGGCAATTTCTTTACGTCGCTTTTCCCCCATGGTGCGTGATGTAGGGTTTTGTAGGGTTGGTATAGTATATAGTGCCTTGGGCGAATGTTCTTTGCAGGCAGTTTCAAATGAAGCGGGCGTAATACCTTGTTCATCCATTTCTAAACCGATAAGTTTTAATCCCATTTCTGACGCCAATGTTTTGATGCCATGGTAGGTAATACATTCGGTTAAAACGGTATCACCTCTTAGGGTCAACGACATAACCGCAGCAAGAACCGCATGCTGGGCACCATTGGTTATAATAATCTGCGAAGGTGTAACCTTCATTCCCGATGTTTGTTTAATCCATGCGGCACCGGCCTGACGGTGGCTGGGTAACCCTGTATCGGGGGTATAATCAAGCAACGACCCAAGGCCCTGTGAGTTTCCTATGTCAGTAAGCGCTTTGGCAAAGTATTTTTCAGCAATACCGCTTATGGGAAGGCTTAGGCTAAAATCACAAACCCCCTCTGCCAATAGAGTGTCACTGCTTTGGACCGACAGGCTAAAGTTTTTGTCGATGGAAAAGTTTTTTGGTTCACGCGGTTCATTTGGATCGCGAACATATGTTCCACGACCAACCTCGCCCGCCACCAACCCGCGACGTTCGGCCTCTGAATAGGCACGGGTTACGGTTCCAACGGTAACGCCTATGCGGTAGGCAAGCTCACGGTGGGTGGGCATGCGCTCACCCGGGGCAAGGCTGCCGGAGCGAATATCAGAAAGAATTGAATCGGCTATGGCCTTATATTTTGGTCCCGGACGTTCGGAGATATTTGGTGTCCATATGTTCATGCCGTTTGTCCCTAAACCATTGTTTAAATTGTCACGGTATCAATAATTACATTGACTGATATTGTACCTAAATTTAACCTATATTGTATGGAAACGAAAGGAGTAATTGTGATGAATAATAACAATTGTACCGATACAATCGAAAATGAGACCACCTTTCACGCTGTGCCTCTTTCATGGGGTCAGTGGATAGGTGAGGGAAAGCGCCTAGCGTTAAGCGAAGCCCTAAAAACTGCAAACTTGCTTATATTATGGCAACGGAGGGCTAGCGCGCGCCGTGCCTTGGCCGAAATGGATGATGGAATGATCGATGACATCGGCCTAAGCAGGCAGGAAATATTACTAGAAGCATCCAAACCTTTTTGGAAAGCTTGAAGGTAATTTGCACAGCACCATCTTCGGGGTCATAGTTGTACCTTGAATAAATCGGAGCACATAAATGAGCGAAGAGCTTTTTCGAGAAGATTCCTACCTTAAATCATGCGAAGCAAAGATAGTTGCCGCAGCTGATGGTGGCATCGAACTTGACCGTACTGTTTTTTATCCCGGCGGCGGCGGTCAACCCGGTGATAGCGGTATTATGCGCACCCAATATGGCAGCGAGTTGAGCGTGATTGACACGCTAAAAGATGAAAGCGGTACAATTATTCACGTTTTGGCAGAAGATGCATCCACCATGCCGGGGGTGGGCGATACCATAACGTTGGAGCTTGATTGGGATCGTCGCTTTAAACATATGCGTATGCACACCACCTTGCATTTGCTTTGTGCGTTGGTGGACGGCTCTATTACTGGCGCACAGGTAGGCGCAGATAAAAGCCGGGTTGATTTTAATATTTCCGCAAGCCCGGATAAGGAAAAACTAGGACAAGACCTCAATCGTTTGATCGAAGAAAATCATCCGGTTTCTATTTCATCCATCAGCGATGCAGAGCTTGATGCCAACCCCGATTTGGTGCGCTCGCTTTCGGTTTCTCCACCGCGCGGCTCTGGTAACGTTAGAATTATAAATGTTGATGGCGTTGATTTGCAGCCATGTGGCGGAACCCACGTTGGTACAACCGGGGAAATTGGCAAGGTGCGTATCGGCAAGATTGAAAACAAGGGCAAGCAAAACCGTCGCATTAATATACATCTGGTAGAATAAAACATTTTATTGGACGCCAACATGAACGCTGATAGCAATACCATCATAGTCAAAGCCGTATCCCCCGGTGATATTGAGGCGGTAAAATCTCTATTTTTGGCACATGAAAAAGAGTTGGCCGAAGCTGCTTGTTTTCATGACTTCGATGCAGAAATGAAAAATATTCAAAACATATATGCCGCACCCGCAGGCGCATTGCTGTTGGCCCTTAATAATAATGACGCCATTGGTTTTGTTGGCATGGTGGGTATTAATAATAAAACCGTTGAAATGAAACGTCTTTATGTAAAGCCAGAATGGCGGGGAAGGGGGGTCGGCAGAATGCTTTGTGAAGAAGTTTTAAATGCAGCCAAGAATGCTTCTTATTCATACATGCGCCTTGAAACCTTATCTCGACTTGAAGCGGCGATTGCCCTTTATTTGGAATACGGCTTTAAAATTGAAGATGAAAACAAGGCAAAGCGTGACAAAAATATATGTGTTATGTTAGCCTCTCTTTAAAGGGGGCACTTTAGAAAACAGGTTTTATAAAATGTTCCATAAGTTATTCTTTATGTTTATTTTTTCCTTCGCCTTTGTTGGGGCATCATCAGTCTTTCTCGCTCCTAATATCGCAAGTGCCCAATTGCCGGGCGAAGATTCCCACATTCAGTTGCAATTCGTAATGCTACCGGCAAAAAATCCTCGCGGATTAATTGAAAGCAGGGCTGTAACATCTATTTACACGGTAAAATATGCCGAAGACGTGCCCACCTTTTGTCAAAAGGCGCCGCATGTTCGTGAAACCCTAATTGCTTATTTTAACAAATATCCACTCACCATTGGTTCTAATCGTCGTCTTCAGTTAGATGGGGTGGGAATGAATGTGGTTCCTTACATAAACCGCAGTATGGGCAAGATTATGGTGACCGAGGCAATTTTGTTGGAAGGCAGTAAGCGCATTGCCAAGGGGGCCATGTCACGGCTTCCTTTTGCCCATTCTCAGGGCTGTGGGCGTGTGTTAGATGAATATGAGCAGCGCATGAATGATCTGCTAAATTCAAAGAATAAATAACCTTACAGGTCAATATTTGGCCAATTTTTCCACCAATTTCTCCCCAATTTCTCCCCAATTTTAAATGATTTACCCATGTGGCGGGCTTACGGGGGGCTAGCTTTTAGTTTACGCTAGATGGGCGAATCAGTTTATTAATTAAGGCTACTGGAGCGGGGCGTGAAAATATGCACGCACGCGCCGAATTTAGTCTTAGATATATGGGGGCATAAAAGTTCATGGCCATTGGGACCTACTTAAGAACAGGCGTAGCGGCATTTGCGATATTATCGCTTGGTGCATGCAGCACATTTCAGGAAGGCGCATTTACCAATAATTCTTTTTGGGCTGACGGGCCGCTTGCCGAAAACGACTTTGCTGAACTTGGGCTAGCCGAATTAACCAAGGGCGATAACGTAAAAGCGTTAGGGTTGTTTGATAGGGCCTTGGTAATAAATCCCAATGACGTACATGCACTTTTTGGCTCGGCCCTTGTTTATCAAAACACAGGTCAGTCAAGAAAATCTCGTGAATATTATGAGCGTATTTTAAATATACAACCGCAACCAACCGAAGAAATTGTTCTTTGGACCGGCAGTCAGCCGCAATCAATTAATGAATTGGCAAATATTAATTTAACGCTTATGGGCGGAGCTGGGCCAGGGCCTGCCACCACCACTGCACAGGCAACTAATGCCAACAATGCAATGGCAAATTCACAAATGCCAAAATCACAAATGTATGTTGCGCCGTCGGCACCATCTATGGCGAGCAATCGTATTGTCGCCGATGAGATACGTTTTGCCGATACTGATGTAAATATTGTCGAACGATTTAAAACAATGCGTTCGCTTACAGAACAAGGCCTGATAACCCAGGGTGAATTTAGCACAAGACGTCAGGTAAACATCGGTGCGCTGTTGCCGCTTTCATCAAACCCGCCAGCAGCCGGACTTGATCGTTCGGTGCCACCCGCGGCTCAAATATCAAACCGCCTTCACGCAATTGGTCGGGCGCTGGAAATGCAGGCAATATCCGTTAGCCAGCACAGTTCCGAACGGACCATGATATTAGATGCACTAATGCCAGCAAAACCAACCAGTCTTGCTATGGCTCCATTGCCACCCAAAGATTTAATGTCTGCTGCTGATGCCATTCGTAGGCTTGAATTTCTCAAGCAGGCAGACGTTATAACCGGGGATGAATACACCCGTGAACGTGGCGCTATTGAAGGTTCAATGCAGGCGCAACCAGCGGGCGCTATGCAAGCAAATGCACAAACGCAGGCACCGCAAATGCTTGGCGCCGCACCAGCCGCAAAAAAAATGTCTGGGTTTCAGCCCGGTGTGCACCTTGCATCGTACCGCCAGACCAAGGCGGCTGAGCGTGGCTGGAAAGAATTACAAACAAGGTTTTCTTCAAAGCTAGGCGGTTTGGAAAAGGTCATCGAACGCGTTGATCTTGGTAGCCCCAAAGGCGTGTTTTACCGCCTGAAAGCAGGGCCACTTTCATCAAACAGTGAAGCGGTTTCAGTTTGTAAAACCCTTAAACAACAAAGACAGTATTGCGACCCAACAACAATTAATTTTAACTAACTTAACGTTTAAAAATTAGTTACAAAAAACCCGCCGCATAATAATTACTTATTAGCTCGGCGGGTTTTTTATTGCTGAGTTAGTTTTTTATTTTGGCCATCACTATTTTGGCCATCACTATTTTGGTATGGCACCGCCACGGGGCGATACGGTAAACGTAATCGAGCTACCGCTGATGCTTCCTTTTTCAATTTGTATTGATGCAATCCGTTCACCGCGCATATAGGTAAGAATGCTTACCGGTGCGCGCACAGATGTTATTTCTTCCCAACCAAAACCGGGTAGTTCTTGTTTGTAAAAATCAAAAATTGTATCGCCGTCATGTTTTGCATTTAGCCCCAGTTGTCCGTACCAGCTTTCACCGCCACCAAATACAAGGGTGCGTTTAGTATCCATTTTGGCGTTGGTTGGAACCGGAATATCTGGAAAACGGTTGAATGATTTTTCTGGTGCTACGGGCTGTCCATCGGGGCCGACCTTGGGCTCAGACGCATTGGACGAAAGCATGGAGCCTCCGGCACAGGCGTTTATGGTACCCGCAACCAGCAAAATGGACGTTATTTTGCTTATTTTGCCTAGAATCGACACCGGAACGGTGGATAAAAATTGGGTTTGATTCGCTTTATTATTATATGGCATGGGTCTTGGAATCTCCTGATACGTCCAAAATTGATTTGGGACACTACGCGTAGTGGCACTTGCGAGCTTCATACACCAAACCTATATCAAGGGAGCAAGCGGTGTCCATTGCCAGTCAAACACCGCAGAATACCTTGTATATTTGATGTTTCATAAGTATACTCCCCGACCTTGGCAGTCCGTTATGGTTGTCGATTCCATGCTAAAACTAAGTTCTTAAAATTATTTCATTTTTTTTAGAATTTAAGCTTTACAACCCTGCCAAGGGGGCCTAAAACCCCCCGACGCGACGAACTGGCCCGCCAGTTTGTCGCATTTTTTCCGGGGTTTACGGACCTCGGATTTTGTTTGTTCTTTTAAATTGTTGATAAATAGAAGAGATGCGCAGGCGGCGGTCCTGGTTATGGTTTTTTGGACCAAAATCCAGATCCGCCTGTTCTGTGCATTCGTCTTATATGTTATTTTATATGACGTTTGTGTAATGAATAGGATTGGCTCTGTTCTAACTTGCTTCTTCGGAAGCAAGGTTAGTAAGTCAACTTGAGAGTTTGATTCTGGCTCAGAACGAACGCTGGCGGCATGCCTAACACATGCAAGTCGAACGAGAAC
>CBFDBQ010000026.1:0-29309 GCA_965603095.1 uncultured Thalassospiraceae bacterium | reverse complement strand
GGAAAAAGACCAAAAATCCCATGCCCAATAACGGGCCCAATACCAGTTCCAAGCCCAATCATGCGCCCGGTTACGACCCTTTGGCGGGATCCACCGCCAACCCCGATGAGATAGCGCGCTTTACAGCCATGGCCGATGAATGGTGGGACCCAAAGGGCAAGTTCCGCCCCCTGCACCAGATAAACCCACTTAGAACAGCATTTATCGTCGAAAACGCATCAAACCATTTTGGGCTTGATGGGGCGGCGGATAAACCGCTCAGCGGGTTAGATGTGGTTGATGTTGGTTCCGGCGGCGGGATTTTATCCGAACAAATGGCGGCCCTTGGTGCCAATGTTACCGGCATTGATGCCGGGGAAAAAAATGTTGAAATAGCCAAAATCCATAGCCACCAAAGCGGTCTGGATATAAATTACCGAAACATGCTACCCGAAGATTTAATGGCTGAGGGAAAACGTTTTGATATTGTGCTCAACATGGAAATTATTGAGCACGTTTCTGATCCTGAAATTTTTATGGCGGCCAGCACAAAGCTTTTAAAAGATAACGGTGTAATGGTTTTATCAACCCTTAACCGCACAATTAAATCTTTGCTGTTAGCAAAAATTGGGGCTGAATATATTTTGCGTTGGTTACCAGCCGGAACTCACACATGGGGGAAATTTCTTAAGCCATCGGAACTGGCGCGTCTTATTAGGCCGCATGGAATGGAATTTACAGAAATTGCTGGTGTGATTTACAATCCGTTAAAGGATAGCTGGTCAATTTCAAAAAATGATCTTGATGTAAATTATATGGCTTTTGCCAAAATAACTAATAGGCGCAAATAGAAATAGATTAATTATTTTTATTATCGTTTGTGGGTACGCGAACGAAATCTACCCCATCTTCTTCTAATTCTTTTTCTTCCACGTCCGTTGCATTTCCATAAATTCCGCTTTCTTCGCGTTCACCATTATGCATGGCACGGGCTTCGTCAGCAAAATCATCGCCGACGTTTTCAAAATTATTTTCTACGTATTCTCTGGCTTTGGTTGCCGCCTCTAATATTTTTTGTGCAACTCTTTGCGCCCTAGCTTCAGCGGTGGGTACGTTTACATCATCGGCTACCTTGCCGATACTTGGCGCCATCGGTGCCTTGGTTATTTCTGTTTTGCCGCAATATGGGCATTCAATATCGCCAGCTACCGCCTGTTTTTCATAAGCTGCGCTATCGCGGAACCAGCCGTCAAAGCTATGCTCGTCACAGCATTGTAATTGATAATGGATCATTATTTTGCCTTGGGGTTCGCCTTGGGGTTCGCCTCAGTTCTATACAGTAACTGATTTTGCCCATAAACATTTAAGGGAGTGTTTAAAACAAACAAAATTAACCCATTAAATACAGTCAAATGGCTGTTCGTTCCCAAGTGATGGTATTTTTGCCCGGACTTCTGGCACTTTTGCAGGATCAATTTCCGCAATTATAATCCCCGGGGCTTCGCCCGCATCGGCTAAAATCTCGCCCCATGGGTCTATTATCAACGAATGGCCGAATGTTTGCCGCCCACCAGCATGGTTTCCCGTCTGGGCCGGAGCAAAAACAAAACATCCATTTTCAATTGCTCTGGCCCGAAGCAGGGTATGCCAATGGGCCTTTCCGGTGGTGGCAGTAAATGCCGCGGGTACGGCAAAAAAATCTGCTCCGCCCTCATTATTATTTCCTTGCGCTAGTTTGCGATAAAGATGGGGGAAGCGAACATCATAGCACGTGCTAAGACCCATTTGGCCCCACGGTAGGTTAACCGAGACCGCCTGAGTGCCAGAATTAAATGTTTCACTTTCTAGGTAGCTTTCGCCCGCACCTAAATCGACGTCAAACATGTGTATCTTGTCATAGCGTGCGGCTATTTTGCCATCCGGTGAAAACACAATCGCCCGATTAACCAAACCGTTTCCGCTATCAATGGCAAATGTTCCAGCGTGAAACCAAATTCCAAGCTCGTTCGCTAAATTTGCAAATGCAGCAATTGCCGGATGGGTTTCTTCGGGCCTAGCGTTGGCAATAATATTTTCTGAACCAAACGTCATCATAGAAACGTTTTCAGGTGCCATGACCATATCTGCACCCATGGCGACAGCTTCGCGCACAAATGCGCACGCAGTTTTTATATTTTGTTCCATATCATCGGATGAATTTGTTTGAACAAGCGCAACTTTATATTTTGATGCATTGTTCATGATATTGACTTCGCTAAATACCCAACATTGAGTTTAATTCACCATCGAAATCAAGCTCAAACAATTCGTCGCTACCGCCGATTGGTTTATCGTTGATAAAAATCTGCGGAACCGTACGGCCACGGGAACGTTCTTCCATTTCGCGCCTTTTATCCGGCTTCATCATGACGTTGATTTCTTTAAATGCCACACCCTTTTTCTGCAAAAGGCCTTTGGCCCGGTGGCAATAACCGCAAATGGGAGTGGTGTAGATTTCTACTTTGGCTGTGTTGGACATAAATCAAATCTCTTGTTTTGCTAGCGCCCTCGCCCAAGCGGCTAACTATTGGTTATGGGTTATGGGTGATTATAAGGTTATTCTAATATATAACCCCATATCCATCAACTGCAAGGGTTGCTTTATTTAGGCCCAGAAACCAGCGCAAGCGTAAGCACATCAACGTTTTTTGCACCAGCATTAATAAGCGCGCGGCTAGCGGCATGAACCGTGGCCCCGGTGGTCAGCACATCATCTACCAGCAAAACCGATTTTCCCTGCAGTTTGGGGGCATTTTTGAACGGAACCTTGAAAACCCCACGGACATTTTCAAATCTGGCCCGACGGCTGAGGCTAGCCTGACTTGCTTTCTTGGCTCCACGGACGGGAATACGCTCAAGCAACCCGGGGGCAAAAGATTTGCCTGAATTTACGGAAAGCTTGCGCGCCATTTCGCCAGATTGGTTATAACGCCTAGAAAAAAGCTTTTTTCGTGAAAGCGGAATCGGGATTATTAAATCACAATCATCAATTAATTCTTGTCCGACACGTTCTAGCATTGTTGCAAAAAGCCCAGCCCATTCTGTTTGATCGGCGTGCTTAAAGGCCAAAACCATTTTCCGTGAAGCATCATCATAAATAAATGCCGCCCGGGCGCGGCCAAAGGGTGGTGTCTCGCGCGCGCATGGCCCGCATATTACTGGGTTTTTTGTTGGGCCATCATCGCTGGCAGATGGGCCTGAAAATTCAAATGGATGCCCACAAATAGAACAGCCTGAACCCGAAATGTTGGGGCCTGAAATAAACGTTATTTTTTCCCAACATTCAGGGCACAGCCCACCGGGCGGGCCGACAATGGCCCGACAGCCTGGGCAGGTTGGTGGCAACATTACATCCAACAATCGTCTTGCCCCGGAAATGATTTTGTTTTTTTCCATAACCAACACCTTATCAATCAGGCGCCGCTGTGTCATATAAGAGAAATGAGCCAAGATGCCCCAATGCAGGTTTTTGATCGAAACGCCGTCCGCCGCCACCGTGATCGTGCGGCGGCACGACTTTCTGAACATGATTTTCTGTTTATGGAAGCAGCCGAACGCCTGTGTGACAGGCTAGACGATGTAAAACGCAAATTTGAAACAGCGCTAGACCTTGGCTGTCATGGTGGCTGTGTCGCAAAAAATCTAAACGGGCGCGGCGGCATAAAAAACCTGACCCAAACAGATATTTCACCTGCCATGGTGGCATTGGCTGAAAAAACCGGCCACCCAAGCGTTGTGGCAGATGAAGAAAACCTGCCCTTTGATGATGGTTCGTTTGATTTGGTATTGTCGAATTTATCACTGCACTGGGTTAATGACCTGCCCGGTGCGCTTATCCAAATAAGAAAATCATTAAAACCAGATGGATTAATGCTGGCATCGGTTTTTGCCGAACGGACATTATGGGAACTGCGCGAAAGTTTGATGGCGGCAGAAATTGAAATAGAAGGCGGCATAAGCCCCCGAGTATCACCCTTTGCCACGGTGCAAGATTTGGGCTCGCTTTTAGGTCGGGCCGGGTTTGCGCTTCCAGTATTAGATACCGACACCATTACCGTGTCATACCCTGATGCGTTCAAGCTAATGGCAGACCTGCGCGGTATGGGTGAAAATGGCGCGGTTAGCGGCAGACGAAAAACATTTACCCGCGAAGACACAATTTTACGGGCCGCAAGTTATTACCAAGAAAAATTCGTAGACGATGATGGTCGCATCCCGGCAACATTTGACATAGTAACAATGACCGCATGGGCACCGGGGCCAAACCAACCCCAACCGTTAAAACCCGGCTCGGCTGAAATTAATTTAAGCCTTGCCATTAATGACGGCGCCGAGAAAGACAAGAAGGGATGAAGTTTGAAACACCATTAATTTCTGGAAAACTGATTAAACGTTACAAGCGTTTCATGGCCGATGTTGAATTGGACGATGGTTCGATTGTTACCGCACACTGTGCTAATTCAGGCTCCATGCTTTCGTTAAACGTTCCCGGTTCAAAGGTGTGGCTTACGCCCAATGATAACCCCAAACGAAAACTTAAATTTACCTGGGAAATTATTGAAATAAATGATGCACTAGTCGGCATAAACACCCAACATCCCAACCGCATTGTTGCTGATGCAATCGCCGCCGGTGAAATTGCCGAGTTAACTGGTTATGAAAATATAAAACGTGAAGTTAAATACGGCGAAAATTCACGCATCGATATTTTTCTGCAAGCAGATGATAAGCCAGATTGTTATGTCGAGGTTAAAAACGTAACCATGAAACGTGATCTGGCTAAAAAAGCACCTGCTGAATTTCCAGACTCGGTAACGGCCCGCGGTGCCAAACACTTGGTCGAGCTTGCCAATATGGTGCGGGGCGGACATCGGGCGGTAATGTTTTATTTGGTGCAACGAAATGACGCTAAAAGCTTTGCCTTGGCACCCGATATTGACCCAACCTATTCAGCCGAATTTGCCAAGGCTACCCAAGCCGGGGTTGAGGTTGTGGCCTATGGCTGTGATATAACCCCCTTGGAAATAAGCATTTCTGGGCCATGTGCTATCAAAACCTAGTGATTTTGAAAAAAACACCTATATTCTAGCATCCAAAGTAATAATTTAAAAAGTTGATGACAAATGCACGAAGCAAAAAGAATAGTAATTCACTCAAGCGATGATTTTGAAAGCATGCGCAAAGCCGGGAAACTGGCCGCCGAAACGCTAGATATGATAGCGCCCCATGTGGTTCCCGGTGTCAGCACCGATGAGTTAGACCGAATTTGCCATAAATTTATTATTGACAATGGCGCAATTCCATCACCATTAAATTATCGCGGTTATCCAAAATCCATTTGCACATCCATCAACCATGTTGTTTGTCACGGTATTCCCGGTGATAAAAAATTAATGGATGGCGACGTTGTAAATATCGACGTTACCGTTACCCTTGATGGTTGGTTTGGCGATACTTCGCGCATGTTTACCGTGGGCAAGGCTGGTGTGAAAGCGCGCAAGCTTATTGACGTTACCTTTGATGCAATGTGGAAAGGCATTAACGTGGTCAAGCCCGGTGCCACCACCGGCGATATCGGTCATGCCATTCAACAATATGCCGAAAGCCACGGCTATTCGGTGGTGCGCGATTTTTGTGGCCACGGATTGGGTCGGGTCTTTCATGATGCACCCAACATCATGCATTTCGGCAAGCCCGGTGAAGGGGTGGAATTAAAAGAAGGAATGTTTTTTACCATCGAGCCTATGATTAACTTTGGCAAATACGATATAAAAATATTACAAGATGGTTGGACCGCAGTTACCCGCGACAAAACCCTATCGGCGCAATTTGAACATTCCATTGCCGTTACCAAAGATGGTTTTGAAGTTTTCACTAAATCACCCACCGGGCTAGATAAACCCCCATACAATTTATAAAAAACCGAGCGAAAAAATATAGGGCCATTATGGGATCAGGCGATAAAAAAGAACCACCGCATTACGCCGGACATCGTGCCCGTTTGCGTGAACGTTTCATAAAAAGCGGGCCGCACTCCCTGCCCGATTATGAATTGGTTGAATTATTGTTGTTTAATTCCATGCCTAGGCGTGATGTAAAACCAATAGCTAAAGCATTAATCAAAAAATTTGGCTCGTTGGCCGGTATTTTAGATGCCACCACCAGCGAGATTTCCAGCGTTGATGGAATGGGCGAAGTTGCCGCCATTAATTTAAAAGTTGTGCGCGAAACCTCCATCCGCATGCTGGGCCAAGAAATCATGGACAAGCCGGTGTTGGATAACTGGCAAGCATTGCTTGATTACTGTCGTGCCGCCATGGGCGGAGAAAAGGTTGAACAATTTCGTATTTTGTTTCTCAACCGCAAAAATGTGCTGATTGCAGATGAATTGCAACAAACCGGAACCGTTGACCACACCCCGGTTTACCCGCGCGAAGTCATAAAACGTGCGCTCGACCTAGGGGCCAGCGCATTAATAATGGTTCACAACCACCCCAGCGGCGACACCACCCCATCAAAACCGGATATTGATATGACCATGGAAATTCAAGATGCCGGGCACAAGCTAGGCATTCAATTACACGACCACGTAATAGTTTCCGCCCATGGCCATACCTCATTCAAAAGCGAAGGGTTGTTGTAAAAAAATTGACCTCCCCCGCTACGCCCACACTTTCGCCCATAATTGTGCTTAGGGTTTTTACCCCGTTCGCGTTGGGGTATTTTCTTTCTTATACCTATCGCACGGTCAATGCGGTAATAGCACCTGATCTGGTGCTTGACCTTGGCCTTAATGCAAATGCATTGGGGCTTTTAACCAGTGCATATTTTTTAAGTTTTGCCGCATTTCAATTACCGCTGGGAATATTGCTTGACCATTATGGCCCGCGCCGGGTTGAAGCGGTGCTTTTACTATTTGCATCCCTTGGCGCGGCATTTTTTGCAATGGCCGAAAATATACCGGGGTTAATAATTGCCCGCGGGCTTATCGGGTTTGGGGTATCGGCCTGCCTGATGGCATCGTTCAAGGCATACGTCATGTGGTTTCCCAAAGAAAAACTGCCACTGGTAAATGGTTTTCAATTAATGGCCGGTGGTCTAGGGGCGTTAGCCGCAACCCAGCCAGTTGAAATGCTTTTAACCATGACCGACTGGCGCGGGGTTTTTTGGCTATTGGCGGCAGCAACTTTTGCAGTAGCGCTAATGATTTTTTTCATCGTCCCCGACGGCAAACACAAAGAAGGCAACGCCACCCTGAAGGACGCAATAAAAGGTGTGGGGTTGGTTTTTTCTAGCCCGCTTTTTTGGCGGGTCGCGCCCATAACCGTAATGAGCCAAGCAGCGTTTCTTGCGACCCAATCTTTATGGTCGGGGCCATGGCTACGCGATGTGGCTGGCATGGCGCGAGATGATGTTGCGTTTAGTTTATTTTTAATAGCGTGTTCGATGATTTTTGGATTTTTCTTTTGGGGGATTTTATCCGAACGCCTGAGCAAGATTTATGGCGTTCGTCCAATGTCGGTTAGCATGTTTGGAATGGTATCGTTCGCCATCGTACAGGCGGTGCTGGTGGCGCAACCAATTGAATGGGCAGTTGGCATATGGATGGCATTTGGGTTTTTTGGCACCAGCGGCATTATTGCCTACGCCGCACTATCGCAATCGTTTCCCCATCACCTAGCCGGACGGGTTAATACCGGAATTAACCTATTGGCTTTTGTAATGGCCTTTGCCGGGCAATGGGCCACCGGGGTTATTATCGACCTTTGGCCCGTAGGCACAAATGGGGGCTACAACCCCCATGGGTATGCCTGGGCTTTTGCGGCTCTGATGGTGCTTCAACTTTCAGCCCTTGTCTGGTACGTCGCCTATCAAAAAGGCGGAAAAACGGTTAAGCTTTAAGGCAAAAAGTACCTTGTGATGCTGGTCGTAGCTCTGAAAAACCTGTATAGAACTCGCACATCAACTCACCGGAGAAATATTTAATGATTCCGCGTTATTCCCGCCCCGATATGGTCAATATTTGGGAGCCGGCCAATAAACTTAGAATATGGTTTGAAATTGAAGCCCACGCCTGTGATGCACTGGCGGATCTGGGGGTTATACCCAAGGATGCGGCCAAGGCGGTATGGGATAAAGGGGCCAAAGAATACACCCCTGAGCGCATTGCCCGAATTGATGAGATTGAGCTTGAAACCAAGCACGATGTTATTGCATTTTTGACCGAACTTGCCGAACACGTTGGCGATGAAGCCCGTTTTATTCATCAGGGCATGACATCATCTGATGTATTAGATACCTGCCTTTCGGTACAAATGATGCAAGCGGCTGATTTATTGCTAGCTGATATTGATGATTTGTTGGGCGCACTTAAAACCCGAGCCATGGAAACCAAAATGATGCCGACCATTGGTCGCAGTCATGGTATCCATGCCGAACCGACCACGTTCGGACTTAAGATGGCGCGCTTTTATGCCGAGTTCCAGCGCAACCGTGAACGTCTAATCGCGGTAAGAAAAGACATTGCCACCTGCGCCATATCAGGTGCGGTTGGAACATTTGCCAACATTGACCCGGGCGTCGAAGAACACGTTGCAAAAAAATTGGGTCTTACGCCCGAACCGGTTTCAACCCAAGTAATTCCGCGTGACCGTCACGCCCATTATTTTGCCACCTTGGGCGTAATTGCATCTAGCGTTGAAAACGTTGCAACCGAAATTAGGCATCTGCAACGGACCGAGGTTCGTGAAGCACAGGAATACTTTGCCCCCGGGCAAAAAGGCTCCAGCGCAATGCCACACAAACGCAACCCCATATTGACCGAAAACCTAACCGGGCTAGCGCGGATTGTGCGGATGGCTGTGGTTCCGGCATTGGAAAATGTTGCGCTATGGCATGAACGCGATATTTCGCATTCATCTGTGGAACGTATGATTGGCCCCGACAGCACCATTACCCTTGATTTCGCATTAAAACGATTAAAAAGCGTAATTGAAAAGCTGGTGGTTTATCCAGAAAATATGATGGATCAGCTAAATAATTTTGGCGGCATTCACGATGCCCAACGGGTTTTATTATTTTTAACCCAAAACGATGTATCACGCGAAGACGCATATAAAATTGTTCAGCGTAGCGCCATGCGGGTATGGAAAAGTTTCGGCATCGACCCCGACAACCCCGATGTGACCGCCCAACTGGATGTGGTTGAAATCGATGCCGCCAAACACGACAACCGTTTGTTCTTTTTCTTATCCCACGATGATAAATTAAAGAAATTATTGGATGTTAGTGCGTTGGAAAAACTGCTGAGCGAAGATTCCATCAGCTATCACACCAAACGGGTCGATGCTATTTTCAAACGAGTGTTTGGCTAGGCTTTATTGCCTACATATTGCTTATTGCTATGCATATTTTAAGGGAACCATAAATTCAACCGTTGTTCCGGCACCGAGGGTGCTTTCAAGGCTTAATGTTCCGCCCATAAGTTCGACAAGTTCATTTGAAAGCGGAAAGCCAAGGCCAGTTCCGTGACGCGACCTAGAAAATGTGTTGGCAACTTGCCCAAACATAGTTAGTGCAGATTTTATACCTTCTTCATCCATGCCGATGCCATTGTCGCTGACACGGATAAGCAATTTATTATCAACATTAACGGCTACGCTCAAAGACACCCCGCCCCCACGGGGGGTGAACTTTATTGCGTTGGAAAGCAGGTTCATCAAAACCTGCTTCATGCGACGTTCGTCAATAATAATCGGGCTGGTGGGGCCTTTGTAATCAATACTTAATTCCACTCCAAAGGTATCTGCCAATAAATGCAATACCCGGTAAACCGAGCGGGATAAATCTTCAATATCTACCTCGTCTTCGGATAGATTCATTTTTCCCGCTTCAATGGCAGAGATATCAAGAATATCATTAATCAATTTCAGCAGATGCTCGCCAGAATCTTTTATATCTCCCAAATATTCTTGATTTTTTTCCTTCGATAAAATCCCTGAACGCACACTATCGGAAAAACCGATAATGGCATTAAGCGGTGTTCTAAGTTCGTGGCTCATATTTGCAAGAAAGTTTGATTTTGCCTGATTGGCAAATTCAACTTCACTTCGCAAATGCCATATTTTTTGTGAATTTTTATTTGCCCTAAAAATGATGGATAGCTGCACCAAAAATAAAACAATGGTCATCAACCCCATAATAAACATGGTTTCATTTTCAGATGAAAGAAATCTGGCAGCTAATGGGGCTAGGGAAATAAAAGTAAATGGCACTGCCGCAGCAAGATGGCTTTGCAGTGCCGATTGCCCACCAGAAGCAATGCCAATAATAGCAGCCGATAAAAACAAAATAAGCAAAAGATCATCAGCCAGAAAAAAGTTCCAGGCTGAATATCCCCAAACCACAGCATCAAAAATTACATAGGTGGTTATGGCAACCAGCCAGATGCGCTGCATATCTTTGCTTCCACGTTTGCGCCACCACAAAACAAGAAGCAATCCTGAAAAATTTACAATTTACGAAAATATTGCCCAGCCAAATAATTTAAATGGCGGGATGTTATCTCTAAGTATGTATATAAACGCCAATACACAAATTGAGTTGGCTATAAGATTTGTGGGAATTCTTTTGCTTAGCTGGTCATTTTTCTCGTGCAGAATAGACGCGCCCGCGCCTGCTGGAAATTGATTTTTATTTACCAACCCCAATTTCGCTTAATCGCCGACTTTTTCGTGATCATCGCCAAGCGGGTTTGGGTAATCGCCTGATACCTGTTCAACCGCTACCTGCATTTGCTTGTCCAACTCAGCGCGAATATCATTTTCATCAATGGCAATACTGCGTTCAGAAAAATCTGCTACAATCTTGCGGATAACGTCTTCGTCACCAGGTTCTTCAAGGTCGGCCATTACCACGGTTTTGGCGTATGCATCGGCATCGGCAGCGGTTATGCCCAGTTTTTCAGCGGCCCACAGACCAACCAGCTTGTTACGGCGTGACTGGGCCTTGAATTGCAGCTCGTCATCAAGTTTCTGTTTTGCTTCGAAACCTTTTTCGCGTTCGTTAAATGTATCGGCCATATCTGTGGTTGATCCTCAGGTCTTGGTTGTGGTTTTAGTTATAATTATTATTTTACCCATTTTCTCATGGGCTAGGTGAAATTGCCATCCCCAGACGCCTAATAAAAGGGTTATCTTTAAATAATATTTTAAAAGGAATACCCCAAGGAAACTATATGTGCACCACGGTCATACTAAGACGCCCCGGCCATAAATGGCCTCTGATATTGGCCGCCAACCGCGATGAAATGGTGGATAGGCCGTGGAAAGGACCTGCCAAGCATTGGCCAGAACGCCCGGAAACCATAGCCGGGCTGGATGAAAGTGCTGGCGGAAGCTGGCTGGGGGTTAATGATTACGGGCTTGTGGCCGGCGTGCTTAACCGCCCGGGAACACTGGGCCCGGCCCCAAATAAACGCAGCCGGGGTGAATTGGTGCTAGAGGCCCTAGATCACGCCGAAGCCAGTGTGGCCAAAGACGCCCTGATGGAAATAAACCCCAATGCCTACCGTCCATTTAATTTAGTAGTGGCAGATGCGCGCGATGCATTTTGGCTTAGCCTTGCAGAAGACGCCACAGCGGTTGTGGCCCACCCCATTCCAGACGGGGTTTCCATGTTAACCGCCCACGACCTAAACGACACAAGCTCTATACGCATTGCCCATTATCTGCCGCTTTTTAAAAAATCTCGCCCGCCCGAGCCTGAACAAGACAATTGGGCCGAATGGCAAGACCTTATGGCAAATGCTAACAGCCCCAGCAAAAACCCCCATGACGCCATGAACATAGATTCAGAAAAAATGGATGGATTCGGCACCAGATCCACATCGCTTATTGCCCTTGCTGGGCCCGATAGGGCCTCAGGTGAGCCATCCTTGCGCTGGCTTTTTTCAAACCATGGGCCGGAAAATGTAGGCTGGCAGGCAATATGCTGAGGCCTTTATTTAGTTAACATTTTTTGCTTCATGGGGGCGTTGTTTTGGGCTCTTCTAACTGCTATATGAAGCCCTCTTAATATGACCTCCAAATTGGGGGCCGGAACCCCTGAAGGAGCCACTTTTATGGCCAAACGCAGACAGCTTTACGAAGGCAAGGCCAAGGTGATTTTCGAAGGGCCGGAACCGGGAACCGTTGTTCAATACTTCAAAGACGACGCCACCGCTTTCAACAACAAAAAGCAAGGCACCATCACCGGCAAGGGGGTTTTAAACAACCGCATTTCCGAATATCTGATGATGCGTCTGGGCGAGATTTCCATCCCAACCCATTTTGTTCGCCGCCTTAACATGCGCGAACAATTGGTACGCGAAGTTGAAATTATTCCGGTTGAAGTTGTTATCAGAAATATTGTTGCAGGCTCGCTGGCTAAGCGTTTTGATATGCCCGAAGGCACACCCCTGCCCCGCTCCATCGTCGAATATTATTATAAATCCGACGAATTAGATGACCCGATGATATCCGAAGAACACATCACCGCGTTTGGCTGGGCCTCGCCTTCTGATATGGATGAAATTATGTCCATGTCGCTTAGGGCAAATGATTTCCTAACCGGGCTTTTCCTTGGCATCGGCATTAGGTTGGTTGATTTCAAATTAGAATTTGGTCGCCTTTATGAAGACGATGAAATGCGAATTGTTTTGGCCGACGAAATTAGCCCCGATAATTGTCGCCTGTGGGATATCAACACCGATGAAAAGCTGGATAAAGACCGCTTTCGTCGTGACCTGGGCGACGTAGAAGAAGCCTACCAAGAAGTTGCGCGCCGTCTTGGCATCTTGCCCGAAAGCGGGCCCGGCGATGTCCCCGGCTCCGATACAATGCAATAAGGGAATAAAAAATTGAAAGCGACTGTCCACGTTACCCTTAAAAACGGCGTACTCGACCCACAGGGAAAAGCCATTGAACACACCCTTACCGGGCTAGCGTTTAAAGGCATTAACGAAGTCCGCCAAGGAAAATTCATTGAATTAGATATTGATGAAACCGACCCGAGCAAAGCCCATGAACAGGTAGATGCAATGTGTCGCCAGTTATTGGCAAATACGGTCATTGAAAACTACGAAATCGAAATAATTAAATAACAATCATTTAAATAGTTAGCTTACCATCCCCCCGAGGACCAAATGAAAGCCTGCGTGATAGTTTTTCCCGCCTCTAACTGTGACCGCGATATGCAGGTTGCGCTAGAGCGCTCCATCTCTAAGCCAGTTGATATGGTGTGGCACCGTGAAACCGACCTGTCCGGGTATGATTTGGTTGCGGTTCCCGGCGGATTTTCCTATGGCGATTACTTGCGTTGCGGGGCAATGGCCGCACGTTCACCCATTATGACAGCAATAAAAAAACACGCTGATAGTGGCGGGTTGTTATTGGGTGTTTGCAATGGTTTTCAAGTATTAACCGAAGCCGAGATTTTACCGGGTGTATTAATGCGCAATGCCAACCTTAAATTCATTTGCAAAGATGTTGAATTAACGGTTGAACGAAACGACACCGCGTTTACCAATGGCTATACAAAGGGGCAAAAAATTACCATCCCCGTATCCCATCATGATGGTAATTATTTTACCGATGATGAAACCCTAAAACGTATCGAAGGAAACGGCCAAGTTGCGTTTCGCTATGTTGATAACCCCAATGGCTCGCTCAATTCCATAGCCGGGGTTTATAACGAAGCCGGAAATGTATTGGGCTTGATGCCGCATCCCGAACGGCTGGTTGACGAACAGCTGGGCGGAACTGACGGCGCACCAATGCTTGATGCCCTCATTAATTATTCTGGCAAAGTGGTGGCTTAGATGAGCAAAATAACTCCTGAAATTGTTGCCGAACACGGGCTGTCCGAAGAAGAATATCAGTTAGTTCTGGAAATAATGGGGCGCGTGCCAAACATTACCGAGCTGGGTATTTTTTCGGTCATGTGGTCTGAGCACTGCTCGTACAAGTCATCAAAAAAATGGCTAAAAACATTACCAACCGAAGCCCCGTGGGTAATTTGCGGCCCCGGTGAAAACGCTGGTATTATTGATATTGGCGATGGCGACGCTGCCATTTTTAAAATGGAAAGCCACAATCACCCTAGCTACATCGAACCATACCAAGGTGCGGCCACCGGTGTTGGTGGCATTATGCGTGATGTGTTCACCATGGGGGCAAGACCCATTGCCAACCTTAATGCGTTGCGCTTTGGCCGGCCCGAGCACCCAAAAACCAGGCATCTGGTTCACGGTGTGGTCGAAGGCATTGGCGGTTATGGCAATTGCATGGGTGTGCCAACGGTTGGCGGCGAATGCGAATTTGATCAAAGCTACGATGGCAACATTTTGGTAAATGCCATGACTGTCGGTCTGGCCAAAACCAACAAAATATTTTATTCAGCCGCCGCTGGCATTGGCTATCCGGTTGTTTATGTGGGTTCTAAAACCGGGCGCGATGGTATTCATGGTGCGACCATGGCCAGCACCGAATTTACCGAAGCCACCGAAGACAAACGCCCGACTGTGCAAGTTGGCGATCCGTTTACCGAAAAATTATTGCTCGAAGCTTGCCTTGAATTAATGGCAACCGACGCCATTGTCGCCATTCAGGACATGGGTGCGGCCGGCCTAACATCATCATCGTTTGAAATGGCATCTAACGGCGGGGTTGGCATTGATATGAACCTTGATGCGGTACCGCAGCGCGAAGAAAACATGACGGCCTATGAAATGATGTTGTCAGAAAGCCAAGAGCGAATGCTTATGGTGCTCCATCCCGGCAAAGAAGAAATGGCACAAAAGATTTTTGAAAAATGGGAACTTGATTTCGCCGTAATTGGCAAATTGACCGAGCCCGATGCAAGCGGAACCGGGCATATGGTTTTATTTCATAAAGGCGAAAAAATTGCCGACCTGCCCATTGATCCACTGGCCGCCGCCAGCCCCGAATATGACCGCCCCTGGGTACCAACGCCCCAACGCCAAACATTAAAAGCAGAAGACGTTAAGGCCCCTGATGATTTGATGGCAGCCCTTAAAACCATGGTTGGTGGTGCCAATGGATGTTCACGCCGCTGGATATGGGAACAATATGACCACATGGTTATGACCGATACCGTTCAGCGCCCGGGTGGTGACGCCGCCGTGGTTCGTGTGCATGGAACCCAAAAAGCATTGGCCATGACATCTGACGTGACACCGCGTTATGTTTTTGCCGACCCGGTTATGGGTGGCAGACAGGCAGTGGCGGAAAGTTGGCGCAACCTAACCGCAACCGGAGCGAGGCCGCTGGCCATAACCGACAACATGAATTTTGGTAACCCGCAACGCCCAGAAATTATGGGCCAGTTTGTTGGCGCCTGCGAAGGCATAGCCGACGCTTGTACCCAGCTAGATTACCCAGTGGTTTCAGGCAACGTCTCGCTTTACAACGAAACCAACGGCACCGGCATATTGCCGACGCCGACCATTGGCGGGGTTGGTATTTTAGATGATGTTTCCAAAACCGTTGGTGTTGCTTTTGCGGCCGCAGGCCAAGCAATAATAATTATTGGTGAAACCGCGGGCCATCTTGGCCAATCGCAATATCTTATGGAAATTATTGGCCGAGATGGTCTTTCAATGGAAGACGGCGCACCGCCAAGCGTTGATTTGAGCTTAGAACGCAAAAACGGTGATTTTGTGCGGGATGAAATAATTTCAGGAGCCGTCAGCGCCTGCCATGATATTTCCGATGGCGGTATATTGGTGGCCTTGGCCGAGATGGCTATGGCATCAAATATGGGTGCCAACGTCGAAGACTTAAGCGGCAATACCCCTATTCACGCATGGGCCTTTGGCGAAGATCAGGCGCGTTATATTGTGACCACAACTGACGCCGAAGGAATGCTAGAACGGGCTGAAAAATCAGGTGTTTATGCAACATTGGCAGGCACGGTTGAAGGTTCGGAGTTGACGATTGGCACCACACACTCCATATCTGTGGCAGAGCTTAAAGATGCCCATGAAAACTGGATGCCAGATTTCATGTCGCACCCGGAAGCGCATTAAAAAATAACCAAATACCATTAAGCCCATTAAAAGTTTAAGGATATTATCAATGGCCATGGATGCCGCCCACATAGAAAGCTTAATCAAAGAAGCGCTACCCGATGCCGAGGTTCATATTGATGACCTGCGCGGTGATGGCGACCATTATGCCGCCCGCGTAATTTCAAAAGAATTCGCCGGCAAATCTCGCGTTCAACAACACCAGATGGTTTACGCCGCCCTGCAAGGACGCATGGGTGGTGAATTGCACGCCCTTGGCCTGCAAACATCTGCACCCGAATAACAACTATTTTTAAGGATATAAATATCATGAGCGACAACCCAGCATTTGCAACAATTCAATCTGAAATTGATGAAAACCAAGTAGTTCTTTTCATGAAGGGCAATCCAATGTTTCCCCAGTGCGGTTTTTCCGCAGCGGTGGTTGGTGCACTAACCCAGATGCAGGTAAAATTCAAAGGCATTGACGTTTTACAAGACGGCGAAGTTCGCGAAGGTATCAAGGCATTTTCAAACTGGCCAACCATTCCCCAGCTTTACGTTAAAGGTGAATTTGTTGGCGGTTGCGACATTGTTAAAGAAATGTATGAAGCCGGTGAATTGCAAAAATTGTTCGACGACAAAGGCATTGGTTACAAGGCCGCTTAACATTGCCATTTAAAAATATTACAGCTTGCGTATTTGATGCCTATGGCACGCTGCTGGATCTCAATTCAGCCGCCCAAAGCTGTAATGACGAGTTAGGAGACAAAGCCCAAGCCTTGGCCGAGCTATGGCGGGCCAAACAATTGCAATATACGTGGTTGCGTTCATTAATGGGCAAGCACGCAGATTTTCGCGAAGTCACCGAAAGTGCGCTAGATTTTTCCATGCAAACTTTGGGTCTTAACGATGTGTCTTTGCGGGCAAGGTTGTTAGAATTTTTTGAAGTCCTAACCCCCTACGCCGAAGCAAAACCCATGCTCGAAGCATTAAACAAAGCGGGAATGAAAACCGCCATCCTTTCCAACGGCAGCCCGGACATGCTTAAAAACGCCACCACCAGCGCGGGTATTGACGGACTTTTAGATATGGTTTTATCGGTTGAAGAAGTTGGCGTTTATAAACCCGACCCCAAAGTTTATCAGTTGGCGGTTGATAGGTTAAAAATCAAACCTGAAAATATTTGTTTTGTTTCTGCCAATGGCTGGGATGCGGCAGGCGCTAGCGCATTTGGGTTTCAGGTGGCATGGATAAACCGAGGCGGACAGGTGGCTGAGCAATTACCGTTCAAACCGCTGGTTGAATTAAAAGATTTGAGCGGGTTGGCAAATTTGGTAACAAATACTAAATAATTATTTCCAGTTTGAAACCACACAAACTAGAACTTCGTTTACTTCGCCATTTCTGCTCATGGGAACTTTCATCTGATGCTAATTTCGATATTCATTTTTATCTAAGTTTATAGCACCACTTACAAATAAATGTTCGCGATTAAGCAATGCGTCCCTGTTTAATTTTATCATTTGCTTGGTGCTTTCTTCGTCAATACCAAGTTCAGATATTTTTTTACCCGTCCAGTCTTGACCGTGAAAGTCGGCAACACGCGTGCCAAACATGACAACAACAAAATCATCCTCTTCGGGCAGATATTTATAAATTATCATGTGTTTCCAAAAACCTTGGAATGGGCGCTCGGCAACGATTTTGAAATCAATAATTCCATCATTGGAATACTCTTCCACCAATGTTTTAAATGAAGAAATTGTTTCATCTGCTTCTGCCTGAGAAGAATCAGCAGATATAAAATCTGATTTTACCACGAGGGTTACCCACATCTAAAGCTAGAGAATCCTAGCTGTAATGCATTATTATAACCATTCTAATAAATAATACATTACTTTCTAGTAAATAATGTATAAAAAAACGCCCGCAAAATTTGCGAGCGCTTTAATTTATATAAAATTTTTACACGTACATACAGCTGTAGTTATAAATACGTGCATTATTCACTTAGCGTGAATAAAATTCGATAACCAGATTTGGTTCCATCTGTACCGGATAAGGAACATCGGCAAATGTTGGGGTGCGGACAAACTTGCCCTTACCCTGTTTGGTATCGACATCCATGTAATCGGGAACTTCGCGTTCGGACGAATTAAGCGCCTCAATAACCATGGGTATGTTCAATGATTTTGATTTCAGTTCAACAGTGTCGCCTTCTTTAACCATGTAAGACGGAATGTTAACTGTTTTACCGTTGACCGTTATGTGACCGTGGTTAACCACTTGGCGTGATGAAAACACGGTTGGAACGAACTTCATACGGTAAACAACCGCATCCAAGCGGCGCTCAAGAATGCCAATAAGGTTTTCTGACGCATCACCAGGACGCCGCGCGGCATCTGAGTAATATTTGCGGAATTGTTTTTCCGAAATGTTGCCGTAATAGCCTTTGAGCTTTTGCTTAGCCATAAGCTGTGTACCGTAATCGGTCGGCTTGTTACGACGGCTGCGACCATGCTGGCCCGGGGCATAGTCACGGGTATTAAATGGGCTTTTGGGGCGACCCCAAAGATTACAGCCAAGACGGCGGTTAATCTTGTATTTTGAGCGAATACGCTTCGACATTTTTTCATCACCTTTTAAAGATGGTTAATTGTTGTCCCGGTATGCCTTTTCCCCTGCCTTGGCAGAGGGGCGTTGATAAGAGCTAAAGAGCCCAAAGCAAACGTTCCCGGAAATGCTTTTAGAAAGGCGGAATATAAGGAAATTGGAGGCCTTAGCAAGGCTTTTCGCTCATATAGCAGCAATTAGACCATAAGAGAGTGAAAACAGCTAAAAACAAGCATTTTAGCTCTGCAATTCGCTGTCCCAATAGACATAATCCACCCATGTATGATGCACATTTCCGCCACGAAGCGATTTTGCCACCCGATTAAGCAAGCCGATGGATGGCTCCCCCGGGGGCTGAACAAGCGGCATTTTGGCCTCAAGCGGGGTGCGGTTGGATTTCTTGATGTTGCACGGTGCACAGGCTGAAACTACATTTTCCCATTCGGTGCGCCCACCTCTGCTTTTGGGTTGGACGTGGTCAAAGGTGAGATCATTTGTGGGGAACCTGTCGCCGCAATATTGGCAGGAAAAACCATCGCGCAAATATATGTTGTAACGGGTAAAGGCCGGCCTGCCATCAAAGCGAATGTAGCGTTTAAGGGCCACCACCGAAGGAACCTCAAGCTCTATGGATGGTGAATGTACTTTAACGTCATAGTTTTCGACTAGGTTCACCCGATCAAGCAATAGCGCGCTTACCGCATCTCGCCACGACCACAAAGAAAGCGGATGGTACGAAAGCGGGCGGAAGTCGGCATTAAGAACCAGCGTCTGGAGATTAAGCATTAAAAACCCCACGTTACGTTCACTAACCAGTGTCTGCAGGTTACTATATGTGGTATTTGTTGCCAAATATTTATCTATCCCCGTGAATCGACCTGAATTTAAGAGACCGGTTACCTAAATGAGCCAGAAACAACAAATAGTCACCAGATTTGCCCCCAGCCCCACCGGGGGGTTGCATTTGGGCCATGCCATGGCGGCGATTGTGGCGTTTGATATGGCCAAATCAGCCGGGGGGAAATTTCTAATCCGCATTGAAGACATAGATATGAGCCGGGCTAGACCAGAGTTCGAGGCGGCAATTTTTGAAGACCTTGAATGGCTGGGCCTTAGTTGGGAAACGCCCATAAGGCGCCAATCTGAACATATGGTTGATTATAAAAATGCCCTTATGCGCCTTGATAAAATGGGTCTGCTATACCCATGTTTTTGCACTAGAAAAGAAATAATGGCCGAGATTGAGCAATCTCAAAGTGCCCCCCATTTGTTAAACCAAGGCCCCGATGGACCGCCCTATCCCAGAACCTGTCTTAATTTGGGTGTGTCTGATGTAGAAAATAAAAAATCTGAAAATGTTCCTTTTGCGCTACGTCTTAATATGGAAAAGGCAATGGATGTTGCAAAAAAAATGTCGCCTCTTGCATGGAAAGATGAAAATAAAGGAGAAATAGCCGCCCAACCGGAAATATTTGGAGATGTGGTGCTGGCCCGAAAGGATATACCCACCAGCTATCATCTGGCGGTTACACTGGATGACCATATTCAAGGCGTTACACTGGTGAGCCGAGGAGAAGATCTGTTTTCCGCCACCCATCTCCATCGTCTGCTTCAGGCGCTGTTAGGCTTGGATACGCCAGTTTATGCACATCACAACATGATAAAAAACGAAGACGGTTCGCGCATGTCCAAACGGGAAAAGTCCATGACGCTAAAATCCTTGCGGGAATCGGGGCATACGCCGTCAGACATTAGAAAATTGGTGTATAATAAGGAATTATATACCAATGAATGAATTTTGGACTTGAACTTAGGTGCACTTTTGCCTCTATTGGTAAGTGGGCGCTGTATATTGTTTTTTTATTAAAAATAATAGCTAGAATGAATGTCTTTCAATAACTAAATCAAGGCTTAGATACAGCCCCAACTCCAGGATAGAAGACAAATAACATGAAAACTTGCCTAATCGTTGATGATAGCAAAGTCATCCGCATGGTCGCCAAAAAAATTCTTGATGAATTAGGCTTTGGCACCGAAGAAGCGGCTGATGGTCAAATTGCCCTTGATGCCTGCAAAGCAAAAATGCCCGAGGCAGTTTTGCTTGATTGGAACATGCCGGTAATGAACGGAATTGAATTTTTACGCGCGCTTAGGGAACATCCGGGTGGCGATGCACCAATTGTTATTTTCTGCACAACGGAAAATGATTTGGACCACATCCAAGAAGCTATGTCGGCAGGGGCAAATGAATACATCATGAAGCCATTTGATTCAGACATTATTCAGGCCAAATTCCAACAAGTTGGACTTATTTAAAAAATACATTTCCCGGAGACACGCAAAGTGAACCCTGAAGATTTTGATTTTATCAGCACGCTAATAAAAACCCGCTCAGGGTTGGCGCTGACGCCAGACAAGGCATATTTGCTGGAAAGCAGACTTATGCCAGTTGCGCGCAAACACGGCCATAATGGCCTTGATGACCTTATAGGTGCGCTTAGAGCCCGCAAGGAAGAACCCCTCATTATTGAAGTGGTCGAAGCAATGACCACTAACGAATCTTTCTTCTTTCGCGACACCAAACCGTTTGATTTATTGCGCGATGAAGTTTTACCACCAATTATTGAGAAACGTGCCGCCAAAAAACATTTGAAAATATGGTGTGCCGCGGCATCTAGCGGGCAGGAACCATATTCCATCGCCATCGTTCTTAAAGAACTGGGCGCCCAGCTTGCTGGCTGGAACCTAGATATTCTAGGTACCGATATTTCACATGATATCCTTGCCAAGGCCGCAAAAGGCCAATATTCCCAGTTTGAAGTACAACGCGGAATGCCCATCCAGCTTTTGCTAAAATATTTCGATAAAAAAGATGAGACATGGGAAATAAAGCAAGAAATCAGAAGTATGATAAAATATAAATACTTTAATTTACTTGAGAATCTTTCCCCGCTTGGTGGTTTTGATATTGTGTTCTGCCGAAACGTACTAATTTATTTTGATGCAGAAACCAAGAGCAAGGTTCTTGCGCAAATTGCCGCACTAATGCCTGCTGATGGCATGCTATTTCTTGGCGGGGCAGAAACAGTTTTAGGCATTAGCGATAAATTCGAACCGGTTAAGGGGCAGCGCGGCGTTTACGCCAGAACATAACTGAGTACTTAACTAAGCACTTAAATTAGGTTATTTTTTTAACTAGGGGCACAGAGAAGAAATTATGTCTGACAAGAAATATCGCCTTGTAACCCGAGCAGATTTTGATGGCGTCGTAGCCGGAGGGTTGCTAATCGAGCTTGGTATGGTAAGCGAAGTTGTCTTTGCAGAACCACGCGCCATGCAGGCCGGGCTGGTTAATATCACTGAAAACGATATAACCACCAACCTTCCCTATGTTGATGGGGTTCATCTTTGCTTTGACCACCACGTTTCAGAATCAGAACGCGTTGGGCCAAAAGAAAACCATGTAATTGACCCCGATGCGCCATCGGCCGCACGTGTGGTTTATAATTATTTTGGTGGTAAAGAAAAATTCCCATCCATTGATGATGCCCTGATGACGGCTGTTGATAAGGCTGATTCAGCAGATTACAACGAAGAAGATATCCTAGCCCCAGACCCATGGACGCTTCTAAACTTTATTCTTGATCCACGCACCGGGCTTTCGCGGTTTGAACATTTTGAAATAAGCCATGAACAGCTAATGAAAGACATGATGGTTTATGTCCGTCATCACCCAGTAGAAGAAATTCTCGCCATTCCTGATGTGCAGGAACGCACGCTTCTTTATATGGAGCACGAAGAAAAAGCAGAAATGCAAATTCGCGAACACGCCAAGGTTCACACCAGAACCGTGGTTGTGAATATGCGCGGCGTTGATACAATTTTTGCTGGTAACCGCTTTACCATTTATGCGGTATTCCCCGCTTGCAATGTTTCGGTACAAATTACCAATTCCGCAGATGGCGAAAAAACCATCTTTGCGGTCGGTAAATCCATTATTAATCGCACCTGTAAGGCAAATATTGGCTCAATCATGCTTGAATACGGCGGCGGCGGACACGCCAATGCCGGCACCTGTCAGGTTGATAACGATAGCGCCGATAAGGTACTGCAAGAAATACTCCAGCGCCTTAAATAGCTAAAAAACTAGCAACTATTGTCAACTCGGCTGGTCTATGTCAGCCTAGGACGTGGGCGCATGATTGCTTTGGGGCGATGGTAATTTCTAATGAAAATAGTTGTAAATCAGGCTAAAAAAGGTGTTTTTTCCGTGACCATTGATGACACGGTTATAACCCTTGATAAAAAACAAATGAAAAATTTGATGATGGAGGCTGTTAAGGCGCTAATGCCTGGCGCGCTTCCCAGTGTCGACCCCGAGATAATGGCGCACCGTCTGGGTGAAAAGCTGAAAAAGGCAAACCCACCGGGATTACAAAAACTAATAATGACCGCCGAAGAAGACGATATCCTCATGCTTCTTAAAACTTCGGAAGAAGACAAAGAATTGTTGGAATTGATTTTCCAAAATATGAGCGACCGCAAGCAAACCATGTACAAAGAAGACATGGATTTTAAATTCCATGACGGCGTTCCCGGCGAAGAATTAACCGATGCAATAAGAAACCTGAACGATCTTGTCGGTCAACTTAGGACCGATGGCATATTGCAAATAACTGAATGAAATAATTAAGCGGCGTTGCTTCTTTTCTTGCGATCTTTGGAAACCTTTACATAGGCCCGTGCGCAATGCGCGTCGCAATATGGTTTGTCATCGACCACTTGCTGTCCACAAAAATGCAGGTTATCGGTTCCCGGCTCGCCTTCGGGCCAACAGCACATTGATGATGTTAACTGTTCCATTTTTACCGACGATGCCGGTGGCTTAACAACTGCTTTAGACTTTGATGTCTTGACCTGTTTTGGCCGGGGTGCGGTTGATGCTTGGCGAATTGGGGATTGGCGTTTTTTCAAACCCAAACGATGCACCTTGCCCACAACCGAGTTCTTGGTAACGCCCAAACGACGGCCTATTTCGCTGGTGGGGTGGCCTTCATCCCACAATGCGATAAGGGTTTTAATACGGTCTGGTGTCCACTCTGGTGGCGGTGTTACTGGCGTCTCAGGCATGTTTTTCCCCTGTTTAATGCTCTATTTAGTGCGTCTTTAAATACGTCTTTTATGTATATGTGGCCTTGGTGGCCCGTTCACATGGTTTTATACAATATTTAGCCATGGTCAACCATACCTAACACTACATGTTGTGGATAACTGGCTGATTTTCGGTGGAAAAAACTTATATTTAAGGGAAAAATCCACAGGCAGGGTAGCCGTTAAAAAGCTTTCGCACAGGCTCTAAGCCTTGGCTATACTTGGATTCTCATGTGTGGCATTAGGTCCCTTGGGATAAAAAAATACCTTGGTCGCACCTGTGGATGGATTTTCAGCAAATGACAAAAAAACAATCACCCAACGGTAGCGACATTGATGATTGGCGGCGTACAGCAAATGCTGAATTAAAAAACCGTAACGTGGATGACCTTGTTTGGCACACACCCGAAGGAATTGATGTCAAACCGGTTTACACCAGCGATGATTTAGCCGGGCTAGAATTTGTAAATACGCTTCCGGGGCTAGAACCATTTGTTCGCGGCCCGCGCGCAACCATGTATGCAAACCGTCCGTGGACTATTCGCCAGTACGCCGGATTTTCCACCGCGTCTGAGTCCAATAAATTTTATTTAGACAATCTAGCAGCCGGACAAAAAGGTTTGTCGGTGGCGTTTGATTTAGCCACCCACCGTGGATACGATTCCGACCACGAACGGGTAACCGGTGATGTGGGCAAAGCAGGCGTCGCCATAGACAGCGTCGAAGACATGAAAATTTTATTTGACGGTATTCCGTTGGATGAAATGAGCGTCTCCATGACCATGAATGGCGCGGTTCTGCCCGTATTAGCCGCATTTATCGTTGCCGCCGAAGAACAAGGCATAGCCCAAGCAGACCTTAGCGGAACCATTCAAAACGACATTTTAAAAGAGTTCATGGTGCGTAACACTTATATTTATCCGCCCGAACCATCCATGCGAATTGTTTCAGACATTATTGCTCATACTTCAAAATATATGCCCAAATATAATTCAATTTCCATTTCCGGATACCACATGCAAGAAGCGGGCGCGACCCAGGTGCAAGAGCTTGCCTATACCTTGGCCGATGGCTTGGAATATGTGCGCGCGGCAATAAAATCTGGCCTTGATGTTGATGATTTTGCGCCCCGGCTTTCGTTTTTCTTTGCCATTGGCATGAACTTTTTTATGGAGGTGGCAAAACTTCGCGCCGCGCGTTTGTTGTGGGCCGAACTTATGGAAGAATTCTCGCCTAAAAACCCAAAATCAAAAATGCTCCGCACTCATTGCCAAACATCGGGGGTTTCGTTGCAGGCGTCCGATCCATACAACAACGTGGTTCGCACCACGGTTGAGGCCATGGCCGCAGTTCTTGGCGGAACCCAAAGCCTCCACACCAATTCATTGGACGAAGCATTGGCGTTGCCAACACCATTTTCCGCCCGCATTGCCAGAAACACCCAATTAATTTTGAGCGAGGAAACAGGCATTACCAATGTGGCCGACCCATTGGGCGGCAGTTTTTATGTGGAAAGCCTAACCAATTCAATAATGGTTCATGCCAAAAAATTAATGGCCGAGGTCGAAGACCATGGCGGCATGACCCGCGCGGTCGAAGCGGGCCTGCCTAAAATGCACATCGAAGAAGCCGCCGCCCGCAAACAAGCCCGAATTGATGGGGGTGATGAGGTTGTGGTGGGGGTCAATAAATACCAGCCGGAAACGACGGAAAAAATTGAACTGCTAGAAGTCGATAACGAGCAGGTGCGCAAAGACCAAATTAAATTATTGAAAAAAATAAAGGTATCACGTGATACCAGCGCGGTTGAAGCGGCATTGGACGCAATAAAAGACGCGGCCAAGAACGAGACCGGAAATTTACTGGAACTAAGCATTACCGCCATGCGGGCGCGGGCCACAGTGGGCGAAGTATCAGACGCACTGGAAGAAATATATTCCAGATATAACGCAACCAGTCGCACCATTTCCGGGGTTTATGGTGGGGCGTTAAAAGACGACGCCGGATTTAAAGCCGCCCGTGACGCGGTAGAAAGCTTTGCCAATAAAAATGGCCGCCGCCCGCGCATGATGATTGCCAAAATGGGCCAAGACGGCCATGACCGGGGGGCAAAAATTATTGCCACCGCATTTGCCGATCTGGGGTTCGAAGTGGACGTGGGGGCATTATTTCAAACCCCGGGCGAAGTAGCACAAGAGGCGATTGAAAACGACGTGCACGTAATTGGCATATCGACCCAAGCCGGCGGACATAAAACATTGGTGCCATTGCTGGCGAAAGAATTGAAAAAACGCGGCGCGGGCGACATAAAAATAATTGTCGGCGGCGTGGTGCCGGAACGTGATTTTGAAATGCTAAAAAAATGCGGTGTCACCGGGGTTTACCCACCGGGCACCAATATTCCCAAGGCGGCACTAGAGGTGCTGGGGGTTATTGGGGGGAAGACATAGGCATAATATCATCACCGGACCTTCACTTAAACGAACCACCTTCATTCGCGTGATGGGGATAAGGCCTATTTTTAGATTTCTCCTAAATATTATCTGATATAATTTAACTGTTTAAAGGTTAATCGTGATTTATTGTTATTTTTCATATAATTGCTTAATAAAAACAAACATGAAAAAGACAATTTTGGCCTATATAGCGCCTATTTTTGCCCATAATTTAATATCTATTCGGTGTTAGCCGCGCCCACCTGAGTCATGTCGACAGTATCGGCCACACTGCCATTATTTTCGATAATCAAATAGATACCGACCAGTGGGTATATTATCCGTATCAGCATTGGCAAATAGAGATATTCGTCACCGCCGAGGAGCCAAGCGTTGCTTGGGAATTGGGGATAACTCCACTGTTTTGGCTGTTTTTAGTTATTTTTGGATTATTATTGTATGAATATGTTCCTAGTGACTTTATACATAGGATTATTATCATTAGTCAAGGAATAATAAGCTAAAAAATAGAATCAGAATCTACTGGTGCAGTTTGAGGATATATATAAGATAATTTTCCCATGATGAAACATGCAGACATATGGAACGCGGTTGACCTGCTGGCAAAGGCCAGCGGCCTATCTGCGTCTGGGTTGGCAAAAAAGGCGGGCCTTGATCCGACCACGTTTAATAAATCCAAACGCATAACCCGTGATGGAAAACAGCGTTGGCCTTCAACCGAAAGTATTGCAAAAATTCTTGATGCCACCAATGCCGGACTTGATGAATTCTTATCCTACGTCGAAGGCAAAGAAGGTTCGGCGCCGCGCCACGTTCCGCTTATTGGGTTTGCACAAGCAGGATCCGATGGTTATTTCGATGATGCCGGATACCCCACGGGCGGCAGTTGGGAAGAAATTAATTTTCCCGGCATGACCGACCGCCATGCATACGCGCTGGAAATAACCGGCGATAGCATGGACCCAGTTTTGCGTGATGGTGATGTGGTTATTATATCGCCCGATGCCGGGGTGCGCCGGGGTGACCGGGTGGTGGTAAAAACATTAGCGGGCGAAGTAATGGCAAAAACATTAAAACGCAAAACCGCGTTAAGTGTTGAGCTTTCATCCATCAACCCAGCCCACCAAGACCGCACCATTCCATTGGACGAGGTCGAGTGGATATCGCGCATCGTTTGGGCGGCGCAATAATAATTAAAGCTTTAATTTAAGAAATATCTTCGCCGGCCAGTGCGCGGGCAATTAGCTTTGCGCTTTCCTCCACCCCGTAAAGAGCAAAGAACGAACCCATACGCGGGCCTTGTTCTTGGCCAAGCAGTATTTCATAACATGCCTTGAACCAATCGCGTAGGTTTTCAAACCCATGGCGTTTTCCAACTTCGAAAACCTCGGTCTGAATTTCTTCGGCGCTGGTGCCATTTTCCATTTTTTCCAGCGATGATTTTAAATCATCCAATGCAACGCGTTCAATATCGCTGGGGCTACGAAACTTTTTATTGGGTTTAACAAAATCGCTATAATAATTGATTGCCCTTTCGACAAGTTTATCAAGTATGGGGGCGCTTTCAGGGCTGGCATCGGGGCGGTAGCGGGAAATGAAGCTCCACAACACCGCCTTGTCTTCGGAATGACAAACGCTGGCCAGATTAAGCAAGATATTAAACGAAAACTGCATTTCCGAAGCCGGTGGATGGCCGCCATGAATGTGCCAAGCCGGGTTATTTAGCTGGTCTTTTTCTTCTTGTTCGGGGAACTTGGTAATAAATGTAAGATATTCATCCACATTTTTAGGGATAACATCAAAGAACAGCCGCTTGGCGGTTTTTGGTTTTTGATACATGAACAGGCTGAGGCTTTCCGGCGTGGCGTAACGCAACCATTCTTCGACTGCCAGCCCGTTGCCTTTTGATTTGGAAATCTTTTCACCATTTTCGTCTAAAAATAATTCGTACGTCAGGCTAACCGGGGGGCGCCCACCAATGGCGCGACAAATGCGGCTGGATAAATTAACCGAATCGATTAAATCCTTGCCCGACATTTCATAATCGACTTCTAACGCGGCCCAGCGCATGGCCCAATCTGCTTTCCATTGTAATTTACAAGCGCCACCAGTGACTAGCGTTTCAATTTTTTTACCAGCCTCGTTTTCATAAACAATTGTTCCGGCGTCTGTGTCGCGCTCTAAAACCGCAACCTGCAATACTTTGCCCGTGTCTGGGCAAATGGGCAAAAACGGTGAATAGGTTGCACGGCGTTCAGCCCCCAATGTCGGTAACATTATTTCCAACACCTTGTCATAATGGGTCAAAACCGTAAGCAGGGTTTTATCAAAATGACCCGCTTTATATTCTTCAGTGGCGGATTTGAAATCATATTCAAAACCGAACTCATCTAAAAAAGATTGCAAGCGGGCATTGTTGTGATGACCGAAACTTTCGTGGGTGCCGAATGGGTCGGGGATTTGCGTTAACGGTTTGCCCAAATGGGGTTCGATTATTTCCTTGTTGGGAATGTTATCGGGAACCTTGCGCAGGCCATCCATGTCGTCTGAAAAGGCAAACAGTTTTGTTTCAAGCCCGGTCAAAACCTCAAACGCGTGACGGACCATGGTGGTGCGGGCAACTTCGCCGAATGTTCCAATGTGGGGCAGGCCGGATGGGCCGTATCCGGTTTCAAATAGGACGTAGCCTTTTTCCGGCAATTTGGCGTTTCCTTCGCCACCCAATTTTTTTTCCAAGGCCCGGGCCTCGGCAAACGGCCATGCCTTTGAATGACGGGCAAGTTCACGAGTATGGGCAGAAATGTTTTCAGGTTTATAGGGCATGGTTAATTATGGTTCCGGCCTAGCAAAAGGATTGGTTAAAGGATTTCAGAAAGTAAAACGGGTACGCGCAAACGTCAATCAAGGCTTTCAAGCTTGGCTTTGGCAATGCTCTATCCAGCGGGCAGTTAGTTTTTCCGAGACCGAGTTTTGCCGCAAGCGCCCTTTGAGCGAGCCAAAAT
>CBFDBQ010000025.1:0-31229 GCA_965603095.1 uncultured Thalassospiraceae bacterium | reverse complement strand
GAAAATGGATAATCCATCGTGAATGATACCCAAAAAAATAATATGACCAATAACGCAAAAAGCAGAGATACGGAAAAGGCACCGCTTATTGCTCATTTGATAGAGCTACGTCAGCGGCTTATTTATTCCTTGATTGCTTTTTTCATTTTGTTTTTTGCTTGTTATGGTGTTTCTGAATACCTTTATTCGTTTCTTGCTCAACCCCTGGCCGATGTGCTGCTTGAACAAAGCGGCGACAGACGGATGATTTTCACCGCACCGCATGAAGCATTTTTTACCAACATAAAAGTTGCGTTTTTTGCTGCACTCTTTCTTTCATTTCCTTTTATTTCATTGCAATTTTGGAAATTTGTTGCCCCCGGTCTTTATAAAAGCGAACGCAACGTCATGTGGCCGTTTCTTGTGGCGGCGCCTGTTTTGTTTTTTATGGGTGGCGCGTTAGCGTATTATTATATTTTCCCGCTGGCATGGAAATTTTTTGTTGGTTTTGAATCATTGCAAGGCGCAGGCGGCCTGCCCATACAATTAGAAACAAAGGTTAGCGAATACCTATCGCTGGTAATGCGGTTGATATTTGCCTTTGGCCTTTGCTTTGAATTGCCGGTGGTGATGACATTGCTGGGCCGGGCCGGAATGATAACCGCCAAGGGCATGCGGGCAAAACGCCGTTATGCCGTGGTATCGGCCTTTGTTGCCGCCGCCATATTGACCCCGCCCGATGTAATCAGCCAAATCGGTTTGGCCATACCGACCATATTGCTTTACGAAATTTCCATATTGTCCGTCGCCATGGTGGAAAAGAAGCGCCTCAAAGACGATAATGAAGAAGATTCGCCAGATGATGATGACGATGACGATGATGAAGATGACGAAAAAAATGAGAGCACAAGCTAATGCATGATATTCGCGCCATTCGCGAAAACCCTGAAAAGTTCGACGCTGGCCTTGCCCGGCGTAATTTTAAGGATGTCACAGCAAAACAGCTATTGGCGTTAGATGCCGAACGCCGGGAAATTGAGACTAAGGCGCAGGAAATACAAGCCGAACGTAACAAGGCGGCCAAGGAAATTGGTAACCTAAAATCCAAAGGCGAAGACGCATCAGCATTAATGGCCGAGGTCGCTAAATCGAAAGATGCACAAACTGCGGCTGAGGTTGAGGCCAAAGAAAAATCGCTTGAGCTTAATAACGCACTTTCAACCATACCCAATATTCCCGATGACGACGTTCCCGATGGAAAATCTGAAGCCGATAATGTTGAGATCAAAAAAGAAGGCGAGCCAACATCATTGGCTTTCAAAGCCAAGGAACATTTTGAACTGGGCGAAGCCCTAGGTCAGATGGATTTTGAAGTTGCGGCTAAAATGTCCGGCGCGCGGTTTGTGGTTTTAACCGGTGCGCTGGCTCGAATGGAACGTGCGCTCGGCAGTTTTATGTTGGATATCCACACAACCGAATTTGGTTATACGGAAACCAACCCACCGGCATTGGTAAAAGATAATGCGTTATACGGCACCGGGCAGCTGCCTAAGTTTTCCGAAGACCTATTTAAAACCGAAGAAGGTTTTTGGTTAATCCCCACTGGCGAAGTACCGCTTACTAATTTGGTGGCAGGTGAAATTATGGCCGATGGCGACCTGCCCAAACGCAATACCGCAATGACATGGTGTTTCAGGTCGGAAGCTGGTTCGGCGGGAAAAGATACCCGTGGCATGATACGCCAACATCAGTTCACCAAGGTTGAATTGGTATCGGTGGTAAAGCCAGAAGATTCCGATGCTGAACTGAACCGCATGACAGGGGCGGCCGAAGAAATATTAAAACGCCTTGGCCTGCCATTTAGAACCGTAATGCTTTGCACTGGCGACATGGGTTTTGGTGCGGTCAAAACATTTGATATCGAGGTCTGGTTACCGGGGCAGGGGCAATACCGTGAAATTTCATCTTGCTCTAACACCCGGGATTTTCAGGCCCGACGCATGAACGCACGGTTCAAAAGAGAAGGCGAAAAAAAACCTGAATTCGTTCACACCCTAAATGGTTCCGGTTTGGCGGTGGGTCGCACGTTGGTTGCGGTAATGGAAAATTACCAAAACGAAGATGGCTCCATAACCATACCCGAAGCTTTGCGCCCATACATGGGCGGGCTAAGCACCATTGAGGCTATTTCCTAAGATGAATAGTAACGGCCCAGACCCACGATTAATGTCGCTGGTGTTGGAGTTGCGCCAAGGCGGCATCAGGGATGAGCGTGTTATTCGCGCCATGGAAAGCATCCCGCGTGATATGTTCGTTCCTTTGGCGTTTCGTGACCGGGCCTATGAAAACACCGCATTACCCATTGGCCATCAGCAAACCGTAAGCCAGCCACTGGTGGTGGCCATGATGACCGAAGCATTGGAATTAACCGACCGCCACAAGGTTTTAGAAATCGGCACCGGGTCGGGCTATCAGGCGTCTGTTTTATCGCCACTGTGTCGGCGCCTTTATACCATCGAGCGCCACCGTGGCCTGAAGATCGAGGCCGAAAAGCGTTTTGCCGAACTAGGCTTTCATAACATCACAACCAAATTGGGCGATGGCTCAGCCGGTTGGCCCGAGCAAGCGCCGTTTGACCGGATAATTATTACCGCCGCCGCGGTGGATTTCCCCCCGGTTTTAATCGAACAGTTGGCGGTTGGCGGAATAATGGTGGTTCCCATTGGCGATGATTTGCACGATCAACAGTTGTTCAAGGTTGTTAAAACCGAAACCGGGTTTGAAACCACCGAATTGGGCTGGGTGCGTTTTGTTCCATTTGTTGAGGGTGAAGTTCCTGAATAGACGACCATTCTTGATATACTGGCCTTGATATACGGGTGCAGGCAGGGCAATAATCAAACCATGAGTGGAAAACCTTTCCAAACAACAAAACTGTCATTGGCATTTGCCATTACCTTGGCCTTAGGTGCCTGTGGTTGGGCCGAATGGCCACCACCGGGGGATGGGCCCGGCCTTGCCTATGGCCCCGGTAGCGATACCTTCATTAATGCCACGGCCGTAACCGTTGGTCGTGGCGATACGGTCTATGCCATTGCCAGACGCCACCGGGTAAGCCCACGCGAAATAATAGATGTAAATAATCTAAGGCCGCCTTATGCGCTAAATGTGGGCCAACGGCTCAATCTTCCGGGCGGGCGAATTCATGTGGTTAGAAAGGGTGAATACCTTTCTCTTATTGCAAAAAATTATAATTCCAATGCTTTTTCCATTGCCCGCATAAACGGCGTGGCCAAGCCTTATACAATTTATCCTGGGCAAAAATTACGCATCCCCCGGGACGCAAGCGCATCTGCGTCCAACACCGCTTCGGCCAATAATTCATCAAATAAAACAACCGGTACAACTAAAACAGCAACAAAAACCCCAGTTACCGTTTACCAGCCCCCGGTAATGTCTGGGAGTGGGTTTTTGTGGCCAATCAAAGGCAAGGTTCTTTCTGGCTTTGGTCCCAAGGCAAAGGGTCTGCAAAATGATGGCATAAACATAGCCGCACCGCGGGGGACCCCGGTCAGGGCCGCGCAAAACGGGGTTGTGGCCTATGCCGGAAACGAACTGCGTGGGTTTGGTAATCTTCTTTTGGTCAAGCATTCAAATGGATGGATAACAGCCTACGCACACAATGATTCGCTGTTGGTCAAAAGAGGTGATAAAATATCAAAGGGACAAAATATAGCCAAGATTGGTTCAACCGGAAACGTAAGCACCCCGCAGTTGCATTTTGAATTACGCAAAGGTCGCCGTGCAGTTGACCCCAAGCCGTATTTGAAGGGCTAGCAAATAGGATAAAACAATGGATGACAACACCAAAAAACACATAGGCGATACAAAAACATGGAGCCGTATAATTTATATTATACTGTTTGCCATTGCTTTTAACGTGGCCGAATTCATTATTGCGGCCATTACCGTTATTCAATTTTTTACCGTGCTGTTTACAGGTGGGCGCAATGACCGCTTGGCTGAAATGGGTGGTTCCATTGGTGAATATATTTCCGAAGTAACGGCGTTTCTTACATATAATTCAGACCATATGCCGTTTCCGGTAAGCGATTGGGGGCAAGGACCAGAACGCCCATCGGCCAGTGGTCGTGCGGCCCAAGAGCCTGCGGCAAAAGCAGCGCCTGCGGCAAAAGCAACGCCTACAAAAACCGTTAAAAAGAAAACTGCCAAGAAAAAGACAGCCAAGAAAAAAACCTGATTAATCTAGTTTTTTTCCCTGACGTCCGGCCAAGTCTTGAATAAATTGCCACGCAACACGGCCCGAACGGGCACCGCGACCCATTGACCATTCCAATGCGTCGGCGCGTAGGGTTTTCTTGGTGAATTCAAGATCAAAATAGTTGGCATAGCTTTCGATAATTTCAAAATATATATCTTGGTTTAAATTATGAAAACCCAACCACAACCCAAAGCGATCGCTTAGGGATACTTTTTCTTCAACGGCCTCGGCTGGATTGATGGCGCTAGAACGTTCATTTTCAATCATGTCACGGGGCATCAGGTGACGACGGTTTGAGGTTGCGTAAAAAATTACATTTTCTGGTCTACCTTCGATACCGCCTTCTAAAACCGCTTTTAGCGATTTATAAGATGCATCATCCTCATCAAACGATAGGTCGTCACAAAAAAGAATTACCCGCCGGGCTGTGCCGCGTAAAATATCCAACAGGGCAGGAAGGGTAACTATGTCTTCGCGGTGGATTTCAACCAGCACCAACGTTCCAGCGTTATCAGTATTTATCTTTCCATGCACCGCCTTGACCAACGAGCTTTTGCCGGTGCCGCGTGCACCCCATAAAAGAGCATTATTTGCGGCAAACCCGTTTGTGAACTGAACGGTATTGGCCATAAGTGTTTCGCGTTGGGCATCAACACCTCTTAACAGCCCTATATCCACCCGATTGACGCTTTTCACCGGGGCTAGGCTGCCCCCCGCCGGATGCCAGACAAACGCATCTGCAAGCGAAAGGTCGGTATTGATAGTAGGTGCTGGCGATATGCGCTCAAGGGCGCTTGCTATGCGTGCCAGCAGGCATTTGGGTAGTGTTTCTGGGTCAATATTGTCCATAATTTGGACACTATATTCTGCATAAATAAAAATCAATTAAATCAGTTGTTTTTGGGGCACGACAAGGCTTTGCAACGACCGACTACGGGGGTATAGTCCGCTCGGCTACAAAAGCCCAGTTTTTGAGGAGTTTTTTTTAATGTTTGTTTCGCCTGCTTTTGCTCAGGCCGCCGGTGATGCCGCGGCCCCTGGTTTATTCGAATCTCTTATTCCGTTCTTGTTGATTTTTGTGGTTTTTTATTTCCTGCTGATACGTCCACAGCAAAAAAAGGCCAAAAATCATAAATCAATGCAATCTTCCATTCGTCGTGGTGATAAAATAGTTACCAGTGGCGGTATCTTGGGTTCGGTTGTTCGCGTCAAAGAAGACGAAGGCATTCTTGAAGTTGAAATTGCCGAAGGCGTAAAGGTCAAGGTTGACCGCAATATGGTTTCTGGAGTTATTGCCAAAACTGAACCTGCGGATAAGTCATCAAAAAATGACACCAAGGGCGATAACGATGATTCCAAAGGTGATGACAGCAAATCAAAAGGCAGCCTTAAAAATCTTCTTTCTGGTAAGAAATAATTTCCAATGATTCGTATTTCTAAATGGAAAATAATTTCTATTCTGTCCGTATGCTTGCTCGGTCTGTTGTTTGCTATGCCAAACGCACTGGACAGCAAAACCGCTGAGGGTCTTCCAGATTGGTTGCCGAGCAAACAAATAAGCCTTGGCTTAGATTTGCGAGGGGGATCACATCTTTTGCTTGAGGTTAAGGTATCGGTTGTTATTGCCGAACGGCTTGAGGCTTTGGTCGATTCAATAAGAACAGAATTAAGAAAATCTGGCATACGTTATACGGGGCTTGGTTCAGATGGTCACGTCGCTCGTGTTACAATAAAAAACGAAGCAGATATGGAAAAAGCATATTCGCTCATAAATCCCATCGATAACGGGTTTGTAACCTCTAGCGCTGATGGCGGATTAATAACAGTTACCATGACCGACCAAGCAATATCGCAACGTCGTATTTCAGCGGTTGAGCAATCCATAGAAATTGTTCGTCGCCGAATAGATGAAACAGGCGTTCGTGAACCGACAATTATTCGTCAAGGCGATGACCGCATACTTGTGCAATTGCCAGGTATTGATGATCCCGAACGGGTAAAGCGCCTGTTGGGAAAAACTGCTAAACTTACATTTCATTTGGTTGATCAAAAATCATCTACGAGCGCCGCCCTGTCGGGGCGGGTTCCACCGGGAACAAGGTTGTTGCCAAGCGCCAGCAATGAACCGGGACAACCAAATAAATACCTAATAAAAAAACGGGTTATGGTTTCGGGCGATACCCTTATTGATGCTACGCCCGGGTTTGATTCTAGGTCTAATGAGCCGGTGGTAAATTTTCGTTTTGATTCTGCCGGGGCAAAAAGGTTCGGCAAAGTTACCGTTGGTAACGTTGGAAAACCATTCGCCATTGTATTGGATGGAAAGGTCATTAGCGCCCCAGTTATTCGTGAGCCAATTTTAGGCGGCTCCGGACAAATTAGCGGTAATTTTTCCACCGAGGAAGCCAAAGATCTTTCGCTTTTGCTTCGTGCTGGCGCGTTACCCGCACCGCTAACCGTGCTTGAAGAACGTAGCGTTGGCCCCGGTTTGGGTGCCGATTCCATTGCTTCTGGTAAGATGGCATCGATGATTGGGTTGGCATTGGTAATTGTATTTATGGCTTTGTATTACGGGCGATTTGGCTTAATGGCCGACACTGCGCTGATTATGAACATAATATTGATTGTCGGTGCGCTTTCAATGTTGCAGGCAAGCCTTACGCTTCCGGGCATTGCCGGCATTGTGCTTACCATCGGTATGGCGGTTGATGCAAATGTGCTTATTTTTGAACGTATTCGCGAAGAAATAAAAAATGGCCGCACGGTCATAAGCGCTGTTGAATCAGGCTATGCCCGCGCCATTACCACCATTATTGACGCAAACGTAACCACGTTAATTGCGGCATTGTTGCTCTATGAATTTGGCTCCGGCCCTGTTCGCGGATTTGCGGTAACGCTGGCAATTGGTATTGCATCTTCGATGTTTACTGCCATCTGGCTTACCCGGTTGATTATTGTTTCATGGTTGAAACGTACCCGTCCACAGACTCTTGAAATATAAAGGCGGATTGATATGCCACGTTTCAAAATAATTTCTGAAAATCCAAACATCGATTTTATTAACAGGCGAGTTATATTTTTTGTTTTTTCAGCCATGCTCGCCATTTCATCAATTGGTTTGTTTATGACCAAGGGCTTGAATTACGGTATTGATTTTACCGGCGGCATAATGATTGAACTTAAAACTGTTCAGCCCGATCAGATATCAATAATTCGCGGAAAACTTTCCGGGCTTGGTCTTGGTTCAATTGAATTGCAGGAATTTGGCGCACCCGATGACATACTTATTCGCATTCAACGTCAACCCGGCGGTGATGCCGCCCAACAAGATGCAGTAAGCAGCGTCAAGGCGGTAATGGGGGATATTGTTTCTGAATACCGCCGAACGGAACTTGTCGGGCCGAAAGTATCGGACGAGCTGTATATGAACGGTGTGTACGCGATTTTATCGGCGATGTTGGCAATACTTGTTTATATATGGTTTAGGTTTGAATGGCAGTTCGGTCTCGGTGCGGTTATTGCCCTAATGCACGATGTAATATCGACCATTGGGATATTTGCGTTGCTGGGTCTTGAATTTAATCTGGCCACTGTTGCAGCTGTCCTGACCATTGCCGGTTATTCCATCAACGATACGGTGGTGGTTTTTGACCGTGTGCGCGAAAACCTGCGTAAATATAAAGTAAAACCAATGGATGAGCTATTAAACCAAAGCGCCAATGAAACATTATCGCGTACTGTTGTTACCAGCTTAACAACCTTACTTGCATTGGCCGCCCTTTATTTCCTTGGCGGTAGCGTAATTCGTGATTTTAGCTTTGCCATGATATGGGGCGTCTTAATTGGTACCTATTCTTCGGTGTGCCTTGCGGTTCCATTGTTGTTGCGCATGGGCGTTTCAAGGGGTAACGCAGATGAAGATACCGTAGCTGAACGGGTTTAATTCTAAACCACATAATCTCTTGAGGTAAAAAGTGTCATTAGACATAACACCACTGGTTCCCAAGGGTCAGCAATCCATTCAGTCATATGGTGATGGTGGGTTTCGCGTAACAAACATTGAATATACTGGCTCATTACTTGTTTTTACTGACAGCTGTATTTCGTGGAATATGACATCGCCAAGCAATATAGATTTTAAATCGTTATTGCCTGTGCGTGAATATAAAACAAAACCTGAAATTCTTATCATTGGTTGCGGTGAAAACTTTACCCGACCACCAGATGAATTGATAAATTCTTTTAAAGGAATTGCCATCCCGCTGGAGTGGATGGCCACTGGCGCGGCATGCAGAACATATAATGTTTTGGCTCTTGAGGGGCGCGTGATCGCCGCTGCGCTACTTGCGGTTTAAAGCAGAAAAAAGACCTTAATTAAAAAAGGCTCGGCGCGAACGCCAAGCCTTTTATTTTTGCTTTGTATTTGCTCGTTAGATATTTTGAGCAGAAACCATTGCGTAAAGCATTGGAATTGAAAGCAGGGTATTGGTTCTGGAAAATAGCATTGCGGTACGTGCCGCAGCTGCTTTGGCATCGGCATCAGCCTCAACCAAGCCAATGACTTTTTTCTGGTTAGGCCAGATTACAAACCATACGTTGAACCACATAATAATACCAAACCACATTCCTATGCCCAATGTAACGTGCGTGGGATTGCTAAAGCCATCCATGGCACCGATTGAAAGCATATCCATCAGGTAGCCGTTTTGGAATGCTAGAAGCAAACCAAAGACGATGGTACCCATTGCAGCCCAGCGGAACCAGAACAATGCACGCGGTGCAATGTATTTACCTATTACTGGTTTTTGATCATCGGGTATGGCAGGCATGCTGGGGGCCTGAACAAAGTTGAAATACCACAACAGGCCAATCCACATTACGCCGGAAAGAACATGAAGCCAGCGAGTGATAAATTGTCCATAAGCAAAGCTGGGATTAAATGCTTCACCGGTAACCATTGTAACAAACACCACAAGAATTACTGTAAGAGCAAATCCTGCAATTACGGTGTTCCTGAGGTTGGTTAGAATTGCCGCCATATTAATTTATTCCTTTTCAAAGTTAACTTGTTACCCATTGGTAATACTTAAAAAAATTCTGACCTGAATATATGTCTTAAAGGTTAATCTTCAAGGTATTTCAAAAAAATGACGTATTTCCAGTGCATTATGGCGGCTTTATATTATGCAAAAGGCTATTATGCAACGCCTTTGCAACAATTCGATTCGCGGTTTATGTATTACCAAACAGAATCGGGAGTTGCCGGTTCGCTCGCGTTTAGGCCAGCAGTGGCCTTATCATCGGGCTCAAGCACCATTAGCTCAAGCTGGGATAGTTTGGGAAAAATTGGTTCAGCATGATTTTTATAAAGCATAACTACACCACGTTCAGTGTCAGGGAAGCCGCCGCGGGCATCGTCAAATTTTCTGATTTCTAGATTAACAATAAGGTCGGTACCCGGCTCACGGCTTTGCCAAATCATCGTCGGGTTTTCTTGACGCGGCTTAGCAAATGGGGCTATTGCGCGGGCTATTGATTTTGTCGGTGCGCCATATCTGTTTGTATAGTAGTTAGCAATAATATCGAAAGCGCTTGAATTAAACATGGAATGGAAATTTGTCGCTACACCACCATCATATCTGGCGATTGCGCGCGTGCCCTGATACATAATCGTATCAACACGGAAATTTTCCTCGATATCTAGTGGCCAGAAAATAGTATCTATACAAAAAAGAGTACCATCTCCGTGTTTATCCACGCAGGGGCGATGAATTGTTTCTATTTTCATTAACTGAAGACGATTTTCCGTAAATTCTTGACCAACATGAACATCATCACCTAGCGCAAGCTGAACATCTTCGAGTATTTTTCCGCTTGCGACAATATCGCTAGCCGATGGAATTGCAACATTGGGCAGGGATGCGGAATCAAGTTCTTTTAGCGCCCAATCTCCATCTGCTGGCGCGTCGTCTAGGCTTGCTGTTTGGCTTTCATCAGTTGAATCAAGAAGACCTTCAAGCCCACTTAGGCCATCTGCTGGTGGGGGAGCACCGTCAAGAATTCCTTCAAGCCCCGCCAATTCATCTGGTGCGATTGCTTCAGTTGCATCACCATCAAGAAGGCCATCAAGCAAATCGGTAGCAATTTTGTCTTCGTCCGATGGGTGCGGCGGCAGCTTGGTTTCTAGTTTGCTTACACTGGTTGGTTCTGCAAACGGATCAGGAATAATATCTTTTTCAGCAGATATTGTTTTTTCCTTATTTTGTTTTGGCTCCACGTTTTCTTCAAATACAAGATCAATCTCTTGATTTGTTTCTTGTGGCGGGTTGTTGATTAGGAATTCTTTTTGCTGTTGCTCTAGATTTTTAAGTTGTTGGGCAAGGACGTTTGCCTCAACACCACCATCGCGGGGCGCAACCGCAGAGCGAGACGATTGTTGCGTCACATTTACATTACCTTGTTCGGGGTCACGCTTTACAGCTCTAACTACGCCTGTTGTATTTGGCGGTTTGAAAAAATCAAGAAACGTAGAGAAAAATTGCATGGTTGCAGACTGTGTTTCTACAATTTTTGCTGTTGGCACCATGGGTTCAACAAGAGATTCAGCCGCCGTCGGAGCGGGCGCACTATCAGCTAGCTTGGCGGGTTCAGATTTTATTTCTGGTTCTGGTGTTGCTTCCGGCTGTTGGGTGATTAGTTCCGGTTTGGGCTCCACAATAGGTTCCGGCACAGAAGGCTCAGCCACAATCTCTAGTTTTGGCTCTAGTTTTGGCTCTAGTTTTGGCTCTAGTTTTGGCTCTAGTTTTGGCTCTGGTTTTGGTTCTTGTTTTGGTGCCTGAGCGATTTCCGTCTCTACTGTTGGTTCCGGGGCTTGTGCTTCTGGTTCGGGTGATGACGGCAATTCCATTACTGGTTCTGGCGCTGGTTCTGGCGCTGGTTCTGGCACTGGTTTTGGCGGAAGTTCAGCGGTTACGGTTTTTATTGTTTCATTATTTTCAACATTATTTTCAACATTATTTTTAACAATGGATTCCAACATCGTTACATCATTAGAATTTTCTTGGGCAGGCTCTTCAGCCACAGCAATTGGTTCTGCAATTGACTTGACGCTAGGTTCAATAATTTCTTCGATTGATTCCATTGGCTCAACTGGTGTTGGGGCGGGTTCAGTTGTAGGGGCTTCGGCTATTTCTATAATTTCTTCTTTTACTGTCTCTACAGCTTTCGGCTCAATTGTTTCAGTAACCTCGGTAATTATCTCTGGCTCAATTTTAGGGGTCACAACCTCGGCAACTGCTTTTGTTTCTTCTGTTGTTGGCGCTATTGCCGGTGTTATTTCTGGCCTTGATAGTGGAATAGGCGGGGTTGCCAATTTCTTAGGCATGGGCGCTTCTGCTACAATGGCTTGTGGCTCTACTTTTTCCACAACTGGTAATTCTGGTTTTGGTTCTTCTGGTTTTGGTTCTTCTGGTTTTGACTTTGGCGTTACGGCAACAACAGTTTCAACTGGCGTTTCAACCGGTGTTTCAACTGGCGTTTCAACCGGTGTTTCAACTGGCGTTTCAACCGGTGTCTTTGCCGGGATGCTTGCAGGAGCTTCAGCAATTATAGTTTCCGTTATAATTTCCGTGGGCGGGGTAACACGGGCGGCCCATTCTTCAGCCGGGACGGGTGCAATAGCCTGTACAACAGGCGGATTGTTTTTTGCTTTTTCGGCCAACAGTGTTCTAACGGAAATAAGGTAGTGCGCTATGTCGTAATAGCCACGGTCAACCGCAATATCAACCGCCTGCATGCCTAGCGGGTTAACGGCATCTACGCTTGCCCCGCCTTCGATTGCCGCACGAACACCGGGTAGGTCATTTTTATCAACCGCCATGAACAATACCTTGGTCGCATAGCCCGTATCGAATTGTTCTTGGGCAGACACGCCGGATGAAATGGTAAATGTACAAAGGGCAAGCATGACTACCATCGCGCGCGCTATAATGCGGGCAACGCCAAGCAAACCATCAGATTTGTAATTTATGGCTATGTCATTTCCTCAAGCTTTTTATCCGGTTATAGTTACCACATAACCCTTAATTGTAATTTAGCCGATTTTGCCTCTTATGCTACCTTTGCCACCACATTTGTATACTTAACCCACTCTAGCTAATGGACATTTAAGTCTTCGTTTATAAGGAAATAATATGATGTTGCGCTCTATGCTTGCTGTTTTTCTGTCGGTTTTCCTTGTTGCCACCAATGCAAACGCTGAAAAAGTACAGATTTCTGCCAAAAATGACCTAAAATTGAATGCAAATCTTGTGCTGGCCGATGGAAAATCTCTGTCCGACGGGGTCGCGCTCATCACCCACGGCACACTGGCCCACAATGGCATGGAAATAATAGTGGCTATACAAGAATTGTTGGCCGAGCGTGGAATAAGTTCGCTGGCTCATACATTGGCACTGGGCATAAGCAACCGAACTGGAATGTATGATTGTGCCATACCTCATACCCACAAAAATACTGATTTTCTGGATGAAATATCCCTGTGGCTGGATTGGTTGGAACAAAAAGGCGCAAAAAATATAACCATTGTTGGGCATTCCCGTGGGGGTAATCAGGTTGCGTGGTATGCAGGAGAAAAAGACCGACCATCAATTTCCAGGGTTGTGCTGGTGGCTCCCGGCACATGGAGCAATGATAAAGCGGCAAAGGGGTTCAAAAGATCACACAAAGTAGAGCTTGAAAGTGTTCTGGCCCGGGCTGAAGCGTTGATAACTGCTGGAAAGGGCGCTGAAATGATGAAGGGGGTGGGGCTTCTTTACTGCCCCGGTGCCGACGCAACGGCCAAAAGCTTTGTTAGTTATTATAACAACGATATGCGCCGCGACACCCCAACGGTTATTCCTAAAATTACCAAACCCACTTTGTTGGTTATTGCCAGCGAAGATACGGTAAACCCCAAAATGCACGATGCGGCCAAACCGTTTGTGCAATCAGGCAAAATCGAAATGGCTGTGATTGATGGGGCTGGGCATTTTTTTCGCGATCTATATGGCGATGATCTTGCCGATGCCATGGAAGAATTTATTAATCGCTAGATAGACTGGCTATTTATCCAGACATCAAAATCTTTTAGTGCACGCTTGGCCATTGATGCTTTGCGTTCACGCCCTTTTAGTGACCTGCCATTTGGCCGGGTTTCGTCTGGCAGTGGGAATAGCCCGAAATTAATGTTCATGGGCTGGAATGTGTCGGCCTCGGCCCCTTTGGTAACGTGGGTCAACAGTGCGCCCATGGCGGTGGTTGGTGGCGGTTGGGTGATGTCCTGGTCAAGAATTTCCCGCCCAGCAAAGCGTCCAGCCATTATGCCCATGGCTGAACTTTCCACATAGCCTTCGCACCCGGTTATTTGCCCGGCAAAGCGGATTTTTGGGTTTGATTTAAGTCTTAATGCCCCGTCCAGCAATTCCGGGCTTTTGATGAATGTGTTTCTGTGCAGGCCACCTAAACGGGCAAACTCGGCATTCTCAAGTCCGGGGATGGATTTGAAGATACGTTTTTGTTCGCCGTAGATAAGCTTGGTCTGAAAGCCAACCATATTCCACAATGTTCCCAGCTTGTTATCCTGCCTAAGTTGAACAATCGCATGAGGTTTAACCGTGGGGTTATGGGGGTTGGTCAGCCCAACCGGTTTCATTGGTCCGTACGAAAGTGTTTGTGGGCCGCGCTCGGCCATAACCTCGATGGGCAAGCAGCCTTCGAAATAGGGGGTACTTTCTTCCCATTCTTTAAAGCTGACCTTTTCTCCGCTTATTAGTGCATCAATAAAGTCGTCGTATTGGTCTTTTGACATGGGAAGGTTGATATAATCTTTGCCATCACCTTTGTCGTAGCGCGATTGGAACCATGCTTTTTCAAAATCTATGCTGTCAAAGTGAATTATTGGGGCTATGGCATCAAAAAACGCCATCTGCTCGGCCCCGGTAAGCTTGCGAATGTTTTGTGATAGTCCATCCGAAGTAAGCGGCCCGGTGGCGATTATCACAATTTTTGCATCAATGGCGGCGGGGTCGGTGATTTCTTCGCGCAAAACCGTTATTAATGGGTTATCGGCAATGGCATTGGTGATGTAGTCGGAAAATGCATCGCGGTCCACCGCCAACGCACCGCCTGCGGGAACGCGGGTTTCTTCGGCGGCCTTCATTACCAAAGAACCTGCTCGGCGCATTTCCTCGTGCAGCACACCAACCGCATTAGCCTCAAAATCATCAGACCTGAATGAATTGGAGCACACCAGTTCAGCCAAACCCTCACCTTGGTGGGCGGGGGTTCCCTGTGTCGGGCGCATTTCGTGCAAAACCACCGGAATGTCCATGGCCGCCAGTGCCCATGCGGCCTCGCTACCGGCTAGGCCACCGCCAATTACGTGAACTGACCCTTCTTTGGTGATATCTGGTGTGTTTTCAGGCATGGCTGGCAGGGATAATCCCTATGGGCGTGGGTGGCAACACCTTTTAGCAAGATGCACCGCTTGGATTTTCGCAATTGGCTAAAACTTAAATAACCGTCCTACTTTTCATTTTCTTCCTCATCCTCATCATCTTCCCCATTTTCTTCCTTATCCTCGTCTTTTGTGCCGGAGGAGCGACCATAGAAAAATAAAAACACACCCCCACCAACTAAACCGATTACGACCAGCCCAATCCATAGGTAAGGGGCGTCACTCTGTTCGGGTTCCTCTTTTGTGATGTTTTCATCTTTTGTCTCTTCAGCACCAAGCCGCATTCTTGATTGCACGAGATCCGCTAGACTGGGGGATTTGGTAGCGCTCTCTTCAGGGGCAGTCATTTCTGGCACCACCTCTGGTTCGGATATAATGCTGGTTTTATTGGTTTTTGAGGGATAGGGGGTAACCACGGGCTCGGGAGGTGTAACCACGGGCTCAGGAGGGGTGGTAACAACATCGTCTTTCGTTGGGGTATGCTGTGGCGGGATAGGTTCTGGTTCAACGGGAACAACGGGCACAGCGGGTTCAACAGGCACAACGGGCACAGCGGGTTCAGTAGGCTTAACTTCTATTGCGACGGGCGCAGGTTTTTCAACCTCTTTTACGGGAGCTGGGGTCTTGGTCATATCCCGAAACAATTTCGGGGCCTCTGACCCAGGCATGATTTTGACAGGCCAAGGGAGCCCACGCTGGCTCCAAACCTCTATTGGTTCCCGGCAAGACAGTTCTGACGTAGATATGCGCACAATCCCCCAATCCGGATCAAAAGTAACCATTGGAATCAAGCCGGTTTTGTTTGCTCCACCAATGATGCTACGACACTCAACAATTTGCGGTGCGGCCAGAGCGGCAGAAGAAATAAGGAAAAGGCCAGCGACCAAAATAAGCCGATAGAAGTACGCTGCAACACTTACAAAAGCTTGATGAGCAAACATTTGCTCCACCTTCCTTGACTTGGGCCCTTTGCGGGACTAATTCATCTGCAAGATTGACCAATAATTTAACATATAGGAGATCAACCGTGGATCAGCTTACCTCGGATTCAATGATTAGTATCGCGCTTGCCGCTAGTATTTTTATGATATTTAAGTTCATGCCCCGCATATTGGCATGGGGAATACCATTTCACAGCCCGAATGCAGTTAAAGGCCGTATGGATAATGGCGACAATGTTCTGGTTATAGATGTGCGAACCGGTGCAGAATTTACTGGTGAAATGGGCCATGTTCCAGGGTCTATCAACCTTGATGCCGCAACGCTTGCCGGCAGAATAAACGAATTAGGCGACAAACTTGCCCCACATAAAGATGCGTCAGTGGTGGTTACTTGTCGTACCCAGAACCGCTCACCACGGGTGGCTAAGCTTTTAAAATCAGCTGGTTTTAATGATGTCTCTATTCTTAATGGTGGGGTAAGGGCATGGAACAAAGCCGGGCTTCCGACAGAACGTCAAGCTTAGTCAAAATATGAGATTTTAAGGAGGTGGCGGGTGCTAATTATATTTTTGCGCCGGCCACTTTTTTTGCGTTGTCTGTGGCACGGGATTGGATTTTCATATCCGGACGGACAAGGGATGTCGGGCTCCATTTTTTTTTGTTATTTAGGTCGAGAAAAAGATCACATTTATTGGTTACACTGACTGCAATATTCGCGCATTTACCGCTAGAATTATAAAAACAAACGTTTCTTTCACACCCTAGATTACCCATAATTCCGCCCCGTTTTAGATTTTAATTGGATTAAAACTTCCATCAAATTTTATCTATATTGTCCCTTTATGTGAAAATGGCATGTGACGAACATCACACACCATCAGGCATGCGTGACAGATAGCATTAAAAATATTACATAAGTATTTGAAATTAATACTATTTCTTTTTATTTGGGTTTTTGGTTTTGAGGCATTTTTTAAGATAATTCCCGGTGTAGCTTTTTGGGTTAGCCGCCACCTCCTCCGGGGTTCCTTGGGCCACAACCTGCCCTCCACCGGAACCGCCTTCGGGGCCAAGGTCAATTATCCAGTCTGCGGTTTTTATAACATCAAGATTATGCTCAATAACCACCATGGTATTTCCAGCATCAACCAGCGCGTGAAGCACCTCTAGCAGCTTGTTTACATCATGAAAGTGAAGCCCGGTGGTTGGTTCATCCAAAATGTAAAGGGTGCGTCCGGTGGCCCGTTTAGATAGCTCTTTGGCCAGCTTTACCCTTTGTGCCTCGCCACCAGAAAGGGTGGTCGCCTGTTGGCCTAGATGGATATAATCAAGCCCTACTTGGGTTAGGGTTGCCAGCTTGTCCTTTATGGATGGAACCGCCATGAAAAAAACCAAGCCTTCTTCAACCGTCATATCCAAAACATCGGCAATAGATTTGTCGCGAAACTGTATTTCCAAGGTTTCACGGTTGTAGCGCCTGCCTTTGCAGACGTCACATTCAACATAAACATCGGGCAGGAAATGCATTTCTATTTTTATTACGCCATCACCCTGACAGGCTTCGCAACGGCCACCTTTTACGTTGAACGAAAACCTTCCGGCTTTGTAACCGCGACGTTTTGCCTCCGGCAGGGCGGCAAACCATTCGCGAATTGGGGTAAATGCGCCGGTATAGGTAGCGGGGTTTGATCTTGGAGTTCGGCCAATGGGGGATTGGTCAATATCCACAACCTTGTCTATCAACTCCAACCCATCAATACGTTTGTGGCTTCCGGGGTGTACACGACTACCGTGCAGATGTTTGGCCGTGGCCCGGTAAAGGGTATCAACCACCAGCGTTGATTTTCCGCCACCAGAAACACCGGTTACACAGGTAAAGGTGCCCAGGGGGAAATCAGCATTGATTTTTTTTAGATTATTTTGTTCAGCACCGACCACGGTTAATTTTTGCCCCTTGTGGCCGTCTCGGCGTGTTTTGGGAACGGCAACTTCCTGTTTTCCGTTTAGGTATTGCCCGGTCAGGCTTTTCTTGGTGGCCATTATTTTCTTGGGCGTACCACGGGCAACAACGTAGCCACCATGAACGCCGGCACCGGGGCCCATGTCGATAACATAATCTGCCGAACGGATGGCATCTTCGTCGTGTTCGACCACAATTACCGTATTGCCCAAATCACGTAATCTTTTCAAGGTTCCTAGTAGGCGGTCATTATCACGTTGATGCAGGCCAATGGATGGCTCGTCCAGCACGTAAAGAACACCCGTAAGACCCGAACCTATTTGTGATGCCAGACGTATGCGTTGGCTCTCGCCACCGGAAAGGGTACCAGATGAACGTGCAAGGGTAAGGTATTGGAGCCCAACATTTTTAAGAAAGCCAAGGCGTTCGTTAATTTCGCGCAAAATTCGTCCTGCGATTTCACGTTCTTTCTTATTTAATTTTTTCTCAAGCCCACCAAACCATTTTACCAATTCGGCAATAGATTTATTTGTAACCTCGGAAACATGCAGTTTATCAATTTTTACTGCTAATGCCTCTGGTTTTAGTCGGTGCCCGCCGCAGGCATCACAGCTGGTTACAGTTTGGTATTTTGAAAGCTCATCACGCACCCAGTTGCTGTCAGTTTCCAGCCAGCGTCGTTCCATGTTGGGTATTACGCCTTCAAAAGGTTTGGTTACCTCGTAGGTTTTTTTATCATCAACATAGCGCATGGTGACGTTTTCACCCTTGGTGCCGTAAATGATAATGTCTTGAATTTTTTTTGATAATTTTTCAAAAGGCTTTTGGACATCAAATTTGTAGTGACGGCTAAGGCTTTCAAGGGTTTGCGCATAGTAGGGAGAGCTTGAGTTAGACCACGGCCCGATAGCACCTGCAGAAAGAGACTTCGCCCTATCGGGAACCACAAGTTCAGGGTCGATGTACATTTTAGTTCCAAGCCCATCACAAGCCGGGCAGGCGCCAAACGGATTGTTAAATGAAAATAGTCGGGGCTCGATTTCGTCAATGGTGAAACCAGAAACGGGGCAGGCAAACTTTGCCGAAAATACGTTACGCGCATTGGTGTCTGCATTATCTACAAATGCAATACCATCGGCCAACGTTAATGCCGTTTCAAAGCTGTCGGCCAAACGGCTTTCAATTCCTTTTTTTAACTTTATACGGTCAATCACCACCTCTATATCGTGCTTTATTTTTTTATTCAGCGTCGGGACATCTTCGATGTCCATCATTTCACCGTCTATTTTTACTCGTTGAAACCCGCGTTTTGCCAGATCCTTTAATTCTTTTTTATATTCACCTTTGCGACCACGAACTATGGGTGCCAGCAATAAAAGCCTAGATCCTTCTTTTGTGGTCATAACGCGGTCAACCATTTGGCTTATGGTTTGGCTTTCGATAGGAAGCCCGGTTGCGGGTGAATGGGGCACACCGACCCGGGCCCACAATAGACGCATGTAATCGTAAATCTCGGTTACGGTGCCGACTGTTGAGCGGGGGTTGCGCGAGGTTGTTTTTTGCTCGATTGATATTGCCGGGCTTAGGCCATCGATGGAATCCACATCTGGTTTGGACATAAGTTCAAGAAATTGACGCGCATATGCCGACAGGCTTTCCACATAACGGCGTTGGCCTTCGGCATAAATTGTGTCAAATGCTAAGGATGATTTGCCTGAACCAGATAGCCCGGTAATAACCACAAGAGAATCTCTTGGGATATCTACATCAATACCCCTTAGATTGTGCTCGCGGGCACCCTTTACGCTGATGGATTTATGCATTTGCTGATGAGCCTGTATTAAGTGATATTGATGTGTAAACCCGCTATTGTAGCAAGTCAAAGGACCATGATTGAGCTGTTTTTACCCTAAAAATGTGCCTCAATTGCAATATTGACTGGATTTACAGCCCACTAAAGAGGAAAATGGCTATATTAGACAGCACGTTAGGACTTGCTTAACCGCGCGGCCCACAACATATGTATAGTTATTCTGAGTGATTGGTCGCTCGGCAAATTATTGTTGATGCATAGAGTAGTAAGGGTAAATTAAAGAGTATGGCTGATTATAATTTATCCAGACTCAATTTTCTTATAGTTGATGACAATAAACATATGCGTGCGCTTGTGAAAAGCATTCTGCATGCGCTTGGCGTTAAAAGTATTCTTGAGGCAGGCGACGGCGCCGATGCCTTTAAAGAGCTTCGCCATTTTCCAGCCGACGTTATTATTTGCGATTGGTCTATGCAGCCATTAGATGGGCTTGATTTTGTTCGTATGGTTCGCACTGGAACCGACAGCCCCAATCCATTTGTTCCTATAATTATGCTAACTGGCCACACAGAAATGCACCGCGTTATGGAAGCGCGCGATTCAGGTGTCCATGAATTTTTGGCAAAACCAATTTCAGCTAAGGGAATTTATTCAAGAATTCGCACCATTATTGAAAACCCGCGCCCGTTTATTCGTGCGGGTATTTATTTTGGTCCCGATAGGCGGCGCAAAGAAAACCCGAATTACAATGGGCCGGAACGACGCAAAGCAGACAAGGGCGAAGTTGAAGGCAGTGTAGGGTCTATTTCCGATAAACTTAAGGATGATGCCGGCGGCAATAAGGGCGACGCTGACAAAGACGGCGACGACGCTGAGACACCAGAACTTTCGCAGGACGAAATCAACGCTCTTCTTAATGGGTAGATTCGGATAGCACGCTTGCGAATTTGGCCTCATTTGAGTATTCTTTAAATAACGAGCAATAAAAAACCAACAGGAAGCACACTAAAAACCATGTCAGACGATTCTGAAATCATAAACCCACCAACTAATCTTCAAAGCAAAGTTGAAAAGGGCGGGCCCGGTGCAGTTGACCTTGATGCCATAGCGAGAGCTGAGAAAGTAATTTCCAATCTTGCCGGTGATTATGTTAATTGGGCCAAGGAAGATTTGGTGAAGCTTGAAGCTGCATACAAAAACCTTAAAGATGGAAATGGTGATCAAAAAGAATTATTGCTGGGTGTTTTTAATGTAGCCCACGACATGAAGGGTCAGGGCGGAAGCTTTGATTATGAATTAATGACCGCCGTTGGTGACAAGCTTTGTCGTCTTGTTGAAAAGCTAGACAAAATTGGGCCAAAGGAAATTGCAAAAATTCGCGTATATGTTGATGCCATGCAGGTAATCATAGGGCACAAATTAAAAGGCGATGGCGGCAAAGAAGGCCAGCAGTTGCTTATGGGATTGGAAGTTCTTGTTCAAAAATCGTAACGGAAATTATTTTTTAGCATTTATTATTTAAATCCCCATCTGGGTGTTTTGTTTTGAAAAAATACCTACTCCCGGCACAATCTATCGCTTATTCCCACCAGCCATTCTAGGTGGCGTTCAAGTTGTCCAATATCGTGGTTGAGCCATTCACTTAAAAATCCAGGGTCTTCTCCATGATGGGAACGCAGATCTACAAGGCGAGCAAGTTCAGTTTCGCAGGTATCGATAAGTATTTCCGCTTGCTGGCACTGGTCTTCGGTGGGTAGTAGGTGGATAAAGCGCAGTTTTAGTGTTGTTATTAGCTTGTTTACATCGCTGCCAGATGCCCGCAATTTGGCCGTCATAAGGTTGCGGAATTCTTTGCGTCCGTCATCGGTTAATATTAATTGCGAATCATCTTCCATGCCCTTGCCATCAACCGCATCAACCAATCCTTCGTACCTAAGCAGTTCTATCGATGTTCCCATAATATCTAACGAGGGCCCGGTTATGCGGCTGATAAAATGCCTAATTGCGTCTGCCAGTTCGCTATAACGCATTGGCCCGGCCGCAAGCTCGATAGTGCCTAGCGCACAAAGGCGAACGGCTTCCTTGGGGGTAAGGGTGTTATCGGCAAACATTCAGGTTAACCTCAACGTATAGATGACGAGACAGGTGGCTGTATATATTATAGCCAAATGACGAATATTTTGCTCAAGCCGCTGCCTTAAGCCCCAGCTTTCCCCAAACATCTTTTAGTGCGGTGACCAAAGTGTCCATAAGGTCATCATCGTGTAGCGGGGTGGGGGTAAAGCGCAGACGTTCTGTTCCGCGTTCAACAGTTGGATAGTTGATTGGTTGAACATAAATGTTATGTACGTTCATCAATTCATCAGATGCTTGTTTGCATAAAACTGGGTCGCCAACCAGAACCGGAACAATATGGCTTTCAGAATCCATAACCGGTAAGCCTGCATCGGAGAACTTTTTCTTTAGCGTTGCAGCACGTTCCTGATGTTTAATGCGAAGATCGTTATGTTCTTTTAGGTATTTAATATTGGCGCGACAAGCTGCGGCAACCGCAGGCGGGGTTGAGGTTGAAAAAATAAACCCAGCACCATAAGAACGAACAAAATCACACATGTCTCGACTGCCGGCTATATAGCCACCAACAACGCCAAATGCTTTGGCCATTGTTCCTTGAATTATGGTTATGCGATGCATTAAGCCATCACGTTCAGCAACGCCTGCACCATGTTCACCATAAAGGCCAACCGCATGAACTTCATCCAAGAATGTCATTGCGTTATATTTATCGGCCAGATCGCAAATTTCTTTCATGGGTGCAATGTCGCCATCCATTGAATAAACAGATTCAAACGCAATAAGCTTTGGGCGGTCTGCGTCAATGGATTGTAAAATACGTTCAAGGTCCTCAATGTCATTGTGACGGAAAATATGTTTTTCCGCGCGCGAATGACGAATTCCCTCAATCATCGAATTATGGTTTTTGGAATCTGAAATAACAACACACCCTGGAACCAGCGAGCAAATGGTTGAAAGGGTAGTTAAGTTTGCCATCCAGCCAGAACCAAACGCAAGAGAGGCTTCGGTTTGATGAAGTTCGGCAAGTTCTTTTTCTAAAAGAACGTGCTGATGAGTGGTGCCGGAAATATTTCTGGTGCCACCAGCTCCAACGCCGTAGTTGGTAGCCGTATCAACCATTGCTTTTATGGCATCAGGGTTTTGCCCCATACCCATATAATCGTTAGAACACCATACGGTTATGTCACGAAGGTTGCCATCAATATGGGCTTTGGCCTTGGGGAAGTTCCCCGCTTGGCGTTCAAGGTCGGCAAAGACCCTATATATTCCCTCAGCCTTTAGTTCACCGATTTTGTCGGCAAAAAATTTGTCGTAGTCCATTAATTCCTCCGGGGCACGTCTAGCACCTTTGTCTTGGCCGTATTATTGTGGCTCTTAAATAAATAAAAAGATGCTGACTAATGGCGTTTTTTTACAATAGTTTCTTCCATAATAAAGGAATCTGGCACTTTTGAGCAAGAATGTGAATATACAAGATAAAAGTGGCTGAAAATAGGCATTTTAGCCATTATTAAATATTTTTTGCTGCTATCCATTTGACGGTTTTATCAAGCGCCCGCCCGAAAGATGCGAACATTTCGGTCATTTCCGCTTCGCTTATTATTAGCGGCGGGGAAAAGGCAACGGTGTCTCCCATGGCCCGAAGGATAACCCCCTCCGTCTGTGCGTCTGCAACCAAATGAGAGCCAACAGCATCTTTTGGGTCGAAAGCCTCCTTGGTGCTTTTATTTTTTACCAATTCGATAGCACCGATTAGGCCAACTCCGCGAACTTCGCCGACCAATGGGTGGGAAGCAAATTCCTGAAGACCTTCTTGAAAAAATGGAGATTTATTTTTTACTTCTGAAACAATGTCTCGTTCTTCGTAAATATTTAACGTCTCCATCGCAACCGCCGCACCCAATGGGTGCCCTGAATAGGTGAAGCCGTGACCAAGCGGCCCATTTCTTTCACTGCCCGCAAGCAGGCCAGAAAAAATATCTGTCGATACTATCAATGCAGATATGGGGGCATAGGCAGAAGACAATGCCTTGGCCATGGTAATCATATCGGGGCGAATTCCATATGTATCAGACCCCCACATGTTTCCGGTGCGACCAAAGCCACATATTACCTCGTCGGCAACAACAAGAATGTCGTATTTTTTTAATACGCCCTGTATTTTTTCAAAATATGTTTTTGGCGGAACAATAACTCCGCCAGCACCCATTACTGGCTCCATAAACATGGCGGCAATTGTTTCCGGGCCTTCTTTTAAAATAAGCTCTTCAAGATTTTTTGCTAATCTGGTTGAGAAATCTTCTTCGCTTTCGCCATCATGGGCAAAACGGTAATGATGTGGGCAATCGGTATGAATAATTCCGGCTATGGGTAAATCAAAATCATTTTGACATAGGGGAAGCCCGGTCAATGACGCGCTCGCAACGGTTACGCCGTGATATGCCTTTATTCTTGAAATGATTTTCTTTTTTTCAGGATGGCCGCGCGTATTGTTTATGTACCAGATAAATTTAATTGCCGTGTCGACTGCCTCGGAACCTGAATTGGCAAAAAATACTTTTGAGCCACCACTATTAAGCGGAGCAGGGGCCAACTTTAATAATCTTTCAGCTAAATCTATGGTTATCTCAGGCGCCTTGCCGGTAAAGTTATGATAAAAGGCAAGTTTATCCATGCTTTTGGTTGCGGCATTAACAAGGCGTTTTTCGCTCCACCCCAGCGATGTGCACCAAAGACCGGACATGCCTTCGATGTATCCTTTTCCATCTTCGTCAAAAACCCGAACGCCATCACCAGAGGTAATGACCAACGGCCCGTTCTCAAGGTGAGACGTTAGGTTTGTATATGGATGAATTTGGCTCGCTATGTCGCGGGCGCCATATGAATTGGGTGTTTTATTGTTCAATTTAAGGCCTTGTTACTATGATTTCATTTATCGACATCATAGTAAGCTTTTTTTACTAACCTGCCATTGAATTTGTTTTTATTTGTGGTGGTAAAACATGGGTGGATGCACCCTTGGGCGTAACCGTGCTCTGATCCAGTCGCCAATCGATGACCTGCAATGCACCATAAGCAAAACCGAATAAAAGCGCACCCATTAACAAAACAACAATCCAGTTTCCCATGGTGCGCTGGTTTACTAGCTGGTTTTGTTGGCGAGGGTGTAGGTGGCGACCAAAATAGAAAATAAGGAAATAATGTTTCCCTAAAAATGGGAATACCGTGTTTATATCGGCAAAGAAATGACCCCTGTTTTCTGAGGTTTCATTATTATTTAGGCCATCATTTTCATTAGACACGTTCATATCCCCAAGGTTGATAATTAAAAAGATATTCCCGTGGGGTTAATAAAATGTAACCAAAGGCGTTTAGAAAATAATGAATTTGCCCGCTACTAAATTACAATTTAGTAGCGGGCGGTAGGGGGTAGATTATTTGTCGGTTTTGCCTTTTTTATAGCCACAATCTTCGCCATCATTAAATGCGAAATTGGGCATCCATTTCTTTATGACCGTACCCATTTCCTTGTGCATGGAATCCCTGTCGGCGGGGGTCATATCAGAGTATTCCTGAGAGTGCATTGCACCATGACCCATCATGCCTCCCGTATGGCTATTTCCCATGTGGTTTCCCGACCCCATTCCACCGCTACCGTGGGCCAAAACCGGAACGGCCAAAAGGGTCGCGCCTACTAATGAGATTGCTGTAAATGCTGCGAGCTTTTTCATTTTATTCTCCTTAAGCGTTGCTACTGTTTTTTCATTAAGTATATTATCAACCTCTAATGTGGCGTAATTCAGGGCAAGATTAAGGCGTTTTTGTCACAATTATACACCCAACCTAAAATAGGCTGTGCGTGTGAAATTTTAAAAAAATTGTATTTTTGGGCGCGGGCTATTTGCCGCCGTGGTCTTTTGACCATTTTAACGGGTCGGCTAAAAAATCTTTTACGCCCTTGATGGCTTCGGGTGAGAAAGATTTTTCTTTTTCTGCTACTTCCAAAACATCCCACCATGTTGCTAGGTAGTGCATATTGACGCCGGATTTTTTTAAAGTATCCAACGCACCGGGAAAAGCACCATAGAAAAATACAACGAAAGCATCAGATACGGTTGCGCCAGCATTTCTTAACGCGTCAACAAAGGTGATTTTGCTGGCACCGTCGGTGGCAAGGTCTTCTACCAGCAGGACGTGGCTTCCTTCGGGCATGTTTCCTTCGATTTGGGCGTTGCGACCAAATCCTTTGGGTTTTTTGCGAACATAAAGCATAGGTTTGTCGGTTAATTGTGAAATCCAGGCCGAATAGGGAATGCCAGCAGTTTCACCGCCGGCAAACGCATCTATTTTTGCAAAGTCGGTATTGGCCTTTAGTGTTTCAACCGCTAAATCCATCATTCGGGCGCGTTCAGCCGGAAACGAAATAAGCCAGCGGCAATCAATATAAACCGGACTGGCCCAGCCGGAGGTTAATATATATGGCTCCTCGGGGCGAAAATTTACGGCTTTTATATCGAGAAGCACTTTTGCGGCTTCCAGACCAGCTGGGTTGCTTGACGGCTTTGTATTGGCGGCGCTCATAAAATGGCGATCCTTCAGATTTGATATGTTAAGGGAAACAACTTAGTTGATAATATTTCGGTGTGGGCTGTATCCGCTTTCTGTCATTTTATCGAAATAATCAATAACATCGGGGTGGTCAATGGGGCCACCCTCTATGTCTATCTCAAGATTGCGTTCGGCCACATATGCCCAGTCTGATGTTCCATCAACCAGAACATGGTACCACGGCCCATTATTGGAAGGATTTCCCGACCCAGCAGGTCCGGAAGAACCCCCTGATGGCGAGCCATGGGTGCCGCGAAACAGCGGATCAACATCGATTATGACACCACGATAATCAAGCAGGGTATTGTGGATTACCTGCCCGACTGAAAACTTTGCCATATCATTTATGGTGTAGACCATTTTAATAAATCCGCTTCATATGCTTATTATGCCTTGGCACTACACCAAAATCGACAATTTACAGGCCTTGGTCAACAATACTTTTATGATACCTGTAATTATGGCATTTATTCAGCTAATCATATGTGATGTTGGACACCAATAAATAAGGCACTAAGCATTTAGCATTTATGCGATTCTAGGCAGATCATTGGCCAGAATCATTGGAAAGTATAGTGAAATGAGCAATAAAAGCGTTTGGCTGATTATTGATGATCGCGCCGGAAACAGGTCGCAGGTGCTGGGCGTGGGGCGTGCGCTTGGGTTTCCATTTGAAATAAAAGAAATTGAATATACCGCGGCGGCCGCGCTCCCTAATTATATGCTGATGACCTCTTTCAGCGCGGTAGCGCAAAAATCCCGTGTACACCTTTCTGCCCCATGGCCCGATATTGTAATAGCCGCAGGCAGGCGCACCGCACCGGTTGCACGCAAAATAAAAGAATTAAACAATGGAAAAACATCGTTAATTCAAATCATGTTTCCAGGTTCATTTGGTGAAGATGATTTTGATCTTATATGCGTTCCTCGTCACGACACCATGGATAAAGCGCCTAACCGATTTGAAATTACTGGCGCACCCCATAACGTGACTGCACAATCGTTAGAGGCGGCAAGAATTGAATGGAAAGGGCGGTTTGACCACCTGCCGGGCCCGCTGGTCGCACTTATTGTTGGGGGCGATACCAAACGAAAGAAATTTACACCCCAAATTGCGACCGAGCTTGGCAGTCATGCGGCAAAACTGGTTGCCGAGACGGGTGGGTCGTTGTTGGTTACAACATCAAGGCGCACAAGCATTGATGCGACGGACGCATTAACCGATGCAATCAAAGACATTCCATCATTTATTTTTAAATGGGGCGATAAGGGCGATAACCCGTATATGGCATATTTGGCCATGGCCGATCATGTAATTGTAACTGGCGATAGTGTTTCAATGTGTAGCGAGGCCGCAGGAACAGAAAAACCGCTTTATATATTTTCGCCAAAAAAACTAACGTCGCACAAACACGGTCTGTTACACAAAGATCTTTACGCCAACGGTTATGCCCGCCCATTGGAAGAAAGCGAAAAATTAGAAAGCTGGACACATCAGCCGCTTAATGCATCATTTGATATTGCCGCTGAAATTAGAAAGCGCCTAAATTTACAAAAATGAACTTGGTTTAAACCGCTTTTGAGTGCCTGCCTTCGCTGGTTTTTAGGTATGCGTCAAACGCACTTGCAACCAAACGAATAAATGGACGACCATCTTCGAGCACGCTTAGCTTGTCACCATCTATGGCGCATATACCGTCTTCAATAAGCGGGGCTAACTTTTCCAAATCTTTTTCTAGGCTGGCCTTATCGCCGCCAAATTCTTTGGCAACTGATCCTAGGTCAACTTCAAGGTCGCACATTATGCGCTCGATAACTTCGCGCCTTGTTTTATCATCATCATTAATTGAAATACCCTTGGCGGTGGGCAACACGCCTGAATAAATAGACTGGCGATATGCTTTTAACGGCAAAAGGTTTTGCACATAACCTTGGGGCAGGTAGCCAATGGCTGATGCACCAAAGGCCAGCATGGCTGGCGCGGTATCGGTTGTATAACCTTGAAAGTTTCTATGTAGTTCACTGGATTCAATTGCGTGCGCCATGCTGTCATCGGGATGGGCAAAATGGTCGAAACCAATTTTAACGTAACCTTTTTCAACCAATCTGTTTCCGGCAATGGTGAATTGGTCCCATCTTTCTTGCGTACCGGGAAGATCGTCTTCGTTTATAAGTTTTTGATGTGATTTCATCCACGGAACATGGGCATAACCAAACAATGCAATGCGGTTGGGTTGCAATTCAACCGTCCTGTCTATCATGTCTTCCATTTCGTCCACGGTTTGATGGGGCAGGCCATACATCAAATCCATATTGATATGGTTGATGGAATGGGCGCGTAGCCATTCGATAACCTGTGCCGTTATTTCGTATGGTTGAATGCGATTAATCGCTTCTTGAACTTTTGCCCGGTATGACTGCACGCCAATCGATGCGCGATTAACGCCTGCTTTTTCTAACTGGGCAATGTATTCTTCGCTGGCGGTGCGGGGGTCAAGTTCGACCGCAATTTCTGCATTGTCGGCCACGTCAAAGCGCGAACGAAGCTTTTCCATTATTGCCATCCAGTCTTCACCTTTTAACATGGTTGGCGAACCGCCACCCCAATGTAGGTGTTTGGCCGTCATACGTTCGGGTAGCGCATCGGCAACAAGGTCTATTTCCGCCAACAGGGCGTCCATATATTCGGCAACCGGATCGTAGCGTTTTACAATTTTGGTATAACAACCGCAGAACGAACACATTTCAGCGCAAAACGGAATATGAAAATAAAGCGATAACTCGGTTTTTGGGTTCAACTCGCCCAACCAGCGTTTGTAAACGCCGCCATCAACCTGCTCGCTAAATTGAGGAGATGTAGGATAGCTGGTGTAACGAGGAACACGCAGGTCGTATTTTTGAATCAAATCCGATTTCATATTATTTTATTACTTCTTTGGTTTTGGGTTTCACCTTGGGTTCTAAGCCAACTTATTCCTTGGTGGGCGCGCGCGCAACCGGGTGAATGCGGTTTATGAGGTTTCAGTGCTTGAATTGTGGTCCAATTTCGGCTTCAAATCATAGTATGACACGTTTTGCCGCCAATCTTTCGTTTCTTTTTACCGAACATCCGTTTGAGGGGCGCTTTTTGGCGGCAGCTCAGGCCGGGTTTGAGGCGGTCGAATTTCTGTTTCCCTACGAGCATAGCCCTGAAACCATTCGCCAATTAGCTGATGATGCCGGGGTCAGGGTGGTATTGTTTAACGCACCCCCCGGTAATTGGGATGGCGGCGAGAGGGGCATTGGTTGTATTCCTGGCAGGGAAGGCGAATTCAACGAAGGGGTTGAGCAAGCAGCCCTTTATGCACGCATAGTTGGTTGTCCAAGAATACATGTTCTTGCCGGAATAGTGCCGGATGGCGAAAACAAAGATATTTATCAAAATACTTTTTTGCAAAATCTTAAAACTGCGGCATCGCATTTTAGCCTTCACGGGGTTGAGGCATTAGTTGAACCAATCAACCCCATTGATATGCCGGGCTACCTTATTAATTTGCCCGAAGATGCGGCAGAAATAATAGAAAGCGATGGCATGGATAATGTATTCATGCAGTTTGATCTTTATCATGGTGCAATGCAGGACGTGGATTTGATGGGTGCCGTGTGGCGCTATATGCCAATCATTCATCATTTTCAGGTTGCCGGATGTCCGGGCCGGGGCGAGCCTAATAGTGGCGATGTAGATTATTCACCAATATTTAAACTAATGGACCAAATGGATTTTGATGGCTGGGTTGGTTGCGAATACAAACCCAAGGCTGGTACGGTTTCAGGTCTTAGCTGGATTGATGGATGGTAACTATTAATCTTCGCTTATTGGGGTTACTGATTTGGAATCCAATGTAATTACCGTTCCCACCAGTGGCGTAAAGAAAGTAAATTCATATGTTCCTGTAACCGTCATATAGTTTATTGTGCCAGTTGCATCAATGGTTGCAGCAAATATCGCGCCACTGCTGGAGATATTGGCTTCCTGTGCATAGGCATAGGTCTCAAGCGCGGCCTCTGTAATATCAGAATTTACCATGGCGTAACGGGTTGATTGTTCCACCACATACTGCATAGAGCTTTTAATCCAATAGATGCGTCCAAAATCAATAATACCCATTACCAACATAATAAAAACCGGCGAAACAAGCGCAAACTCAACCGCGGCAACACCACGTTCATTTGCAAGGTAGTTTCGTGTTTTGTTTATGATGTATGCAATTTTTATGGACATGATTAAATGCTTTACCTTACTTAACCCTGATAGTGCTTCCATTAGTCAACGTCATATTGCTGGGAAGAAAAAACGGAACATATGTATAGGTGGCAGAGATAACAACGTAATGGCGTAACGTATCAGCAGAGCAGGTGACGGTGCAAGTTGCGTCCAATGTTCCATCGCTGCATTCGCATGTTTTATAGGGTAAATCGACAACAAGATTAGTAACATCAAGATTTGATGAGTTAGTTACCGTTGTTTGTATGGCCGCCATATCTGTTGAATTAATTAGCGCGTATTGCGCACCAGAACGAACAGAACCGGTAAGTTCCATTTTGCTAAAAACGGCAATACCGTAATCTATGAGACCCATGAAAATTATCATTAAAACAGGCGCAACCAACGCCATTTCAACCGCGCTTACACCACCATCGGCGCGCAAAAATTTTCGCAGCAAAGCAAACGCGCCGCTACGTGCCGTGAATGGTTTTGATGTGGTTGGTTTATTCAACAAGTCCCGGTGCCGCTCCATAATTTACAGGGTTACCGCCATACATACTGCATTGATTCTGTACCGATGCGCTGCCACTAAATGAAACCTCCTGCGCCACAAGTTGTAGGCAACCGCTGGGCATTACCTCGCCATTGCCGCCAAATGAAATATCGTTTTGGGGCACGTAAACCGCACCGGAAATAGTTGCACTTGCCCCACCATTAAGACCGATGTCGCGGGCTGTGCTATTGCCATTTGGTGGGGGTGCGCTTTGGTAAAGGGCTATTCCGGTGTAATTGGTATAATCGGTTCCCATGTAATTATCTGTTCCGGCAT
>CBFDBQ010000024.1:0-32961 GCA_965603095.1 uncultured Thalassospiraceae bacterium | reverse complement strand
TGAAAAGGCATTATTCAAACAGCTGGGCGGACAACCGCGCGCAATGGGGGTCAGCTCATTTTTGCTTTTTTCATTAGCGCTTTTACCCGGCATACCAATGTTTCCCTTTGTAATGCTTGGTGCTTTAACCGGCGGAATAGCCATTGCTGTTAATCGCGACCAAGAAATAATGAAAACCAAAGAAGCCGAAGCGAAAAAAATTGCTGAGGTCGAAGATGAAGAAGCCGCGCCGGAAGAGCCCATAGCAACCGCGCTTAAAATTGATATGCTACGGCTTGAACTTGGTTACGGTCTTTTATCGCTTATAAACAACCCACAAGAAGGAAAGCGACTTACCGATCAGATAAAAGCACTGAGGCGGCAAATTGCATCGGACATGGGTTTTGTAATGCCGTCGGTTCGCATTCAAGACAACATGCAGCTTGAGCCTAATACATACATTATTCGCTCAAAAGAAATTGAAACTGGGCGCGGCGACCTAAGGCCAAATATGTTGCTGGTCATGGACCCCCGTGGCGAAGAAATATCCCTTCCCGGTGAAGCCACCAAAGAACCAACATTCGGACTTCCTGCTATGTGGATTGATAAGCAAAACCGCGAAGAAGCATTATTCCGTGGATACACAGTTGTTGACCCGGCAACCGTTATTACCACCCACATAACCGAATCAATAAAAGACAATATGCCAGAACTGCTTTCATACGCAGAAACAAGAAAGCTCATTGATGAAATGGGTGATGAACAGAAAAAATTGTCAGAAGACCTGGTACCATCACAAATTTCCTTGGGCGGTATTCAGCGGGTGCTACAAAACCTTCTTGCCGAACGCATATCAATTCGTGATCTTCCGACAATTCTTGAAGGGATATCAGAAGCCTGCGGTATGACGCGAAACGTAACCTTAATTACCGAACACGTTCGCGCCCGCCTGTCCAGACAGATAAGCGACATGAATGCCAACGAAAATGGTCTTATTGTTTTAATGTCGCTATCGCCAGAATGGGAGCAATCCTTTGCCGAAGCGCTGGTCGGTGCTGGTGATGACCGTCAGCTTTCATTGGCACCAACAAAGCTGCAAGAATTTATTTCTCAGCTTCGCAATGGCTACGAACGCCAAGCAATGATGGGGGAAACCCCTGTGCTTCTTACTAGCCCCGGTGTAAGACCGTACGTTAGATCAATCATTGAGAGATTTAGGCCCAGCACGATTGTGATGAGCCAAAATGAAATACACCCCAAAGCCAAAATTAAAACCGTCGGTCAAGTATAAGGTAACTGGTTTATGACAACAAAAGTTGCACCAAGCCCAGCCCAACGCACCAAGGGAAAAAATATTGTTGCCATAGCATCGGGAAAAGGTGGTGTTGGCAAAACATGGCTTGCCATTACCTTGGCCCACGCCATAACAAATAAAGAGCGCAAGGTATTGCTGTTTGATGGCGATCTTGGGCTTGCCAATTTAGATATCCAATTAGGATTAATGCCAAAACAAGATTTAGGTTCGGTTGTTGCGGGCAGGTTGACACTTAATCAAGCGGTGATACCGTTTCCTGCGGGCGGGTTTGATATCATTGCCGGAAGATCAGGTTCCGGTGGGCTTGCCAATGTACCGCCGTCACGTTTGCAGATGCTGAGCGAAGACCTGACCCTTTTGGCGCAAGCGTATGATAAAATAATTATTGATTTGGGTGCGGGGGTTGAGCGAACCGTGCGCCAATTAACGTCAAATGTGGGTACGGTTATTGTGGTCGCTACCGATGAGCCAACTTCGCTAACCGATGCCTATGCCTTTATCAAGGTTACGCACATGGAAAGGCCTAATCTTGATATTCGGATAGTTATAAATGCTGCCAATTCAACCCGCGAAGGGGAGCGTACCTACAACACATTGTTAAAAGCCTGTGAGGGGTTCTTAAAAATTTCCCCTCCCCTATTGGGTGTTATCCGCCGCGATGACAAGGTTCGCGAAGCCATCAAAAGCCAAACCCCGCTATTAACCCGCTACCCCAATTCAGAAGCCGCACAAGATGTGGAAAGTATAGCCAAATTACTAATAAAATAGATCCCCATACAATTAGTTAGGTTCCATTGGTTAGGATAGAATGAGGGGCCATGACAACTGTTTTACCACCGCCACCGCCGACACCACCGCCATCAGGCGGGGTTCCAAATGCAGCCACGGTTGTAACGCCATCTGCAGAGGTGGCTGCCCTTGCCCGTGGGGCAACAATTGAAGGTGTGGTAGCGGCCATTGTTGCCAAGAACCAGATACAAGTACAAACGGTTTTGGGAATGTTAGCGTTGCAAACAACAACCAAGGTTCCGATTAATTCGGTAATATCATTGGTGGTAAGCCAATTACAGCCGCAACAAATATTACAAATATCCAGCCTTAACGGCACACCGCTTGCGGGGTCTGTTGTGGGTGGGGCCGCAAGCATATTGGGTGCAAATGCACCTGCAACTGGGACAGCAGGATCAGCGACTGGAGGCGCTGGTGGAGCCAACACAGCTTCGCCAATTATGCCCGGCACCCAAACATCCGCAACCTTACTGCGCCCTGCGGTCGGCGTATTACAGCCAGCATCCCAAACATCTTCAACTCAAACGTCAGCACCAACCACGGTGCAAACATCAGTACAAGCCACGGGACAGGCCGCAGGAAATGCCACAGCAACTCCGAACGCAACAACCGCCTCAATACAAACGTCAGGGGCTAAAACTGCAGGACAGCCAACCGCAGTAACACCACCAGCGTCTAATAATGCGCCCGCTTTGCAAACAACGCCCGCCACCGGGCAAGCACCGGGTGGCGCCCAGTCAGCCGGTGCCGCTTTGGCGGGAGCACCGCCCGCAACAAACGCCAAGGCAGGAAGTATAACAATACCTTCTGGGACACGTTTTAACGCAAGCGTTATAAAAGTCGACGTCCCTACAGGCACCCCCGCAACCGGGAGCGCGTCATCCCCGGCAATAAACACAGGGGTAAATGCCGGGCAAAATACAAATGCCATTCTAACAATGGCAAGGGGTACCATTATGACCGGAACGGTTACTGGGTTAACTTCGTCTGGACAGCCAATATTACAGTTACCATCGGCAATCATTGCGCTGGATGTTCAGGGGCGAGTTACTATGGGCAGTAAAATAACCATAGAAGTAACCGGCGATACCCAAGCGCCAAAACAAACAACTGCGGCAAGCGCCCTAATACAGGCAGGCGGGCGCGAGACATTTGTTAAATCAAATAGCTGGAACTCACTTAGTGAAGCGTTGAAGGCTATCGAGATTGCCGACCCCGGACGCTTTAATCAAATAATACAAAACGTGATACCGCAAGCTGGTAGCAAACTTTCATCACAAATACTTTTCTTTATATCCGCCTTGCGTAGTGGTGATGTTAGAAGTTGGCTGGGAGAGGCTCCCGTTCGCTTGATAGAACGTGAACGCCCAGGATTGTTAGGGCGCATTGGAAATGAATTTCAAGCCATGGGCAAGCTTGCCGATGATCCGTCAAGCGGAGATTGGCGCATGGCAACGATACCCCTCTATCACGATCAAAGGGTTAATAGAATAAGGCTTTATCAACGTCATGCCCGAAATAAAGATAAAGGCGCAGACGATGGGAAAAGATTTGTTCTTGATTTTGATTTGTCAAAACTTGGGCATATACAAATAGATGGGTTAATAAAATCAGATGATTCGAAAGTTGACATAATTGTTCGCACCGAAAAATCTCTGGGTCGCATGGCACAAATGGAAATAGCACAAATATATAACGAAGCCGCTGAACTTACCGGTATAGGGGGTGGTGTTGCATTTCAATCATCACCCGGTAACTTTGTTGAATTCCCATCAATGACTGAAAACACAGACCACGATGGGTTAATTGTCTGAAGGATTTTAAAAATGGATATTACTACCAGAAGAAATATTCTCAATTGCACACCCAATCCCGATAGCGGTATTGATTACATGGTCAACATGGAAGGCCATATTGACAAGGGAGGTGCATCCAGAACTATTGTGTTGCTAAGATATGTCCCTGATAAGCTTGTCCTTGATGCAGGATCATTTGGAGTATATCTGGATAAACTGGGTGATATTGGCTGGAACGTGCCAGAAGATCTTGCCGTCACGGTAATTTCAGACTTTAACAATGAACTAGTTCCACGTTGGGTTAGAGTATCTGTAAGCGCACCAGATTTAGCGCATCCGGCGGTTGATACCCATGGGGTGGTTCTAGAAGATCACCAGCCAAAATGGGATAACCCCGGATTGCTGTCACGTCTAAAACAAATATAATATAATTATTTAAAAAATTTTAAGCGCGCTTCTTTGTGCTGCGCTTATTTGCAGCATCGCGGATGCGAGTTCTATGCATGGAAAGACCAACCTCATCAAGAACCGCTTGTTCAAGCCTGTTTTGTTCTTGACGCTGGCGCTGTTCGCGATTTCTATGCACAGTTTCATATTTTTTAAGGTCGCGATATGATTCCGCTAGCTCTTCGCGTGCGACAAGAATTACGTGACCCATTTGGGATAGTGAATCTTGAAGATTTTCCCGCCTTTGAATTACCTGCTTGGCAAAATTAGCATAAGCAAGACCGCCTTCGGCCGGGTTTTCGTATGCGGCTTTTTGTTCGACAACTAATTGATCTTCTATATTGGAAATTTGTGCACGAAGTTCATCCTCAAGGTGTTGCAGCTCGGCCAGCTTGCGCCTTTTTTCATCCACGTTCCATTCATGGAGACGAATTAAATTTTTAATATTGGCCGCCAGCTTCAAGCCCTCTTAACAAATTGCTCCGTCTTTTGACGGTTATATTGTGTACACAAAATTGTTAACTGATGAGCATGAACAAAATGCTAATTCCGGCTACTTATTCACTGGAACCGTCATTATTTTCGAGATTTTCTTCTATTTTTTGTTCAGATGCAGATCCGGGGACTAATTGGGGCTGTTCTTGCGGCGCTGGCATCACCTGATCCATTTGTACTTCAGCAGAGGGCTGTGGGGCTGGCTGAGAAGCTGGCTGAGGGAATGGCTGTGGGGCTGGCCGTGGGGCTGGCTGTGGGGCTGTTGGAGGTGGTGGCGAAGGTGTTATTGTCGAGTGTGACAATGCCGGATCAGGCATTTCCAATACCGCTGCCAACATGGCATAGCTTTGGGCCAGATCGGTATGGTCTTCTTTTTTCTGGGCTAAAAACTCATCCAAACCGGCATGGTAATGGATGGCCTCATCAATAGCCGGGTCGGTACCCGTGCGATATGCGCCCAGACGAATAAGTTCCGCCATATCTTCATAAGACGCCATTAATTTTTTAGCCCGGTCAACCAGCGCGTTTTCTTGCTCAGTATTGCAATCAGGCATGGTTCTGGAAATGCTTTTCAATATATTTATTGCCGGATGATGACCGCGTTCGGCGATGGCCCGGTCCAAAACAACATGACCGTCAATAATTCCGCGCACCGCATCGGCAACCGGTTCGTTATGGTCGTCGCCTTCAACCAGTACTGTAAATAATCCCGTTATGGTTCCTTGGCCATCAATGCCGGGGCCGGCCCGTTCTAACAAACGCGGCAATTCTGAAAACACCGATGGGGTATACCCTTTGCTTGCGGGTGGCTCTCCCACCGATAGAGCTATTTCACGCTGGGCCATGGCAAAACGAGTGATAGAATCCATCAGACAAAGGACGTCTTTATTTTGATCACGAAAATATTCTGCAACTGCCAAAGTGGTATAAGCCGCTTGACGGCGAACCAGTGGTGGTTCGTCCGAGGTAGCAACCACCACCACGGAACGGTTCATTCCTTCTTCACCTAAATCGTCTTCGATAAATTCGCGTGCTTCACGTCCGCGTTCACCAATCATACCGATTACACTTACCTCGGCACTGGTATGGCGTGCCATCATCGAAAGCAAAGAAGACTTACCAACGCCAGAGCCTGAAAAAATACCCATGCGCTGTCCTTTGCATACGGTTAGGAATGCGTTCATGGCACGAATGCCGAGGTTTATTTTTCCGCTAACGCGTCTGCGCATTTGCGCTGGTGGTGGCTGGTTTTGTACTGGGTAGCCGACCTTGCCGCTAGCAAGTGGGCCTTTGCCGTCTATGGGTTCGCCAAAGGCATTTACTACGCGTCCAAGCCATCCTTCGTGGGGGTAAATCACTGCTTCTCTTGAACCGACCTCAACTTTGCAGCCCAAGCCAACGCCAATAAGTGGGCTAAACGGCATTAATAATGCCCTGTCGTCCTTAAATCCAACAACCTCGCACTGGATGATTTTTCCAGCGCGGGCAACAATATGACAATGATCGCCGATGGAGAAACTGCCCTCCACGCCCTCTACCTCGACCATCATGCCGACAACACCAGCGACCTGACCAAACACCTGAAAATCAGGCAGGCGATCAATCTCATTTATGATGTTGTTAATAAATACTGCCACTGCTTTTCCTATAAGGCCTCTTTCCTATGGGCCACGGGGCGGACATTTAAGAATCAGACCCCATAAATATGCTTCATAACCATAGCAAAAGGGTGTTTATTTGGCTTAAATCTCGCATATTTTAGACTTTATTTTTGCCAATATCACTCCACTAATTGACAAAAACCCAGTGATTTGGCCAAAAATGCTAAAAATTATGAAAAAAAGGTAAAAAACACTATCACTTGCCATCTTGTATGATACCTCTACTACATCTATGGTTAACGCAGGGTATATATAGGGAGCAGTTTACAATGCGGGTTCTTCTAGTAGAAGACGATCCAGTCACCGCCAAAAGCGTTGAATTAATGCTTAAATCAACCGGTATGGTGGTTGATACCACCGACATGGGTGAAGATGGCCTCGAAATTGGCAAGCTTTATGATTACGACATAATCATTCTTGATCTTATGCTGCCAGACATGGATGGGCTTGAAGTATTAAGACGCCTTCGCGATGCACGGGTTGAAACACCAGTTCTTATTCTTTCCGGACTTACGGAATCGGAGATGAAAGTAAAAGGACTGGGTAGCGGGGCAGATGATTATCTAACAAAGCCGTTCGACAAGAACGAATTACTTGCTCGCATACAGGCAATTGTTAGGCGTAGCCAAGGGCACGCACAATCAATAATTAAAACCGGTAAGCTTAGCGTAAATCTTGATGCCAACACGGTAGAGGTAGGCGGACAAACCGTTCATCTCACCGGCAAGGAATACGGCATTCTAGAATTACTATCGCTCCGCAAGGGAACAACTCTAACCAAGGAAATGTTCCTCAATCACCTTTATGGTGGAATGGACGAGCCAGAACTAAAAATCATCGACGTATTCATATGCAAGCTTCGCAAAAAACTATCCGAAGCAACCGATGGTGAAAATTATATAGAAACAGTTTGGGGCCGTGGTTATGTTTTGCGCGACCCTGATGAGCAAGCGCCAGAAATGCGCGAGGCAAGCGCCTAAAGCTTAAATTTAATACTGTTTAAAAAAATAAAAATGCGCTCTCTTTTACAAGGGGGCGCGTTTTTATTTTGCAATATCCTAACCAGCTAGGCTATCACCGCATTCCACCAAACGATATGCGCCGCGCGATCCCGAAACAGGGACAAAGCCATCACAGATGCCATGGGTAGATTCTGAACCACCCAAAAAAACAACTCCATCGGGTTCCAATATGGAAGCTATATTTTCCAAAACCTGTTTTTTTGTTTCAACATCAAAATAAATAAGAACATTTCTACAAAAAACCAGATCAAACCTTCCGAGGGATTTGACATCATCAAGTAGGTTAAAATATTTAAATTTAACCATATCAATAATATCTTTGTTTAAAATCCAATTATCACCATCCTGAGTAAAGTGTTTTAGCAATCTCTCAATTGGCAGGCCACGCTGTGTTTCCAATTGAGAAAAAGACCCCTTTTGAGCCCTTTCTAAAATATCATGAGATATATCTGTGGCCAGAATTTCATATTGCCATGATGACAACTTGTTTTTCTTATCTGAAATTAACATTGATAATGAATATGGCTCCTGCCCAGTGGAACACGCGGCGCACCATATTCTAAATTTTTTATTGCTTGATCTGCGTTTAATTCCCTCGGGCAATATTTTTTCAGAAAAAATTTCAAACGGGCTTTCGTCCCTAAAAAAAAGAGACTCATTTGTTGTCATTGCTTCTGTAATTTCTACAGCAAAGCTATGGTCGGGATTTTCTTTTAGCCTTTTAATCAAGCTATCGATTGTATCAATGCCGTGCCTACGGGCCACGGGAAGCAACCGATTTTCAACCAAATATCCTTTGTCAGGTGTGAGCACTAGGCCGGATCTGGCCTTCAGAAACTCACCCAAAAAATCAAAGTTTCTTTGATCCATACATCATTTTCTGTTTATTAAATTCGCAACGTACCCAGCCAATCCCTCAACCGGAAGCACCGCGCTGCAAAGGCCAGCCGTAGCCACCGCACCCGGCATTCCCCAGACAACGCTAGATTTTTCATCCTGTGAAATAACCGTTCCGCCAGCATCAACCACAACTTTAGAGCCTTTTTCGCCGTCGTTGCCCATTCCGGTCAAAATTACGGTAATAACATGCGCGCCGAAAACCTTGGCGGCGCTTCTGAGCATAGGATCAACCGCAGGACGACAAAAATTTTCTGGCTGGTCCTGATTAATACGCACAATTCTTTCGGTGCCTTTTTGTTCGACAACCATATGAAAATCACCCGGTGCTAACAATATTTTTCCGGCTACCAGACGATCTCCATCTTCGGCTTCTTTGCACTCCCACCCGCTCATGCGGGTAATGTGTTCAGCCAAAATAGTGGTAAAGGTAGCTGGCATATGCTGGGTAATAATAATCGGTACATTAATGTTTTTATTCAAAGCCTTTAAAAATGCGAACAGTGCCTGTGGGCCACCGGTAGAGCTACCGATTGCTAACAAATCAGGTTTCATAATTCCTGATTCGCGTAAGATTACCTTGGAACTATCACGCAACTCCCACTTGGCAGGAATTTCTGAGCTTGCACCAGAGCTTACAGCTTTTTTAGCGGCAACCGGCGCAGCCTTGCGTTGTGATACTGTTCCGCCTACTTGCTGGCGGCGCAACGCACCAAGGTTTTTAACCCTATCTAATAAATCACGGCGAAAATCATTTTCCCCGCTAATTTCACGAGAGGTTGATGGCTTGGGCACATAATCTGTGGCACCCATGCTAAGCGCTTTTATGCTAACCTCGGCGTTTCGTGCCGTAAGTGTGGATGCCATAATTATTTTTACGGTCTTGTCTATTGCAAGCAGCTTGGGCAGCGCGGTTAAGCCATCCATTACCGGCATTTCGATATCAAGAATAATTACATCAACTGAATTGCGCTCAAGATTATTTACCGCTATCTGACCATTGCCAGCAGATGCAATCACACTAACGTCTTTGTCGGATTCTAGCATTCTGGTTATGAGGCCACGAATAACGGCTGAATCATCAACCACCATTACTCTGATTGGACCAGAGGTCTCTGCGCTGTTGGCTGTAGACACCACTTATTATTCCAGTATCCAGAGATTTAATTTAAATGTTAAGCCGCAAATATTAGCGGGTAGTTATATTTTACAAAAGACCGACTTGTGTAAATTTAGCCTGAATAATATCGCTATCAAACGGCTTCATTATGTATTCGTTTGCGCCCGCCTCTATTGCTTCTTGTATATGCTCTATATCATTTTCTGTGGTACAGAAAACAACTATGGGCTTATCTCCACCAGGAAGTACGCGCAATTCACGAAGAAATTCTATACCACTCATTATCGGCATATTCCAATCCAATAGAACTGCATCTGGCATGCTGGCCTTACATGAATCAACAGCTTGCTGCCCATCGGCGGCCTCGCTGGTTTCAAATTCAAGGTCAGTTAGTATTTTCTTCGCAACCATGCGAATAACTTTTGAATCGTCGACTATCAAACAAGATTTCATATTAAAACACCGTAAACTTAATATTCAGGATCAAAAAGGTCGCACCCGCGATACCTTCTTATCTACACATTAATAGGGTCATTACCCTATTATTAATAGGGTAATATTGGAAAAAAATGAACCCCTTTAAGTATTTGGGCATCAGGTAACTTGTTGAACTATTATAAGGTTACGCTGGCAACGGTTTGGGCTAAAGAGCGCACCAATTCATCGCGATCAGCCTTGGCCACATAATCTTTAAAGCCAGCTTCTTTGCCACGCTCAAAATCTTCGTCAGCAGTTTTGGCTGAAAGCGCCACCATGGGAGTTCCGCTCCAACGTGGATCATTTTGAACCTCGCCCGCAAACTGAAACCCATCCATTATCGGCATTTCGATATCGCTAATAATAACGTCGAAATTAACCCCACGATCACGCAGGGCAAGTGCCTCTGTTGCTGATTCTACTGTTGTAACCTTGAACCCTGCTACCGAAAGAATGGGTGAAAGAAGGTTGCGGAAAAACTGGCTATCATCAACCAGCAAAACACGTTTGCCGCTAATGTTGCCACCCTCGCCCTCTCCGGAGCCAAACCAGTCAGAAAATGCCTTGGTCAGATAAAATCCGGCATCAATAACATCGGTAGCCCGGCCATCTATTACTGCCGAGCCAATTAGGCCATCGTGATTTGATGATATTTCTACTTTCAAGCGGTCTTCGACAATATCGACGATGTCATCAACCACTAGACCCATGGAACGTTCTTTTTCTGAAAACACCAAAACTGCCTGACGGCCTTCGGTTTTCCATTCGTGGCCTGTGTTAAACGGTATTAATGGCATAAGTTGGCCGCGATACTGAACCATATGTTCGCCATGAGAAACTTCAACCTCAGACATATCAACCTCTTCAAGGCGGGCAATAAGCGCCAAAGGCACTGCTTTTAATTCATCGCCACCTGCGCGGAAGATAAGCATCGATGAACGTTCATCGGCATCTTCAGAAACAGCTTTCTCCTTGGCTTCGTTGTCATCGCCACCGCCGGCTGCATCACCGGTTGAATTCGCAATACCATTGGGGTCAATGATCATTATAACCGACCCATCGCCAAGGATGGTGTTGCCTGAATAAAATGGAATATCGCGCAATACCGGAGATGTAGGTTTAACCACAATTTCTTCGGTATCAAAAACTCGGTCCACAATTATGCCGAATGTATATGTACCTACCTGCATAACGATGATGAACATTTCTTCATCGCTATGAACGTCCCTGTCTTTCGGGCTGGAAAGTTTCAAAAGATCGCCAAGATGGACCAATGGCAGCAAACGGTTGCGCAAGCGCAAAACCGGGCTTTCATTGATTATTTCAATATTATATTCCGAACGGCTTGATGCCCTAACCAACTCAAGAACACTTATTTGCGGAACGGCAAATTTTTCTCCACAGCTTTCAACTATAAGCCCGGACACAATAGCCAAAGTAAGTGGAATTTTAATGGTAAACGTTGTGCCAACACCTTCGGTTGATACAAGCTCGATAGCACCGCCAATTTTTTCAATATTGGTGCGAACCACATCCATACCAACACCACGACCCGATACACTGGTCACCGCGGCGGCGGTTGAGAACCCAGCCTTAAAGATGAATTGCTGAATTTGGGTATCGCTCATATTTTCAAGTTCGGAATCGGTGGCCAAGCCATTTTCTAGGCATTTTTCACGGATACGATCCATGTTTAGACCTTTGCCATCATCCCTAATCTGGATAATGATGTGCCCACCTTCGTGATAGGCTTCTAAAACAATTGTTCCGGTTTCCGGCTTGCCTGCGGTCAAACGATCGGGTGTAACTTCAAGCCCATGATCGGCAGAGTTACGAACCATATGGGTTAGCGGATCTTTGATAAGGTCAAGAACCTGACGATCAAGTTCCGTTTCGGCGCCAATCATTTGCAGATCAATTTTCTTGCCCGTTTCAATGGCTAGGTCGCGAACAATACGCGGCAGTTTTGACCATGCATTACCAATGGGTTGCATACGGGTTTTCATAACACCTTCTTGAAGTTCTGAGGTGATATGGCTTAAACGCTGAATTGGAACGGTGAATTCACTGTCTTCATAACCGCGTGCCATTTGTAAAAGTTGGTTACGCGTTAGAACCATTTCCGAAACCAGCGTCATAAGGTTTTCCAACACATCAACGTTAACACGAAGGGTTGCGGCAACTGCAACGGCCTCGGCTGGTGGTTTTGGTGCTTCTTTCTTAGCTGGTGCCGACGCTGCGGCTGGTGCTGCTGGAACTGCAGGCGCCGCCGTCTTAGAGTTATCGGCTTCCATTTCGGCTGACATTTCAATGTGCATTTCTGCGTCAGTCGCGGCCTTAACGCCAGCGGCTGTTGCTGCCTCAACCTCGGCCATAAGTTCAGCCGCAATGGGTGCACCAAATTCGTTGGTTGTTGGTGCGGCTTCAGCTTCGTCCTCGGCTGCCGCTTCAATGTGCATTTCTGCGTCAGTCGCGGCTTTGATACCTGCGGCAGATGCTGCCTCAACCTCGGCCATAAGTTCAGCCGCAATAGGTGCACCAAATTCGTTAGTTGTTGGTGCGGCGTCAGCGGCAGGAGCCGCTGGCTCTGCGGCGGGTGTCTCTTCTGGCGCAGCTTGGCCGGATGCAAGCGCATTAAGGTCTGCAATTAATTCCTTGTCGTTACCGTCTGGTTCCAAACCGGTTTCGGCAAGCTCTTCAACTAGTTCTCTAATTTTATCGATACATTTAAGCACAAGGCTAACCGCACGGGCATCAACATTCAGATCACCGCCACGAAATTTATCCAAAACATTCTCACCAGCGTGAGCAACTGATTCAAGGCGCGGGAGTCCTAAAAAACCACAGGTACCTTTAACCGTATGAACAAGGCGGAATATATTTCCAAGAATTTCCTGATTGCTGGGGTCTTTTTCAAATTCGACCAGCTGCATATCCACAGCTTCAATGCTTTCAGACGTTTCAGTGATGAACTCACTCAGTAGGTCATCCATTTGTATTTTCTCTCCAGCTTAAAACTTGTTCAAATTAAACATTATTTTCCACGGTTACTTTCAAGGATACTAGCGTTCAAGGCTAAAATATCCAATTTTTTTAACGCTTTCAGGGGTCTGGTAAAATAATTGTGACTTATGGCCATATTTTACCAACTATCTGCTCATTGATTGAAATATTCATTAACTGGCTGATATCAAGCATTTTTTTGTAAATTTGGGGGATTATATGTGGATTATTGGGGAATAATGGCCGCCAGCCTTATTTCTCCGGGGGTCTCGCGACTATACTCCAGCTCTCCATCCAAGGATCCCACCAGTAATTTTGTGAAATGAGCGTGAACCGTTCTGGCGGTCAAATCTTCGATATTTATGTCAGGGCTCATGGCGGCTTCGACTTCTGGGCCTAGGGATGCCCGATCACCAGTGGCAACAACTGCAAAACCTATCCCGCCCTCAGGGTGATAAATGCCAACGGATATGACGCCACCTCGGGGCAGAGCGTCAGTTGCCATAAGCATAATGGCCAACAGCACCTTGCCTTCATTTATATTAATGCGGTAATCAGCGTTGTTCACATCGCTCTGTTTTGGCCAATCAAGACCCACCTTGCTGCCTTCAATATAGTTTTGGCTAAGATCGCGAAGTTCGCCCAGTGAAATGGTTCCATCGGCCCCACCGCCGGAACCAAACACAATACGAAAAAATGAAAGTTTACGAACAGATTGTCCGGCGCTGGCATCGATCAAAGATATAGATTCTTGATCTAATGTTCCGTCGCCATCTTTTATTAATTCAACTCCGGCATTTACTGCGCTAACGCTACCAGCCAAATCATGACAAATTCTTGAAACCACCAACTGAGAAACTTTTATATCAATATCCATTATGATGACCCTTAAGGTGGTGTTTAAGGCAGTCGTTAAAAGCTCAGTTCCCGATAATGTCTCTAGCAACCGCCTGCACTGTCGGACTGCCTTCGGGATTACCGGAAAGGGCTCGCGAACGGCTTGTGACCTCGGCTTTTACGACATCCGGGTCAAGGGGAACGCTCTTTAACATCACCGCTAAAACGGCTTCTATGGCCATAACATGGGCGGCAATAGTTTCGACTTCGGCGGCCCTGCTATTTGCGCCTTCACCAACAGTAGAAAGCTCACCCGCAAAACCTGCGAGGCTTTCTTTAAGGTCATTCATTTGATTAAAGAAATCTGATTGTTCGAGAGTTTTTATAAAATTATCGGCAATGGTATTTTCAGAACCTGCATTGGTGTCGCTTTCAAAATTAATTTTTCCGTTTACGGCTTCGTTACTCATTGTCGAACTCTCCCCATATTATATTTCTTTATATATATCAATATTCCCGGCGGCAATCATAGCCATACCGACAAGCAGTCACAAGAGCCAAGAACACAGTTAAGCCCACTATTGGAAATTTTTTATTTATTCAAAACAACACCCCCGCAAGCAATTTGCCTACAGGGGTGTTTATATTTAAAATTATTGGTTTTTATTTAATGGGTTACATTGGCTGCGATATGGTAAATGCCCCTCGAATATCACCCGCCTTGTACCCCCGTGCTTTGTCATCTGGATAGAGGGCCTTCAGTGCCTCTTCGACCTTGGGCTGGACTTTTTCACCATGACAGGCAAGGCATGGCTTTGCCGCCGTTGGGATTGCCTTCATATAACGAAAGGCTCCATCCACTACCTGATAAACTTCCATCTTGGTTGGGTCGTCACCCGCTTCCTTGCGTTTATCAAAATATTCTAAAACTCGCATTTCCCATGCATCCGGAGCGTTGCTTTGATTTCGTAATTTCAGGCTGGTGCGGGCAACCCGCCATCCTTTTTTCTCGGAAATAGTGGCGGCAATTGCAGGCGCCCTGAGATTGCATGTTTCAATAGCGTTCACCGGTCCGCCAGCTTTGATAGCGGCAACTAGGTCGCCTTTAAGTGCGCCAAAAAATTCTTTTACCGCAACCCTGCTTTCGTCTGCCATAGCGGACGCATCGTTTGCTGCTTGGGCGTTGAACGATACCAGCAACGCAGTTGCGGCAATAATGTATGTTAGTTTCATATTTGGAGCCTCTCTATGGATTATCAATTTATTCTACAATCCATAATTGAACGCCCACAAACCAAATTCAACGCATAAGAAAACTGTGCAATATCAAAATTCCACAATTTTTTTTAGGCTATTGTCTAAACAATACAAAAAAACAAAAGGGCCATCTAATGATGACCCTTTTGGTATTTATAAATAACGCTAGGGATTTAAAAACTAAGCTGTTGCGCACGAACCACCTGTGGTAGGGCGCGAATTTCATCCATTACGTTATCGGCGATTAATTGGTCCACCTCTATCAATGCAATGGCGTCAGAACCTACGTCGGCCCGGCCAAGGTTAAAGGTGGCAATGTTAATTTTAGAATTACCCAAAAGCATTCCCAGCGAGCCAATAAACCCAGGTTTGTCATGGTTGGTTATGAAAAGCATATTTTCACCCAATTTTGCGTCCATGGGTATGCCCTTAATCTCAACAATGCGCGGTTCGGCGCCTGCAAACAATGTGCCTGCAATGGTCCGGGTTTGGCTCTCGGTGGTTATGGTCAGGCGTATCATGGTCTGATAGGCACCGGCGCGTTCGTGTTTGACCTCGGTAATGTCTATGTCGCGGTCTTTTGCCACCACAGGGGCTGAAACCATATTTACGCTTTCCAGCAATGGGGTCAAAATTCCTGCTAACACCACCGATGTTATGGGTTTGGTGTTTAATTCAGCACATTGGCCTTCATATTCGATGGTGACAGATTTTATACCCGACTGGGTCAACTGCCCGGCAAAGCTACCCATTTGTTCGGCCAGTTTTAGATATGGCTTTAACCGCGGCGCTTCTTCGGCCGTAACCGATGGCATGTTAAGCGCGTTTTCTACCGCACCAGTTAACAGGTAATCGGAAATTTGTTCGGCAATTTGGATGGCGACATTTTCTTGCGCTTCTGATGTGCTGGCACCTAGATGCGGGGTGCAAACAACATTTTCCATACCGAAAAGAGCGTTGTCGGTGGCCGGTTCGGACTCGAACACGTCCAATGCCGCGCCTGCAACATGACCGCTATCCAACGCATCTTTTAATGCCGCTTCGTCAACCAAGCCACCACGGGCGCAGTTAATAATGCGAACGCCTTTTTTCATTTTGCCAATGGCATCGGCATTTACAATGTTGCGGGTGCTATCGGTGAGCGGTGTATGCAGGGTTAGGAAATCTATGCGAGAAAATAGCTCATCTAGCTCGACCTTTTCCACACCCAAATCAACGGCGCGCTCAAGGCTAAGATACGGATCAAATGCTATTACCTTCATCTTTAGGCCTTGGGCGCGGTCGGCCACCACAGAGCCAATATTGCCGCAACCAATAAGGCCAAGGGTTTTACCCATAAGCTCAACCCCCATGAAGCGGGTTTTTTCCCACTTGCCGGCATGGCTAGATGCATTGGCCGCTGGAATATCACGGGCAACCGACATCATCATGGCGATGGCATGTTCGGCGGTGGTGATGGCATTGCCAAATGGTGTGTTCATAACCACGATACCGGCGGCAGTGGCGGCGTGAATATCAACGTTATCAACCCCAATACCAGCCCGGCCAATTACTTTTAAATTATTGGCAGAGGCAATTATATCGGCCGTTGCCTTGGTTGATGAACGAATGGCGAGGCCATCGTATTCGCCAATTTTTGCTTTCAATTCATCGGGTTTTAGTCCGGTGATTACATCAACCTCTATTCCGCGTTCTTTGAAAATTGCTTCGGCGCGGGGGCTCATTTTATCGGAAATAAGTACTTTAGGCATTTGCTTGTTCTCCTTAAATTAATTATTGGCTGGCCCTAGGGGAATTAATGACTGTGGCGAATGCCCAGTCGAGCCAAGGAAGCAGTTTTTCAATATCTGATGTTTCAACCGTGGCCCCGGCCCAAATGCGCAGGCCCGCTGGTGCGTCGCGATAGCCGCCGATGTCGTATGCGACACCTTCTGCGTCTAGCAATTTCACCATTTGTTTTAAAAGAACCGCTTGCGTCTCATCATCAAGGGAGGTGAATTTTTCATCCACCACTTTTAAACAGACAGAGGTATTGGAACGAACATTTGCATCGGTTGCTAAAAATCCAGCCCAGTTGCTTTTGCCTACCCAGTCTTCCATTGCCTTGAGGTTGGCATTGGAGCGACGAATAAGCTCTGTCTGTCCGCCAATTTTTTCGGCCCATTTAAGACCATCAAGGGCATCTTCAACCGCCAACATGGAAGGCGTGTTTATTGTTTCGCCTTTAAATATTCCGGCAATAAGTTTACCAGCCTTGGCCATGGTGAATATTTTTGGCATGGGCCAGGTTGGGGTATGGCTTTCTAATCTAGCCACTGCACTGGGGCTTAAAATAAGCATTCCGTGTTGGCCTTCGCCACCCATGACCTTTTGCCATGAATAGGTGGTTACATCTAATTTATCCCACGGCAATTTCATGGCAAAGGCGGCCGAGGTCGCATCGCAAATGGTTAGACCTTCGCGTCCGTTTGCAATCCATTCACCATTGGGAACCTTGACGCCAGAGGTTGTTCCATTCCAAGTGAAAACAACATCGCGGGAAAAATCAACATCGCCTAAATCAGGTAACTGGCCATAGGGCGCATCCATTAAATGCACATCATCTAGTTTTAGCTGTTTTTTGATATCGTTTACCCAGCCCGAACCAAAGCTTTCCCATGCCATAACGGTGACCGGACGCGGGCCTAAAAATGACCAGAGCGACATTTCAACCGCGCCCGTATCAGATGCCGGAACAATGCCAATAAGGTAATCATCGGGCACGCCTAAAACTTTGCGGGTGCGATCGATTACTTCGGCCAGTTTTGCCTTGCCGGGGGCTGAGCGATGAGAGCGGCCATGAAGCACGCCTGCAAGGGCATCAACCGTCCAGCCGGGACGCTTGGCGCATGGCCCTGATGAAAAATTAGGATTTACCGGAGACATTTCCGGTTTTGTTATTGTAGTCATAAAAAAACTCCCTTCCATTTACCATGGCGAAGAGAGTGATCCTTTAAACCAAATCCCGGTCCACATGCGGCAAAGCCACGGGTGGTGGTAGGTTTAAAAAATGCCCTTCGCCTTGCGGCAGAAGGGTCGCGTTCCGTTGGGGGAACGTGGCCCGCCGACCTTATAGATCGAGTCCCAGCTCCAATGCAACGAATAGTTTATTAAATGTCGTAATACCACGGCACAAATAGGGAAAACACCAGCCAAATAACCAATATCAGCGGCACTCCAGTCTTAGCGAAATCGGCAAATTTGTAATGCCCCGGCGCCATAACCAATAAATTAGTTTGATAGCCAATGGGTGATGCAAACGAACAGTTGGCCGCAAACACCACCGCCACAGCAAATGCCGTGGGCGAAACCCCAAGGCTAATGGCCAGATCAACCGCAATGGGGGTAAACAGCACCGCCATTGCTTTGGAGCTAATAATATTAGTCAGCACCACAAGGGTTATAAAAAAGGCTGATAATATTACCGCAGGCGCTGCACCGGAAAAGGCATCGGTTACCCCGCCGGCTATAAAATGCGCCCCACCGGTGGCGTGCATGGCCGCCCCCATGGCCAATGCCGCCGGTATCATGGTTAGTATCTTGCTATCAACTGCGCGGGCGGCTTGGCGAATATTCATAACCCCCATTGCCACCATGGCCGATGCGCCCGTTAATGCCGCCACCACTATGGGTACCACCCCGGTGGCAGATAGCCCCACCACACCCAACAAAATTAATGCCGCTGGGCGGGCATGATGAACCGCAGGCAAAGCCGCCGCCGACCATTCAATTAAAACTACATCGGAATTAAGGCGCAAATCGCGCACGGCATCTGGGCTTCCTTGCAATAACAACACGTCACCGGCTTGTAAACGAATGTCGGTCATGCGGGTGCGTATCATGCGCGATCTGCGTTGCACGCCTAGCACGATGCATTGGGTTTTATAACGAAAACCAATTTGCACTAATGTTTGACCAATAAGCCGTGAAGCCGGTGGTATCATGGCCTCGGCCAATACCCGTTCGCCACCATGCCACGGGGTCTCGTCGCCATCTTCGGCGGTTTCTTCAATTTCTGCTGTTTCGCCTATTATTGGAAATCCTATGTGGGGTATTTCACCCGCGCTGGCATCATCACCTAAATCGGGGTAGAGACCCTCGGGGTCGTGGGTTAAGGCCCCTGCCAGTTCGGTGCGCGTTGCGGCCACCACCAATACATCGCCAGCGGTTGCGGTGAAATCTTCAAACGGCGGCAAGATAGCTTCTTCGCCCCGTTGCACCATGCGAAGCGTCATGTTGCCCAGGCCGGAAAAAATACCACCACGAGATTTTTCACCCAGCAGTTTTGAGCCTTCGCCAATTTTTATTTGTGCAATGTATTGTCTTCCCGTTGCTTTGGCTGTTGTGCCCCCGCCCCCGCCACCCGCTAATGTTTCGGCCATGCCTTCGCGTTTGGGCAAAACAAATGGTGCCACCAACAATAAATAAACCATGCCGGCGCCCGCCAAAACCAAGCCGGGTATGGTGAAATCAAAAAATGTAAATTCTTTTTCGCCCATGCCCAACAGGGCCGAATTGACTAACAAGTTTGAACCGGAACCAATAAGGGTGGTCATGCCGCCAAGGATGGCGGCGAACGATAGCGGCATCATTACTTTACTGGCGGGCAAGTCAAACCGTTCGGCCAGTGCCTGCATAATGGGAATAAATATCACCACCACCGGAATATTATTTAAAAACGCACTTACGGCCAAAACGGTCACCAGCACCGCCATAATGGAAAGCCATTCATGACCACCGCATTTATCCATTATTATGCGGGCCACCACATCCAACACCCCGGTGCGCACCATGCCTTGGCCGACCACCAGCAACGCCAGTACGGTTATTAATGCCGGGTTGGCAAAGCCCGATAACAAGACCTCGGGCGAAAGGCTATTTACGCCAAGCATACCAACCGGAAAGAAGGTGAAAAAAACCATCAACACACAAAGCACGCCAAGGGATATTACTTCTATAGCGATGCGTTCCCACGCATAAAGCGCAAAGGTCGCGCCAATTATTGCGAAGGTAATCCACATTTCAAATGTGTGTGTGCCTATGCTTTGCATGGGCCAAGACTAGCTCTTTTTATCCTAGTTTTGGAAAATTTTGCCATAAAAGAGCAAGAAAACCATTGGTAATATGGGGTCAAAGGAGATAGGTTCCCATTTTTCAAATTCCAAGGTCTGCTTCCTTTGTTTATATCAAAACTTAGAAATCTGTTCCCCTTTCTGCTCTGGCTACCGCTGGTCACCAAGGATACCCTGCGCGCTGATTTAATTGCCGGGCTAACCGGTGCGGTAATTGTTCTGCCCCAAGGCGTGGCCTTTGCCATAATCGCCGGGTTGCCACCGCAGTATGGTTTATACACCGCAATGATAACGCCCATAGTGGCGGCATTGTTTGGCTCATCTAGGCATTTGATTTCAGGCCCAACCACGGCAATTTCCATTGTGGTTTTTTCTTCCATCAGTGGTCACGTTCAACCGGGCACCCCTGAATTTGTTTCCCTTGCCCTGACATTAACGTTTTTGGCGGGGGTTTTTCAGTTTGCCTTTGGTCTGGCGCGCATGGGCATGGTGGTTAATTTTGTTTCCCACACGGTGGTGGTCGGCTTTACCGCAGGTGCGGCCATTTTGATTGCCACCTCGCAGATGAAAAACGTTCTTGGCGTAAGCGCCCATAGGGGCGAAAGCTTTATCCATACATGGATGAATTTGTGGGAAGGCATAGGCTCGTTTAACATTTATGTATTTGCGGTTGCCATTGTGACCTTGGTTCTGGCCATAACCATTAAACGGATAAAACCACTTTTTCCCAATTTGTTGTTGGCCCTTGTGGTTGGTAGCGTTATTTCATATTTGATTGACGGAGCCGCCAACGGAGTGCAGGTCGTGGGCGAAATACCAGCCCAATTGCCGCCGCTCAGCATGCCAACTTTCAGCTTTACCACCATCAAAATGCTAGCCCCCGAAGCATTCGCCGTGGCGTTGCTGGGCCTGATTGAGGCCGTGTCCATCAGCCGTTCAATCGCCGCAAAGTCGCACCAGCGCATTGACAGCAACCAAGAATTTATCGGCCAAGGCCTATCCAACATGGTTGGCAGCTTTTTTTCCAGTTACGCGGGCTCGGGCTCGTTTACCCGTTCGGGCGTAAACTATGCATCAGGCGCAAAAACACCCATATCGGCCATATTTGCCGCGATAATTTTGATGGTGGTGGTGCTTTTGGTGGCACCATTAACCGCATACTTGCCCTTGGCCGCAATGGGCGGGGTAATTATGGTGGTGGCGTTAAACCTGATTGACATAAAACAGATAAAACATGTTTTAGTTTCATCTAAAAGCGAAACCACCATTTTACTAACCACATTTTTTTCGACCCTGTTTCTTGACTTGGAATTCGCAATTTATTTAGGCGTGCTGGTATCGCTGGTTATATTTCTGGCCAGAACATCGTTTCCGGAAATTGTTACGCTAGCCCCCGATATTGACCATCGCTACAACAAACATATTCTGACCGATGTAACGATTAAACCGCTGACCCAATGCCCGAAACTTAAAATTGTGCGGGTTGATATGTCTATTTACTTTGGCTCGCTCAACCATATTGAAAAGAAACTTTACGATATTTCCGACAAACAGGGCGTGCATCACATTTTGATTATGGGTGCGGGAATTAACTTGGTTGACCTTAGCGGGTCTGAAATGTTGTTGCATCTGGCCGAACATTTAGATGAAAAAGGCGGCGGTTTGTATTTTTGCAACCTTAAGCCCGGGGTTTATCAATCCATGGCCAAGGCCAATTTAATTCGCGATATCAAGAACTGGCATTTCTTTGACGAAAAGAAAACGGCCCTAGAAACCCTGCGCCGACTATTCCGCCGCCAAGGTGCCTGCGAAAATTGTGGCGTTCTGGCGTTTAAAGAATGCCGGATAAAACCTAACGATTAATTTTTTAAACTGGATGTATGGCTATTTACCCAACCACCAGCTTTCGGGGTTGGCAATGGGTTCGGATTTTTCCATTTTCATCCACCCTAACACCACGCGAACCAAAAACCACACGGCCACGCCCAGCATCATTAATGGGCCGATAAAAATTATTACCGCAAGGGCAGAAATGGCCGCATAAAGCAAACCAATCCAAAACGTACGGATAAGGTACGTGTAATGGCTTTGCAACCAAGCGGGCGCATGGGGACGAACCATGTAGGCAACCACAAGGCCGGCTATGGCCGCGGGCGCAACAAAAAAGCTGGCGGCAAACAGCCCATAAATAATGCGCTGGGTGGTCAGGAATTTTTCAATATCGCTGACGCTTTGTTTCATGTTTTGTTTGTCGTCGTTCATAAATATCCCTCCGGGAGGACTGCACCTTGCTTTGCTAAAAGCTTTTTGCCTTTCTTGTTAAAAGGCAAAAAGGAGCAAACCGAAGGTTTGTGGTGCGGGCGGGGGGACTTGAACCCCCACGGGCCGAAGCCCTTGGGATTTTAAGTCCCATATGTCTACCAATTCCATCACGCCCGCATAGTCCATGTGCGTGAAGTCGCACACCTTATATAATAAAAAAACTCAACCGGAAATGTTTTCTGTCTCGGCCTCGCCTTCACCCGCTTTTCCGCCCAATTTTTCTATCATTTCTATCAAATCGGTGCAGGCGGCATCGATTAATTCGTCATCAACGCCCCGAACCACCAAATTTACGCCAAATCTGCGCAGGCGAAAATACGGGTAAGAGCCGATTTCAACCCCCGAATGGGCGTCTTGGACCCTGCCCAGATGTTCGGCAATTAGCCCTTCGGTCAAATCGGTGTTAACGGTGCGGCTTTTTAACACCCGACCACCAGAAAGCGTATGCTTAAGGCCGTCAAACATGGCGCGCGCTATTGATGGCACGCCCGCCATTACATAAACGTTTTCAATTTTAAAACCGGGTGCTTTTGAAACCGGATTATCAATAAGTTCAGCCCCCACCGGCATGTCGGCCATGGAAAGGCGGGCTTGGTTAAGATCATTATTTTTTCCATCAATGTAATGGGTGCGGATAATTTCCTCGGCCCCTGTGTGCCGGGTAAAGGCAAGCTCAAAGGCAACCGCCACCGATTTTGCGGTAATGTCATCATGAGTTGAACCGATGCCACCGGTGGTAAAAACATAATCGTATTTTACCCGGCATTCATTTAGCGTTTCGACGATTGTAGTTTCATCATCAGGTATGACGCGGGCTTCCAGCAAACGGATGCCCTGTGCGCCCAAAGAGGTTGCAAAAAAATTGATATTGGCATCAACCGTGCGCCCGGAAAGAACTTCATTCCCGATTACAATAATGCATGCGGTGACCGATTTTTCTGATTTTTCTGTCATGGCTAAATGTTATAGGAAGTCTTGCAACATGGCTACCAATGGGCGGTCCGCTGGCGGCATTTCAAGCCCCCCCATATCATTTGGCCTAACCCATTTTAATGATTGTCCTTCAAGGCCCTGAACCGTGCCTTTCCAAACCCGGCAAATGAAAAGCGGCATTAATAAATGAAAACCATTATTTTCAGCGCTGAGATTATTGGGATAATAATGACTGGCAAAGGTAAATGGGGCGAGGCAGCTTTGGGTTATATCGATGCCTAGCTCTTCTTTTAATTCGCGCTGCAATGCGGTTTCTGGGGTTTCGCCTGCGTGGACCTTGCCACCGGGAAATTCCCACATACCGCCCATGTGTTTATCAGGGCTACGCTGGCCCAACAGAACCCGGCCATCAATATCGACCAAGGCCACGGCGGTTACCAGCAACACATCCACATCAGCCCCGGTTGGGGCCGCATAGGGGGCGTTCATACAGCCGGGATCAGGACCGGTAATCGGCATTGATTGAAATGTATCCATGGGTCAGGTCGCAAGTCCACACCGTCCAGCAACCATTGCCGATGCCGATATCAACTTGGATGTTTATTTCATCATTCTTCATGTGGGCGGCAACCGGAGTTTCATCGTAACCGACGGCGGCGGCACCCATGGCGGCAATTTCAATCCCGCCGATGGAAATGGAAAGTTTATCACGGTCGGCTTCTTCGCCCGATTTACCCACCGCCATTACAATCCGGCCCCAGTTGGCATCACTGCCAGCAATGGCGGTTTTAACCAATGGTGAATTAGCAATTGATAGCCCAATGTTTTTCGCCGCCATGTCGTTTTCGGCGCCGGTTACGTTTATGGAAATAAATTTGGATGCGCCCTCGCCATCACGCACGATTTGGTGGGCAAGCTCGGTCATTATTTTGCCCAATGCATTTTTAAAATCATCCAGCGGGGCGGATTTATCATTTTTGGCGGTGCCGGTGGCAAATGCCAACACCGTATCGCTGGTGGATGTATCGCTATCCACCGTAATTGAATTAAAACTTTTTTGGTTAAGCTCGGCCAGCATTTGTTGCAAAACGTCTGCATCAATGGCGGCATCGGTAAATATGAACGAAAGCATGGTTGCCATGTCGGGCGCTATCATGCCTGAACCTTTGGCAATGCCATTTATGCTAACAACCGTGTCGCCAATTTTGGCAGTAGCGGTTGCGCCTTTGGCGAATGTGTCGGTGGTCATTATGGCACTGGCGGCCGCTTCCCATGCGCTGGAACCACCGCCAAGGGCATTTTTTAAATCAGCCAACGCAGATGTGATTTTGCTATCATCCATGGGCTCGCCGATGACCCCGGTGGAGGCGCTAAAAACCTGCGTTCCGTCACAACCAACCGCATCACCAACCGCAGATGTAATGTTTTCAACTGCCCTCACGCCAGCAATTCCGGTAAAGGCATTGGCGTTGCCGGAATTGACTATCAATGCCCGGGCCATGCCGCATTTTAAGTTTTCTTTGCATTTGGTAATGGTGGCCGATGCGGTTTTCGATTTGGTGAAAACCCCGGCGACAACTGTGCCCGGCGTAAATTCGGCCAACATCAAATCGGTCCGGCCCTTGTAACGCAGGCCGCAAGCAAGGGCCGCCAGCCTGACACCATTGATGTCTGGCATGGTTGGGAATGCATCTGGTGCTAATGGTGATGTTTCTAGGGGCATTGCAGGGTATCTCGTTAATTATGGTAGATGCTATTTATTAGCACCTTTATTTAGGCTCTTCGATTTTAAAACGCTCAACCTTGGCATTTTTTCTCAGGCCATCTAGCAATTTTTGCCCTATTTCTGAGGAAAGCTGACGAATAATTTCTTCGCGTGCCATATCCAGCGTTGGGGTTTTGGCCTTGCGACGACCCTCGAGGCGAATAACGTGCCAGCCAAAGCGGGTTTTAACGCCGGCCTTGCTGTGGGCGCCCACATCCAAAGAATAGGCCTCTTTTTCAAATTCAGGCACCATGGAACCTTGGCCAAACCAGCCAAGGTCGCCACCGGTAGGCGCGGACGGGCCGATGGAATTCTCGAGCGCCATGGATTTGAAATCGGCCCCATCGTCGAGCTTTTTTATTACTTCTTTTGCCTTGGCTTCGCTTTCGACAAGTATGTGCCGGGCGTGGATTTCATCACCAGTTGGGGCATTTTTAACAAAGGTTTCATACTGTTTTTTTATTCCTTCTTCGGTTATGCCGCCTTTGATTTCTTTGGCAAACAGCATTCGTTTTAAAATTTGCCCTTCGATGCGTGAAATTGTTTGTTTATATTCATCACCTTTATCAAGACCCAGTTCCTTGGCCCGTTGGGCGGCCAATCTGGTATCGATAATGGTTTCAACTAACAAGGCAATTACATCTGGGGTGCTGGCACGTTGCAATGCCGGGGGCAACAAGGTGCGGGCTTCTTCGGCCTCGGAAAGACGGATTTCATAACCATCGACACGTGCCAATAATGGGTCTTGTTCTGCGCCATTGGCAAATGTCGGAAATACGCTAGCAATGGCAACTATGCTCAATATTGATTTTAAATATCTGTTCATGCTCATTTTAAGCCCTGTTTTTAATAATAATGATGGCATTAAGCACCAATTCCCGTCCCAAAAGCAATAATACAAAAGCATCAGGGCCGACCCCTGTTTTTAAGGATCGACCCTGCACTTTGGCCCTGTCTTAGTAGCAGTTTTAGCCTGCTGTCTGGCACTCATTTGCCCAAATTGGGCCCCAATTGGTAATTAGTTTTTTTCAAGCCGGATATTTAAACAACTGCCGCTTGTTCATCGGTATCGCTTGTCACCATTTTTTCATCTTCTTTGTCCATGTACGTTCTATGATCGCGGGCTTGGGTTCCATCTTCGTTAAAGCGACTAGCATCGAACGAGTTTGAAATAAGTTCTGATAATTTCAACATCAGGCGCACGTCATCTGGCTGAAATTTGTTTCTAATTGCGTCTTCCACAAGGTTGCTCATGGTCATGGTCATTTCCTTGATGTGGGCAAAACGGGTATTGCCTATGCGTTTGCTCATGTCTCGGGAAACATCAACCAGACGTTTTACATGCTGGCCAAATTCATCCGAGCGTTCACTGCCCAATCCAATTTCAGGAATTATACGGTCAAGCAACCAGCCAATTTGAAACGCATGGCGTTCGACCTTTTGTTCGTTGATTTTTGACCATGCGGTTTCGATTGTGCGGCGAAGGGTTGTCTCGCGCATCTGCCCGGTCATGCGTTGGCGCAATGGGTTGGGAACATCAATTTGTGGAATGGTCATGGTTCCGGGGCGCGGCTTTGAGCGACGGTCGGGGCCAATGTAATCGGTGGTAACCACAAAGCGTTTCCGCGAATGGGTAAGGTCGATTATCAAGCTTACCAAAACCTCGTCATCAACCGGTTTTATCAATATATGATCGGTGCCGGAATTCATTGCATTGCGGATAGCATCGGTGGATGCCTTATCAACCAGCGTAATCGCCATGATAAATGGGTTTTCGCCAATTTCGCGGTGGCGGACATCGTTTACAAATTCATTGAAATCGCCATCATCAAGCAAGGTGGCGCCAATGACAATTTCGGCCATATCGTCATCAACCGTGCGACGAACATGGGCAAGGCTATCTGTGTCGAGCACGTTTTTCATGCCCGCGGCAACAAGGGTGTTTTTTATGTGGCGGCGAAGGTTGGCATCTGGCTCGGCCAGTACGACGCGAATATTTTCAAGCTGATTAAGGCGCACTTGCAATTCTCCATTTACGGGCGGCCTTCTTTAAAGGGCCGTGTTTATTATTTTAAGTGCTTTGGGCCTTTGGGGCCTTTGGCGCTTAATTATTCCCTTGGAGCATTGCATTTGCACTTTGTGGGGGCTTTGTGCCCCTCTAGTGCAGTATTGTTATTTTATTACTACCATTGGTTTATTACGGTAGCGAAACGATAAAATCCTTAAAATAGGGGCACTTAGGTACCCCTTGTTTGTTAATCCATAATTAACGAATGGATTAAAAAGGTCAATAGAAAATAAAGACTAGGCTTAAACTACCCTATAAAAGCGCCAGTCTACAGGATTTTACATGTAAAATTAGACCACTAGCGTTGACATAAAGGCCCGACAACCCTAATTCTTTCCTTCCTACAATTGGGGATTCGCCCCATAGAGCCAAATCCTGGGGGCGCACCATAAAGCGCTGAGGTAGTACATTATCTGATGATTGGTGCATTCGCTAAACGCCTGTTCGGTTCCGCTAACGAGCGTTACCTCAAAGGCCTTATTAAACACGTCGAAGCCATTAATGCGCTTGAGCCTGATTTGCTGGCCTTAAGCGACGAAGATTTGGCGGCCAGAACTGACTGGCTAAAAGATCGTTATAAAAATGGTGAAACCCTAGACGATTTAATGATCGATGCATTCGCAACGGTACGCGAAGCGGCGAAAAGAGTTTTAGGCCAGCGTCATTTTGATGCCCAGCTTGTTGGCGGGGTGGTTCTACACAAAGGCCAAATTGCAGAAATGAAAACCGGTGAAGGTAAAACCCTTACCGCGACACTGGCAGTATATTTGAACGCAATCACCGGTGGTGGCGTTCATGTTGTTACCGTTAACGATTATCTAGCTGAACGTGATGCCACATGGATGGGCAAGGTTTATGCATTTCTTGGGCTTACTACTGGATGCATAAAACACGGGCTTAGCGATAGCGAACGCAAGATTGCTTATGGGGCCGATGTAATCTATGGCACCAATAATGAGCTAGGCTTTGATTTTTTACGCGATAACATGAAACACCGCCTTGATGAGATGGTGCAACGCGACTTTCAATTTGCCATCGTCGATGAGGTTGATTCAATTTTAATTGATGAAGCTAGAACACCGTTGATTATTTCCGGTTCGGCAGAAGATTCATCAGAACTTTACATAGCCATAAACAAGTTAGTTCCAGAATTAACGGCAGATGATTATGAAAAGGATGAAAAATCCAAATCAATTACCCTGACCGAAGCGGGTAATGAAAAAGTCGAAGAACTATTGAGCAAAACCGGACACCTGCAAGAAGGTAACCTCTACGATATTCAAAACGTTTCGCTGGTGCATCATGTAAATCAGGCGCTTAAAGCCCACATGATGTTTTCTCGTGATACCGATTACATCGTCAACGAAGACAAGGTGGTCATCATTGATGAGTTTACTGGCCGCATGATGGAAGGCAGGCGTTATTCCGAAGGCCTGCATCAGGCATTAGAAGCAAAAGAAGGTGTTTCGGTTCAAAATGAAAACCAAACACTGGCATCTATTACATTTCAGAATTATTTCCGCATGTATCCCAAGCTGGCTGGCATGACCGGTACCGCAATGACCGAAGCGGGCGAGTTTGCCGAGATTTACAAGCTTGAGGTTGTGGAAATTGATACCAACGTTCCATGCGTTCGCGATGACCAAGACGATTTGGTTTACCGCACAGAAAATGAAAAATATACAGCCATTATTGAAGTGGTTGAAGAATGCAGTAAAAAAGGTCAGCCAATTTTAGTTGGTACAGTTTCTATTGAAAAATCAGAGCACCTTTCCAAACTGCTTGAAGCCAAGAACATTACCCACAACGTTCTAAACGCACGCCACCACGAACAAGAAGCATATATAATTGCCCAAGCTGGCCTGCCCAGTGCGGTTACGCTGGCCACCAACATGGCTGGACGCGGCACCGATATTCAACTTGGTGGCAACGTTGATATGCGGGTCAAATCTGAAATTGATGAAAAGATTGAAGGCGCCGCGCGTGAAACCGCGATTAAAAAGATCGAGGACGAGGTAAAGGTTAATCACAACAAAGTAATTAATGCGGGCGGTCTTTTTATTATTGGCACCGAACGCCATGAAAGCAGGCGAGTTGATAACCAGCTTCGTGGCCGTGCCGGACGCCAGGGCGACCCCGGTGCCAGTGCATTTTTCTTATCACTAGAAGATGACCTTATGCGGATTTTCGGATCAGAGCGCATTGACAGCATGTTGGTAAAATTAGGCCTTCAAGAAGGCGAGGCCATTGTTCATCCATGGATTAACAAGGCATTGGAAAAGGCCCAACAAAAAGTTGAGGGCCGCAACTTTGAAATTCGTAAAAACCTGCTCAAATTTGATGATGTTATGAATGACCAACGCAAAGTCATTTACGAACAACGCAAAGAGCTTATGGCCGCAGATGATGTTTCAGATGATGTTGCCGACATGCGCCATCAGGTAATTGAAGATCTAATTCATGGTGCAATACCGCCCAAAGCATATCCGGAAGAATGGGATATTCATCATTTGCATGAAGAGGTCTTGAGGATTTTTGCGCTCGACCTACCCATTGCCGATTGGGCCAAGGAAGAAGGCATTGCCGAAAATGAGGTGCAAGAACGCATCTTTGATGCGGTAGACCGCAAAATGGCGGAAAAAGTTGCTCGCTACACACCAGAGGTTATGCGTGATGTGGAAAAGGGTCTGCTTTTACAGATATTGGACCAAATGTGGAAAGAGCATCTGTTGTCGCTGGACCACCTTAGACAGGGCATCGGTCTTCGCGCCTATGCCCAGCGTGATCCATTAAACGAATACAAAACAGAGGCATTTAATCTGTTTGAACAAATGATTGATAGCCTGCGTGAACGTATTTCACTGATACTGGCCCATGTTGAATTACAGTTTACGCCTACCGAAGGAATGGAAGACGGAGTAACCGGGGGAATGTTTGCACAATCCCAAGGTAAAACCATTGAAGGCCATGAAGACCCGGCATTTGCCAATGTCGAAAAAGAACCAACGCCTGAGCTTGAAAGCATGCCAGCGCTAACGCGAAAAGGACGTGCAGAACGTGATCCCAATGATCCATCTACCTGGGGCCGGGTAAGCCGTAATCAGCCATGTCCTTGTGGTTCGGGAAGAAAATACAAACACTGTCACGGCAAGGTTTAATAAATAAAATTAAACTAAGCCTTTTTGCCCCAGCTCCATGAACTTTTCACGCCGCTTGGCGCGTAGCTGGCCACCATCAATATCGTCCATCTTGTAAATTGCGTGTTCTAGCTCGGCGCCTAATGCCATGTACATTGACTGTGGGTCGCGATGCGCGCCACCCAACGGTTCAGGAATAACCGCGTCAACAACACCAAGATCCATAAGGTCTTTGGCGGTTAGCTTTAATGCTTCGGCAGCAGTTTTGGCCTCGGCACCATCGCGCCACAAAATTGAAGCGCAGCCTTCGGGTGAAATAACCGAATAAATGGAATGTTCTAAAATTAAAACCGTATTGGCACATGCCAGTGCGATTGCCCCACCGGAACCACCTTCGCCTATAATTACCGAAACAAACGGCACTTTTATCTGAAAACTAACCTCGATTGATTTGGCAATGGCTTCGGCCTGGCCGCGAGCTTCGGCATCTGCGCCGGGAAATGCGCCCGGGGTATCAACCAAGGCAATAATCGGAAGACCAAATCTGTCGGCCATTTTCATCAATCGTTGGGCTTTGCGATAACCTTCGGGTTTGGCCATGCCAAAGTTATGATGAACGCGGTCCTCGGTATCGCTGCCCTTTTCAATACCCATAACCATAACCGAACGCCCACGGAAACGGCCTAGGCCGCCGACTATGGCGTTATCTTCGCCAAACAGGCGATCACCAGCAAGCGGGGTGTAGTCATCAATTATGGCATTTATGTAATCTAGCGCATGGGGTCTGTCTTGATGGCGGGCAACTTGGGTTTTTTGCCATGCGTTTAATTTGGAATAAATTGTACGCAGCTGTTTATCAACTTTGGTCTGGAGCTTGGTTACTTCGTCGGCAATATTAACCTCGCCCGAACCGGTAATGTGGCGAAGCTCTTCTATTTTGCCTTCAAGTTCGGCAATGGGTTTTTCAAAATCAAGGTAATGCAGCATAGGTTTATTCCAACAAAAGATATTATTATTTAGAGGCTACTATTTCGGCTTTTTTTACCACAACTTCAGCCTGCTTGATGGATGCAATATCTATAAGGCGACCATCTAACGTAACCGCCCCCTTGCCTTCTTTCTGGGCCTGATCCATGGCTTCGATTATACGTTTGGCCTTGGTAATCTCGGCCTCAGATGGGCTGAATAGTTCATTGGCTTTGTCAATTTGGGTTGGGTGAATGGCCCATTTTCCCTCACAGCCAAGCACCGCGGCACGCATGGATTGGGCTGCGTAGCCATCAAGGTCGCCGATATCACCAAAGGGGCCGTCAACCGGACGCAGGCCATTGGCCCGTGCCGCAACAACCATACGGGCAATGGCGTAATGCCACATATCGCCCCAGTGATAATCACGTGTTTCGCCATCAACTGCATCGGTCAGCACGCCATAATCGGCGTTGGGGCCACCAATGTTGGTGGTGCGCGCCTTGGTCGATGCGGCGTAATCGGCAACACCAAAATGAAGGGATTCATTTCTTGGGCTAGCGGCAGCTATTTCATGAACGTTGGCCATGCCAAGAGCAGTTTCGATAATAAGCTCGAACCCAATTTTCTTTTTAATGCCCATAGCGTCTTCAACCTGGGTAACCAGCATGTCGAGCGCGTAAACATCGGCGGCGGTGCCGACCTTGGGTATCATAATCATATCAAGGTTCTGACCGGCCTGTTCAATTACATCGACAACATCGCGGTACATGTAATGGGTATCAAGGCCATTAACGCGAACCGATACCGCCTTGCCCGACCAATCAAGGTCGTTTAATGCTTCGATAATGTTTTTGCGCGCCTGCTCTCGCGCGACGGAGAAAAAAATAAAACTGACGCTCCCCCCAGCACCGCTTACAAAGCGACACTGCGCTGCATAAAGGAGAACCCCGGGTCGGCGAGCTGGCAGGCGTTGTTGCGTCACTTCGAGCAAAACCCTGGCTCGCTCGATGACCTCGAGCCCTGGGAAGCACGGCTCTCCCACTGGCCCGATGAGCTACGCCTCGCTGACAGCGCACGGCTCGGCGTTTTGCTCGCCACGTCGAGCGAAAACCGCAGGTGGCTTCGGCTGACGCGCCACGTTGACTTGACCGAACAACGCCTCGAACGCGGGGCTCTGGAGGCCCTGAGAGGCCCAGGACACCGGCACGGGCTGCGCTTTGAGGGTGAGCCTGGAGGATATTCGTGGAGGCGCCTCTACGGGCGCCTGGCGACATGCGAGGAGCTCAACAGGGTCACGCATCTGACGGCGTACCCTGGCCGCGACGCGACGGAGGGCCCTGCGTCGGAGCTCACCAGCCTGCTCACCTCTCCGACGCTCAACGCGCTCGAACAAATCTCTCTGGGCTTGCTGCCCTCGGGATCATTGCCACGTCTCCTGAGCGCGCTCGGTCGTTGGCCGCTGCGCGCGCTTCGTCTCCACGTCCGTTGGGACGAAGAAGACGCTAAAAAAAACGCCAGCGCGGCGTCAAAGGCGTTCGCTGCGCTTGATCACCCCTCTCTG
>CBFDBQ010000023.1:0-33035 GCA_965603095.1 uncultured Thalassospiraceae bacterium | reverse complement strand
CATTTTTTCCATTGTATGTGGGTTGAACCATAAAAGGCGCCTTCTGGGAATTCCGTTGACCAGGGGTCTGGTAGGATTGCATGGCGGCACCTTTGCCTTAACAAGCATCAAGGGTGAGGGTAGCGTTGCAAAAGTTATATTCCCGGAAAGTCGCGTTGTTAGGGATTCTGCTACCGGAAATTAACGTTTTTTGCCGTAATGCACACAACAAAAAAATTATCTAATATCCACATATATTTATAAGTCCGTTATTGCACACTATTTCAGAGGGAATTAGTATATTTTAGAGTTGTTAAAATAAAACGCCCTAATTAATGGGTGAAAATCAAAATGGGGGGAAATTATGGATCAAGAAGATCGCATGTCGTTGAGCACGTCAGCTGCAAGAAATCTATCAACCACAACAAAAACTAAAGTTCAGGTCAGCGGGTTAACACCTAGATACCTGCTCAAGTTGTTGCCGTGGGTTAATGTTCAATCAGGTACTTTCCGGGTTAACCGGCGCAAAGTTCTGATGATGGATGGCGGCAAGATCAAAGCCCGGGTCGAAGGCAAAAAAGTTGTAATCGAAGACGCCGCCGCTCTTCGTGCCCTTCCCATACTAAATAGCCTTAGCCAAAGCTTTCTTGAAACCCTGACCGCACGGTTTGAAACTGAACACAACGAGCAAGGCGATATTGTTTTTGAAGAAGGTTCAAAAGGCGACAAGCTTTATATTATAGTTCAAGGCAAGGTCGAAGTAACCCGTGCCGATGCCGAAAACGAAAAAGTTCAAATCGCCCTTTTAAATGATGGCGATTATTTTGGTGAAATGGCACTGTTGCTGGATGAGCCCCGCACCGCAACGGTCAAGGCTAAAACCCCTTGTGTATTTCTTTCGCTAAACCGCAAACAATTTAACAAACTTCTTGATGATGCTCCCGGCATCCGTAATGAATTTGAAGAACAAGTCAAAAAACGCCAAGCCCAGCTAAGTACCATTAATGAATATGGCGAAACCGGGGTTGCGCTTTCATCCGGTCTTGAAGGCGAAGAAGACCTAGCGGAAAGTTTTGTCGATTACGATGAAATGCCACCGGAATATCCGCTTAATACGGTGCAAACCATTGTTCGTGTCCATACCCGGGTAGCAGATCTTTATAACGACCCCATCAACCAGATGCAGGAACAAATACGCCTGACGGTCGAAGACATGAAAGAGCGCCAAGAATGGGAACTAATTAACAACGAACATTTCGGACTTTTGCGCCAAGCGCCAGAATCCATGCGCATTCCAACAATCAGTGGCCCACCAACACCCGATGATATGGACGAGTTGCTATCAAAAGTTTGGAAAGAACCAGCGTTCTTTTTAGCCCACCCACAGGCCATTGCCGCGTTTGGTCGTGAATGTACGCGCCGTGGCACCCCACCACCAACCATGAACATGTTTGGTGTGCCGTTGATTACATGGCGGGGCGTGCCTTTGGTACCTTGCGATAAATTGCTGGTCGATGGAAAAGTCCGGCCAGTACAATCTGGCGGAACTACCAACATATTATTGATGCGTGTTGGCGAAGATCGCCAAGGTGTTGTTGGTTTGCACCATGCGGGTGTTCCGGGTGAGCATTCGCCCAGCCTTTCAGTTCGTTCTATGGGCATTAACAATAAAGCCATCGCTGAATATCTGATGACACTTTATTTCAACGTGGCGGTGCTTACACCTGATGCGTTGGCAGTTTTGGAAAATGTTCAGGTCGGTAATTATTACGATTATTCTACGGTTAAGAAGTAAGCGCCGTGAGCGGGATTGAAAAATCACTAGAAAGCCAATTCATGGCCATGGCTGATGGTTTAGCCAAAGAAGCTGGGCAATTGATGGAGCCTGAGGCCTATGGCGAGTGGGCGGACGAAACTTACCGGCTTATGGCTGCAGCCGAAGGCGGCGAGCAACCATCAATGGACGCCGCTTTGAAAATGATGGGTGCCGGCGATGTTTCAACCATGAGCCCGTCATCAATGAATGCTTTTGGCAAGGCACTATCAGATGGCGTGGCAGATGGCGTGGCAGATGGCGTGGCCATGACTGCGCCTGCACTTAAATCTGCAGAACAACTCATTCCAATGATGGAAAATGTTTATGGTGTGTCTGAAAAAACCATGACGGATGGGCTCTATTTTATGGCGGAAAGTGCCAAAGCATTATCGCCCGCAACCCCCGGGACAGAAGAACCGGGTGATCCGGTCCCTGCCACAAGCGGCGTTCAAGGTTTAGATGTTCTCGATCCAAATTTCCTTTGCCATATGGCCAATGAAATGTTCAAGGGCGCTATGGAATATATGCCAAACGCAGCGGCTTTGTCTGAACCAGCAGTTAAGTCGGCAAATATGCCCATGCCAGCAACGGCCCCCGGCATAGATGAAGCGTCATATTTCATGCCGAGCACGGCCATGATGGAGTCAAGCCCAAGCACTACAAGCGCGTTTGATGTTGAAAGTGTACGCCGTGATTTTCCCATATTGCAGCGCAAAATTAATGGCAAGCAACTTGTCTGGTTAGACAATGGTGCAACGACACAAAAACCACAGGTGGTTATTGATCGCGTATCGCATTTTTATGAATATGAAAATTCTAACGTTCATCGTGGTGCACATACCTTGGCCGCAGAATCTACCGATGTTTATGAGGGCGCGCGCACAAAGGTAGCGGCTTTTTTAGGTGCTAATGTGCCGGAAGAAGTTATTTTTGTTCGTGGCACTACCGAAGGAATGAATTTGGTTGCCAATGTTCTTGGCGATAAGTTTCTTGGCCCGGGCGATGAGATAATTCTTACCGAGGCCGAACACCATGCCAACATTGTGCCATGGCAATTTATAGCACAAACAACCGGAGCCAGAATTAAGGTTGCGCCAATTGATGACAACGGCGAAATAATTCTCGAAGAATATTCAAGGCTTCTTGGCCCCAGAACTAAAATAGTTTCCATGACCCATGTTTCCAATGCGTTGGGCACCGTCATGCCGATAAATGAAATGACGGCAATGGCAAAGCGTTATGGGGCAATTGTGGTAATTGACGGCGCGCAGGGTGTTCCCCATCGCCGGGTCAATGTTCAGGAAATTGGCTGCGATTTTTATGTTTTTTCTGGTCATAAACTTTTTGCTCCTACTGGTATAGGTGCCGTTTGGGGGCGCAAAGATTTGTGGGACGAAGTTTCACCATGGCAAGGTGGTGGATCGATGATTGAAAAAGTAACATTTGAAAAAAGTACTTTTGCCGGTCTACCCAATAAATTTGAAGCCGGAACCGGATCGTTGGCATCGGCCGTGGGGTTAGGTGCGGCGATTGATTATATTAACCAGCTTGGCCTAGAAGCGATTGAACGTCACGAAACGCGGCTGGTTAATTATGCAGTTGAAGAAATTCAAAAAATTAATGGTGTGCGCATGATAGGCATGCCACAAGACCGCGCCGGGGTGGTCTCATTTGTAATGGGTGCAATTCCGCCGGGCGAGGTTGGTAAATTGTTAGACGCAGAAGGAATAGCCGTTAGGGCTGGTCATCATTGTGCTCAACCGGCGTTGGCCCATTTCGGCCTAGAGGCCACCGTGCGTCCAGCCTTTGCATTTTATAATACGCTGGGCGAGATCGACGCGCTGGTTGATGCGTTGAATCGAATCAGTTTTTCCAGCAAAATATGATGTTACTAACGCATAACAACAGATATTACTGAAACCATATATGCAAATCATCCAATAAAAGCCGCATATTAGCCAATTTTTTATAAAATTGTTGATTCCGCAACCTGTTTTATATTATCAATCATGCATACAACACAATTGCTGAAAACAGCATTTTCCCTAGGGGGGGCCAATGACCGATACCGACCTAAAACCAATATTGTCATCTCTGCACGAAGAGATGGGAAATATTGATTTTGCCATCATGCAACAATTTATCGAAGACACCACCGTTGCCCGGGGTGAAGCGGTAATTAATGCAGGTGATGAAATGAATTTTGCCTTTTTTATAATAAAGGGAAAATTTTCCATACACCTTGTTTCCGATGCTGGAGAAAAGTTTGAGCTAAACCCCGCCGGACCCGGTAAATGGATTGGTCAGATGTTTTTTCTTGAACCTGATAACAGCTCGGTAACGGTAAGTGCATTGGAAGACAGTATTGTTGGTCGCATGAGCAAAGACGCATTTGATAAAATGTCATCATCTTATCCGGCCACTGCCGATAAATTGCTGCAGTCGCTATCGATTGAACTTAGCAACCGTATGCGCAAAGCAGGTAAATTGCTGTTTAAGCGTTTTGCTTGGGACCAAGTTGAAGGCTCCGAAGGCGAAGACGGTGCCAAACACTGGTTCGCCAAGGTTTATTGCGAAATGAATGGTTTTTCAGGCTAGGGGCCAAAACAAATGACAAACATTGAATTTTATAAAAGCGTAACCGGGCTATCTGGATTAAATGATGAACAGTTGGGAATTCTGGCCGGCTTGGTAACAGTCGCAGATTATGATGACGGCCACATTTTTATCGAAGAAGGCCAATCTGGCGATACCGCGTTTTTGTTAATTGAAGGCGAAGTTTCCGTTACCCGTATCAAGGGCACGGAATCTCGGGTCAAAGAAATCAACCGCATGGGGCCAAAGGAAATGTTCGGCGTTATTTCGCTTATTGATAACCGTGAACGCACCGCAACCTGCCGGGCCAAGGGCAAGGTAAAGGTGGCGGAATTAGACCGGGCCACGTTTGAATCATTGCGTGAACAATCATCCGATATTGCCCGTCATATCCAGCGTATTATTTCTAGTCAAATATCACGCGATCATAAATTCTTTTCTAATGAAATTCGTGATGTGATTTTTTCCAACAATGCTTCAGAAGCATTAAAAAATCAGGATGGCTTAATAATCACCGATACCTACAAAGGTCCTGACCGCAGGTTTGCGCCCTCTGCCGAATACAGCGGTGACGATAGGCGCGTATAAGCATAAGTAAGACCAGTCACAGGTATTATTTGCATTTTGCAAAATCATTGCGCCTTTAAGTAGCCCCCCATTTAGTAACTAGCTGATTATTAACAATAAATAATAATCAAGCCATTGGTATGCCCTTGGCACGTCCCTTGCTCCTATTAGGGATGTAGCGGTGTGGGTTATTCATGGGAATTTCGTACGGAAATAGCCATATGAATAATTAGGAAAAGAATATTGGAGGCAAAGCAATGGAGCAAGTCTTGGAATTAGCTGGGCATAATTCATCAATAAACATATTACACTTAAGGTTAATTCAGATGATGGCAGTAACTGCGTTAGTATCGAAGTAGAAGATAGCGGTGGTGGAATTGACCCTGTTCATTTGCCCCGTATTTTTGAACCATTTTACACCACCAAAGAAGTAGGCCAAGGCACCGGGCTGGGGCTTTCCATTAGTTATGGCATTATTGCCGACATGGGCGGCAAGATAGAGGCCGAAAATACGGATACTGGGGCAAAGTTTACAATCACATTGCCCGCATGCCCGCGCGAACAGGCGGCTTGAGAAATCATCTAAAAGCATTTAAATGCCACCATTAGTTGACCGGAACCGTCGCACCTGATATCAGCCCCCAACAGCTTTCTCGCAGACGTGCCCGCGCTTTAGATCTGGCCCCCATAATTAGTAAGCAAAACCATGTTTGAAATTCATTACCGCAAGGCCGTTTCCATGAAGGCCGATTTATTGTCGGGCCTGACCGTGGCCTTGGCGCTGGTGCCTGAAGCCGTAGCATTTTCATTTGTTGCCGGCGTTCATCCGCTATCGGGGCTTTATGCCGCATTTATGGTCGGGCTTATTACGGCCCTAATTGGTGGCCGGCCGGGCATGATATCGGGCGCAACCGGGGCTTTGGCGGTGGTGATGGTATCGCTTGTTGCCGAACACGGCGTTCAATACCTATTTGCCACTGTTGTGGTGATGGGGATTATACAAATATCGGCGGGCGTTCTTAGGCTTGGTAAATACATTCGCATGGTACCCCACCAGGTAATGCTAGGTTTTGTTAATGGCTTGGCCATTGTAATTTTTCTTGCCCAGCTAGGGCAGTTTCAGGTGCCGACCACGGCTGGCGGTTATGAATGGATGAGCGGAAGCCAGCTTTATATGATGCTAGGCCTAGTAGCATTGGCCATCGCCATAATTATGTTATTGCCAAAATTGACCGAGGCGGTTCCCGCCCCGTTGGTTGCAATATTAGCCATTAGCGCAATTACCCTTGGCTTTGACCTTGATGTCAGAACCGTGGGCGACATGGCATCCATTGCCGGTGGCCTGCCGCAATTTAGTATTCCAATGGTTCCGCTAAACTTGGAAACGCTGATAATAATTTTGCCTTACGCATTTATTCTGGCGGCCATTGGCTTAATCGAAAGCCTGCTGACGCTGACGGTGATTGATGAAATTACCGATACCCGTGGCCAAGGTAACCGCGAATGTATTGGCCAAGGCACTGCCAATGTTGTTACCGGGTTTTTTGGCGGCATGGGTGGTTGCGCCATGATTGGTCAATCGATGATTAATGTAAATTCCGGCGGACGGGGCAGGGCATCGGGTGTGTCAGCGGCATTATTTTTGCTTGGCTTTATATTGTTTGCATCAAGTTTGATTGAGATGATCCCCTTGGCGGCATTGGTAGGCGTAATGATGGTGGTTGTTATTGGTACATTCGAATGGTCAAGCTTTCGTATTTTAAGCAAAATACCAAAATCAGATGCTTTTGTTCTTATTTTAGTTTCCGGCGTAACCGTATTTACCGACCTTGCCATAGCCGTTGTTGTGGGCGTTATAGTTTCTGCCCTTGTTTATGCTTGGGGCAATGCAACCCGAATGATCGCAACCACAACCATCAACGAACAAGGCGGCAAGGTATATGAAGTACAAGGGCCATTGTTCTTTGGTTCGGTAACGGGATTTAGAGATTTGTTCGATCCAGAAAATGACCCCGATGATGTGGTGGTTGATTTCCGTTTGTCGCGGGTCGCCGATCATTCCGGGCTTGAAGCTATTGATACCTTGGCCGAACGCTATCAACGCCGAGATAAACGTTTACACCTGAAACACCTAAGTCCCGAATGTCGCAAACTGCTTAGCCGGGCTAAAGATTTGGTTGAAGTAAACGTTATTGAAGATCCTAAATACCACATCGCAACGGATGACCTTGCTTAAATAGCAGTTGTTTAGGCATTTATTTTTTTCAGGTGCTCAATGGTATCTTTGACGGTTTCATCCAGCCCGTACTTTGGTTCAAACCCCAGTTGGCTTCGGGTTTGGCTATCATCAACCCGCCATTCGCGACCTTTTATGCTGTTGTGCAGTTCACGAGTATAGGTTTGGGGAAAGCCAAAAACTTTTGCCATAACGCCATTTATTATTGGCACCATCCCAGTCATGAATTCCGGCATTTTCATTAGCGGCAACCCAATTGAAGAGTCATGTTTTCTGGCGGCAACCACATAATCATAAACCTCTGGCGTGCCATGTAATGCGATATAACGTCCACCTGATGTTCCCTTTTCATATGCCAGCCGGTGCACGGTTGCCACATCACGAACATCTACCAACAGTAAATTAATTTTCGGCGCACCCATTCTAAGGGCACCTTTCATAATGGAAAGAACCACATCGGTTGATGGGGTAGAGCGATTAAACCCCGGGCCAAATACACCGCCGGGAAGCACGCTTACCATATCAAGGTCTAGTTCTTTTGCCAGTTTCCATGCATGGCGTTCGCCCCGGGTTTTTTCTTCGATATAGGGTATTGAAATATCATCAACCCAGCTTTGCTCGGTGGCATCGGGCGCACCTTTTGCTACCGGGGTAATGGTTGCACATGATGATGTAAGCACCACCCGTTTAATTCCAGCACTTGCCGCAGCACGAAAAGCATTTTCCATTCCCTCAATTCCGGTGGCGATAATTTTTTCTGCATCAGATTTATTTTTGGGGGTCATGTCATAAACGGCGGCAACCTGAAAAAGACCGTCCATTCCTTCGCAGGCTGCATTAAGCGACGCCATATCAAAAAGGTCTGCTTTTACAATTTCAACGCCCAGTTTTTTTAGATCGCGGGTTTTGTTTTCATCATTAGGGTCGCGCACAGATGCCCTAACCGAGTACCCGTGCTCAACCAGATCGGCCACCAAAGCGCCACCAACATGGCCGCTGGCACCGGTTACAAGTACGCGTTTTGTCATTAAATTTTCTCCTATAAACCCTCTGCAAACCCCAAATAAACTCCAATGGGGCATTCTTGGTAAACCTTGCCCCGATTTATATTTAATCGAAACACAATAAATATTGTTATCAGACCTGAAAAAATTCGCCCATGTGCCCATTGGGGCAAAAATAGAGCATTTCTCACTATAAACAGGGCTTTTTTTACTCTTCTCGCAAGTTGCCGCCTTGGAAAAAGTGGGCTAGGGTGCTTTCGTTCAAGCAGTGGGCGAAAAGAACCACTGTATAATTTTTCGGAGGATACAAGGAAATGGCTACGGGTACGGTTAAATGGTTTAACGAAACCAAAGGTTTTGGATTTATTCAACCTGATGCAGGTGGTGATGATGCGTTTGTGCATATTTCTGCTGTTGAAAAAGCTGGTTTGCGCTCACTAAGAGAAGGCCAAAAAGTTGAATATGAACTAGTTGAAGGACGCAACGGCAAAGCCGCTGCAGAAAATCTAGTTGCACAAGACTAATAATTAAATACTAAAAAGAGAGCGATATGACACCAGAAGAAATAGGCAAGGTTCAGACCTACCTAAGGAAAACCTTTGGCAATAACCGTCTTACGGTTCAGCCACCTACAAAGCCAGATGCCCCGATAGAGGTCAGTGTTGGTGAAGAATTCATTGCTGTACTGCACCGCGATGAAGACGAAGGTGAGGTTTCTTATTCGTTAGTCATGACCATTCTCGATATGGATATCGAAGACGTATAAAACGGCTTCGCATACATACTTATGATGAGCGCTATCGCCCCATTGGTTAAATCCAATTTGGCGGTAGCGCTTATTTTTTTGCTGATATATTGCCGCATATATACAGGAATATAATTAACCCTGAGTTTAGTAAACTGTCCTAGAATATTTTAAATATATTTGGGGTCAAATATCAGACATGAATAAAAACACCGATAAAAAGCCCCTGTGGCCACAAACACCCGAAGGCACAACCGATTGGGATGTGGTGTTCGAAGACCCGACAAACGGGTTCGTTGCAATTATTTCACAAGCAAAAACACCCGAAGCTTTGCAACAAACAACCATGTTGATAATCAAAAAACTTTTTACTCGCGATGATGATGGCTCCGAGGTGTCTCGATTTTCTAATCAACTTGACCAAATTATTTCCGGGGTTGAAAAAGGCGGCCAATTAGATGCAACGGTTGAGGCTGTTGTTGGTCTTTTGCGGTTAATAAAAGACGAGCGCAAAGAAAAGGCGCGCGAATACCTAGAAAATAAAAAAAAGGGCAAGGTATCGGGCGAAAGACGAATTCGACGAAAGAAAAATACCCTTGCCGCCAAAATGTTTCGTGGGCTTCTTGCCGCAAGCGAGCCTAAAATTGCAATCCCATTAATATTGTTATTGATAGCTATTGTGGTGAGCACGGTAGTATATTTTGCTACTTCACAAAGAAAAATCCCCCCTCGGGAATTGGCGTCAACTATTCAGCAAGGTCAACAATCACCAGCAGAAAAAAATAACGGACCAATTGAAGCAGATAAAATATTTCCAGATTTACCAACGGGCAACGAGGGCAACGAGGGCAACGAGGGTGATACACCAGCGGTTGAAGACGAAACTAGCGGCAGTGCTTCGACGTGGCCGCGGGCTGTATTGGTGCAACCCATGCAATGGCCATTAATTCGTGAAAGCAAAAAAGTCCGCTTGGTTACTTATGCCACGCTTATTTATGTGAAAAGTGCAAAGGCTGCTTCAGCTATTTGTACTAATTATCCCGCAGTTAAAGAAAAATTTCTTGTTTCTTTTAGCCGGGCCGGATTAGTTAATCGTCAGCCCGATGATTTAGAGATAAAAAAAATAACCGCCTTTGCAAAAAACTTAATTAATAAACGCGTTGGTCCGGCGGTTGAACATATAGAAATTATTAAATACGGACAAAAAGGTTACCGCGCCACCAACACGCCACCTTGTCGTCTAGCTAGGTGATGTAGCCAGATAGTGATTTTAAATGCCCATTCTTTGATGTGCGCGCTAACAACCGTATATTACATGGCATGCGGTTTAGTTATAATGCCGTTAGCAATTTGTAATTCGCGTATGTAAACAATTATGGTCTCTATTTCCGATGGTTTCACGTGTTCCTGTCGCGGCATATCGCCAAAGGGCCAATGGTGACGCCTGACACCCAATTTTACCGCCCGACGGATGGCCTCATCGGCATGGTGGCCGGGGTTGTAGATATTATGTACCAGCGGTGGGCCCTGTTCTGTTCCGGAAGCATTTTTTCCATGGCACTGGGCGCAAGTACCATTAAATGCCTTTTCGCCACGTTTTGCCTGAAGTGATAATTGGGGCACCTGTACAACAAGGGGTGGCGGTGTGTCGGCTTCGGGTGAACTGATCACTTTCCATATGGTTATAGCAAGGCCAAGAGCCAAAAAACCCCCCACAAACAAGGCAGAAGCATTAATTTTCATTTTGTTAAATTCCCAATTTAAATTTGGCCTCGACAATGAACGTTACCCCCAATGGAAGGTCAAGCGGAAGGCCACGCAGAAGGCCAGGCAGAAGATACGGGCGCATTTTACCCCAACTATTTATATGGCCTTATTTCATGGTGGATTTAGAAAACGTTAGGAAAATAAGAGCATAATCGCCTTTAAGGCCGTGTGTCCGGGGGCGCTAAGCTCATGGCCAAAAAGTTAAATAAAAGCCAATAAAAGAAAACAAAATACATCGGGCCGACAATACATGGAAAATGGACTTAATTACTGCTCAGTGCTTGTGGTGGATGACAATGCATCATCTCGAACAATCATTACGTCAGCATTAAATGAAATTGGGTTTGGTTATATTCGTTCCGTAAGTAATGGCGCCATGGCTATGTCGCATCTTATGGAATCTGTAGGTTCGCCAATGAACGGATCAACCCCGCCGGTTGACCTTGTATTGAGTGAGTGGGATATGGATCCAGTTGGTGGATTATTGCTTGCACGTTGGTTACGCATGAGCAAACAATCGCCCAACAGGTTCATGCGTATGGCCTTTGTAAGCGGAAATCTTGATGCTGAAAAGGTTGAGGTGTCGCGCCTTGCAGGCGTAAATAGCGCCATGTCCAAACCATTTACAATAAACAAACTTAAAGTCCACCTTACTAACCTAATAACTAGCAATCCAGTTTTTGTTAAAAGCCCAAGCTATTTTGGGCCAAACCGCAGGCGCAGGGATAATGATATTTCATTGTACGAACGCCGTCATATGCGCGACATAACTAACGAAGATTTAGGCCAAGGAACCCATCCACATTTGGGTGGATTTAATTTGCCAAATTACATGACCCATATAATGGGCGGGACTCCGCGCGAACAAATTGATTATACCGCACTAAATTGGGCTCATACATTGATGAGCAAATGGCCACAAGATTATGCAAATTGGGTAGAGGGCGATGTTAGTCAAATGCGAAATGCGCTTGGTATTATAGTCCGCGCTGAAGACCATCGTACCCGTGCGCTGGCTCTTATACATTCGATTTCAACACGCATTATGCGCGAAGGTGAGGTAATGAATTATCCTTTAATATCTTCTTTTGCCCGCATTTTGAAAGCCGCAATAGAAAGCCCCCAAGGGGACAGAAATCAAGTATTTGAAATTGCCGAAAAATCCATTCAAGGACTTGAAACGGTAATATCATCCCATGCCTCAGGGTTGGGTGGCGATGTGGCACAGGAATTAGAGATATCATTGACGCGTATGGAACAAAAACTTAGCCGCATTAATCCCGGTCACGTAAGCCGTTATGCCGGGATTGTTGCCGCAAAATAATTATACATTCCCTGATTTACTTGAAGTAATGCCGCATGTGGACCATCTTTGTTTTATGAATAGTGATAATTCACAAAAACCAGAGATACCCAAAATATATGTTTGTACGAATTTTCGTAGCGGCACGCATTCATCGTGTGGTAATCGCGGCTCAAAGCAAATATTTAAAGAATTGCTTGATCTTTCTAGCGAAAGGTCGACAAAAATTGTTGTCGAACAAATCGTCTGTTTGGGCCAATGTGAACATGGCCCTAACGTGCGAATTTCTGGAAAAGAAATATTAAACGGCGTTAAGACCGAAGATCTGAGCGCAATTATTGACGCCGCGATAGATGCTGGTAATGGTGTAGATTAGCAATCTTGACCAGACCTCAATTTCGTACAAAAATTGAGCTTTCAGGGGTATTCATATGGATCACATACCGCATTTTAGGGAAATGAGCATACGCTCAATAGTGTCGCTTGCTTTTTTTGCTGCGGGATTAACCCTTGTGTTGTTTTTGCTGTCGTTGTGGTTTTTTTCGTATGACATGGTTGATGGTAAATTGGCGGTTAGCCTAAATTTTGTATGGGCGGCATCTGCTGTTGCGTTAACTTTTGGCTTTGTTTTTTGGTTGCTGGCAGACCGCTTGTTGGCGGCGCGCCTGCTTGACCATCGCGGCCTTCCGGCACGACCTGAATTTTATGATTTTCAAGATATGAAACATCCCATGCACTGGGAAGAAATGGATGGTAAGAAACTAAAAGACCTTAGTTACGTAGTATTTGACACCGAAACCACAGGCCTTAGACCATCTGAAGGTGATGAAATAATTTCCATTGCGGCGGTTCGTATTTCAGACGGAACAATTGATGAGGCCAATGCATATACACGGTTAGTTAATCCGGGAATGGGCATTCCTAAGGAATCGATAAAATATCACGGCATCACTGACGACATGGTTAAGGACGAGTCTCTAATTGCAGATGTATTACCAAGCTTCAAAGAATTTGTTGGTGATGCAATACTTGTGGCCCACAATTCTGCTTTTGATATGAAATTTCTTAAATTAAAAGAAGAAGAAACAGGCATAGCGTTTTCCAATCTTGTTTTGGATACGTTGTTGTTGTCTGTGTTTCTTGATCACGAATCACATAATCACAGCCTTGATGGGATTGCCCAACAAATGGGAATAACCATAGAGGGTCGCCATACCGCATTGGGCGATGCCATGGCCACGGCAAAGGTATTTAATAAAATGATTGCCCGGCTTGAAGCCCGCGCCATAACATCGTTGCGACGTGTGGTTGAGGCATCGGCAAAAATTGAAAGCGTTCGCAAGCTCAAAGAAAAGTTTTAAAATATATTATTTTTCGGCCATCACAGCATCGGCAGGGGCAACAGCCAGATGTTTTGCTTTTCCCGTACGCCAATCGGCAATTACAGATTCTGCGTTTAATAATTGATCAAAATCGTCACGAACTTTTTTCCATTTAAAGCGCATTGAATTTTTGACTATTTCTTCATCCAGTGCTTTTAATTCGTCGGCTATGGGCGCCCATTCCACCAGCGCAGCAAGGCTTTTCTGAAATGCAGCTTCGCTGACTGCATATTCATTCCATGGCGTGGTTCGTACGCGTGTGCTGAACGGATCCCTTACATCGTCAAATCCTTGCGGGCGTTCTTTGGGTATTTCTTCGCCATCAAGAATATTATTAAATATATAAATAGCTATTGCCGAAATCTCATCAGTACTGGCGCCGCTGCGGCCACCGACAACGGCACTGATGTATATTGAAATATCAGAAAGAGCGGCCAAATATATTTCCCATTTAGCCATGTTAATGGATAAGGCGTATTTTTCATCTTGAAAAAGCAAAGCATATCTGGTGCCGGCGCGGGTTTTTATATAGCCATAAAGTGTAGTTTGGGTTGCGAACTTTGCCCGGGTATCAGCGAATCGGGCGAGGTCAGTTATGCTCAAAACCGGGGGGTCTTTGCGCCAGAACTTTAATGCCCTAAGTGCTAGAGAAACAAAGAAAATAGCTTCCTTTAAGGCTTCTCGCAGTTCTTGGCCTAATTTAGTTATTTTTGGAACCATTATAAATTGATTTCCCCTAATTTTGATGCTACCCAAATGTGGCAGTTTTTTTATAGTGCGTTTGAACTAGTTATCTGTTCAAACAGTTACTGCTGATCAGCATAGCGTGGTTTGGTGGCATTAACTTAACAGTAATTGTCACTAGTCCATAAAATGTAAATATAAAATTTATTAACTGAGAGTAATTGAGACGTTTTTAGTGCCCATCGAGTGTAGGTTCGTATGGGTATTGTTTCACAAGAGGGGAGAATTTTACATGTCAGGTATTACACCCGAAGTGCGCGCCGCGCACTGGGCCAAAACCAGAAGCCTAACTTTTACGGTGCTGGCTCTTTGGTTTGTCTTCTCATTTGTTGTTCACTGGTTTGCCAGTGACCTCAACTCATTCACATTCATTGGCTTCCCGCTCGGTTTCTATATGGCCGCGCAAGGATCGCTTATTGCTTTCGTTGTTATTATTTTTTGGCTTGCTTATGCCCAGAATAAAATCGACGAAGAATTTGGCGTTGCCGAAAGCGAATAGCCCAAGGGCCCCAAGAGTATTAAGGGCCCAAGGAATAGTGAAATATTTAGGAGAGAATCATGAAGAGTGCATTCATCGATAACCTGCCAAAGATTTACGGTATGTATACCGGCGGGTTTATAATATTTGTTGCCTTGATGGCAGTCCTCGAACAAATGGGCGTTAGCGCAGAAGCTATCGGCGTTTTGTTTGTGGCCTTTACCATCTTCATCTATGCTGGCATTGGCTGGTTGTCACGTACCATGCAGGTTGATGCATATTATGTGGCTGGTCGTCAGGTTCCTGCTGTATTTAACGGTATGGCAACTGCGGCTGATTGGATGTCTGGCGCATCTTTTGTTGCCATGGCTGGCGGCATTTACTTTGGTGGCCACGGCTACCTAGCATTTGTTGTTGGTTGGACTGGCGGGTATATCCTCGTCGCTTCGCTAATGGCACCATACCTTCGCAAATTTGGTTGCTACACCGTTCCCGATTATATCGGAACACGCTACGGCGGAAACCTTGCTCGCCTTATGGCGGTTATTGTGCTGGCGGTTGCGTCATTTACTTATGTGACGGCGCAAATTAACGCTACTGGCACCATTGCTGCTCGTGCGCTGCAAATTCCCTTTGAAGTGGGCGTGTGGTTCGGGCTTTCAGGCATTTTGCTTTGCTCCATGCTTGGCGGTATGCGCGCTGTTACCTGGACACAGGTGGCACAATATATCGTGCTTATTATTGCCTACATCGTTCCAGTTGTTTGGATGTCTAACAAACAGGGCTTTGGCGCAATTCCACAGTTTTCCTACGGCGATGCGGTTGCACGTTTGACCGAGCTTGAAGTCATGTGGGGTGTTGGCGTAAATATGCCGACAGAAACTTTTGCCGGACTTAAAGCGTTGACCGGTTTGCACTCGGTTGCTGCCGATACGGTAATGGCTAAGTGGAAATTTGCCACACTGGTACTTTGCATGATGGCCGGTACTGCGTCATTGCCGCACATTCTTATGCGTTACTTCACAACCCCGTCGGTGCGTGATGCGCGTAAATCTGTGGCATTTTCGCTACTGTTCATTTTCTTGCTGTATTTCACGGCACCTGCACTTGCTACGTTTACCAAGCTACAACTTCTCGATCCTAACCTTGCAACGGGTATTATTGGCAAGGCATTTGTCGATGTTCAGGCGCTTGAATGGATCAAGAACTGGTCTAACGTGGGCATGATTGCACTGTCTGACAGCAATGGTGATGGTATCCTTCAGATTAACGAGTTCTTCATGCGCTCTGGCATCGTTGTGCTGGCGACCCCGGAAATTGCCGGATTGCCGTATGTTATCTCTGGTCTGGTGGCTGCTGGTGGTATGGCTGCTGCCATGTCAACGGCTGATGGCCTATTGCTGGCTATTGCTAACGCCTTGTCGCACGATCTTTACTACAAAATGATCGATCCGACTGCTGACACCAAGAAACGTTTGATTGTTGCTCGTGTCCTTCTATTGGGCATTGGTGCCGCTGGTGCCTTTGTTGCCAGTCTCAAGCTGACTAGTATCCTTGGTGCGGTTGCATGGGCGTTTGATTTTGCCTGTTCTGGCCTGTTCTTCCCTCTGGTGCTTGGCATCTGGTGGAAACGGGCTAACCGTCCTGGTGCGCTTGCAGGTATGTTCTTCGGGTTCTTCTCCGGGGCAGCATATCTATACGCCATCAAATGGGGCGGAATGGACGTATGGATGGGTATTGATCATCTTCGCTTTGGTATTATCGGCATGCCGGTAAGCCTAGTAACGATGATTGTTGTATCTCTGATGACCAAGGAGCCTGATGCAGAAACTCAGGCCATGGTTGACGATATGCGTATCCCAACCGGTGAAACAGTGCTTTCTGCTAAGCACTAATTCACTTAATCTACAATAGGGGCGGAGCTTCGGTTCCGCCCCTATTTTTTTATTTTCAGGAGAAAAGCGTTGGATCCAGCATTCCCTATTTGGGTAATAATTATTGATTATGCCTTGGGCATTATCATGTGGACCCTTATTGGCAGATCGGCCATGAACATTTTCTTACCTGAAAATTCAGAATTTTTCTTTATGAAGGCGTGGGTGCGAGCGACTAATCCGTTATTGCATCTTTTTGACAAAATCACTCCGTCATTTTTAATACGTCCGGTGGTCCCGCTTTATATTGCTTGGTTCTTTTTCATGTTTCGTTTTTATATTATGCCGATTCTTCTTGGCTATGAGGTAATGGGTATGCTGTCATTCCCATTAGAAAGCGAAATAGCCAGCTTCATTTATCAAACCGGCAACAAATAAGACCGTATGCATATTCGGGCAAGGCCATCCTTGCCGATAGCCGTCCCTGATAGTACCCTTGCAGGTATAATTTAAGGGGCTACCAGCACATGGCGAACGAACACCTAAGCCGCATAGACAGTTTTCCCTATCGCCACCGGGTGGCCGATATAATGCGCGCCCCCCTTGCCACCGTTAGCACCAAAACCCCGGTGGTCGAAGCCGCAGGGCAGATGACTCGCCTTGGTATTAGCTCGTTGGTGGCGGTAGATGGGGAGGGCAAACCCATTGGCATAGTCACCGAACGCGATATGGTCAGGGCGTTTTCCATTAATGTCGGCGGCGGCGCGGTTGGCGATATAATGTCTGCCCCGGTAATCACAATTGTCGAAGACGTTTATATGTTTGTTGCCATGGGTCGGATGGAACGACGCGACCTTAGGCATTTGGTTGTGGTTGATGGCTTTGGCCGTGCGGTTGGTATGCTCACATCCCGTGCATTATTAAAAATACGCGCCGGAAATATACTTAGCATTAATGATGAATTATCAGACGCCAGTGATGCAAATGACCTTGGTCATGTTCGCGAACAATTGCCCGTGTTGGCAGAAAAACTGTTGGCCGAAAATGTAAGCGCGCTTGATGTTTCGTGCGTGATAAGCGCTGTATATTGCGACATGACGCGCCGGGCATGGGAAATGGCGGTTCGTCATATGGAAACGTCGGGCGCTGGCCCGCAACCGGCACCAGCGACCTTGTTGGTTTTGGGTTCAGGTGGGCGTTGTGAAAGCATGCTCAAGCCCGACCAAGACAATGCCTTGGTTCACCGCGGAACAGATGCCGACGATGAATGGTTTGCGGGTGCCGCAACCCATATGAGCAAGCTTCTTGATGATGCCGGCATACCATTTTGCAAAGGTGGCGTAATGGCATCCAATCCCAAATGGCGAAGAAACCTTGATGGGTGGAAGGAAGAAATATCAAAATGGGTGAGAAGTAAAAACCCTGATGCGTTGCTTATGATTGATATTTTTTTCGATTTTGTTGCTGTTGCTGGCGATATGGAATTGGCTGACCGCCTTCGCGCCAATGCTTTGGCAACCGCAGGGTCGTCCATTGTATTTTTAAGCACACTTGGGAGTTCATTTTCAAATTATTCCGCCCCCATTGGTCTGTTTGGGCGCATCAAAACAACAGATGGCAGAATTGACCTTAAATTAAAAGGCATCCTGCCGGTAATAAGCGGTGCACGTATTATGGCGTTGCAACATGGAGTGGACGCCACATCAACCCGTACCCGCTTTAATTACTTGGTTGATGATGAAGTTCTGGTTGGCGGCGATGCCATGAATTTGATGGAATCCCATGAACTAATACAGGATATAATTCTCAAGCAACAAATAGCCGACATTAAAGAAGGGCATGAACCCTCTAGCTGGGTTAATCCGAAAAGGCTTACGCCGTGGCATTTGGGTAAACTAAAAAATGCCCTTAAAAGCCTTGAGGGAATACATCTTTTGGTTCATGACAGCCTTTCAAAAACCACAGAACGCCCTCAATAATAGCTGGCCATTGCAAGCAACCCCGTTGATGGGCTAAATAACCACCTAAGTATTTTTTTAGTTTATGGAGCACCCAACAATGGCGTCTTACCAGTATATTTATGTGATGAAGGGGTTGGGCAAGTCCTATCCCGGTGGGCGCGAAGTCCTTAACAATGTAACCTTGTCTTTTCTTCCCGGCGTCAAAATTGGTGTGCTCGGCCATAACGGTGCCGGTAAATCAACACTGCTTAAAATTATGGCTGGCATAGAAAAAGATTATGTCGGCGAAGCATGGGCGGCCGATGGGGTAAAGGTTGGCTACCTAGAGCAGGAACCTCAGCTTGATGAAAGCAAAACCGTAGGCGAAAACGTGATGGAAGGCCTGGGCGAGGTTAAAGACAACCTTGACCGCTTTAATGAAATTTCCATGAAATTTGCTGAACCCATGGAAGACGATGAAATGACCGCATTGCTGGAAGAGCAAGGCGATCTTCAGGAAAAAATCGATTCGCAAAATGGTTGGGAGTTCGAACGCACCATTGAAATAGCAATGGACGCCCTTCGTTGCCCACCATTTGATGGGGAGGTCGCAAAGCTATCGGGTGGTGAAAAACGTAGAATTGCGCTGGCCCGCTTGCTTTTGCAAAAACCTGACCTGTTGCTGTTGGATGAACCAACCAACCATCTAGATGCTGAATCGGTTGCTTGGCTGGAACGCCACCTGGAAGAATACGCTGGAACCGTCATGATTGTTACCCATGACCGTTATTTCCTAGATAACGTAACCGGATGGATTTTAGAACTCGATCGCGGCAATGGTATTCCATACGAAGGAAATTATTCATCATGGCTAGAACAACAAGAAAAACGCCTAGCCCACGAAGAAAAAGAAGAAACATCACGCCAAAGAACCCTTAAACATGAACTGGAATGGATACGCCAGTCACCAAAAGCGCGCCATGCAAAATCCAAGGCCCGTATTTCGTCCTATGATGAATTATTGGCCAAGGACAAGGAAAAGCGCATTGGCGCATCGCAGATATCAATTCCCGCTGGCCCCCGTTTGGGCGATTTGGTGATAGAGGCCGAACACCTGAACAAGGCTTTCGGCGATAGGCTGCTGATAGACGACCTTTCCTTTAAATTGCCACCGGGCGGCATTGTTGGAATTATTGGCCCCAACGGTGCCGGTAAAACCACATTGTTCCGCATGATTACCGAACAGGAACAGCCAGATTGCGGCAAGCTCAACCTTGGCGATACGGTCAAGCTTGGTTATGTGGATCAATCACGCGAATCTTTAGATAACAATAAAAACGTTTGGGAAGAAATATCGGGCGGGCTTGATATACTAGAGGTTGGCAAAAAAGAAATTCAAAGCCGTGCCTATGTTTCATGGTTTAATTTCAAAAGCGGCGATCAACAAAAAAAGGTTGGCCAGCTTTCAGGCGGTGAACGCAACCGGGTTCATTTGGCCAAAATGCTACTAACTGGTGCCAACGTTTTGCTGTTGGATGAACCAACCAATGATCTTGATGTTGATACTCTTCGCGCATTGGAAGAAGCGCTTTATGATTTTGCCGGTTGCGCGGTAATTATTTCCCATGATCGTTGGTTCCTTGATCGTATCGCCACACATATTTTGGCGTTTGAGGGTAATTCTGAGGTTGTGTGGTTTGAAGGCAATTACGAAGACTACGAGGCTGATAAGAAAAAACGCCTTGGCGACGGTGCCGACCAACCACATCGCATCCAGTACAAGCCGCTTACACGGTAGTTATTGCCAGAAAAGATACAATGTTGATGAAGGATGTGCGTTGATGAAAGATGTGCGGATCATTGTAACAGGCGGAACCATAGATAAAATTCATGACCCCGCGACAGAGGCGCTGACTTTTGCGAAAGATGGTCATACACAAATTCCCGATATTCTATCGTTTGGGAAATGCCACTTTACCCACGTTCAACAAATTATGCTGAAAGACAGCATTGATTTCGAAGATGCTGATCGCAACTCCATCGTTGAAGCCATTAATTCAGCACCTGAAAAGGCGGTTGTTGTCACCCATGGGACCGGAACAATGGGCCAAAGCGCCCGTTGGGTATCATCGCGCATTACTGGAAAGACCGTGGTGTTTACAGGTGCCATGCGCCCACACTCGTTAAGTTTTTCAGATGGGCCGTTTAATTTGGGCGGTGCAATTATCGCTGCTCAGGTTATGCCCCAAGGCATTTATGGCGTTATGAATGGTCGGGTCATTGAAGCAGAAAAATTAGACAAAAATGTCGAGCAGGGTCGTTTCGACATATAGGGCCTATTAAAATTAGGGCCTAGCAAAACTAGAGTCTGGCAAAATTAATTACGGGTTGCGCTGGCGCTGGTGTTTTCACCGTCTGGGTCTTCCATATCGTCCATGGCGGGTATACCGGAAATAGTTGGCATGGAATTGGGCTCACCATTTCTTATTTGATCTCTGCGATGTTGGCGATATAGGCTTCTGACGGTGGCATAGTAATCAATTGATGTGCGCTCGGTGTCATCAATTTCTTCCATGTTACGCGCCCTAAAATCTACACTCTCGGACCCAGTGCGGGTTGGATTAACCCAGCGCCTATCGGTATTGATGGCCCAGTTGGTAATGGGGTCGGTGAAATAATCGGCAACCAGCCCCACCGTATCGCGGGGGTTGGATGGGCCAAATATTGGCAGCATGATAAACGGACCTTCGTCTATGCCCCACACGCCTAGTGTCTGGCCAAAATCTTCGGAATGATCGGGGTAGCCCATATCGGTTGCCATATCAAAAATACCACCAATGCCGATGGTTGTGTTTATGGCAAAGCGGGCAAGGGTGTTTGTGGCGCGATCGCCGTCACCCTGCAAAATATCGTTAAGCAAGACCACTGGCGAGCTTAGGTTATCTAGGAAATTGCTAAATGCTGTTTGTACCTGTGGCGGTAGCATGGCCCGGTAAAATGTGGCCGCTGGCCGTAAGAACCATGTATCAAGACCCCGGTTTACCTGAAAAATAACTCTGTTTACGGGCTCTAGGGGGTCATTGGCTTCTATCTGTTCTGCTCTGGTTTCCGGGTCCATGCTGGCAGATCCTGCCGCACAGCCCCACAGAAACGCCGAAAGGGCCAGAACCGCACTCACACGCACCAATGTTCGCACAGGTCTAAGCATAGGCCTATTGGCCGTATGTGCGTGGCGCTCTAGAGTTTCAATATTTTTTGCTTCAGTATCTTTGATAAGCAATTTTTTGCCTCTCCCTACAACCCTTAGACCTGAAATATTAATCAGGGTGGGTTTTCTTATAGAATCGCATCAGTCCATAGTCACTAGTTCAAATATCATAGCAACAGATAAAAAACTAGTTGTCATAGGGGTTTGCCACATTGGAAAGTGAATGTGTTGTAAATAAGCAACAATATTGAGTAAAATTATGAGAATAATCTAGCCCATAATATAAAAAATCCTTGAATTTCATATAAAGATATACTTATATCCTTATTATAGTTTCAATATAGTTTTTAATTTGGGCATAAATTGTTGTGGAACATACGGTAGAAATCCTTAGGGCAGTGGCAGAACCCACCAGATTGCGTCTTTTGACACTTTTGGGTGTGGGCGGTGAGCTAAGCGTGAGCGAGCTTGTCCGTGTTCTGGGTCAAAGCCAGCCCCGGCTTTCACGTCATCTGAAAATATTGACTAAGGCAGGCCTGTTGGAACGTTTAAGCGAGGGCAGTTGGGCGTTTTACCGTCTGGTGCAATCTGGTGTAGGGGCTGAAAGTGCGCGTTCTATTTTAAGCCTGTTACCAAAAGACGATGCCATAGCCGCCACAGACCGCGCCCATTTGGATGAAATTAAATCCGCCCGGGTAAGGGCCCTGCAAGATTATTTTCAACGCAATGCTCCGGAATGGGACCGTATGGCCCAGTTAAATGTGGACGAAGATGCGGTGGCCATGGCGGCAGAAAAACTTTTACCGCTGGCAGGCGTTGAACAAATGCTTGATATGGGTACCGGAACGGGCCGAATGTTAGAAATGTTTGCGCCTAAGGTAACGCATGCCACCGGTATCGATTTGAACGCAGAAATGCTACAGGTGGCGCGCGCAAATATGGATAAAGCGGGCATTACAAATGTTTCAATAAGACAGGCTGATATATATACTCTGCCCTTTGATGGCGACAGTCTGGATGCCATAACATGTCATCAGGTTCTGCATTTTTTGGACCGTCCCGAAGCAGCGGTGGCTGAAGCCGCACGAATATTAAAGCCCGGTGGCCATTTGTTGGTTGCCGATCTTGCACCCCATGGGGTTGAGGATTTGCGTGAAAATCATGCTCACCTGAGATTGGGTTTTGAGGACAAGGAAGTAAAAGCATGGTTTGCAAATGCAGGCATGCGTTCGCAAGCAACCGTACACTTAAAAGGAAACCCTTTGAGCGTCACTTTATGGTTGGCGCAAAAGGACTAAACAAATTAAAATAAATAAGGAAACGCGTTAATGTCGTCTGAAAATAATTCAAACAATAAATTGTGCGGTTTGGCCGTGTCTTCGCCATTGCCAAAGGATGCCCGGGTTTCGTTTGAATTTTTTCCCCCTAAAACAGAAAAGCTAGAACAAAACTTGTGGACGGCAATAGAACGCCTTGCCCCGGTAAAACCCAGCTTTGTTTCGGTAACATATGGCGCTGGCGGCACCACCCGTGAGCGCACCCATGCCACGGTTTCACGCATTCGCAAAGAAACCGAGCTTGAACCGGCCGCACACTTAACCTGCGTTGGTGCAACCCATGAAGAAGTAGACGATATTGCGCGCAAATATTGGGAAGATGGAATTAAACACATTGTGGCGCTTCGTGGTGACCCAGCCGAAGGCCAAGATGTTTATCAGCCCCATCCCGGTGGATACGCGTTTGCGTCTGATTTGGTTGAGGGTTTGAAACGCATAGCTGATTTTGAAATCAGTGTTGCTTGTTATCCGGAAACCCACCCCGAAGCAAAAAGCGCAGAAGATGATATTGATAATTTAAAACGCAAAGTTGATGCCGGGGCAACCCGGGCCATTAGCCAGTTCTTTTTCGATACCGATGCTTATTTAAAATTTTTGGACAAGGTTGATAAGGCGGGCATTAATATACCCATTCTTCCGGGCATACTTCCGGTTACCAATTTCAAGCGGGTACAAGAATTTGGTGCCGCCACCGGCGCGTCTATTCCTAAATGGATGGCCGAACTATTTGAAGGCCTAGATGAAGACCCGGAAACAAGAAAATTGGTGGCCGCTACCGTGGCGGCAGAACAATGCCGGGTTCTTTATGCCAACGGCGTTCACGATTTTCATTTTTATACATTAAATCGGGCCGATTTATCTTATGCAATTTGTCATATATTGGGCGTGCGACCTTAACCGAAAGCTGAAAGAAATAATTTAAATGTTAAATAATAAACATAAAATAGAACTTCTTTTAAAAGATCGCATCCTTGTGCTTGACGGTGCCATGGGCACAATGATCCAGCGCGAAGGCTTGAACGAGGATGATTATCGTGGTGAACGCTTTGCCGATGCCAATGCCGAATTAAAGGGCAATAACGATCTGCTATCCATTACCCGACCAGATATTATTGATGCCATTCACAGCCGTTTTTTAGAGGCCGGGGCCGATATTGTTGAAACTAATACTTTCAATGCCACCACCATTTCTCAAGCCGACTATGGCTTGGAAGATGCGGCCTATGAATTAAATGTGGCGGGCGCCCGCGTTGCACGTGCTGCTGCCGATAAATATTCAACGCCTGAAAAACCCCGCTTTGTTGCGGGTGTGCTCGGCCCAACCAACCGCACCGCATCCCTAAGCCCCGATGTAAATGATGCCGGAATGCGAAATATTACGTTTGATCAATTAGTTGGCGCTTATGACCAAGCCGCCCGTGGCTTGGTTGAGGGCGGGGCTGATTTCTTGTTAATCGAAACCGTGTTCGACACCCTTAACGCCAAGGCCGCCGTCTATGCGGTGCTGGAAATGTTCGAAGCTACCGGAAACGAATTACCCATAATGCTTTCTGGCACCATAACGGATGCTTCCGGGCGTACCCTTTCGGGCCAAACAGCCGAAGCATTTTGGTATTCGTTGGCCCACGCTAATCCGCTTTCCATTGGTTTTAACTGTGCATTGGGGGCCGAAGACCTGCGCCCGCATATTCAAACCGTGGCAGGTGTTGCCGGTGTTCACGTTAGCGTTCATCCCAATGCTGGTCTTCCCAATGAATTTGGCGAATATGACGACACCCCTGAATACATGGCCAAAATCTTAAAAAGTTTTGCCGAGGATGGCTTGTTAAACATTGTTGGCGGTTGTTGTGGTTCTACGCCCGAACATATTAAAGCCATTGCCGATGCAGTTTCTGACATAAAGCCCAGAACCGTTCCTGATATTACCCCTGTTTGCAGTTTGGCGGGCCTAGAACCGCTTATACTAAATGATGTAACAGGCTTTGTTAACGTGGGCGAACGTTGTAATGTTGCCGGTTCAGCCAGATTTAAAAAACTTATTGCCGAAGGTGATTACCAGACCGCATTGGAAATAGGCCGCATACAGGTTGAAAACGGCGCGCAAATTGTTGATGTCAACATGGATGATGCCATGCTTGATGCAAAAAAAGAGGTAGTCGCATTTTTAAATCTTGTCGCCGGCGAGCCTGATATCGCGCGTGCCCCATTAATGATTGATAGTTCCAAATGGGATGTAATCGAAGCCGGGCTTAAATGTGTGCAGGGCAAGGGGGTGGTTAATTCCATTAGCCTGAAAGAAGGCGAAGAAGAATTTATCGCCCATGCTAAAAAAGTTCGCCGTTATGGTGCGGCGGTAATTGTTATGGCATTTGATAAAGATGGTCAGGCAGATAGTTTTGAGCGCATGACGCAAATATGTGCGCGTTCATATAAAATATTAACCGAAAAAGTCGGCTTCCCACCGCAAGACATTATTTTCGATCCTAATATTTTCCCTATTGCTACCGGCATTGACGAGCATCGTAATTTTTCCGTCGATTATATTAATGCCTGTAAATGGATAAAAGAAAACTTACCCTACGCATCAATTTCCGGTGGGGTTTCAAATATGTCGTTCTCGTTCCGTGGCAACAACCCGGTGCGCGAAGCAATGCATTCAGTGTTTTTATATCATGCCATCAAGGCCGGAATGAACATGGGCATCGTTAATGCCGCGCAACTAAGTGTTTATTCCGATATTGAAACAGATTTGCGTGAACGGGTCGAAGACGTTGTGCTTAACCGCGTTGATGATGCCACCGAACGCCTGCTTGATGTTGCCAACGCCACCAAGGGCGTGGCGGCCAAAGAAACCGGACCTGATTTATCATGGCGTGAACAGGCGGTTGAAAAACGCCTTGAACATGCTTTGGTTAAAGGCATCGCCGATTTTGTGGTGGAAGACACCGAAGAAGCCCGTCTTAAGGCAACCGCACCCATAGATGTTATCGAAGGCCCATTAATGGATGGCATGAACGTGGTCGGTGATTTGTTCGGTTCGGGCCAGATGTTTTTGCCCCAGGTGGTAAAGTCGGCCCGGGTTATGAAACAGGCGGTGGCCCATTTATTGCCATTTATCGATGCGGAAAAAGAGGCTGGCTCAGGCGTTTCTAGCTCCAAAGGCAAGGTCCTGATGGCCACGGTAAAAGGCGATGTTCACGATATTGGCAAAAATATCGTAGGCGTTGTTATGCAGTGCAATAATTTTGAAGTCATCGACATGGGCGTAATGGTTCCGTGGACCGACATTTTAGATAAGGCAGCTGAAATTAATGCAGATATAATTGGTCTTTCCGGCCTTATCACACCGTCGCTGGAAGAAATGGTTACGGTTGCCCGCGAAATGGAACGCCGCGGCCTTAAAACCCCAGTAATGATTGGCGGGGCGACCACGTCCAAAGTTCATACCGCGGTAAAAATTGCGCCTGTTTATTCCGGCTCGGTGGTTTATGTAATCGATGCCGCGCGCGCGGTTGGGGTTGCATCTAATTTGTTGTCTGCCAAAGACAGCGAAAAATATGTAGCCGATATAAAAACAGAATATTCTGAAATAAAAACTCGGCACGAGGCAAGCCAGTCTGAACGCGAACAGGCAACGCTGGACAAGGCGCGCGCCAACCGCAAACAAATTAACTGGGCAGCGGGCGCCGCTCCGGCACCAACATTTAGCGGAACAAAAGTATTTGATGATTACCCGCTAGACGAACTTGTCGGCCATATTGATTGGACGCCATTTTTCCGCACCTGGGAATTAAAAGGCAATTACCCAGGCATATTAGATGATGAAACCGTGGGTGAAGCGGCCCGTTCATTGTTTAACGATGCACAAGATATGCTTAAAAAAATAGATGATGAAAAATGGCTAAGCGCGCGCGCGGTTGTTGGTTTTTGGCCAGCCAATTCAGTTGACCACGATGATGTAGAACTTTATAGCGATGATAGCCGGGGCAAGGTTATGGACAAGGTTCATTTCCTGCGCCAACAAATGATAAAAAAAGAAGGCCGTTTCAACCATTGTTTGGCTGATTTTGTTGCCCCAAAAGAAACTAACGTGGCCGATTACATTGGCGGCTTTGCGGTTACCGCCGGCCACGGCATTGAAATAAAATCGGCTGAATTTTTGGCCGCTAATGATGATTATTCAGATATTTTATTAAAAGCATTGGCCGATAGATTGGCCGAAGCCTTTGCCGAACACATGCACGAACGGGTGCGCAAAGAATTTTGGGCCTATGGCGCAGAAGAAGACCTTTCCAACGAAGATTTAATAAAAGAAAAATATGCAGGCATTCGCCCGGCGCCGGGTTATCCGGCCTGTCCCGACCATACGGAAAAAACCACTTTGTTCCGCTTGCTTGATGCGACCAATAATACTGGCATCAACCTAACCGATAGTTTTGCCATGATGCCCGCCTCATCTGTTTCTGGGTTTTATTTCGGCCATGAACAATCAAGCTATTTTGGCCTTGGCCGCATTGGCAAAGACCAAGTGGAAGATTATGCCAAACGCAAAGGCATAACGGTGGAAGATGCCGAACGCACACTGGCGCCAAATCTTGGCTATAATCCCTAAATGATATCAAAACCTAAAAAACGTATTCGCGGCCCGCGGAAAAAACGTTCCAATCATTTGGTATTGGTAATATTGGGTTGGTGTTTTGTGGTGCTGGGTTTTGCCGGGTTGTTCCTGCCCATACTGCAAGGAGTTTTGTTTTTATTGGTGGGAGTGTTTTTGCTTTCCATGACATGGCCCCGGGCCCGGTTAATGCGCCAGCGTTTGGGAAAACGTTATCCCCACGTTAAAAAAGGCATCGATGATGCCGAGCGTTGGTTAAAAGCCCGTTTTAAACAATTTTTTTCTTAAAATTAATTCAACCTATCAAGGCGCAAACGGTCACGGTCGTCGCTCAACCGTCGGGCGGTTAATCCCGTTGCCATTAAAACCCCAATGGCTGTGGCACCAGCCAATAAAAACATAATCATTATTTGATATTTTACCGCCTGGGTTGGGTCGACACCGGCAAGTATTTGCCCGGTCATCATACCCGGTAGGGATATAATTCCCGCCGCCGACATGGCATTAATAATATGCATTAATCCTGCGCGTGAACTTTCGCGAACGTATGCCCGCATGGCATCACCCCGGCTATGGCCCAATAAAAGCCTAGCTTCAATTGCATCTTTTTCTCGTTTTATGGTGGCGGTTAGCCGCTCCATCCCCACCGCAACACCGTTTAGTGTATTGCCTAACATCATTCCCAATAGCGGCAAGGCAAAGCGTGGATCAAACCACGGTTCGGGCCGAATGACGCTAAACAATGCCACCGCCGTTACCAGCGTTGCCCCCATCATCAGGCTTGATGTTGCAATAGTATAATTCCACCAACCCGATAGCTTGGTTTGTTGCCGGGCAATTACTTCGCGTCCGGCCAATACAATCATTATTGCAGCCGCCACCCCGGTCCAAAGGGGTGAAGTCATGGAAAATAATATTTTAAGAACAAAACCAATTAAAACTAATTGTACAACGGTTCTAAGCGCGGCAATGCCAAGGGCACGCTCAACGCCCAATTTCATCCAAATGGAAAGTCCGCCCGCCAAAAGCAATAACGTGGATACGATTACTAAATCAAAATAGCTAAGCGCAATATAAACTCCGGTCATGGCGCATCCCCACTTATTTTTCCTTGGGCAATGTTTAATATTCTGGCGCCCAATCGTTCGGCCTGTGACCTATCATGGGTTACCATTAAAACCGTAGTGCCATTTTTGGCTTGGTCTGAAATAACTTTTTCGGCCATTTCTCGGTTTGTTTCATCCAGCCCCGATGTTGGCTCATCCAACAATAAAACATTTGCCTCGCCAGAATTGCCAGCATTGTTTTTGCTAATGGCTAACGAACGGGCCAGACCCAGACGTTGCCTTTCCCCGGTGGAAAGGTGGGCTACATCCCAACCAAGAGACGTTGTTTCCATACCCAATGCGTGCAACATGGTTCTTGTAATATCTTCGCTGGCCCCGGCAAAGTGCGGCCCAACCTTTTCTTCCCACCATCCGGAAATTGCCGGAACATAAACCACACGTGTTCGCCATTGGCAGGCGGGCATTTCATTTCGGTTGATAGCGTTGATAAATACATTGCCAACAGCGGGGTCAAGGTCGGCAATGGCGCGCAGTAGCATGGTTTTGCCTGCACCCGATGGCCCCATAATGGCCGCTATTTCACCCGGTGCCAGCTCAAGGTCAATGGGCCCAAGGCCCAAGCGGGCAATGGCGCTAATTTTAAGACCTGTGGCGGGGGCTTCATTTGTCATGAATTAATCAATAGCACCCGTATTCGCGGGTGGCGACAGGGAAGGTGATGGCTATACTAAGCCAATGAACGAATCCCTTGTTCCCGTCAGCATTTTAATGCCAGAAACCTTCGCCATTGTGGTGGGTGTTCGGGCCGCCTATGTGGTGGGTGTGGATGGTGAAATTGAAACAATTTCCTTTGTTGATGCTAAAAAACGCATCCTGAGCGGGCCGCCACCGTTGGTTTGCCATGCCCCATCTGTGGCTAAAAGATTGGGCCTAGATAGTTTTCTAAACTTTGATTTGTTGGAGCTTTTTGCCTTTGTCCGTCCGGCATGGTTTGCGGTGCCAACGCCGCAAGGTCTGGCCGAGGCCCTAAACCTTACACCGCCATCCGGCCACGAAGACGAAGCGATGATTTTGTTTTCGGCGACAAAATATCTTTTAAAACAATTATCCGAAGATGCCCCATTTATATATGCAAGCGTTGCCCCCAAGGCCCGCGCCATGGCCAAAGGCGGTTGGCAATGGGCAGATGTGGTTTTGAGCGCCATTGATAGAGGAAAAAAAGATGGGACAAAAAAAGATGCGTCAAAAAAACAACCGGGAGGCTTGCGCATTTGGGACACATTGCCCGAATGGGAAGACCGCCCGCCACCACCCAAATCCACCGATTACCCGGTCAGCCCTGATGAGGCGCGATCAAGATTAAAAGCGCTTTTATCCGGGGCGGCATCAGAAAACCGTAAAGAACAACAAGCCTTCACTGCCGGCATAACAGCCGCGTTTGACCCGTGCGCAGATGAAGACGAACCGCGTTTTGTTTTGGCCGAGGCTGGAACCGGGGTTGGCAAAACCTTGGGCTATATTGCACCGGCCAGTGTTTGGGCAGAAAAAAATGAAGGTTGCGTTTGGATAAGCACCTATACCCGCAACCTGCAACGCCAATTAGATGGCGAGCTTGACCGTCTTTATCCCGACCCGGAACAAAAAAACAAATTGGCGGTGGTAAGAAAAGGCCGGGAAAATTATTTTTGCATCCTTAATTTCGAAGAGGCCATGGGCCGCATAAGAAATAACCCAAGCAGTGCCGTTGCATTGGGCCTAGTTGCCCGTTGGGCCGAGGCATCTCGCGATGGTGATATGGTTGGTGGTGATTTCCCCGCATGGCTGGAAGGGTTGCTGGGCCGCGCCCTTACCATTGATTTAACCGATACTAGGGGTGAATGTTTATATTCGGCATGTTCACATTACCGAAAATGTTTTATCGAGCATTCCCAGCGTCGCGCCCAGCGGGCAAGGCTGGTAATTGCCAACCATGCATTGGTAATGATGCAAACAATGCTTGGTGCGGCTGGTTCCTATAGCAACGATAGCGCTTCCTTGCCCACACGTTATGTGTTTGACGAAGGCCATCATATTTTCAATGCCGCCGACAGTGCATTTTCCGCGCAGTTGTCTGGCTATGAAACGGCCGACCTTAGGCGTTGGATAATGGGGGCCGAAGCTGGAACCCGTTCGCGTTCTAGGGGCATTAAAACCCGGTTAGAAGACTGGACGGTTGATGATGAAAAGCTTGACCAAATGGTTGATGGCCTGCGCCGGGCCGCCAGTGTTTTGCCCGGCCCCGGTTGGCGGCAACGTTTGAACGATGGCGCGGTCAACGGCCCGACAGAGCAATTGCTAAAATTAATTAGAACCCAAGTTCACGCCCGCGATAAAGACGCGGGCAGGGGGGCATATTCGTTAGAATGCCTAACTCATCCGTTAAGCGATGGAATGAAAGACGCCGCCCACCAACTTGACCGCCAATTGTTAGAAATTGAAAAACCGGCCAAGGGTTTAAATAAAATACTTAGCCATAAATTAGATGATGATGCGGCTGATTTAGATAGCAGTGCCCGGTCCCGTATAGAAGGGGTAATGGGTAGCATCGAACGCCGGGTTATAATCCCGCTATCAGCGTGGCGTTCGATGCTGGGTTCGTTGGCGGCAGAGAATGCGACTGAGGAAACAAAACAAACTGATTTTGTTGATTGGTTCAGCGTCGAACGTGCAGGTGGGCGCGAAATTGATATTTCATTTAATCGCCATTGGGTTGATCCGACCGTGCCGCTGGCGGCTGCATTGTCGCAAACCGCCGAAGGGGTATTGGTAACGTCGGCAACATTGCGTGATGAGGGAAATTGGCAACCGGCGCTGGAACGAACCGGAGCAGGGCATTTGCAATCACCGCCCATTTTGGTTAGCCAGCCGTCCCCATTTGATTATGCCAACCATACAAAAATATTTATCGCAAACGACGTTAATAAAAACAGCCTCGATCAGGTGGCCGGTGCCTACCGCGAATTATTTTTGAGCGCTGGCGGCGGTGGGCTTGGCCTTTTTACCGCCATCAGCAGGATGCGCGCGGTTTATGAACGCATTGCCCCCGGATTGGACGAGCAAGGCTTTAATTTGTTAGCTCAGCATGTGGACCCATTGGATGTTGGCACCTTGATAGATATTTTCCGGCTGGAGCAAAATACCTGCTTGCTGGGCACCGATGCTGTGCGCGATGGTATTGATGTTCCGGGTAAATCGCTTCGCCTAATTGTATTTGACCGCGTCCCGTGGTTGCGTCCGGATATAATGACAAAAGCCAGACGTGATAGATTTGGCGGCAGGGCCTATGATGAAATGATGACCCGTCTTAAACTAAAACAAGCCTACGGGCGACTGGTGCGCCGCGCCGATGATAGGGGCGTGTTTGTAATGCTTGATGGCGCGCTACCAACTAGAATGTTAAGCGCATTTCCAACCGGGGTAGAGGTCAAGCGTATGGGCCTAAAAGACGTAATTGCTGAAACCAGAACATTCCTTTCAGAAGACGCCACAGATAAATAGAGCGAATAAAGCGGAGTAAATTATTATGACATCTCTAAGCAAAACCACTGTCGGTTTTATTGGCCTTGGCCTGATGGGAAAACCCATGGCCAGAAACCTGCAAAAAGCGGGCGCCAATATGGTTATCTATAACCGCACGCAAAGCGTAGCAGACGAGATGACAAAAGAAGGAATGACATCTGTTGCCAGCCCAAAAGATGTAGCCCGCACCGCCGACATTGTAATTTTAATGTTGGCAGATACCCCGGCGGTAGATGCGGTGTTGTTGGGTGAAAACGGTGTTATGGAAGGCATCGGTAAAAACTCATTGGTAATTGATATGGGAACAACGCTGGCGCTTGAATCCAAACGTTTCGCGGTTGCGGTTGCAGCAAAAGGTGGGCAAATGGTTGATGCCCCGGTATCGGGCGGTGAAATCGGTGCGGTTGATGGCGGGCTTACTATTATGGCAGGTGGCCATGCAGATGCCATAAAGCGGGCCGCACCATTATTTGATGTAATGGGAGCAAAAACCACCCACGTTGGCCCGGCAGGCGCGGGCCAGGTGGCCAAAGCCGCCAATCAGGTAATTGTTGGCCTTACAATCGGTGCGGTATCTGAAGCCCTGGCCTTGGCCAAACACATGGGGGTTGATCCGGCCAAGGTACGCGAAGCATTACAAGGCGGTTTTGCCGATAGCCGCATATTAGAAGTTCACGGCCAACGAATGATAGATGGAACATTTAAACCGGGCGGTAAATGCACCACCCAGCGCAAAGACATGGACCAAGCATTAACGTTAGCGGCGGGAATAAACTTAAATCTTCCGGCAACCGCGCTGTCGCGTGATTTATATGATGCG
>CBFDBQ010000022.1:0-33657 GCA_965603095.1 uncultured Thalassospiraceae bacterium | reverse complement strand
CCTTCGGGTAATGCAGAATCCCTTAAAACAATTAAAAGCCAGATACCGCTTCGCCAAATAGGGACCGTTTGCAAAAAATTACAAGACAAAGACTGTTCTGTAAGGGTAATCGGCTCTGCAGGCGAAGATGTAGCGGTTGAAAGAAATGGTTGGGACCACTTAAAATAGGATGGTAAAAAAGTAGTCTGTATTGTGGGGTTCTAACCAACGCAACATTGGTTATAATAAAAGTTGAGGCCATAAGGCCAAACGGTTTTTTATATGGAAATTTAATGCGTAAAATTGCACTAGCAATAGCTGTTTTAATTATGATTGCTGGCGGTACCATGGCGGTATTAAAAACCATGGAAATGGGACCGTTTGCCAAAACAGAAGAACAATTAGCAGAAGAGGCGGCTAGATTAGCTAGCGGCGAAAGGCAGCTTTCTGCATTTTCGGCAAAACCTTATTACATTGAAATGGATCCTTTGTTGATTCCCATATTTCAAGACAATGATATAGCTGGAACAATACAGATTATTTACAAACTAGAAGTATTCGGAAACGAAAACTACAAATCCGTAGGCAAGCTCAAAACTAAACTTGGAGATGCCCTTATCAAGGATTTCACTTATTACATCCCTAGAACCCTTAGAAAAAACCAAAACCTTGATGTGCCGCTCATCAAATACAGGTTAAAAATGGTTACCGACAAGGTGCTGGGCAAGGATGTGGTTTCCGAAGCCATTATTCAAGGCATGACACAAGTGCCAGCCGGCGGCGATTAAAATAAAATACACCTAATATGACGGATAATTGGGTAATGCCAGCATACCCAAGCTGTATTGTTGCCAATTTGCCAGCGTTCTGTCAGTTTATTCTAGATTTTTATGTGGGGATCGATTCTGGGGGATTGACCCTTTGAATCTAGATTAATTGGATTTGGGAGTATTCTATGTCATCGACTTATTATCTGGTATTGGCCTGCGGGCTTTTGGCCGTTGCTTATGGCGCAATTGCCATTAGATCAATTATGGCGCTGCCAACTGGCACTGAGCGCATGCAGGAAATTGCCGCTGCGGTTCAAGAAGGTGCGGGCGCGTATTTAAAACGCCAATATATGACAATCGGAATTGTCGGCGCAGTAGTCTGTGTATTGCTTGGACTTCGTCTGGGCCTGCCAGTTGCAATTGGTTTTGCCATTGGTGCAATTCTTTCTGGTCTAACAGGATTTATTGGTATGCACGTTTCTGTGCGCGCCAATGTACGCACGGCAGAGGCGGCACGCTCAAGGGGTCTTGGCCCAGCTATGGATGTTGCGTTCAAATCTGGTGCAATTACCGGGTTGTTGGTTGTGGGGCTTGGCCTGCTTGGTGTTGCCGGATATTACATGTACATGCGCACCATCGTAGACCCCAGCACTGCTGGTGGTGTTCGTCATATTCTTGAAGCATTAGTGGCCCTTAGCTTTGGTGCCTCGCTTATTTCTATTTTTGCCCGTCTTGGTGGCGGTATTTTCACCAAGGGTGCAGATGTTGGCGGTGACTTGGTTGGCAAAATTGAAGCCGGCATCCCCGAGGATGATCCCCGCAACCCGGCAACCATCGCCGATAACGTTGGCGATAATGTTGGTGATTGCGCCGGTATGGCCGCCGATCTTTTTGAAACTTATGCTGTTACCATTGTTGCAACCATGTTGCTTGGCGGTATTTTCTTTGTCGGCGCAGCACAAGAAGAACTGATGTTACTACCGCTTGTTATTGGCGCTGTATGTATTGCCGCTTCGGTCATTGGAACATTCTTTGTAAAACTTGGCGCTTCCAATAGCGTAATGGGCGCTCTTTACAAGGGCTTCATCGCAACTGCGGTAATTTCAGCGATACTTATTGGCGGAATTATTTCGGTCATGTTGGGATGGGACAGTCAATACACCACAACCACCGGGCTAACCTTTAGCGCATCCGATCTTTATGTTTGTGCGCTTTCCGGGCTTGGCGTTACTGGTTTGCTTATCTGGATTACTGAATATTATACCAGCACTCAATATCGCCCGGTAAAAAGCGTCGCCAATGCCTCTACCACTGGTCATGGCACCAACGTTATTCAGGGTCTGGCAGTTTCAATGGAGGCAACTGCGCTTCCGGTTCTGGTTATTAGTGCCGCTATTATCATTACATACTTAAGCGCGGGACTATTTGGTATTTCTATTGCCGCTACCACCATGCTGGCCTTGGCCGGTACCGTGGTCGCCCTTGATGCCTTTGGCCCCGTAACCGATAACGCGGGCGGTATCGCTGAAATGGCTGATTTGCCAGAAGACGTTCGCAAAATAACCGATACACTTGATGCAGTCGGCAACACCACAAAAGCCGTTACTAAAGGTTATGCCATTGGTTCGGCGGCATTGGCGGCATTGGTATTGTTTGCGGCCTACACCGAAGACTTGGGGCATTATTTCCCCAATGTGGTCGTCGACTTTAGCCTGCAAAACCCATATGTGATTATCGGCCTATTTATTGGTGGGTTGTTGCCGTATTTGTTTGGCGGAATGTCGATGATGGCCGTTGGCCGGGCCGCAGGCGCGGTGGTGGTTGAGGTTCGTCGCCAGTTCAAAGAAATACCCGGCATCATGGAAGGTAAAGCCAAGCCAGATTACGCGTCTTGTGTCGATATACTTACCAAGGCCGCAATCAAGGAAATGATAATCCCATCACTGTTACCGGTACTTGCCCCAGTAGTAACTTACTTTGTAGTAAATTCGTTTGCTGGCCAAGGCGCCGCGTTCAGCACATTGGGCGCGATGCTTTTGGGAACAATCGTAACTGGTTTGTTTGTTGCGGTTTCCATGACCGTAGGTGGCGGTGCATGGGATAACGCCAAAAAATATATCGAAGATGGCGCCCATGGCGGCAAGGGTTCGGAAGCCCATAAGGCATCGATTACCGGTGATACGGTTGGCGATCCTTACAAAGATACATCCGGCCCTGCGGTTAACCCGTTAATCAAGATTACAAATATTGTTGCTATTTTGTTATTGGCCATTCTTGCTGGGTAACAACTTTACAACAAACAAAACAAAACCCCGGAGAATTTCTCCGGGGTTTTTTGTTGGCCAAATTTTTATTGATAAAGAATTATTGGAGTTAATTTCCAAATTTTCCAATGTTAGATATCATTTGTTCAATGAATGAAAGTTTGTTTCCAGCTGTGGCTGTTTTACGATCAACCGGGGTAACTTTTTGTGAGTCATCAAGCCCAGTTGTTTTTATGTTTGCCAATTTACCATCATCATCAAAGCGTAGCGCAAGGACTGTTCTTTCCTTTACATCGCGTTCAAGAAAGGCAATTGATTCATCTTTTTCATAAATGTAGTACCATGTTTCATCGCCAAAGCTTGATGTGCTAGATGGCGAGCCAAACATGGAAAAAATTTGCTGGCGATCCTGGTCCCCGACCTCGAGGGTGGAAATTTGCTCGGCGCTAACTTCGTTGCCACGGCTTGCTATTATTGAACCACATCCAGAGGCACCAATGGCTACCGCCCCAAGGGTCAAAGAAAGCACAGCAGTGCGCAGCAAAGAGGCCCCGGCAGTATGCGGGGTAAATATTTTTAAAAACAGGGGTTTCGAGTTAGGTTTCATTGGACTACAAATTTGGCCCTGAATGGCTTTCAGGTCAACAGTTACGATAAATTATGGATATAAATACATGCTAAAGACCATATTGAACAAGCTCGGATTTCTCCCTAAATCATGGGGCCCATCAAGGGCTTCGGGCATTATTTATATATCTGCCGTTAATGAGGCTCGCAACCCAGAATATTACGTAACCGCAGGCGTTCCAGATACCGTTGAGGGGCGATTCGACATGATAACGCTCATGGTATCGCTTGCGCTGGACCGCATAGGGCGGATACCCAAGGGCGGTGATATTCTTGGTCAGGAGATATTTGATATAATGTTTGCCGATATGGATACGAACTTGCGCGAAGTAGGGGTATCTGACGAAGGAATGAAATATAAAATTCGTGAAATGTCCGGTAGTTTTATGGGCTGTACGCGAACCTATAGGCAATTAATCGAAAGCAATGCCACTAACGATCTTTGGCGAGACGCCATTTCCAGAAATATTTTTCGTAGCAAAGGTAGCAAAGACAGTATTGTTTCCGGCTCTGCATTGCTGGCAACAAGAGTACTGGAAATTAATTCTTATATGGATGGGTTGGATGACGATAGCTTTACCCAAGGGAAAGATGTGTTTCCAAAGCCCAAACAGGAAAATACTTAAATGACCAACAGCCTTGAATTATCGCGCGTTATCAATGTGGCAGAAACTCTTTCATCGCCAAATCCTGTAAATCTATCCATAAAAGCAAGTAGCGATGAATTGAACGCTTTGGCAAAACGGTTCGATCTAGTGAACATTTCATTGCTGGAGGCCGAGATAAAGCTATCTGCAATAGATAGCGCCGCCGATAGAGACACTGACGTGCTGGCCGAGGTAAAACTAAGGGCCAACCTTACCCAAACCTGCTCTGTAACTACGGAGCCCATTAATGACGAAATAGACGTGGTTTTTTCTCAAATTTTCTCTACCACCACAGAATTACCGGCTGATTCTGGTGGCGATTCCTTTGAAAATGACGATTTTAGCGAAAATAACGAATTTTTTGATTCCGAGGCCAGCACCGAAGATGTCCCGGAACCAATAATCAATGGGGTTGTAGATATGGGGGAATTTATCTCACAAGAACTATCTTTGAGAATTGACCCATTTCCAAGAAAAAAAGGTGTGGAATTTGAATGGGTTAACAAAAATAATGATGATACAGAGGCTCTAAACAACCCATTTGCCAAGCTTTCGGCCCTTAAAAACAGTTTAAATGATAAAAAATAGTCAATAAAATCCAATAAATAATTGCAATCGGGCCATGTAACCGCTTGCCCTGCTCACCTTTTTTGGTTTATACAGCACGGCTTAGCCCCCAATGAGGCTACGTAATTCAAGCCCTAATAAGGGCTATATAATTTAAGCACCGAAGGTATTTGAAAATGGCAGTTCCAAAGAAGAAAACAACTCCTTCCAAGCGTGGCATGCGCCGTGCACACGATGGACTAAAGGCTCAAAACTTTGAAGAATGTGCGTCTTGCGGCGAATTAAAGCGTCCTCATCACGTTTGTGCTTCTTGCGGTCAGTACGACAACCGCGAAGTTATTAAATCTGGCGATGCTGCCTAATAAGTCCCCGGTTGAGACCGCCCCATTAGGGCTGTAAGGTCATCCACGTGTCTCAGCAAATTACACTCTCTATCGATGCTATGGGCGGCGATAATGCGCCGTCGATGGTTATTGACGGAATGGCCATTGCCCTTGAAACTGTCGCCAACGTCAACTTTCATCTTTATGGCGACAGCTACAAGCTGACCGCGTTGTTGGCTAATTATCCTAAGGTTATGGAAGTAACCAAAGTTCATCACACCGACGATGTTGTAAGTAATGATGAGAAGCCGGGTGTCGCACTTCGCTCTGGCCGCAAATCCAGCATGCGTCTTGCCATCAATGCAGTGGGTGACGGTATTGCCGGCGGCGTTGTGTCGGCGGGCAATACTGGCGCACTAATGGCTATGGCAAAGTTTGTTATGAAAACTTTGCCCGGCATCGATCGTCCGGCAATCGCAAGCTATTACCCAACCATGACCGGCGAAAGCGTTATGCTTGACCTTGGTGCGAACATCCAGTGCGATGCCGAAAACCTTGTGCAGTTTGCGGTTATGGGCGAAGTATTTGCGCGTTATGTTCTGGATATAGAACAACCATCAATTGGCATTCTTAATGTTGGAACAGAAGTTTTAAAAGGAAGTGATTCGGTAAAACAGGCAGCAGCTATTTTACGCGAAACAAATTTGCCAATTAAATTTCACGGCTTTGTCGAAGGCGATGACATTGGCAAGGGAACGGTTGATGTTGTTGTTACAGATGGTTTTACCGGTAATGTGGCGTTAAAAACAATCGAAGGCACAGCCAAGCTTTTTGCGGGCGCATTGAAAGAAGAGCTAAAAGGATCAGTGCTTGGTAAAATTGGCGCACTAATTGCCAAGCCAGCAATAGACGCTTTTCGTAACAGGTTTGACCCTAGGCGTTATAATGGTGCAATGTTTCTTGGGCTTAATGGCATATGTGTCAAAAGCCACGGTGGAACAGATTCTTTCGGCTTTGCCAATGCGATCCTAGCTGCCCACGAAATGGTTTCTGATGGGCTAAACGATGGTATTAAAGAAGATTTTGCCCGCTTTAACGACGAACACCATAATTTTTCCAATATTCAAGTGGATGATTAAATGACAATTGTTTCACGCATAATTGGCACTGGATCGCATCTTCCAGAAAATATAGTCACCAATGAAGAGCTTTCCAAAAAGGTGGATACCTCTGACGAGTGGATAACTGATCGTACCGGTATCAAAGAACGTCGTGTCGCCAAAGAAGGCGAAACAACATCAATCATTGCGCTTCAGGCATCTGAAAATGCCCTTGATGCAGCAGGCATAACCGCCGATGGGATTGATGTAATAATTTTGGCAACAACAACACCAGATAATACATTTCCTTCAACTGCAACAAAAGTTCAAGCGATGCTTGGAATGAACCACGGTTACGCGTTTGATATTCAGGCGGTTTGTTCTGGTTTTATCTACGCGCTTTCCGTTGCCGATGGAATGATCCGTGCAGGGCAAGCAAAACGTATTTTAGTTATTGGTGCCGAAGTAATTTCTCGCATACTAGATTGGACCGACCGTTCAACCTGCGTATTGTTTGGTGATGGTGCGGGCGCAGTTGTGCTGGAAGGGTTTGATTCAACTGATGGTGATGACAGCGGTATTTTATCAACCCACCTCCATTCCGATGGACGTTTGCGGGAAATACTTCATGTTGATGGCGGCCCCGGTTCAACCGGAACCATAGGTCACCTGAGGATGCTTGGGCGCGAAGTGTTCCGCCACGCGGTAACCAATCTGGCCGCCGTGGCCGAAGAGGCATTAGAGGCGAACAATCTCACCCGTGAAGACCTTGATTGGTTGGTTCCCCATCAGGCCAACAAACGCATACTCGATGGAACTGCAAAAAAATTAGGCCTCCGCGAAGATCAGGTAGTTATTACCGTTGATCTTCACGCAAATACTTCTGCCGCATCAATCCCGCTTGCCCTTGACGAGGCGGTACGCGACGGACGCATCCAAAAAGGTCAAATTATACTTATGGAGGCCATGGGTGGCGGCCTTACCTGGGGTTCGGCGTTGGTTCGCTGGTAGCTTAATTTCGCAGTAATTTAGAGAATTTACCGTATTTAACGCTTATATTAGGATTAATTTTTAAATTAAATTAGTCTTCCATCCCTTTGATATTGACGCATTTTACCCCGCGCGATACCCTTACACTGAAATCATAAACTTAGAAACAGGTGAGGGCGAGATGAGCGACAACACCATTACACGTGCACAGCTAGGCGAAGCCGTATATCAAGAGGTAGGTCTCTCACGAAACGAATCTGCTGATTTACTTGAATCGGTACTCAAGATGATGAGTGATGCCTTGGCTGGCGGCGAAACTGTGAAAATATCTTCGTTTGGTAGTTTTTCTGTTAGAAAAAAAGGTCAGCGCATTGGCCGCAACCCCAAGACCGGCGAAGAGGTTCCAATTTTACCTAGAAAAGTGCTTGTTTTTAGGCCTTCTCAGGTAATGAAAACCCGCATTAATTCCAAACGCAAACCCGGCCAGGTTTAAGATTGGTTATGGCTAGCGGTATTAATTTGGATATTGAACGGGGCACAGATACTGCTATCGGTGATGATGGCCGTGGCAGGGGAAAATCGCGTGAAGCATTTCGTACAATAAGCGAAGTAGCAAAACAGCTTGATCTTCCTCAGCACGTTCTTCGTTTTTGGGAAACAAAATTTCCCCAAGTAAGCCCCATGAAAAGAGGTGGCGGCAGACGTTATTATCGACCCGAAGACGTTGAGATTCTAGCCAAAATTAAATCTCTGCTCCACGAAGAAGGCTACACCATAAAAGGCGTTCAAAAGCTTCTTAAAAAACCGGGCGGAATATCCACATCTAACATAATGGAAAAAACCCCGGACACATTATCGACAGACGAAAAAGATGACAATTCATACGCTACGGATGGCATTTCACGTGCCGATGCCGAAAGTTTGCTAAATGAATTGGTGACGGTTCGTGCTGGTTTAAAAAAATTCTCTTAAAGCAACATACCCACCCAAATATACAAGATACAAATTGCGCCAATGCGCCTTGGAGCGTATATAGGGGCGCGTTTCAATCTCCCAATAGGTTGAGACGCAGATTGAACGGAGCGTAGCGCAGCCTGGTAGCGCACTACACTGGGGGTGTAGGGGTCGCAGGTTCAAATCCTGTCGCTCCGACCATAATATAAGCCGATCTGTCCTGATATGGGGCAGGTCGGCTTTTTAATTTCCTGAAAATAAACAAAAAGAGGCCGGCGCTCATATGAGGCCGGCCCGAAGTTTTTGTGCTCTTGAGGGAGGGGACCAGTTCATGTGAACCAATCCACAATCAATATATTCCCACATATTTGTCCAGTTGACTGTGACGGCCATCACACCCAAAAAAACCCTAGATTTATGCCGATAATTTGATTTTTTATGAAAAAAGAGGCCGGCGCTCATATGAGGCCGGCCCGAAGTTTTGTGCTCTTGAGGGAAGGGACCAGCTCAAGTGAGCTAATCCACAATCAATATATTCCCACATATTTGTCCAGTTGGCTGTGATGGCCATCACACCCACAAAATGATAGGTTTCATACATTTTTAAACACCCAATTGTATTATTGGGCTAGTGGTGCCTATGCTTACCCATCGACACAACCATTGGCATCGCAACAATATCACCATGGGACATAACTGAAGCACAACATACTGTTTTTAAAAGGATTTTATCGATGAGCGACGAGGCACACTCCGATGACTACAAAACATTGATGGACCAAAAAAGGTTTCTCAGTGAAATAGAACAGGGAATTAGGCTCGCCAATCGTGAGGTTATCCATTCCCGCATACCGGAAATAACCAAAAAAACGGTTCTATCGTTTTCCGTTGCCGTGGCTAGTCTTAGGGCCAGGTATCTGGAAGAGGCTTTTCGCATAGGTACAGAGCACGGTAACCCGCCAGACCAAGCAGAGGTAATGGCGCTTAAAACCAGCCGAGAAATGTACGAAGAGGCAAGAGATGCTTTTGAGGCCATCAGGTATGCCATTGAACGTGGCTACGTTGATGTTACTATGGTTGATGATTAATTATTTAAAATCATCTAGTTATAGCTACTATTTAAATTTACGCATTAATTTCAAAATTTGTTCTGGAATCGCATTAACTGCGTTTGTAGGCGGTTTTTGCTAAATCATTACGGCTTGTAAACAATTACACTGGTAAATCATTTTAAGAAATGCTTTTGCGTCCAGACTCGGTAATTTTGCAAACCAACCAGTCGGGTTTTATGGGGTTTGAAAACCACGGCACTGCCCAACCTTTTTCAATACAAGTCCTGACAGTGCTATCGCCAATTCGCTGACCCTCGGTGTCAAAAAGCGGCAATTTACCTCCTGCTTGAGAAACGCCACGCTTAAGCCACTCCATTTGGGTTTTGGATGGCTTGGCATTTGTATTGCTCTTGGTTTTATCGGAAATTTTCATGTGTTAGCCCTTATTTTCGCGGTCGGCGCATAATAGGTCATGATTGGGTAAACGCCAAACAGATCAGACAAAAGTAGGGGTTAAAATGCCTAAAAATATCAAACTAATTTACGTAGCACAGTTACGATTGCCCCTGAGTGGTTGCAATGGACATGGCGGATGGAAATGAAGATTTTTTGAAATGGGTTGGCGAAGAAACCGCTTAAGCAAAGCGGGGCAAGATGAATAATAATTATTCAGATATCAAGAAACAGTCGGTGTATTTTTTTGTCCACGCTCAACCGAATCGCTGATTGCCTTAGCCATGCGTTGGGATTTGCCGTCACATTCGACAAAGCCCGCCTGAATTGACAATGAAACCGGCTTTAATAGCTCAACATCCTTGGAATTAGGGGAATCCCCAGCTTCTATAATTCTTTTAGTTACATCAATAAGCGTATTGCAAAGGCTTGAGACATGATCGTATGGGGTTCCGACCATGCGCCTGGAAATGTCTTCGGAGACGTAAAGTAACCGCTCAAGCGATTTTTTTGTTGTTTCGTCAATATTTTTTTCTTGTAAGGCAGGCATCATGCCTTCAACCAAATATATAACCTGACTGGCATTGCGGTCTAATTTTTGAATATTGATGCTCTTTATGCACCCATCAATTTTTCCTTGTACACCTGATGGGTCTTCATTTTTTACCCCAGTTGCCTTTGTATGAAGGGTATTGGGAACGATCATTGGAATTATTCCGCCATCATCGCGTTTATCGTCTTTTTTACGGCGATCTGGTCCAACATATTGGCTGGTTACCACAAATGGCTTTCTGTCCAAAACCAGAACCTTTATGCGTTGCATAAGCTGGTTAGAAGAAAGCGGTTTGCCGACAATATGATCAACACCAGATTCGATGATGCCATTAATATCATCAATTGTTGGTGACCATGCGGTGGCGATAATGGGTATAAACGGATTAAACTTTGTTTCGTTATGGCGAAGTTTTCTAACAAAGTCGCTTAAATCTACATCTGGAATATCTTTATCAATTATCAGAAGGTCGCGTGGAGATTCCTCCATAACATTGCTTAGGTCGTTAAAGGTGCTGCCGACCGCTATGCGACGAAACCCATTGTCAGTAAGGGCGTTGCGTATTGTGTGGCGAGAATTGTTGTCTGGATCAATAACCACAACATCAACATCTTCAAGAATGAGATTCTTTACCATTGCTAATACATTTCCCCAAAAATTCCCAAGTATGGAAATTTTAATAAGTGATCTTGGTTCAATGTCTCACGCCCCATAGCGTTCTTATATATTACAGCCCAGAGGCTGTTTGTCGATAAAAACTGATATTATAATGCTGATCACCATATGGCCCGCCATTCCTTCGCCCCGTCAGGTTGCGCTTAACCCTTCGTTTGCAGAGGTTTTGACTAAATCCTGTACAAAATTTATTACGCGATTTTAAGGAGTAAAATTATCGGCGGGCTTAGTGCTGGACCTGCTTTGTTTGCCCGCCCTTGACTGATTTACTTATTTCCATGGCCGTACGCTGGGCCTCATCACCACTTTCGGAAAAACCAGCTTCGATTGATTTTGCTACCGGTTTAAGTAATTCAACATCCTTTGGTGCGGGGAAGTCACCTGCATCGATTATGCGCCTTGTTACATCAATCATGGTTTTGCAAAGCTCAGATACGTGGGCATACGGTGTGCCACCCATTCTTCTTGCTATGTCTTCCGAAACATATAACAGCCTGTCTAATGACCTTGCGGTTGTTTCGTCGGGCTCGCCCATGGCAAGTCCGGGGACAATTCTATCGGACAAAAAGGCAACCTGTTGTGCGTTACGTTCAAGCTTTTGGATGTTTACTTGCTTAATGCAGGCATCTACCTCTGCCTGTAAGGTAGCAGGGTCTAATTCACCGCTTCCGGTTGCTTTCATATTAAGTGTATTTGGAACACTTACCGGAATTGCCACGCTTGGCCGTTCATCGTCTTTTTTGCGCCGATCAGGTCCAATATACTGGCTAGTAACAATAAACGGCTTCCTTGCCAACGCCAGAACCTTTATGCGCTTCATAAGCTGTCCAGCCGAAAGTGGCTTGCTGACAATGTGGTCAACACCCGATTGAATTATGCCCCGCACAGTATCGTGCGTTGGCGACCATGCAGTCGCAATAATTGGAAGAAATGGATTGTATTTGGTTTCGTAATGGCGAAGCTTGTGAACAAAATCGCTAAGGTCACCATCGGGCATTTCGTGATCTGCAATTAATAGATCAGGGGAACTAACATCAAGGGTGGCGATCATATCGCGCATGTTGTTAGCCATGGTGATGCGTTTGATACCATGATCAGACAGTATGTTTCTTATCGTCTGGCGTGATATGCGATCACTATCGACAATGATTACATCAATATCTTCTAAGGTTAGCTTGTTATTCATTATTAAAGAAGCGCCCCAACGCTCTTAGCTAATGCGCCCCAATATCCATGTGGGTACGCGTTAAGTTATGTCTAAAAAATCAATTATACCTGTTCATTCCAGGCCATATTTCCAATCAAGAGCACCTGTATATTAGTACATTAGGTAAATTAATTACATAATATAAATTAGTTACTTATTTGGCTTTAAATCTTTCTAAACAAGCATAGATAGCGTAGCAACTGCCTGGGCCGCTATTCCTTCGCCCCGTCCGGTTGCACCAAGACCCTCTGTGGTTGTGGCTTTTACAGAAATTCTACTTTTATCAAGACCAAGCATGCCAGATATACTGGTACGCATTTCATTTCTATATGGCCCTATTTTTGGAGCCTCACATACAATAGTAATATCAACATTATTTATTTTTGCACCTTTTTCGCCCACCAGCTCCAACGCGCGGGTAACAAAAACCTCAGAATCAAGACCCTTCCACCGGGAATCGGTAGGGGGGAAATGCTCACCTATATCACCCTCGCCAATGGCGCCAAGAATAGCATCGGTTAGTGCGTGCAGTCCGACATCAGCATCGGAATGGCCCAAAAGGTTACGGTCAAAGGGGATATTAACTCCGCACAATCTTATTTTACCACCATCACCGTTTCCATCGACAAGACGGTGAACATCGTAACCAAATCCGGTTCTTGTTTCATGCATGCCGCCAATCCCGTTTAAATAATTTTGCGCGCGCTTGTAATCATCGGGTGTTGTTATTTTGAAATTTTCTTCCCGTCCGGCAACAGTGGATACGGTCAAACCGACCAATCCTGCTTGCTCAAGAATAGATGCGTCATCTGTCATTGATTCTTTTATAAGCTCGCGGTGGGCGGTAATAATTTCATTGAAGCGAAAACCTTGTGGTGTTTGTGCGCGAAATAGGTTGTCGCGGGGTATTGTTTTATCAACGGATCCGTCGTGACATTTCTTTAGCGTGTCAACAACCGGAAGTGTCGGTATTGCGCCGGTGGATTTATCCAGCGCAAAAATAATATCGCTTATTAATTCAGCACAAACAAAAGGGCGGGCACCGTCGTGTATCAATATCTTATCGGGGTTTGTTTCAGAAAAGCTTTCAAGCCCACCAAGAACCGATTGTTGTCTAGTTTCGCCACCAAAAACAGGGGAAAGCAAGTCATCATCATCAATATTTGATATTGAGCGTTCGTAAAAATCCATATGGTTTTGACTTACAACACAACGCACGCCGTCAATTTCAGGGTGCCCAAGGAACACCCTGATGCTGGCCTGTAAAACCGTTCCACTACCTAAGTCAGCATATTGTTTAGGTAACTCCCCACCAAAACGCTGGCCGCTTCCGGCGGCGACGATGAGCGCATAACACCCGGCCATATGAATAATTCTCCAATAAAATAGATGTTTGTTGGCCAGAGCCTACCATTTTGCACTTATTTGCCAAGGGGATTAAAGGGGCTTAAAAGGGGCTTAACGTTATTTATTATTTTGAAAGCAAAGAATTAAATGACCCAAGGCCTTTTATTTAACCTTCTTGCGCTAGCGGCACTTTTTCCCGCAGCAGCTCTTCCGTTGCGTGGTGAAAAATCATCTCGTGATATGGTTTTTTGGGTGGTACTGGCTTTGGCTTGGGCGGGGCCTTTCCTGTGGGCTGGTTATTCAATGTCCGGCGTTTGGAGTGGCGGTATCTCAGTAACTTTGTGGGTAACCATAGCGGTTTCACTTAGCCTTTTTGCAATTATTGCCGGGGTTACCCGTGATGGCTGGCGTCTTACGCCACTGCTTTCACCCTATATGATAATTATGGGCATTATTGCCACCGTGTTTTGGGGGCAGGGTGGTGATGTCGGGCTTACCTCATCAGCACCATCAGGTTGGGTTGGGGTTCATATTGTAGTTTCGGTTGCCACCTATGGGCTGGTTACTGTGGCGGCTGTGGCCGCATTGGCCGCATTTATTCAAGAACGCGCGCTAAAGCTCAAACGTCCAACCGGGCTTACCCATATGTTGCCATCGGTTACCGATTGCGAGGGATTAAGTGTTCGATTGTTGGTCTGGGGCGAAATTGTGCTGGGTGCAGGCCTGATAACCGGGATGGCCACTCAATTTATGGAGTTGGGGACGGTTTTGGTGTTTGACCATAAGACCGTACTTAGCATTGGTGCTTTCGTTATTATTGGCGCTTTGCTGTTGGCCCACCACAAAACTGGTATGCGGGGCAAAAAAGCAGCCCGCATGGCCCTGCTGGCCTATCTGTTGCTTACCCTTGGTTATGTCGGCGTTAAGCTGGTAACCGACGTTTTAATGGTTTAGTAAAAGCACGACAAAAAACCCGAGCAACAAATTAAGAAGTCATAAATGACCACCTCAACCATCAAAAACATGTCTATTTCCATTGACCATGAAAAACGCCGCATTCTCTTCGTGCAATGGGGGAAATTAACAAAAGATAATTCAATTATAGCCAGCATGATGATCCATTCTGCGGAAGGCTTTGACCCCACCTACAACTCGTTAATCGATTACACTGGCATTCAGAGCGTTGAAATCGGTTATGGTGACTTTCTCGGCACCATCAAGGAGCTCAATAAAATTGAGCGTCGCAATGGTAAGGTGGCCTTGGTAAATGGCCCCAATGACAAGGGGCGCTACTATCTGGCTGTGCTTTTTTCAGAAATGGCCAATTTCTTGAAGTCCCGGTGCACATACAAGGGATTCTCGACGGTTGAAGAAGCGGAAGCATGGCTGGATTCCTGACTTTTGGAATAAAAAATCCTAAAAACTAGCCAAATACATCTATTTTTACTCCTAAATTAAAAACATCCTTTTTATCATTAAAACAAGCCAAATCCTTGCTATTTGAGCCGTTTTTCACAATAAATGGGCACCTCAAAACATATCTGTGGCAAAGAAGACACAATGAGCTATCGCATAGGCAATGTTGAGCTTGAAAATAACATAATGCTGGCACCCATGGCCGGCGTTACCGATCAACCGTTCCGCCGGATGGTTAAGCAGTTTGGTGTGGGCTTGGTTGTATCTGAAATGATTGCATCCAAGGCAATGATTATGGCGGCTAAAAAAACCATGCGCATGTCAACATCGTGCGACGATGAATTTCCCATGTCGGTGCAGTTGGCTGGAAACGTGCCGGGCGATGTGGCCGAAGCTGCAAAACTTAACGAAGATAGAGGGGCTGCCATAATTGATCTCAACATGGGCTGTCCGGCAAAAAAAGTTGTTCATGGATATTCTGGTTCAGCCCTGATGAAGGATGAAGTTCTTGCCGGAAAAATTCTTGAAGCAGCCGCCCGCGCGGTTTCAATTCCAGTAACGTTAAAAATGCGAACCGGTTGGGACGACAATTCCAGAAACGCCCCCAACCTTGCACGCATTGCCGAAGAAAGCGGAATTAAGTCTTTGGTTGTTCATGGACGAACCCGTTGCCAGTTTTACAAGGGTGTTTCTGATTGGGATTTTATCGGCGAGGTAAAGCGTTCGGTTTCAATTCCAGTTACAGGCAATGGCGATGTAACCACGGTGGAAGATGCCGCTGAAATGTTAAAAAAATCAGGTGCTGATGGGGTGATGATTGGCCGCGGCACATACGGCAAGCCGTGGTTCCCAGCACAGGTTGCACATTTTCTTAAAACTGGCGAACGCATTGATGACCCATCCATTGATAAACAGATGGATATCTTGCTCGAACATTACGAATACATGCTTTTACATTACGGTGAAATTACCGGTATGCGTGCAGCCCGTAAACATATTGGCTGGTACTCAAAAGGATTACCCGGTTCTGCTGAATTTCGCTCGAGCGTTATGCGTATGGCTGATATCAACCAGGTAAAAGAAGCTATACATAGATTTTACGAGCCCTTGGCCGAACAGATTGCTGCATAAGGCGCGCAGAATGGCAAAACAATCAAACAGTAATAAAGTGGTCAAGTTAAACCAGTCAGGGAATATTGATCCCGGTCTAATTATCAATGCATTGGGTGCGGCGGTTGTTGTTATTGGGCAAAATAATGAAATTATGTTTGCCAATTCTTCGGCCGAACAGCTTTTTGCCAAAAGCAAAATCGTATTACAAGGAGGATCCCTCGATAGGTTTCTTCCCAATGACAGCCCAGTATTTCAATTAATTGAACAGGTGCAAGGTGGCATGCACGAAGTAACAGAGCACGGCATCGTGTTGGATGCACCAAGTACGGGAAATCGTATGGTAAGCGTGCAGGCGGCACCGTTAATTGAGGTATCCGGTGCGGTTGTTCTTAATTTTCAAGAAAGATCCATTGCCGACCGCATAGACCATCGCCTGACCCATCGCGACACCGCACGTTCGGTTTCGGCAATGGCTGCGATGATGGCGCATGAGGTAAAAAACCCGCTTTCTGGAATTCGTGGCGCGGCACAATTACTTGAACAAAATGCAGTAGAACAAGACCGTGAACTTACAACTTTAATACAAGATGAAACAGACCGTATTCGAGATTTAGTAGAACGGATGGAAGTGTTTTCAGATGGAGCACCATTACAAGCGGGCCCGGTTAACATCCATCGTGTTTTAGGCAGGGTGCGTTCAATTGCTGGGCATGGATTTGCATCTGATGTGTGCTTTATTGAAGATTATGATCCATCACTGCCACCGGTAAGCGGGGACCATAATCAATTAATTCAGGTGTTTTTAAATCTTGTAAAAAATGCAGCAGAAGCAGTTCCCGCCGTTGGCGGTGAGATAATATTAAAAACCCAGTACCAGCACGGGGTACGCTTTGCCATGCCGGGAAGCCATAGCCGAATTCATCTTCCTTTATCGATTAGCGTTTGTGATAACGGCCCGGGCATACCGCAAGATGTACAAGACCATTTGTTCGAACCGTTTGTAACGGCCAAACAGGGCGGTAGCGGACTTGGGCTGGCGTTGGTTTCAAAAATTATTGGTGATCATAGCGGGGTTATTGATTTTAAAAGTGACCCCGGGAAAACCATGTTCAGGGTATTGCTTCCGGTTTCAGATAAACCGTTACCCGCAAACGAAGAAAGCGAGGAAGATTAAATGGCGAACGGAGCAACAATTCTTGTCGCAGATGATGATAAAGCAATTCGCACCGTTCTTGAGCATGCGCTTTCGCGCGCCGGTTACGAGGTAATGGTAACATCAAATGCAGCAACCTTATGGAAGTGGGCAGTTGATGGGCTTGGTGACCTTGTAATTACCGATGTTATTATGCCGGATGAAAATGGGCTCGATCTTATTCCGCGCATTTTAAAAGTAAGGCCAAATCTTCGTATTGTTGTAATGAGCGCACAAACAACATTGATGACGGCGGTAAAGGCCGCCGAACGCGGCGCATTTGAATACCTACCAAAGCCATTTGATATAAACGAACTTTTGGCAGTTGTTGGGCGTGCATTGGAAGCTAGCAGTAAGGCAAAGCGGCCAAAAAAAGGTGATGGCGAAGAAGATCTCCCCTTAATTGGCAGGTCTCCTGCAATGCAAGATATTTACCGAACAATCGCCAGACTTATGCAAACCGACCTGAGCGTAATAATAACCGGAGAAAGTGGCACCGGGAAAGAGCTGGTTGCGCGCGCACTTCATGATTTTGGCAAAAGGCGCAATAAGCCATTTGTCGCGATTAATATGGCGGCTATACCGCGCGATCTTATTGAAAGCGAATTATTTGGCCATGAAAAAGGCGCTTTCACTGGGGCCACTCAACGCAGTCAGGGGCGGTTTGAACAAGCCCAAGGCGGGACATTATTTTTAGATGAAATTGGCGATATGCCACCGGAAGCACAAACCAGATTGCTACGCGTTCTGCAAGAGGGTGAATACACAACAGTTGGCGGACGGACGCCGATTAAAACTAATGTAAGAATAGTCGCGGCAACACATCGCGATCTCAAACAGCTAATAAGGCAAGGTCGCTTTCGTGAAGATTTATTTTTCCGTCTTAATGTTGCGCCGCTTCGCTTGCCGCCGTTGCGCGAACGAACAGAAGACGTGCCAGAGTTAGTTCAGCATTTTTTGTCCGAAGCAGCGGGAGAAGGTTTGCCGTGGAAAACCATATCTAACGCGGCCATGGATAGGATGAAGCAATATTCATGGCCGGGAAATGTTCGCGAACTAGAAAACATGGTAAAAAGAATGGTTGCGCTTGTTGCCGAAGATGAAATAAGCAGCAAAGTTATTGATATTGAATTTGCAGAAAACCCCACGATAAAAGACGATGGCGCTAATGGCGGGCTGTCTCATTCAGTGGAACTGCACCTGAAGTCATATTTTGATGCCCACAATAATTCTCTTCCCGCCGCAGGTCTTTATGACCGTGTGTTGCGCGAGGTCGAGCGCCCACTTATTGCGCTTACGCTAGAGGCCACCAACGGCAATCAAATAAAAGCATCCGATGTATTGGGCGTAAACAGAAATACTCTAAGAAAAAAAATACGCGAACTTGATATCCCAATAATCAAAAATGGGGGCAAATAACAATTGCCAGAAACAGCACAAAAAATTGAAGACAAAAAAAACGCCACAATTATGACTAATTCATTGGTGTTAAGCCGAATTCGTAAAAAAGCGGAAAGAATTTTATCTAGCCGCAGATTTGCATTGGTAATTTTTGTTGCTGCAATTTTATCAGGCCTACTTACTTTTGCTGCGTTAAGTTCAACCGCTGGCGTTCGCGATTCAGACGTTGAGGGCCTTCTTTACATTGATCTAGTGCTTATGTTGGTTTTGGGCATTGTGGTTGTGCAGCGTGTTGTTAGCATGTGGGCCGCCCGCAAACAGGGCCGGGCCGGGTCTGCCATGCACGTTCGCATGGTAATGATGTTTTCATTGTTGGCGGTAACGCCCGCAATCATGGTCGCTGTTTTTGCGGCATTGTTCATGAACTTTGGTGTTCACGCATGGTTTAGCGACAAGGTTAAAACAGCAATCGAATCATCAAGCGTAGTTGCAAATGCGTACTTGCAAGAACACCTTGAAAATATTCGTGCAGATACCTTTGCCATGGCAAACGATATTAATCGCTCAGCTGCAAACCTTGCCAACAACCAAGTTGCATTTAATAAGTTTATTTCAAATCAATCAGCAGTTCGTGGATTGACAGAAGCAATTATTGTCGATGGTAATGGAAAAATTCTCGCTAAATCACGCTTTAGCATGTCAATTGAATTTGATCTTATTCCGCAAGATGTTCTTGAAAAAGCAAGGGCAGGAGAAATAGTTATTTTGACGTCCCCGCAGGATGACCGGGTGCGGGCAATTGTAAAATTAGATCGCTTTATTGAAACGTACCTATTGGTTGGCCGTTTTATTGAAAGTCAGGTTATTGAGCACATATCCACCAACTCAAACGCAGTACAGCTATATAAAAGCCTAGAAGAAAAAAGCGGCTCCATCCAAATAACCTTTGTTGCAATCTTTATGGTTGTTGCACTTCTTTTATTGCTTGCCGCTGTGTGGATAGGCATGACCATTGCCAACCAGCTTATCCGGCCCATTTCAGGCCTTATTACGGCTGCGGAAAAAATTAGCTCAGGCGACCTTGATGTTTTTGTCGATACCGATACCGATATGGATGAGTTTTCCACCCTTAGCAACGCCTTCAATGAAATGACGGAACAAATACGTGGACAGCAAGCTGGCCTAATTAAAATGAACAGGCAGATTGATGAACGCCGTAGGTTTACCGAAACAGTTTTAGCTGGTGTTTCCGCTGGAGTTATTGGGCTTGATGGTGATGGAAGAATAAATCTTCCCAATAGGTCGGCATCGGATCTTTTGGAAATAAACCTTAGCGATACAATTGGAAATAAACTAATCGATATAGTGCCGGAGATGGCCATGCTTGTATTGAAGGCTGTTAATGGAACCGAGCGTGTGGCGAGTGGCGATGTATCTTTGTTGACGGGGGGAAAATTAAAAACGCTTATCGTAAACGTGGCATCTGAACGCCTCGAGGGGGATATTATTGGCTATGTTGTGACCTTTGATGATATTACCGAACTTCAGGCGGCACAGCGCACAGCCGCATGGTCGGGTGTTGCAAGAAGAATAGCCCATGAAATAAAAAACCCGCTGACGCCTATACAACTAGCGGCAGAGCGTCTGAAAAAACGCTACCTCAGCCAAATCACCGACGACCCTGAAACGTTTAAAACCTGCACAGATACAATTATCAGGCAGGTTGAAGAACTTGGCCGAATGGTTGATGAGTTCTCATCATTTGCAAGAATGCCGCAAGCTGTTTTAAGGAACGAAAATATTTCAGAACTTTGCAGGCAAGCTATTTTTCTTGAAAAAAATAGAAGTCCAAATATTTCGTTTGAACAGAACTTACCTGACGGCGATATAATATTAAACTGCGATGCAAGGCAGATTTCGCGCGCACTAACCAATGTTATTAAAAATGCTGCTGAATCGGTATCTGAATCTATGGACAAAGACGAAGATGCCACAGGCAAGGTTAAAATATCACTTCTGCATGCCGATGGTGCGCCAATTAAAATTATTGTTGAAGATAACGGTTTAGGATTGCCTTTGGAAAATATGGAACAGCTCACAGAGCCGTACGTAACAACGCGCGAAAAAGGAACCGGGCTTGGGCTTGCCATTGTGCGCAAGATAATGGAAGACCATGGTGGTGAAATATCGCTTAGCAACCGCAAGGACGGTGGCGCTAAAATTTCATTACAATTTTCAATGGTTGACGAGGTAAATCATGGCGCATGATATTTTAATCGTTGATGATGAAGCTGATATCTGCAGCCTTGTTTCAGGCATTCTGCAAGACGAAGGGTTCGAGACTAGTGTTGCGCTGAATGATATAGAGGCAATTAATTCGATAGAACAGCGCATCCCCAGTTTGGTGCTGCTTGATATATGGCTTCAAGGAAGTAGCAAAGACGGATTGGGAATACTTTCACATATTAAAAAACGATACCCAACATTACCGGTAATAATGATGAGCGGTCACGGCACAATTGAAACTGCGGTTAAGGCAATAAAGCATGGGGCATTTGATTTTATTGAAAAGCCCTTCAAAACCGATCGCATGATTTTGATAATTGAGCGCGCAATCGAAAACACCAGACTTCGCCGGGAAAATGAAGAATTGCGCCTAAGAACCGATGTTGATGGAGACCTGATTGGGACATCAGGTGAAATTCGCAATGTTTTGCAATCTATCGATAGGGTTGCGCAAACAAATTCCCGGGTGCTTGTTAGCGGTCCTTCTGGTTCTGGAAAAGAGGTGGCGGCAAGAATGCTTCATGACCGCTCAGCCAGATCTTCCGGGCCGTTTGTTATTGTTAACTGTGCGACTATGGAGCCGGGCCGAATGGAAGAAGAGCTATTTGGCGCAGAAGCACACGCAGATGATGACGAGGGTGGGCGTAAAATTGGGTATTTTGAAGCCGCACACAAAGGGACGCTGTTTCTTGATGAAATAACAGACATGCCACTTGAAACCCAAGGCAAGATTGTGCGGGTATTGCAGGAACAGATTTTTTCTCGCGTTGGTAGCCAGACCAAGGTTCAGGTAGATGTTCGTGTAGTTTCAAGCGTCAGCAAAAACATACAAGAAGAGGTTGCGGTTGGAAATTTACGCGAAGACCTGTTTTATCGTCTTAGCGTGGTAAATATTGACATGCCGCCACTGAACGACAGACGCGAAGATATTCCGTCGCTGGCTGCCTATTTTTTATCTCAAACCGGGCGTCGTACAGGACAACCTGTTCGTGCACTTTCCGAAGATGCTGTCGCTACACTGCAGGCCTATGACTGGCCAGGCAATGTTCGTGAGTTAAAAAACGTAATGGAACGGTTGATGATAATGGTGCCGGGCGGCCCTGAAGACACTATAAAAGCCGATGACTTACCTAGTGATGTAACCGGCAGTGGTGGTGAAAAAAATGCCATAAACGACAACTCTATGGTTATGGGAATGGCCCTGCGTGATGCCCGAGAACAATTCGAACGTGATTATTTAACTGCACAAATAACACGTTTTGGCGGAAATATTTCAAAAACAGCCGAGTTTGTGGGGATGGAGCGTTCGGCGCTTCATCGCAAGCTAAAATCGTTGGGAATAGGAAGCGGTTGACTTTTTGGTCAATAAAGTTGGTAAATTATGTATAGAGTCTACTATCTAGGGACAAAGTTAGGAAGCATCTGATGAAAGTGATTATCTGCGGAGCAGGACAGGTTGGGTTTAATATTGCCCGCCATCTTTCGCTTGAAAATAATGATGTCACAATAATTGACCAATCTGCGGAATTGGTAAGGCGTATTTCTGATACCCTAGACGTGCAGGGAATTATTGGCCAAGCATCACGTCCAGATATTCTTGACCGAGCTGGGGCCAAAGACGCAGATATGATTATTGCGGTAACCGCATTTGACGAAACAAATATGGTTTCATGTCAGGTTGCACATTCTCTTTTTGATGTTCCAACAAAAATTGCCCGCATTCGCCATCAGGGTTACCTTCAGCCTATGTGGGCAAACCTGTTTTCCCGTGAACACATGCCAATTGATGTAATTATTTCACCCGAAATTGAAGTCGCCCACGCCATAAAAAGACGACTAGAAGTTCCCGGCGCCTTTGAAATGATCCCATTAGTTGATGGTAAGGTTAAATTGTTAGGCGTTCGTTGTGGTGATGCTTGCCCGCTTGTAAACACACCATTGAAGCAGGTTTCACAACTGTTCCCCGATCTTTCAATAACAATTATCGGTATCTTGCGTGATGGAAACGTAATAATTCCGTCAGGAGATGACGAATTAATAAGTGGTGATTCGGTTTATTTTGTTGTCGATTCCGAGCAACAGGAAAGAGCGCTTGCAGCATTTGGCCACGAAGAAACAGAAGCTAGGCGTCTTGTTATATTTGGCGGCGGCAACATTGGTATGTTTTTAGCAGAAGAACTTGAAGAAAGCGGACAAAATCTAAATGTAAAACTGGTCGAACTAAACCGCGAACGGGCAGAAAAGGCCGCAAGCAGACTGACAAAAACAACCGTAATATGTGCAGACGTTCTTGAATCAAATATTATCGAAGAGGCAAACATAGGTCATGCCGAAGCGGTTATTGCGGTTACCAACGATGATGAAACCAATATACTTTCATCGCTTCTAGCTAAGCGCGCAGGCGCCAAGCGCGCCATCACCCTTATTAATAAAACTGCTTATGATCCGTTAATCGGTTCTCTTGGAATTGATGTGGTGGTTGAGCCCAGAAACATTACCGTTTCAACCATTATTCAGCACGTTCGTCGTGGCCGGATACATTCGGTACATTCATTAGGGGAAAATTATGGCGAACTTATCGAGGCCGAAGCACTAGAAACATCGCCATTGGTTGGAGTGCCGTTACGTGATGCCAAGCTTCCCGATGGGGTGTTAATAGGCGCAATCGTTCGTGATGATGTGGTTATAAACCCCCGTGGCGATACAATCGCACAGACAGGCGACCGCATTGTTGTGTTTGCGGCATCCGATGTAATTCGCAAGGTTGAAAAAATGTTCTCTGTACAGCTTGAATATTTCTAGGCCTAAACAAATATGACCTCAATTCCTGAAAACATTTCAAAACCTTATTCAAAACCTGGGGCAATTATTTTTGATTGGGATAACACGTTAGTTGACTCGTGGGTGGTAATTCACGACGCCCTTAATGCAACCCTTAATGATTACGGTATGGAAAGCTGGTCTTTGGATGAAACAAAGTCTCGGGTTGCCCATTCAATGCGAGATAGCTTTCCTGCTCTTTTCGGTGACGAATGGGAACGCGCGGGTGAGGTTTTTTACTCTCATTTTGAAAAAAGCCATCTTGAACGACTAACCCCGTTGCCTGATGCCGAAAATACACTGAATGAATTGGTAAAAATGGGAATGTATCTGGGCATAGTTAGCAATAAAACCGGTCGCTTACTGCGCCTTGAAGTAAGCCATCTTGGTTGGGATGGGATTATGGGCACCGTTGTTGGCTCGGGCGATGCCGTCCGCGATAAACCAGCTGTGGATCCTGTGGAAATGGCACTTTTAGGTAGCAATTTTACCATGGGCCCCGATGTTTGGTTTGTGGGTGACGCTAAAATAGATATGGAATGCGCCATAAATGCAGGATGTTTGGCCGTGTTAATTAATGAAAATCAGCCAAATGATGGAGAATTCGGGAAATTTATGCCCCATTGGCACACAGCCATGTTGAGCGAGCTTCCAAAACTGATAAAGACACTGTAATATACCTGAGTTAATATGGGGGATCAGGTCATAGGGGAGGCCATAAACCGTAGTTTTTCGGTTAAAAACCTCAGGGACGGTCCTAAAAAGTCAAAAAATTATTGCATTCCCGCCAAAGCGTGGGGTGCGACGATTTTTTGCGTAATAAATAAAAAACAGGGAAGCGAATAAAAAATGGCTTCAGAAAGATCACAAAACGTTCAGGACGTGTTTCTTAACCACATCCGCAAACAAAAAACATCGGTAACGGTATTTTTGGTAAATGGTGTAAAATTACAGGGGATTGTCACATGGTTTGACAATTTTTCCGTGCTTTTGCGTCGCGATGGGCATACACAGCTTGTTTACAAGCACGCCATATCGACCATTATGCCATCTACCCCGGTTCAATTGTTTGAACAGGAAGAAGTGGTTGAGGATTAGGATTTAAATTATTTGACTGAGCACTCCGCAAATGGCGGGGAAACAACAAGTTCAATTGTTGATGCCACGGGGGGTGGCGAACGATGTTTGGTTGTCCATCCCTATCAAAAATCGACCTATTCGGTTGGTAGTGGCTTTGTGCGTTCGCCCCAAGCCCGACTAGAAGAAATAACCGGTCTGGCCGAAGCCATCAATCTGGACGTGGTTCATTCCGAAACCACATCAATTTCCGCATTAAAACCAAATACCTACTTTGGAAAAGGAACCCTTGAGCGTCTAGGCACGGTTATCAAGGGCAGGGACATAACCGTTGCATTGATAGATACCCAATTAAGCCCAATTCAACAGCGCAACATTGAACGGGAATGGGAATGCAAGGTTCTTGATCGCACAGGTATAATTCTGGAGATCTTTGGCGAACGGGCCAGAACCAAAGAAGGTAAGATGCAGGTCGACCTTGCCCACCTTACATACCAGCGCTCTAGATTAGTTCGCTCGTGGACCCACCTTGAGCGCCAACGTGGCGGCGCAGGGTTTATGGGTGGCCCCGGTGAAACTCAAATTGAAACTGACCGCAGATTAATTGACCAGCAGATTACAAAGCTTAAAAAGCTACTTAAAGACGTAAAGCGCACCCGCGAACTGCACCGCAGTTCCAGACGCAAGGTTCCATATCCAATTATTGCCTTGGTCGGCTACACCAATGCCGGAAAATCAACCATTTTCAACAAGATAACCAAATCAAAGGTTTTGGTTAAAGACCAGCTTTTTGCCACCCTTGACCCAACAATGCGACAAATCAAACTGCCAAGTGGTCGCGAGGCCATATTGTCCGATACGGTTGGGTTTATCTCAGACCTTCCACATGAATTGGTTGAAAGTTTTCATGCCACCTTAGAAGAGGTGCTTGAGGCAAATATAATTGTTCATGTTCGCGATATTTCCCATCCCGACAATGAGGCCCAAAAAGCTGATGTTACAGGCGTTCTTCATGAATTAGGCCTAGATGATGAATTTCTAGAAACATCGCTTATCGAGGTATTAAACAAGACCGATATGGTAGAAAAAGAGGCTCTGGAAATTATTTCTAAACAGGCTGAAAGGTCGCAAATTCCAGTGGTGCCTATGTCGGCGGTTACGGGGCACGGGGTTGATAAATTTCTTAACCAGATTGACCATCACCTTACATTAACCATGAATATTATAGAGGTGGATTTAAACCCGGCCGACGGCAAGACGCTAAGTTGGCTTTATTCCCATGGTGAGGTCATTGACCGCCATGAAAGCGATGAAATTACATCCCTCAAGGTTAGGATGAGCGAAGAAAATATTATGCGTTTTAATCAAATGAAGAACGCCTCCTAAATCTTTTTTTTCAAATTTATTCTTTCAATTTTTCCTTATATAACATGAGGTTTTTGTCTTGACTATTATTATCTACTAGTAGATAATTGATGGCAATTATACTGAGGTATTTTACTTTGAAAGATATGGTGATGGCTCATGGCTGAAACAAAAGCACAAAACAAATGGCGAGATAAGTATCGCTTCATCAAAACCCAATTAAACGTCATGGGGCTTGAAGAAATAGCCAGCACTTACAAGCTTAAGGGCAAGGCCGAAGCAGTTGCATTTTGTTGTTTTATCACTCGTGCTCAGATGCAAAGGGGGTGGAATGACCCAAAATCAAAAATGATGCTGGATTCACTGGTTGCTAGCTTCAGGGGACAGCGTGATATTTATTCACCTTAAAACCATCATGGTGCTATATTCGCCGCCATAAAGAGAAGCACGAACCCTTAAAACACAAAAAACCTTCAAAAAATCAGCAAAAAAATCACAATGGAGAGATAATAAATGAAAACCGCATTTCTTGGTCTAGGCGTTATGGGCTATCACATGGCAGGACACCTTGCCAAAGCTGGACATGACGTAACAGTTTACAACCGCACAATGGCCAAGGCCGACAAATGGGTAGGTGAATTCGGCGGTGCTAACGCCAAAACACCAAAAGAAGCGGTAAGCGGTGCGGAAATAGTTTTTTGCTGTGTCGGCAATGATGATGACCTGCGCTCAGTTGTGTTGGGGGATGTTGGTGCCTTTGCCGGAATGGAAAAAGGCACAATTTTTGTTGATAACACCACCGCCAGCGCAGAGGTGGCGCGTGAACTTTATGCCAAGGGCAAAGAACTGGGTATTGATTTAATCGATGGTCCGGTTTCCGGCGGCGAGGCAGGGGCACAAAACGGCGCATTGACCGTAATGTGTGGCGGCGATAAAGCCGCTTTTGAGAAATCCCAGCCCGTAACCGATGCTTTTGCCAAGGCGGTAACCCATATGGGGCCATCCGGTGCCGGACAATTAACCAAAATGGTAAATCAGATATGTATTGCCGGCATGGTTCAGGGTTTGTCCGAAGCAATTAATTTTTCCGAAAAGGCTGGCTTGGATACCACGCTGGTAATTGATGTTATTTCCAAGGGTGCGGCCCAGTCATGGCAAATGGAAAATCGCGCCGAAACCATGATTGCCGGCAAGTTTGATTACGGTTTTGCCGTTGATTGGATGCGCAAGGATCTGGGGATTGTGCTGGCCGAATCTGAGCGTAACGGCGCACAAATGCCCGTAACCGCATTGGTCGATCAATTTTATAAAGAAGTTCAGGCCATGGGTGGCAACAGGTGGGATACATCAAGCCTGCTCAAAAGGCTTACCCAGAACGATTAAACGCACCTAAGTTATGGTTTTAAGATTTATTGTCTTCTTTGGCCGGGTATCCAACCCGGCCGGGGCCGGGCAAATTATGTGTAATATACGCCGTAATTCCTAAAATTATTGCCCCCACCATTACCGCTATTACAAAATACCATCCTTCGGTCGCACCCTGTGTGCCGTGCGCGGCTATAAGGGCTGCCGCACCACCTGGGGGATGGGTGGTATCGGTTATGGCCATTGCCGCCACTGCGCCAGCAACCGCAAGGGCAGATACGGCCCACGGGTCTAGGGGAACAAAATTAGCAACCCCAATCCCTATAATCGCACCCAAACCATTGCCCAGCAACAACGCCTTGGGTTGTGCCGACTTGGTGTGGGGCAAGGAAAAAACAATAACCGAAGACGCGCCAAATGATCCTATTAACAAAACCCAATGGGGCGGCAGGTTGGTTGATAGCCATCCGATAAAACCGATGGCCACAATAGCGCCCACAAAGCCTCTAAAAATAAATGCCGGGCCATTATTCATGAGTATTCATTCGATTTTCAACAAAAGACGCGGTGTTGTTTGGAAAATGTCTTTAATTCTCCAGACATACCATTTTTCAAGTTCGTTATTTTTATCCTGAATTACTTCGGTTGCATTATGATCGAGGGCTGGAATAGGGGACTTAACCCTTATTTCGCCCTGCATACCAAGACCTATTTCTGCAAGTCGTTGACGGTCAACCTTGCGGATAGACCGGCCCATAACCTCAATCAGGCCGGCATCGGAAACGTATTTCAGGCTAATCATGCTTTCATTGCGGCGCAAAAAGGTAACGGTTTTGGTTTTTAAAAGGTCGCCTTTGCGTTCCCATGTTACCCGGAAGTGCCCCTGTTTAAAGTATTCAAGATTTTGCACCGCCGTATCGCGTGAAAGGTCTCGGGTTAATACGGCTACTTTTTCTGCCTCTTGTTCTTCGTTTATGGATCCGTCCAAAAGACCTTGGTACAGACCAACATCAACAATGTAGCCGTCAAATATCATTGAATAATACCCAGCGGCATCAATCTCAATTTCGCTATCGAACCTTTGCGGAAGATAACAAGAGGTAAGCACCAGCATTGCGGCGCATAAGGAGCCAATTTTTGTTATAAAAGTAGTTTTTTTCAATATGTTGTTAGTGTTTTTTAAAGTCATGGTTTCTTTGTGGTCGCCCGTTGTTCTTTTTTCACACGTTGCCACAGCTCCTCCAATTCGTCGAGCGGGGTATCGCTAACGCTTCTGTCATCATCCCATAAAATATGCTCAATGCCACGAAATCGATTTTCAAACCTATGACTTGCGTGGCGAAGGGCGCTTTCTGAATCTACGCCTAACTTACGGGCAAGGTTTACACAGGTAAATAAAAGGTCACCAACTTCGCTTTCCAACGCCTTTTCATCACCCAATTTAATTTCTACTTTTATTTCTTCCAGTTCTTCATCGAATTTTTCAAACACCGGGCCAGCATCGGGCCAGTCAAAACCAACCCGGGCCGCACGTTTTTGTAATTTAAGAGCGCGTAGCAGGGCGGGAAGGGCGCGGGTAACGCCGTCCAGGGCGCTTTTGTTGCCCAATTTGCCAGTTTCGCCTGCTTTATCAAGCTTATCGGCACGCTCACTTTCTTTTACGTTTTCCCAGTTTTCGGTTTGTTGGTGAGCGCTGTTTATCTGCAAATCACCATCGCCAAACACATGGGGGTGGCGTCTAATCATTTTTTCACAAATGGTTTTAGCAATGTCTTCAAAGTCAAAAATGTTCTGTTCTTTTGCCATTTGGGCGTAAAAGACCACCTGAAACAACAAATCGCCCAATTCATCCTTAAATCCATCCATATCACCATTATCTATGGCATCGGCAACCTCATAGGCTTCCTCAATTGTATGGGGGGCTATGGACGAAAATGTCTGCTCCACATCCCACGGACAGCCGGTATCAGGGTCGCGCAAACGCTCCATAATACCCAGAAGGCGGATCATTTGATCTGAATTGCTGGTATTGTTATTTTTATCATTGCCCATTTAACGGGATTACTCCATTTACCAATCCATTAGCAAGCCCATTGGCAGAGCTAGTGTAGGGTTATATGATAACCATCACTGACAGATTCTGACACATTATATATCTGTATTAACCTGGCAATACACTTAATCCAGGATGTTAAAAGGGGCGCTAAAATTGAGCTGGCCAAAAAATGACGATGGCACTGTTAATTGGGATTCTGTCTTTACCGATCCCAAAACAGGCTTTATTCCAACCATAGACAATGCAAAATCCATTGATGCACTTGAATCGTGCGCTACCGTAGTGATCAATAGTCTGTTTAGTCGTGATGACGATGAAGAGTATCGCACGGCATATATTGCGGCCTTAAATCACATATTTTTGTCACTTAACGGTGATGAGCATATTGAGACTATTCGGGCGCGCCTTGTCACCATGCTTCATTCCATCAAGGAAAACCGTATTTCACGGGCGGCTGAATATCAAAAAGCCAAAAAGTTACACCTGGACGGTGAAGAGCGCCGCATGAGCCCGGACGATCCATTGGCGGCTATCAATATACTTGGAGAATAAATAATAGGGCTGGGGTAATGGTTATCAGGCCAATATCCAACCTGTTCAATGCATGCTTTGTCATATGCTAAATTGCATAATGTATATTATGGAAAATTAGTTAAATTATTATATATCAGTATATTGATTAATAAATCTAAATAGAAACATTAAAAATCAGATATCAATTATCATTCCATCAAACGCGACCTCTACCCCGCTGGGAAGCATTTTAGAAAGTCTGTCGTAATCGAGACCTGTACCAAGATGGGTCAAGATTGCGCGCTCTGGTCCAACCCGTTCAATCCATTCAAGGGCACGGTCCACGTCAAGATGAGTTGGGTGCGGTTTATCGGTAAAAACACCAAGCATCCAAACCTTGGTGCAGGAAAGCAGGTCAAAGGATTCCTCCCCCATGGCAACCAGATCGGTTGAATAGGCAAAATCCTCGAACCTAAAACCCAGTGTATTCATAAAACCGTGATCTTGGGCTATGGCGGTAACGCCGATATTTCCGGCCACAAATCCTTGGCCGGGTTCTATTGTGGTCGGTTCTAGGGTTGCCTTGTAATAATAGACCGAATCCTCAGCCAAAGGCTCAAACACATAGGGAAACCTTGTTGCCACGGTTTTTATGGTCTCTTCATCCGAATAAAGAGGCAAAGCGGCCTTTATCAGCCTGTTTATGGACCGAATGTCATCAATGCCGTGCAGGTGGTCGGAATGGCTGTGGGTCAACAAAACCGCATCCAGTGACCTTATGTTGTTTTTTAGCAATTGGGCACGAAGGTCTGGCGAGGTATCAACTAAAACTCTGTTTTCGTCTTCTTCCACCAGTATAGATGGGCGTAGACGCAAATTTTTGGGGTTTTTAGGGTCACAATTCCCCCAGCCCCAATCAACCGATGGGGTGCCGGAAGATGAGCCGCATCCTAGCACCGTAATCTTCATTATTTTTTCCCTGTATTTGGATTTTGGGCCTTGGAAAAAAGTCTAAAAAAGTTATCGGTTGTGGCGGTTTCTAGTGTTTCGAAATCAACGCCTTTTACTTCGGCAACTTTTTTGGCAGTCAATCTGGTGTATGCCGGCTCGTTACCTTTGCCGCGATGTGGTTCTGGCGCCAGATATGGGGCATCGGTTTCAACTAAAAGTCTATCCAGTGGAACGCCTGCAATAACCTCACGCAATGACTGCGCGCTTTTAAAGGTAATGATGCCGGAAACAGATATATATAACCCCAAATCAAGGGCGCGCTGGGCAAAGCTTTTGCTTGAGCTAAAGCAATGTATCAACCCGGGGAAAGCCCCTTTTGCGTATTCGTCTTCTAAAATAGAAATGGTGTCGTCATCGCAGTCGCGGGTATGAACAATAACCGGAAGGCTGGCTTTGCGCGCCGCCGCTATGTGGGTGCGAAAACTTTGCTGTTGAACGTCATGGGCGGTTTTTTCACGGTAATAATCCAGCCCGGTTTCGCCAAAGCCAACAACCTTTGGATGTTTGGCATGTTCAAGCAATGTTTCTAATTCGACCAATGGTTCTTTGGCCGCATTATTAGGATGGTTTCCAACGGTGCACCATATATTTTCCTTTTTTTCCGCAACCGCAAGAACGCCGGGAAATTTTGAAAGCTCGGTCCCGATTGTAAGCATGGCACCAACGCCGGAATCTGCGGCCCGTGTATTTACCGCATCAAGGTCGGCAAATTCCGGGTAATCAAGGTGGCAGTGACTGTCGACAAGCATTAGAAAGATGATCCGTCTTCTGTTAAAAATTGCAATTCTTCGGGTGTTGATTCCCGGCCCAAAACATCGTTGCGGTGCGGGAAACGTCCGAATCGTTCAATTATTACTTTATGCTTTTCTGCCCATTGGAGAAGATTTTTATTTCCCATTTTTATAAATAGCTCAATTGCACGTTCCTGATCGGTAATATTCTCGCTATGCTCGAACGGCAAATAAAAGAAACTGCGCGCTCTTTCTTCGACCTCATTATCATATCCATTTGCAATGGCCACCTTGGAGATGTCCAGTGCTTTTGCATCAGTGGCAAATGTTCTTGGGTCACCACGAAAAATATTTCGAGAAAATTGATCGAGCAATATAATCAGCGCTAATGATCCTTGGGCGCTATGGCACCAACTATCCAAATCGCCCCGTGCGGCCTGGGTATGAAGCTGGCCGAAACGTTTTTCAATAGTCGCATCGAAATCGCGGTCTTTTACAAACCACTGTTTAGGTGTCGATTCTTCAAACCAAAATGACAAAACATTTTCAACATCAGTCGGCATGATATAAAACACCCCCTCTGAAATTTATGTAGAGTACCTTGAAGGGGTATTTATGCCCCCTCCTCTTCCTCCACATAGCGTGGAAAAACCCCTTCGGGTTTTGGTAGCTCGGTACCGGGCACAAGCGCGTGTTCGGATCCTAAAAAATCAAAACTGCGGTGCTCAGAGCTAACCGTCAATTGATCAAGCATTTTTCCCATGGTATCGGGCATAAACGGCTGTAACATTATGGCAATATGGCGAATAGTTTCGGCCAAAACATAAAGAACGGTTTCCATTCGCGCTGGGTCTTCTTTTTTTAGTTTCCATGGTGCTTGTGCATCCACATAGGCATTGGATGCGCGGATTACCAACCATATTGCCTCAATTGCTTCATTAAATGATTGCGCGTCAATATGGCCACGAACTGTGTCTAATAACAAATATGCCGCCCCCAGCATTACATTGTCTTCATCGGTAAATTCACCATGCTTTGGCACCGCGCCATCACAGTTTTTATTCACCATAGAAAGAACCCGCTGGGAAAGATTGCCTAGGTCATTGGCAAGTTCGCCATTCATGCGGCCAATTAATGCTTTACGGGAAAAATCACCATCGTTGCCAAATGGCACCTCGCGCAAAAGAAAATATCTGACCTGATCTAGACCATATGTTTTAACCAATTCGATAGGGTCAATTACATTACCCAGTGATTTTGAAATTTTTTGCCCTTCGTTGGTCCACCAACCATGGGCAAACACCCGCTTAGGTGGCGCCAATCCAGCCGCCATTAAAAACGCAGGCCAATAAACCGCATGAAAACGCAAAATATCCTTGCCCACCATGTGCAAATCAGCTGGCCAATAGGTTGCGTATTCACCAGTTTCGGTTTCAGGAAAACCAACCGCGGTGATGTAGTTAGTAAGCGCGTCCAGCCAAACATACATTATATGTTCATCGTCATCCGGCACCGGGACACCCCATTTAAATGTGGTGCGTGAAACCGAAAGATCCATCAGGCCACCGGAAACAAAACTGGTTACTTCGTTACGGCGGGATTTAGGCGCGATAAAATCAGGGCTGTCGTCATAAAACTTTAGGAGCTTGTTCTGCCATGCGGAAAGCTTGAAAAAATAACTGGGCTCTTCTACCCATTCAACAACTGCCCCCGATGGTGCAGTTTTGTTTCCATCTTTGTCGGTTGTTAATTCGCCTTCGCCAAAAAATGAATGATGGAGAAATGTAATGAAGGTTTTCATTT
>CBFDBQ010000021.1:0-34980 GCA_965603095.1 uncultured Thalassospiraceae bacterium | reverse complement strand
CGGGTCGCCTAACCCGGTGGAAAGGTCAGGCCATTTTTATCAAGGCGGTTGCCCGTCTTGGGCGCAAAGATATTCGTTGTGTGCTAGTTGGTTCCGATCAGGGCCGTAGTGGCTACCGCAAGGAACTAGAAAAACAAATAAGCAAATTTGATTTGGGCGGTGTGGTGCGCATCGTTGATAATTGTGATGATATGCCTGCCGCTTATATGTTGGCCGATGTCGTTATTTCAGCCTCTACCGACCCGGAAGCATTCGGGCGAATAGTTACCGAAGCCCAAGCCCTTGGTCGTCCGGTCATAGCACCAGACCATGGTGGTGCGCGTGAAACCATAATCGAAGGAAAAACCGGCTGGTTGGTGGAACCGGGCAACGAAGAACAATTAGCAGATGCAATCGGTCATGCGCTTGATCTGAATAAAGACGCGCGTCAGGAAATGGCCGAAAATGCCATAAAAAACGTGCGCGAACATTTTTCCAAAGATTCTATGTGTGCTAAAACACTTGATGTATATCGGGAAGTATTATTAGGGCAGATAAAGCCCTAGATACAAAACTAGATGGAACAGCCAACAAACATTCTTGTAATAAAATTGGGCGCCATGGGCGATTTTGTTCAGGCATTGGGGCCTATGGCAGCTATCGCCAAACACCATGCCCCTGCACGCATAACATTGCTAACCACCAAACCGTATGTTTAATTTGCCAAAGCCAGCAAGCTATTTGACGAAGTGTGGGTCGATGAGCGCCCCAAGATTTTAGAAATTAGAAAAGTGCTTAATCTTCGCCGCCGCATTTTGGGTGGAAATTTTAACCGGATATATGATTTACAAACATCAGATCGCAGCGGATTTTATTTCCAATTACTAAGCCCATGGCTTAGGACCATTCTCGATCCGTTTTGGGAAAAATGGAAAGTGCCTGAATGGTCAGGCTCGGTCAGTGGCGCATCACACCCCCATACCGACCCGGCCAGAGCAAAACTGCATACGGTTGAAAGACAAAAAGAACAGCTTGCCATTGCCGGTATAACCGATGTTGGCCCAGCAGACCTTTCATGGGCTGAAAAAGATATCTCTTCTTTTGGTGTTAAGCCGCCATATGCACTTTTGATTCCGGGTGGTTCACCCCATCGCCCTGAAAAACGTTGGGCTGTAGAAAATTATACTGAAATTGCAAAAAGAATGTTGGCCAATGATATTACCCCAGTAGTAATTGGATCCGAGGATGAGCTCGCTATTATTACAATGATGGAGCGCGATGCACCGGGCATGGTTAACCTCTGCGGAAAAACAGATTTGGTTGATATTGCAGCCCTTGGCCGTAATGCAGCGCTTGCTTTGGGTAATGATACCGGGCCCATGCATATAATCGCCAGCGCCGGCGCACCATCGGTAGTGGTGTTTTCAGACGAAAGCGACCCAGCGTTATGTAGGCCCCGGGGCAAAAGGGTTAAGGTCCTGCAAAAGGCAAATATGAAGCTACTATCCGTGGGCGAGGTTTGGATCATTTTGACGCTTATGCTGGAAACCCCTAATAAATAACGCAGAATAAGCCAAAATAAGTAAGACATAGACTGAACATAGGCTGGGCCCTCGGTATCCTTGACAGGGGCTTAAATCCCTCTACATTTCGGTTTTTCTTGTTAGGATTTTTGGCCGGGGTTCCGGCATAACTACCATTTTCTTGAGGCTACAAAACCACATGATTTCACTCACGCTTCCCGATGGTTCGGAGCGCACATTTGATAACCCCGTAACAGGATTTGATGTTGCCAGCGACATCGGTCCGGGGCTTGCCAAGGCAGCATTGGCCGTTCGCATTGACGGTGAAATGTGTGATCTTGATTTTTTAATTGAAAAAGATAGCTCATTTTCCGTCGTCACAGCCAAGGACGAGGGCGCGCTGGACCTTATCCGCCACGATTGCGCCCACATTCTGGCCGAAGCGGTAAAAGAAATTTATCCCGATGTTCAGGTTACTATCGGGCCATCAATTGAAAATGGTTTTTATTACGATTTCGCCCGATCTGAACCATTTACCCCAGAAGATTTGGTGGTAATCGAAAAGCGCATGCATGAAATTGTAAAGCGCGATGAAAAAATTGTTCGTTCCGTTCGCCCGCGTGATGAAGCAATCGAATTTTTCAAGGGCATGGGCGAACATTACAAAGCCCAGCTTATTGAATCTATTCCCGCTGGCGAAGACGTAAGCCTTTATGCCCAAGGTGATTTCATTGATCTTTGCCGCGGCCCGCATTTGCCCTCAACCGGGCGTTTGGGCAAAGCTTTCAAACTGACCAAGCTGGCCGGTGCTTATTGGCGCGGCGACAGCAACAACGAAATGTTGCAACGCATTTATGGAACCGCTTGGGCCAATGAAAAACAATTAAAAGAATACCTGCACATGGTCGAAGAAGCGGAAAAGCGCGATCATCGCCGCCTTGGCCGCGAGATGGAATTATTTCATCTGCAAGAAGAAGCCCAAGGTGCCGTTTTTTGGCACCCAAAAGGCTGGACCATGTACCGCATTTTGCAAGATTACATTCGCGGTAAACTTGAAGACGCCGATTATGCCGAGGTCAACACACCGCAACTGGTTGACCGCTCCCTGTGGGAGGCATCGGGGCACTGGGAAAAATTCCGCGAAAATATGTTCATCTCTGAATCCGAAGACAAGGTCTTGGCCATCAAGCCAATGAACTGTCCGTGTCATGTTCAGATTTTTAGGCAGGGCACCAAAAGCTATCGTGATTTGCCGTTGCGTATGGCTGAATTTGGCTCATGCCATCGCAACGAACCATCAGGTGCGCTGCACGGTATAATGCGGGTTCGGGCATTTGTTCAAGATGATGCCCATATTTTCTGTACCGAAGACCAAATTACCAAAGAGACCACGGCGTTTTGTGAGCTATTGCTCGATGTCTATAAAGACCTTGGCTTTACCGAAGTTGCGGTTAAATTTTCTGACCGTCCACCGGTTCGTGCCGGCGAAGACGAAACATGGGACAAGGCAGAAAGCGCCCTGAAAGAAGCCACCGAAGCGGCTGGTCTTTCATGGACGTTAAACCCCGGCGAAGGTGCTTTTTATGGGCCTAAGTTAGAATTTGTTTTGCGCGATGCCATTGGCCGTGATTGGCAATGTGGAACCATGCAGGTTGATTTTGTTTTGCCTGAACGTCTTGATGCCAATTATATAGGCGAAGACGGTGAAAAACATCGCCCGGTAATGTTGCACCGGGCTATCCTTGGCTCGTTTGAACGCTTTATCGGAATATTGATAGAAAACTATGCCGGACGTATGCCGTTATGGCTGGCCCCGGTTCAGGTGGTAATAACCACCATTACGTCCGATGCCGATGAATATGCCCAAGAAGTCATGGGTGCGCTGGTTAAGGCCGGCTTTCGGGCCGAGCTTGATATTCAGAATGAAAAGATTAACTACAAGATACGCAAGCATTCTCATGCTAAGGTTCCCGCTATTTTGGTGGTGGGTAAGCGCGAAGCCGAGGAAGGCACCGTGGCATTACGGCGTTTAGGCGGAAAAGATCAAGAAATCCTTGCGATTAAGGACGCTATTGATATCCTAGCGGCTGAAGCAAAAGGCCCACTTGCCTAAATGGTATAAATTACTTTATTACCTCGCTTCAATTTTAGATTTTGTTGAAACTTTAAAGGAGAAAAACCATCCCAAGACCACCGCATAACCAACCGCCGGCAAAAAAAGGCCCGCGTGTTAACGAAGATATTTTATCTGCCGAAGTACGATTAGTCGGCCCTGAAGCTGAAATGCTAGGCGTAAAGCCTGTTGCAGAAGCCATTGAAATAGCAACTGAATTCGGACTTGATCTGGTTGAGGTTTCGCCCAACGCTGAACCTCCCGTTTGCAAGGTGCTTGATTATGGCAAGTTCAAATACGAAGAACAGAAAAAAAAGAACGAAGCCAAGAAAAAGCAAAAAGTAGTTTCTGTTAAGGAAATAAAGCTACGCCCCGGCATTGATATTCACGATTATGAAGTCAAAATGAAAGCCGCCAGAAAGTTCCTCGACCAAGGCGATAAGGTAAAAGTCACCATTCGTTTCCGTGGCCGTGAAATGGCGCATCAAGAATTAGGCCTTCAGGTCCTGATAAAAATGCGTGATCAACTAGAACAATTGGCCAAGGTCGAGCAAATGCCCAAAAGCGAAGGCCGCATGATGACCATGGTATTGGCGCCCGCTGCCAGCTGATTCCAATTTTTGGCCGGTTTTCAGCTAATTTTCAGCCAATTTTAACTCCCTCGGTGCGCCTGCGCCGGGGGTTTTTGGCTAAAAGGGCGTTATGGCCGCAAATCAGCCAAATCCCCCTTGCGTAACTGGCCCTGACCGGGCTATAACCCGGCTTCTTAAGGCCGTGCCTCAAGCTACGGTTTTTAAGAACGGGCGGCATGGCAGGGCATGCCTCGACCGCCCATGAAGCGAAGACCCGGGAATTGCGATCTCTTTGGCCGCAATCTCATAATTTAGAAAGGAAGAGCAAAATGCCCAAGCTAAAGACCAAGTCTAGTGCCAAGAAGCGTTTTAAACTTACCGGTTCAGGTAAGGTGCGCGCATCTGTGGCGTTCAAGCAACACGGAATGAGCAAGCGTCCTCAAAAAATGAAACGCAAAGCTCGCGGTACAATGATCTTGTGCGCACAAGATGCACGTATCGTTAAATCCTACATGCCTTACGCTTGAACACTGACATACCGGAGATTTTAAAATGGCACGAGTATCACGCGGCGTAACAACACACGCCAGACACAAAAAAGTAATTAAAGCGGCCAAAGGTTATCGTGGTCGCTCCAGCACCAATTTTCGCGTTGCAATTCAAAGCGTGGAAAAAGGTTTGCAGTATGCATATCGCGATCGTCGCACCAAAAAACGCGAATTTCGCAAGCTTTGGATTCAACGCATTAATGCCGGTGCACGTTTGCACGGGCTTACTTATTCCCAGTTTATCAATGGCCTTAACTTGGCCGGAATTGAACTTGACCGTAAAGTTCTTTCCGACATTGCCATTCATGAACCGGAAGCGTTTAAAAGCTTGGTAGAACAGGCTCAGGCCGCTCTCGCCAAGTAAGCATCGGGTACTAACCCAGTTTGTTTTTGAAATGAGAGGGGCCGGGCGGCAAGCTTAGCCCCTTTCTTTTTTTAAGATCTAAATTACAATCCACTATGGGGGATTAAACGTGGGTAATAGTGACAAGCTAAAATCTGATTTGCTGGCAATGGTTGATGGGGCATCCACCTTGGCCGCAGTGGAAGAAGTGCGGGTTAGTGCGCTGGGTAAAAAAGGCGCGCTGACCGATGCAATGAAAAGCTTAGGCAAGCTTGCCCCCGATGAGCGCAAGGCCGCCGGACAAGAATTAAACGCCGTTAAAGCTGCGGTAGCAGGTGCCATTGAAACCAAAAAAACATCTCTTTCCATGGCGGAAATGAGCGCACGTTTAATGGAAGAAAAAATCGATGTTACGTTGCCTGCGCGCCCCGAAGAAGAAGGGCGCATCCACCCCATCAGTCAAACAATCGATGAAGTTGTAGCAATATTTGGCGAGATGGGTTTTTCCGTCGCCGAAGGACCGGAAATAGAAGACGACTGGTATAATTTTAGCGCGCTTAATATTCCCGAAGACCATCCGGCCCGACAAGAGCACGATACATTTTATTTACCAGGCGTTGGCGAAAAAGGACGCAAGGTTTTGCGCACCCATACATCGCCAGTGCAAGTCCATACAATGATGAATGAAAAACCGCCGCTCAGAATTATTGCTCCGGGCCGCACGTACCGTTGCGATTATGATGCAACCCACAGTCCAATGTTTCATCAGGTCGAAGGGTTGGTAATTGATAAATCAACCAACATGACCCATTTAAAAGGCGTGCTGACAGATTTCTGTCGCGCCTATTTTGGGGTTGATGATTTACCGTTGCAATTTCGTCCCAGCTATTTTCCTTTTACCGAACCATCAGCCGAGGTTGACATCGGCTGCACCCGCGAAGGTGGCGAATTTAAAATTGGTCATGGCGATGACTGGCTGGAAATTCTTGGTTGCGGAATGGTAAACGAAAAAGTTTTGGAAAATTGCGGTATCGACCCAACTGAATATCAAGGCTTTGCCTTTGGTGTGGGGATTGAACGCATTGCCATGTTGAAATATGGCATTCCCGATTTACGCACGTTTTACGAATCAGATTTACGTTGGCTCAGGCATTATGGCTTTTCGTCTCTTGACGTCCCATCAATGACCGGGGGGTTAAGCCGATGAAATTTACCTTGTCATGGCTAAAAGACCACCTTGAAACCGATGCTTCACTGGAAGACATTGCCAAGCGTTTAACTATGCTAGGCCTTGAGGTTGAAAAAATTTCTGACCGTGCCGCAGGCTTAGAAAGCTTTGTGGTTGGTGAGGTAACCGTTGCCGAAAAACATCCAGACGCAGACAAATTACAAGTTTGCACCGTCAACACCGGAACCACCACCATGCAGGTAGTATGCGGTGCGCCCAATGCACGCGCAGGAATGAAGGGCGTATTTGCCGCCGAGGGCGCATATATACCGGGTATCGATGTAACGTTAAAAAAAGCAAAAATTCGCGGCGTTGAATCCAGCGGCATGTTGCTGTCGGAACGGGAAATGGGTTTAAGCGACGAACATGATGGCATCATAGATTTGCCCGAAAATGCAGTGGTCGGTGCATCGGCAGTTGAAACAATGGGCCTTGATGATGTGGTAATTGAAATTGCCATTACGCCAAACCGTGGCGATTGTTTAGGTGTGCGGGGCATAGCGCGTGATCTTGCCGCTAGCGGCATGGGTCACCTAAAAGCCATGATTACAGACCCGGTTCCGGGCGCTTTTAAAAGCCCTATATCAGTTTCAATTGAAAACGAAAGCGCATGCCCACAGTTTGTCGGGCGTATGGTGCGCGGGATTACAAACCAACAAAGTCCTAAATGGATTCGCGATCGTTTGCTGGCTATTGGGTTGCGCCCAATATCTGCGTTGGTTGATATTACCAACTACGTTACGTTTGATTTGGGTCGCCCGTTGCACGTATTTGATGCTGACAAGGTCAAAGGAAATATCGTTGCCCGACTTGTCAACAAAGCTGAAAATTTTTTGGCATTGGACGGCAAAGAATATGAACTTGATGATGAGATATGTGTAATCGCTGACGACAATGGGCCAGAGGCCCTTGGCGGTGTTATGGGTGGCGAGGCCAGCGGATGCACCGAAAGCACCACATCGGTATTTATTGAAAGTGCTATTTTTGATCCCATACGCACAGCCGCCACGGGCCGTAAACTAAATATTATTTCCGATGCTAGATTTAGGTTTGAACGTAGTGTCGATCAGGCATTTGCCGCACCGGGAATTGAAATTGCCACGCGTTTAGTTTTGGAAATTTGCGGGGGCGAGCCTTCTGAAATTACCAGCGCAGGCGCCGAGCCTAAATGGCAACGCCATATAAAATTCCGTCCCGACAGGGTTAAGGAACTTATCGGTGTTAAGGTTGAGCGCGATGAAATGGTGCGCATACTTAGCGTGCTTGGGTTTGGTGTTTCTGGTGATGGTGATGAGTGGACAGTTGCCATTCCATCTTGGCGTGCCGACATTGTGGCCGAGCCTTGCATAGTCGAAGAAATTATTCGTGTTTATGGTTATGACCGCATTCCCGCCGTGTCATTACCGCGCGATGGTGCATTACCAAAGCCGGCATTAACCCCAGAGCAAGCGTTGCGTTCAAACATTCGTCGCACACTTGCCGCTCGCGGTATGGTTGAAGCTGTAACATATTCATTTATGCCTTCGGGTGATGCCGATTTATTTGGCGGAGTGGCTGATGAGGTTCGTTTGGTTAACCCTATTTCTTCGGACCTAGATGTCATGCGTCCTAGTATTTTACCAAACTTGTTAGCCGCCATTGGGCGTAACGATGCCCGTGGTTTTAGCGACGGTAAATTATTTGAGGTCGGCCCGCAGTTCAGTGGTGATGACAGCAATGATCAAGAGCTTCTGGCAAGCGGTGTTCGCTCTGGTTCTGCCATGCCCCGTAATTGGCAAGGCGATGCACGCACGGTAGATGCATTTGATGCCAAAGCCGATGCCATGGCGGTTATTCAAGCCTTTGGAATTGATGTGGGAAAAGCGCAAATTACAAATAACGCGCCTAGCTGGTATCACCCCGGACGCTCAGGCTCTATTCAATTGGGGCCAAAAAATGTGTTGGCACATTTTGGCGAAATACATCCAGAAATTTTAAAAAAAATGAACATCAAAGGCCCAGCCACAGGGTTTGAAGTTCGGTTAAGTGCGTTGCCTAAACCCAAGGCAAAGAAAAGCCAGCAACGGGCAATGCTTAGACTTTCTGCCTTGCAGCCGGTTGAGCGTGATTTTGCATTTGTGGTCGACGCCTCCATCCCGGCAGAAGATGTCAGGCGCGCCGCGGCCACGGCGGACAAAAAATTGATATCCGATGCTTGGGTTTTTGACCTTTTTGAAGGAAAATCCGTGGGTGAGGGCAAAAAATCATTGGCGGTTGAAATAATTCTTCAACCTGTGGAAAAAACCTTAACCGATGAAGAAATCGAGGCTATCGGTAATAAAATTGTGATTGCCGTCGAAAAAGCCACCGGTGGTGTTTTGCGAAGCTAATTTTTTAGCTAACTATTTGAAATTAAACAATTTTTTTAACGTAATTTCATCACATAATAGTGATTTAGGGGTTGTTGTGCTTTAGACTTAATTTTACACTTCCTTAAGTGAGATGCTATTAATGTCTGCTAACACCTTGAAATAATGCCTTTGTGTTAATGCTTGAATATTATAGTTATTATATCAATCTATGGTTCCTGTTCTAGTTTCTGGGGGCGCTAACTAGCTAGATCAGTTTAATAAATAAATTTAACAAGTTTTATTTAGAGGGAAAATAAAATGCCAAGAGATGTAAAACCCACCGGGGTGGAACGCTTTTTTGATGAAACTGAAATCATCGTAAGCAAAACCGATACAACCGGGCGGCTAACGTATGTAAATCCAGTATTTCTTAAGCTTTATGGCGGATCTGAATCTGAATGCCTCGGTCAACCCCATTCCATGGTGCGCCACCCGGATATGCCGCGTTGTGTATTTAAACTTTTGTGGGACACCCTTGGCGCAGGCAAAGAAATTTTTGCCTATGTAAAAAATATGTCCAAAAATGGCGATCATTATTGGGTGCTGGCGCACGCCACCCCTTCACGTGACGCTAGCGGAGCTGTGGTTGGATATCATTCCAACCGTCGGGTTCCCAAGCGTTCGGTAATAGATAACGTCATCCAACCGCTTTATAAACAGTTGCTTGATATTGAAAACAGCCACGCCAACAGCAAAGAAGGCATGAACGAAGCATTTAACACGCTCGTGGGCATACTTAACGACAAAGGGGTCGAATACGATGAATTTATCTTCTCTCTCCAAGACTAAGATTGCCATTATTGCTTCGGCAATTTTTGCGATTATTGCAGAAATTGGTGCGTTTATGGGCGTTGGCGCGGTGATTGAAGAAATCGCCATTGGCCTTATTATTGTTGCGGCCATTGCTAGCTTTATACTTATAAATAAAGCCAACAAAGAACTTCGCCGCACCCTCGATACCTGCGCCGCCGCCGCCAAAGGTGATTTTGAGGTACGTATCCTCAACATTAGCGAAAGTGGCGATATGGGTGACATGCAAAATTCAGTTAACGCACTGATTGATGTTTCCGATGCCTATGTTCGTGAAACTATTGCTTGTCAGGAATATGTTACGGAAAATAAATATTTCCGTAAAATCCTTCCAGCCGGCATGCAGGGAACTTTCCTGAACGCAGCCACTGTTTTCAATAAGGCGTCCGATACAATTGCCGCGAAGACCAATAGCTTCAATGATGTTGCAGATAATTTCGAAAAGAACATGAAAACCGTTGTTGAAAGTGTTTCAGCGGCTGCAACCGAAATGCAATCCACCGCTAAATCTATGGAAGGCACAGCCCAATCGACCCAACAGCAATCTACAATTGTGGCGGCTGCGGCGGAAGAAGCATCAACCAACGTGCAAACGGTGGCCAGTGCGGCCGAGGAATTGTCCAGCTCTATTTCTGAAATTTCTCGTCAGGTTGCGCAATCTACTCAAATCGCAGGTGCAGCCGTGGCCGAGGTTGAAGGCGCCAATGAAAAGGTTAAGGGCTTGGCCAGTGCTGCCAATAAAATTGGCGAGGTTGTGGCGCTTATTACCGACATTGCCGATCAAACCAACCTGTTGGCACTAAACGCTACTATCGAAGCGGCCCGAGCCGGTGATGCCGGTAAAGGTTTTGCCGTGGTGGCATCAGAAGTTAAAAACTTGGCAACCCAAACCGCCAAGGCGACGGAAGAAATTTCCGCACAAATTGGTGGCATCCAAGGCGCAACCCAAGAAGCAGTTGGGGCAATTGAATCCATCGGTGGAACTATCAACCAGATGAACGAAATTGCATCGGCAATTGCCGCCGCGGTCGAAGAACAAGGCGCGGCAACCCAAGAAATTGCCCGCAATGTGGAACAAGCCGCCGCTGGTACACAGGAAGTTACCAGCAACATCACCCAGGTAACACAAGCCGCGGGTGAAACAGGCAATGCCGCTTCCGAAGTTCTAACAGCCGCTGGTGAGCTTTCACAACAGGGTGAAATGCTCAGCACCGAAATGGATAAATTTGTAGTTGAAATGCGCAAGGTTATTTAGCAAAACTATCTAACTGATACGCGTTTATCCAAAAAAATAAAAAGGGTCGGGATTTTTTTTCCGGCCCTTTTTGTGGTTATGACCATAATTTTATTTGTACTGTATATTAAATTTAATGGAGGACACAAAATGGAAGAACGCGCGGTTTTAGCTGGCGGTTGCTTTTGGGGGATGCAGGATTTAATCCGGAAATTGCCCGGCGTTATTTCAACCCGGGTTGGATATACCGGGGGTGATGTTGCTAACGCGACCTATGCAAACCATGGCACCCATGCAGAAGGGATAGAAATAATTTTTGACCCTGAACAGATTTCATACCGAAAAATTTTAGAATTTTTTTTCCAAATCCATGATCCCACCACCCTAAACAAGCAAGGCAATGACCGTGGCATGTCATATCGTTCGGGGATTTATTTCGCCAGTGATGAGCAAAAAAATATTGCGCTAAAAACCATAGCCGACGTGGAAGCATCGGGTAATTGGTCGGCCAAGGTGGTGACCGAAGTAAAACCAGTGGGTGATTTTTGGCAGGGCGAACCCGAACATCAAGATTATTTGCAGCGTTTACCCAACGGTTATACCTGCCATTTCGTGCGCCCTGACTGGGTTTTATAAACCGTATTTATTCTGTTAAGTGATAAAGGATGCTCCCGAGCAGAATTAATGTCCCCATTTACGGTGTCTGCTTGGCGTTTGATATCAGGCATTTGCTGGCCGTCCGCGGAGAAGCTCGCTTTTAGCCAAAAGCGGACAATCGTGATTGTTTATGTAATTCAGATAGATCAGGGCGGTGCCGTTTCCGGAACCGCCCTGTGTTGTATGTATTGTGTTTATTATTTATTTTTTCGGTAGGGTCTGGGTATAGGCAAGAACATCGGACATTGCCTTGTTGCCCATGTAGCCAAGCGCGGACATCTGTGAATTGGGCTGGCCATGACGAACCTTGTTAATGGTCTCCCACGGATTGCCGTTGGATAGCGTGCCCAGATATTCTGGTTTGTCGGCCGTCTTAAAATTCATTTCCCGGCCGTCTTTACCATGGCAGAGATAGCAAGACGTATCGTAGATGACCTTGCCTTTTCCTGCATCGCCCTTTGACATCTTGGTGGTTCGATCAATGAATGCGTCGAGATCGAATTGACCATTAGTAACAAACAAGGCGATCTTCGATAAAGCCGCATCGTCAATCATGGCTGGGGTGTAACCGTGATCTGACCCACGAAGAATTTTTTCAACTACCGCCGGGTCTTTACCTTCAAAAGATCTAATTCCCGTGATGCCGGTCTTGTATGACCCGCTCGCATAGGCGCCATCTTTGCCCATGAAGTCCCAACCGTGACAGGATTTGCAGCGCCACGTGACGTTGCCTTTTTTCTTGGTGTTGGAAGCGGGCCACATTGCATGTGTCTGGGTCGGCTTATCGACTCCCAATGTGGAGAACCAGTTATCATAAAGCTTGCCGCCTTCCATAATGGCCGTAACGTTGGGGGATAAAATCGCGAGATCCGCTGCTTTTGCGGTTTGAATGGGTAGGATTCCGAATCCAATAATAGCTAGACCGGAAAGGAGGATGTGTCCGATACGCATGATTACGTTCCTTTTAAAAGATGATTTTGAAAACGACCAATTGTATGTTGTTTTCAAAATATATTATATTACATTTTTCTAATATAATATCAAAATAGTTGGTTATTGAGGAAAGTATTATCAAGGAAAGCACTGCCGCAATCAGAGCCGACGAAGCATCCTTACTAATTATTATTCATGGCAGGAAGCGACAGTGGAACGACTGTTTTGGGTCAAAAGCAAACCTTTAGTAGCGGTATCTAATGCGTCCGCCTTTAACCATTTTCTGTCCTTAATTTGATGCGTATAGTCCTAGAATTGCAATGTACAGATCAGAATCGAGTCACCTATGAATAAATCGAAAAACGAAACTCAAGAGCGACTTTCAATTGAAGAAGATCAACCTTCGAATTGGTTTGAACCGTTGTATTCAAGTTCCAATAAGAATGGCGACGGTGTTCCATGGGCCAACATGAAAACCCACCCTTCTTTTACCAACTGGCTCAGCCGAAATCCGCTGGACGGAACCGGAATGTCAGCGTTAGTCGTCGGTTGTGGAATGGGTGATGATGCTGTCGAGCTCGAGGCTCTTGGTTTTCAGGTGACGGCCTTTGACATTTCTGAAACGGCGATCAAATATTGCAAAGAACGTTTCCCTCAATCGACAGTTGAGTTTCAGAAAGCGGACCTTCTGGAAGGTCAGAATCAATGGCGGTATAAATTCGATTTTGTCTTGGAGATATTTACCATTCAAGCACTTCCCCCGAAGTATGAAAAACAACTAATTCAAAACATTTCTGATTTCGCGGGGCCAGGAGGCCAACTCCTCGTCATTGCAGAAGTCAGCACAGAGCAAAGGACTTTCGATAACGGTCCTCCTTGGCTACTAACATCCGAGCATACAGATTTATTTGTGTCGAATGGACTGAACGTTCATGTGACAGAAGTGGAGAAAAGCACGCTGGACAATGACGGGAATGTATTTGTAACCACATTCAACAGACCCAAGACTTAGGGTGTCCGCCTTGGATCAAAAGCAGACGTACAATGGAAGTTCGCAGCGCGTCCGCTTAACATCAGAAAGAAGAATAATTGAACATTGATGAGCATAATTAATGTCCCCGGCGTAGCACCAGGGACATAGGGACGTTTATTCTGCTAAGTGACAGGAAGTGGTGCGCCCGAGAGGATTCGAACCTCTGACCCCCAGATTAGGAATCTGGTGCTCTATCCTACTGAGCTACGGGCGCATAAAGCTGTTTTATAATTATTGGCTCTAGTTGCCAAACACTTGGGCTATGGGCATGGAATAATAAAGCATTGCTGATTCTGTGCCGGGGTTTGTGTCGCCAAGGCTGGCGTTTGAATAATGCGAAACCGCAATCCCTATGCGCGAACGATCATCCATGCGGTATGCCAGTTCAAGCTGTGAACGAAATTCAACCGCGTAATCCAAATCTAGTTTTTCGTTGCCGCCACTATAATAATGTGGGGCAAAGCTAGGCGTTACAACAATACGCTTGCCAAGATAAACATCCATCAATACACCGGCGCCGACAAAATAGCTGTCGGTGGTGGTTGCGGCGGCGGCGATAAATGGCTTAAGCGCGCCTAAAAACTTTTTATCATGGCGGTATTCAATGCGAAATTCCGTGCCTTCGTCTTTTTGCCGGTTCCAATCATAGGTGCCGCCACCAATGGAAAGAAACGCAGGGTCATCGGCCAATGCTGGGGTGGGGGCCAAACCGAAAGCACCAAACATGGCCATGGTCATGGAAGCAAAATATGTGAAACGGATCGCTTTGGTTGTGTTCATCTTGTTTAAATCCCTGACAAGCTTGCCTAAATGTTTAAATCGTATTTCCGGCATTTTAGGGAAAAAATTCAGAAATTCAAAGGGTTTAGCAAATTAACCAATAGATGCCTGAAATTGGTCAGCGGCCCCGGTAAGCGCCCGCCTGATGCCCGGTTCCATGGCCGAATGGCCCGCACCTGAGATAATTTCCAACACCGCCCCCGGCCAAACTTGGGCCAACTTTTCAGCGGTAACAATGGGGCATATTACGTCATAGCGGCCATTAATAATGGTTGCCGGCAAGTGGTTTATTTTATTCATGCCCGCTAATAATTGCCCCGGGGCAAGAAACATAGAATTGGTAAAATAATGTGCCTCGATACGCGCAATAGAAACGGCATATGCATCAAATGCATCTCCTTTGGGAATTGCCCCCGTGGGTAGCAGGGTTGAACAGCTATTTTCATAGTGCGCCCAAGTCCGGGCCGCAGGCACATGAATTGCCGGGTCGGGGTTATTTAGCAAATCATTATAAGATGAAAGCAGGTTTTTATTATCAACCCCCGGATGATTTGAAAAATCGCGCCAATTTTCAGGAAAAAAAGCATTCATCCCGCAAAGGAACCAGTCAATCTCGCGGGTTTCGCCCAAGAATATTCCTCGTAAAATAAACCCAAGACAGCACCCCGGGTGTGCCTGACCATATGCAATTGCCAAGGTTGAACCCCATGAGCCACCAAACACTAGCCACTCATCAATACCAAGATGAAGGCGAAGCTGTTCAATATCATTTATTAGGTGCTGGGTAGTATTGGCAATTACAGAACCAGCGGGAAGAGATTTTCCGCTACCTCGCTGGTCAAACACAATTATGTGGTAGCGGTTCGGGTCAAAAAAACGCCTAGCCGTGGGTGATGCCCCGGCGCCTGGGCCGCCGTGTAAAAAAACGACCGGTATTCCATCGGGGTTTCCTGAAACCTCAAAATACATTTGTTGGTCTTGGCCGCCGTCAAGCACCAGCATACCCGTTTGATATGGCTCAATATGGGGATAGATGTCGCGCTCGGGGGTGCTATCCATTAAAATTGGTTCCAGATGTTTTTTCTAAATTCGTAATATCAAAATAATAATAATAGTTCATTATATGCATATATTTGCACAGTCCTCCACAAGCATGATTTTTAAAAAAAGCTAAGGGAAAAGTGAAAATTACCAAGGCTATAAAATTAAAGGCTTTATCAACAATACCTGCGCTTATTGCGGGCGCGCTTATTTGTGGGCAACCAGCGCACGCATTAGGGCCCGAAGACCTTGGGCCACAGGGCGAGCCCAAGTGGTTGAAGTAATTGATGGCGATACAGTCCGTCTTGATAATGGTCGTGAAATACGGCTGGTAGGCATTCAGGCGCCTAAGTTGCCGTTGGGACGAAATGATTTTAAGGCATGGCCGTTATCTAGGGCCGCAAAATCTGAAATGGAAAACCTGTGTCTTGGTAAAACTGTAAATGTATTTATTGGGACAACCGAAATAGACAGGCACGGCAGAACCCTAGCCCACCTGGTTGTAGATGATGACAATGATAAAATATGGCTACAGGGCGAAATGCTGGCCCGCGGTATGGCCCGGGTTTATACATTTGCCGATAACAAAGCATTGATAGGTGAAATGCTATCACTTGAACGAAGTGCTCGAAAAAACAAACATGGCATATGGGCAAATCCATTTTATAAAATTATTTCGCAAAAACACGCCGGTGATCATATTGGCGGATTTCAATTGGTTGAAGGCATGGTTGTTGACGCACAGGTTGTGGGCAAGCGGGCTTATCTTAATTTTGGGCCTGAATGGCGAACTGATTTTACCGTAACCATTGAAAAACCGGGATTAAAAATATTTGCAAATTCCGGGATTGACCCTATTTCTTTTAAGGGAAAAAATATAAGGGTGCGCGGTTGGGTTAGGCATAAAAACGGCCCGATGATTGAAATTACCCATCCAGAACAAATTGAAATTATTAATTAAAAATGAAAATATTGTTTTTATGAAAATTAATATTAAACACATCCGTAGCATTATTTTTACGCCATTGCTTATATCTGCTTTGTTGGCAGTTGCGGCGTGTAGCGCCAATCCCGCAACAGGCGAGCAAAGCTTTACCGCTTTTATGTCGCCAGAACGTGAAAAAGAAGTTGGCCGGGAAGAGCATCCCAAAATAATCAAGGCCTTTGGCGGTGTTTATGATGATGCAGAAATTGGCGCTTATATTGCAAATGTTGGCGGCAGGCTTAGCCAGCATTCGGAAATGCCGGATTTAGTTTGGACGTTTACGGTTCTTAACGATGCTAAAATAAACGCATTTGCGTTGCCCGGTGGCTACGTTTACATAACCCGTGGGCTTTTATCATTGGCCAGCAATGAAGCAGAGATTGCCGGCGTTCTTTCCCATGAAATTGGCCATGTTACCGCGCGCCATACGGCCCAGCGTTATAGCTCCACCATGGCAACTTCTTTGGGCTTACAGGTATTGGGCGCAATAGGGAGCGCCGCTGGTATTCCATCGGCGGCAGGCAATGTGGTTGCACTTGGCGCGCAGGCCGCATTGCAGAGCTATTCACGCGATCAGGAACTGCAATCAGACATGCTGGGCGTGCGCTATATGACCCGTGCCGGATATAGCCCTGATGCCATGACAAGTTTTTTTATAAAATTAAGAGCCCACCAACGTATTGAGGGAATGATGGCTGGCAAGTCAGATATGGCCGAACAAAGTAACATAATGGCAACTCACCCACGCACAGTAGAACGCATTGAACAGGCAATAAAATTGGCTGGTGAAAAACATACAGAGGCAGAGGCAAATGGTAATAGGTTAAACGCAAAAGAATATCTTTCACGGATTGATGGATTGATATTCGGCGATGATATTTCCCAAGGTCTGGTTCGTGGCAATTCATTCATTCATCCGGAAATTGGTATCCGTTATGATGTGCCAGATGGTTTCAAGATATTTAATTCGCCAGCCAATGTAGTCGCAAAAAAGAAAGACGAAGCCATAATTGTTTTTGATATGGCAAATGCCAAGGAAGTAAATAAGGCGACTAGCCTTAAAAATTATGTAACTGGTTTTTGGGCCAAAGGATTAAATCTTGCTGATGTCGAACGTATAAATATAAACGGCATGGATGCCGTAACTGGTATTTCTAGAATTAATACCAAAAGTGGTTCACGCGATATTCGCCTTGTTGCAATAGAAGGCGGCGCTGGGGCTGTTTACAGATTGTTATTTTTAACCGACCCCGGTGTTACAAAAAAACTAAATATTCCATTTAGAAACACCACTTATAGTTTTCGTAAATTGACTGCGGCGGAAATTAAAAACATCAAACCCTATAGAATTAGATTGTATAAGGTAAAAGAAGGCGATAGCGCTGAACAGCTTGCCAATATGCTAGTTTTAGATGAATTTCGAAAAGAATGGATGGAAGCATTAAATTCCATAAAACCAGAAACCTTGGTTCCTGCGGGCACATTAATAAAAATTGTAACTGAATAAAATGGCGAATAAAAAAAGACCGGGAATTATTCCCGGTCTTTTAATTTAATACTGAATTGCGTTTGCCGTTAGGCGGCTAGTTTTAACAAAAGCTTTTCAACCTTGGCTGTAGCTCTTTCCATATCGACCTTGTCAACAGCGGCAACTTCACTTGAAAGACGATCAAGCGCTTGTTCGTAAATTTGACGTTCGCTGAAAGACTGATCCGGTTGGTCGGCACGACGATGAAGATCACGAACAACCTCGGCAATTAAAATAGGATCGCCAGAATTAATCTTTGCTTCATATTCCTGGGCACGACGGCTCCACATGGTGCGTTTTACCCGCGCGCGACCTTTTAGCGTGGTCATCGCTACGTCCATAATTTTTTTAGAGCTAAGTTTACGCAGGCCTGAATCCACTGCCTTGTCTACTGGCACGCTAAGGGTCATGCGTTCATTTTCAAAAGAAATAACAAATAAATGCAGCTTGTGACCTGCGACTTCTTTTTTCTCGATGCCGGTAACCTGCCCTACGCCGTGGGTTGGATAAACGACAAAGTCACCTTTGCTAAATAGCGAGCTGTCGGTGGTTGATTTTTTTGCCATGGTATTTTTCGTTCCGTTTGCCAATTTTAAAAATTTAAATTTATTGCCACATTTCAGTCAAGAATCGCCAAAAATAGCCTAAAGCTGTAAAATACAGCCTAAAAAGCCTGATTTTTTGTAAAAAATGGCCAATCTGTACATCTGTACACGTTAAAAGCCGACCATTTAAATAGGTGGCCAGCTTCGGGCGCTATCATATCACAAAAATAGCCTAAAAAACACCCCAACATGGTCATATTGGGGTTAAATCAGGTGCCTTTTCCTGGTTTATCGCTCAAAAGGGCCGCTTTGTCCTTTTTTCCATCCCAATCTTTGGCATCGGATGGAATGTCGTTTTTGCGGGTTATATTAGGCCAGATGGCGGAAAACTTGGTGTTTATATCCAGCCATTTTTCCAGTCCCGGTTCTGTATCGGGCAATATGGCCTCAGCCGGGCATTCGGGCTCGCATACACCGCAATCGATGCATTCATCGGGCTGGATGACCAGCATATTCTCACCTTCGTAAAAACAGTCAACCGGGCAAACATCAACACAATCTTGATATTTACACTTGATGCAGTTTTCAGTAACGATGTAGGTCATTTTGCTCTCCGCCAGAAAATATATGTGGAAATATATGTGGAAATATATGTGGAAATATTTGTGGAAATATTTGTGGAAAAATCTGGGGCCATATCTACCTGATAGCGAAATTAATCTCAAGCATTTCTAGTTTACATATTTTCCATAACCCGCTTGCGGGCATCGCCGCTTTCGCGATCTGAAACATAAATTAGGCCCGAAATCCTGCGAATAAGGTTAGATTCATAATCATCCACTTGGCCATCAGCCAGCACCACTCGCCATAGCATTTCTATGATTTCTACCCGTTCGGCGTTATCTAGGCTGTCTTTTATGGTGCGGGCAAACCCATATATTTCAATAGAACCTTCGACCACTTTTTTGGCGTCTTCTATGAGCTCAGCCGCCTCGCTGGCATTTAGCGAAAATCGTTCGCAAAGAAGGGCGGTTATTACCTTTAGCTCGGCCTCATCAAAGGTGCCGTCCATAACGGCGGCCTCAACCAGCAGCGCGCTGGCGGCAAGTTCAAGCGAGCGCGCAGGTTTGACCTCAGTTGGAGAGGGGCTACTCAGCAAAGATTTTATTTTGTTTAACATCGCCTACGGGTATAGCGCATAGATTATTTTTATGCACTCAATTCTTCATCATTTTGGCGTCGTTCTTCGTCGCGACGCTTCCCCACCAGAGTTTTAATTTGCGATTCTACGGCCTTGAAGGCGTCGCGCACGGCGATATATACGTCTTCGTGTGCCGGGTTGTGGCCACGGTCATTATGTATGGCCTGACCTACGCCAGGGATGCTTATTTCAATATTTATGTGAAACAGTTTTCCTTTGGTGTGGGATTTGTGCGGTGCTTCAACCACCACACGACAACTGGTTATTCTTCCGTAATATTCCTCAATTTTTATTGCATGGTCAGATATATCTTGGCTTAGCGCATCGGAGTGGTCACAGCCGTGAAAGCTAATCTGGACGGGAACCTGCATGGTGATCTCCCTTTTTTATGTTTTTAACCTATGAATTATACCCTTCTTAGACCTTTTCTGCGAGTCCGTATTCGGGCATGAACATTTTGCACACTGAGACTTCGTTGATATAATACAATTATATTTAATCATTATATTGGGGATTAGCACATGAGATTGGTCAAGGATTCAAAGAGCGCATCATTTATTTTTGCATCGGTTTTTGCAGTAGCATTTATTGTTTCTGCCTGTGCACCAGAAATTGGATCAGACAAATGGTGCGAACAATTAAAAGAAAAACCCAAAGGCGATTGGACCGCCAATGAAGCGGGCGATTTTACAAAACATTGTATTTTATAGGATATGTATTTTATAGGGTTAACATCAACCGCCAAGCTGTTTTAATTTATTAACGGCCCCTTGGTGGTTTTTTTCGGATGCCTTGGTATACCACTTGATAGCGGCTTCTTTATCTTTTTCCACGTTTATGCCGTCTTCAAACATTTGCCCCAGCCTGAAATGGCTAACTACATAGCCGCTATCGCCGGATTCTTCATAAAGCTTAATCGCCTTATCTACATCCTGTTTGGTTCCCCAACCGTTTTCATACATTCGGGCCAAATTATTTTTGGCTTGGGCATGGTTTTCTGCCGCCTTGGCAAAAAGGTTAAATGCGGTAATTAGGCTTTTGGGTACCCCTTCGCCATCAAGAAACATTTTGCCCAGATTGTTATAGGCCGGCCAGAAACCTTGTTTTGCCGCCATTACATACATCTTGCGGGCTTTTTCAGGGTCTTTGGGAACCCCGCGACCCAGCTGATAAATTAATCCGATGCTAAATTGTGAGGGGGCATGGCCGATGGCGGCCAATGGTTCAAACTCATTTAATGCCTGATCCCATTTTCCTTCGGCCACCATTTTTAGGGCGTCTTGGTATGCGGCACTTGCGCTAATGGGGGCTAGAAATAACATGGCGGCCAGCATAGCCATGGTGCTGGCGCAAATGCGCGCGCTGAAAAATAAAGAAAAATGATGACGTAATTTAAGCATCGGGCCTTGGGGCCTCATTATCTTTATTGCGGGCCTTATTACCCCAATAAATTAATGCCTAATTATGAGCATAAATGCCTGACAGTTACCTGACAGATAAATTATTCTACAGCTAGTCGGCGCAATACATAGGATAAAATACCACCATGACGGTAATATTCGACCTCGTCCAATGTATCGATGCGGCATTTAAGCACCACATTTTCAGGCTTTCCATCGCCTTTTCCATCGCCTCGTAAAATTGAAAGGGTCACATCTTGCATTGGCGTTATGTTGCCCTCGATGCCGGTAATGCTCAAAATTTCGTCGCCTTTAAGCTTAAGGCTATTTCTGGTTGTGCCGTCTTTAAATTCAAGCGGCAACACACCCATGCCTACAAGGTTAGAACGATGAATACGTTCATAGCTTTCGGCAATAACCGCTTTAACGCCTAAAAGCTTGGTTCCCTTGGCCGCCCAATCACGGCTTGAACCGGTGCCATATTCTTTGCCCGCAACCACAACCAATGGCGTGCCTGCGTCACGGTGTTTCATGGCGGCGTCATAAATGAATGCTTCCTTGCCATCAAAAAGCGTGACTCCGCCCTCGGTTCCCGGTGCCATTTCATTCTTGATGCGAATGTTGGCAAATGTTCCGCGCATCATTACTTCGTGGTTGCCACGACGCGAGCCGAACGAATTAAAATCTTCTGGCCTGACTTGATAGGTTTTTAAATATTCACCCGCTGGGCCGTCGTCTTTGATGGAGCCAGCCGGTGATATATGATCGGTGGTTACACTATCGCCCAATATGGCCAATAGCTTGGCATCTTTAATATCGTGAATGTCATCGGGCTCAGGCGTAAGGTTTTCAAAAAACGGTGGATTGCGAACATAGGTTGAGCCTTCGTTCCAGTCAAACGTCATGCCACCACTGGCAGGGATTTCTTGCCATGCTTTGGGGCCTTTAAAAACATCCTTGTAACGCTCGGCATACATTTCGCGGGTTAATGACGACTTGATAGCATCTGCGACTTCTTGGTTGGTGGGCCAGATGTCTTTCATATAAACTGGGTTGCCGTCGCTATCTTTGCCCAATGGATCATTAAATAAATCACGTGTCATGCTTCCGGCCAATGCGTATGCCACAACCAATGGCGGGCTGGCCAAATAGTTTGCTTTTACGTCGGGATTAATGCGGCCTTCAAAATTACGGTTACCGGAAAGAACCGATGTGGCGACCAAGTCACCTTCTTTAACCGCGTTTGATATTTCATTTGCCAGCGGGCCAGAGTTACCAATGCAAGTAGTGCAACCAAAACCTGCTATATTAAAACCAAGGGCATCAAGATGAGTTTGTAGGCCGGCGGCCTCTAGATAATCAGCAACAACTTGGCTGCCGGGTGCCAGCGAAGTTTTTACCCACGGCTTTGGTTTAAGCCCTTTTTCATTGGCTTTTTTGGCTAGCAATCCAGCCGCCACCAACACCGATGGGTTGGAAGTATTGGTACAACTGGTAATGGCGGCAATAACCACATCACCATCACGCAGTTTGTAATCTTGGCCTTCCACATCCGCCTCGCGCACCGTAGAAACACCAGCCAAATCTTTTAATGCAGATTTAAAAGCAATTGCGCCATCGGACAATGCAATGCGGTCCTGTGGGCGTTTTGGCCCAGCCAATGCTGGCTCGACTGTTGAAATATCAAGCTCTAAGGTGTCGCTAAATATCGGCTCAGGGGTTGATGCATCGCGCCACATGCCCTGGGCCTTGGCGTATGCTTCAACCAAGGCTACCTGTTCAGGGTCGCGTGCGGTGAAATTAAGGTAATTAATTGTTTCGCTATCAATGGGGAAAATGCCGCAGGTGGCACCGTATTCAGGCGCCATGTTGGCAATGGTTGCGCGGTCGGGTAGGGAAAGATGGTCAAGAGCGTCGCCAAAAAATTCAACAAATTTTCCAACCACGCCTCTTTCGCGCAAAACTTCAACAATTCGTAATACCAAATCGGTTGCGGTGGTGCCCTCTTTTAAAGAGCCATTTAATTTAAAACCAATTACTTCGGGTATTAACATGGAAATGGGCTGGCCCAGCATTGCGGCTTCGGCTTCAATGCCGCCAACGCCCCAACCGAGCACCGCAAGACCGTTTACCATTGTGGTATGGCTATCGGTACCTACCAATGTATCAGGGAATGCAACCTGGTTGCCATCTCCGCCATCACCGGTCCACACAACCTGCGCCAAGTTTTCAACATTTACCTGATGACAAATTCCCGTTCCCGGCGGCACAACGCGGAAATTATCAAACGCGTCTTGGCCCCAGCGCAAAAATTCATAACGTTCGCGGTTGCGGGTAAATTCCATCGCCTCATTTTTTTCAAGCGAATCACTGGTGCCGGAAAAATCAATCATCACCGAATGGTCGATAACCAAATCAACTGGGGAAAGTGGGTTTATTTTTTTAGGATCACCACCAACCGCAACCATGGCATCGCGCATGGCGGCAAGGTCAACCACAGCTGGCACGCCGGTGAAATCTTGCATTAATACTCGGGCCGGGCGATAGGCAATTTCACGGCCCGCGACGCCGCTGGCAGCTGCTTTTACATCATCGGCGCTGACCGTGCGCCCATCCTCAAAACGCAGAAGGTTTTCCAGCAATACCTTGGTGGAAAAAGGAAGCCTAGAAACATCCCCAAGGCCGTTTTCGCCCGCAACTGGGATGGAATAATAATCATAGGATTTTCCACCAACTTCAAGGGTGCGGCGGGAATCTATAGTTTTTCCTGTTTCTTTGGACATTAGGGGCAGGGTTCCTTTTGGGGTTTGATTGTGTGCATTTACTCAAAGAGCGTTATTTTCATGTGATATATAGGACTTTTCTGGCTCACGAGTCCATAAATGTGGTTTTTTTCATAGAATATATATGGCAACAAACCACCATTTTACCCCCTTATTGACACAATCTAGTCACATTCCGGGGCTTTAATAACAATCAAAGGAAATAGCGGGTTTTATGAGGCTCCCCCCCCTCCCTCTCTCTACCCGCTAGCCATCATAAAAGGCACCCTTTAGAACTATGACTTAAAATTGTGAAACGATTTTCGCAATGCTGACTACCTTAAAGACCGGGTTTCTTGAAACCCGGTCTTTTTTTTAAGCGAAAATACTTTAATGTCCGCCCCGATGCTCAGGTGATGCTCAAGTGATTAAAGGAATAGGCGTGTTTCAAGGAAACGATCTTATCTGTATCCGTGGCGAAAGGCTGGTTTTTACTGGCCTAGATTTTTCCGTAAGTCCGGGCGGTGCGTTGGTGCTAATCGGCCCCAATGGCGCGGGCAAATCTTCGCTTCTTCGTATGATGGCGGGTTTGTTAAAACCTGCATCGGGTAAAATGGAATGGAACGGCGAAAATGCGCTGGATGATTTTGATGAGCACGCATCAAATCTTCATTATGTTGGCCACCACGATGCGGTTAAACCGGTTTTAAGCGTACTTGAAAATGTTCGTTTTTGGGCGGGCGTGCGCGGTGCTGAAATAGACGATAAAAATATTTTAACCGCCCTTGATGTATTTGATGCCAAACATCTTGCCGATGTTCCCGGACGGTTTCTTTCTGCCGGACAAAAACGCCGGGTTAACCTTGCACGCATTATTGCCGCACCTGCACCATTGTGGTTGTTAGATGAGCCAACTACTGCATTAGACCGCGCGTCAATTTCTTTGCTGGATAAGGCCATAAAACAGCACCGCGAAGGCGGCGGTATTGTTGTGCTTTCAACCCATGCTGACATAAACATTGAAGAGGCAACCATTTTGGATATTTCGGATTATGCGCTCGGAAAAATTAAGCAGGGGGCGGCATAAATGAAACAGTTTGTATTCCTTGTTCGTCGCGACCTTAGCCTTGCCTTTCGCCAAGGTATGGATTCACTTTTGGTTGTGGTGTTTTTTGTTATTGCGGTTGTTTTGTTTCCATTGGGCGTTGGGCCTGAACCGGGAACATTGGCGCGCATATCATCGGGTGTTATTTGGGTGGCCGCATTACTATCGGCAATGCTTTCGCTAGAACGGCTTTTTCAAACAGATTACGAAGATGGCTCGCTTGAATTATTAGCCCTATCAAGTCTGCCATTAGAGGTAACGGTACTGGCCAAGGTTACAGCCCACTGGATAACTACCGGATTACCATTAATTGTTGCGGCCCCGGTATTGGCAGTACTGATGCAGATGGAGCCTGAGGGTTTTGTCATACTTATCATCGCCCTTTTGTTAGGCACTCCGTCGCTTAGCCTTATCGGTGCGGTGGGGGCGGCATTGATACTTGGTTCGCGCCGGGGCGGTGTTCTGCTTTCGCTGCTGGTGTTGCCGCTTTATATTCCGGTGCTGATATTTGGGGTTTCGGCCGTGGATGGAGCCATAGGCGGGTATGAATTTAAGGCACAACTCCTTATTTTAGGCGGTTTTTTCATTGGCTCGCTGGCGTTGACGCCATGGGCGGGCGCGGCAGGGCTTAGGCAGGCCCTAGAATAATACAGAAATAAAACACAATATTTATGGCGTTGCCTCATTTTGGCCACGACTAACCATGACTATCTCCATGATTATTTAACACCTAAGGTTCATCTAAAGTGTAGGCAGTCTATAGAAAAACGGGTAAAACCCTGCCTTCAGACAAAAACAATTTGTAAGGAAGACCATTGGCCGACCTCCACCGTTTTGCGAACCCAACCCGATTTTTAAAACTTGCAGGGATTATTCAGCCCTGGGCTTTGGCTGTGTTTATAATTAGCACCACAGTCGGGCTTTACATGGCATTTTTTACCGCTCCGGCTGATTACCAGCAGGGCGAAAGTGCACGCATAATGTACGTGCATGTTCCAGCCGCCTGGATGGCAATGTTTTGCTACACCGTAATGGCGGTGGCATCTGCGGTATCGCTTATTTGGAAACACCCATTGGCCGATGTATCGGCACGCTCCACCGCACCCATTGGGGCGGCATTTACCTTTTTGGCGCTGGCCACAGGCTCGCTTTGGGGTAAACCCATGTGGGGAACATGGTGGGTCTGGGATGCGCGGCTGACATCGGTTTTGGTTTTGTTGTTTCTTTATATTGGTTATATGGCATTACAAGGGGCATTTGATGACCGCGTTCGCGCGGCCAAGGCCTCTGCTATTTTGGCATTGGTTGGTTTTGTAAATGTTCCTATAATTAAATTTTCGGTTGATTGGTGGAACACACTGCATCAGCCGGCCAGCGTTGTAAAAATGGGCGGATCTTCCATCCATCCATCTATGTTGTGGCCGCTTCTTATTATGGCAATTGCGTTCAAGGCTTACTATGTATGGATATTGCTGGTGCGGATGCGTTCGGAACTTGTCGCAAACAAGGTTCGCATCCTTCGCTTGAAACAGGTTCATGGTGGATAGGCGCTAATAGAATAAAAACGGAGAAGGCTTTTGGGTGAATTTCTAGAAATGGGCGGATATGCCGCTTTTATATGGCCTGCTTATGGTTTGAGCTTTGGCGTGCTTGCGTTGTTGGCATGGTTCAGCCTGCAAGGTTTGAAAGATATACAAAATATGTTTAATCGGCTTTCAACAGCGACAGAAAATGATGAAAGAAAATCCGATAAATGAAACGCAAACATAAAAGACTTACTTTTGTAATTATCGCCATGGCGCTGTTGGGTATTGCGGTGGGGCTTGTTTTAATGGCGTTTGAAGAAAGTATCGTTTTTTTCAATAGCCCAACCGATATTGTCACCAAACAGCCTGAACCTAGTAAACGCTTGCGTCTTGGTGGTTTGGTCGAAGAAGGTTCAGTGGTGCGTGAAGCGGGTTCAACCGTTACCAGCTTCAAGGTTACTGATTTGAGTAATTCCGTTGATGTAACTTTTGATGGAATTTTGCCTGATCTATTTCGCGAAGGCCAAGGCGTTATTACCGAAGGTAAATATATAAACGGTGTTTTCAAGGCTTCAGAAGTTCTGGCCAAACATGATGAACAATATATGCCACCCGAAGTAGCCGATGCGTTGAAAAAATCCGGCGAATGGCGTGGCGATGAAACTGCACCAGCTAAATAACCAGCTAAATAATAAGGATAAAAATATTGGTAATTGAAGCCGGACATTTTGCCCTGATACTTGCATTGATGGTTGCCACTTTTCAGGCGGTGGTGCCAATGGTAGGCGCATATAGAAACGATAGTGTATGGATGAACTTTGCCGTTCCCTCTGCTATTGTTCAGGTTGTTTTGGTTTCAGTTTCATTTGCCGCACTTACCTATTCCTACGTTGTTTCTGATTTTTCAGTTTTAAACGTTGTGGCCAATTCTCATTCTGACAAGCCGATGCTTTACAAGGTTTCTGGCGTATGGGGAAACCACGAAGGCTCCATGCTGTTGTGGGTTTATATCCTTGCCATTTATGGTGCCGGGGTTGCCATGTTTGGTCGCAACCTGCCACCAACCCTAAAAGCCCGGGTTATTTCAATGCAGGCGTTGGTGGCATTGGGTTTTTATCTTTTCATTATTATTACCTCAAACCCGTTTGAACGTATTTTTCCGCCACCGGTCGACGGTAAAGGCCTTAACCCGCTTTTGCAGGACCCGGGGCTGGCGTTTCACCCGCCGTTTCTTTATTTGGGTTATGTGGGTTTTTCCATTGCCTTTCATTTGCCATCGCCGCCTTGATTGAAGGCCGGGTTGATGCCGCATGGGCCCGTTGGGTGCGCCCATGGACGCTGGCGGCATGGGCTTTCTTGACCGTCGGCATCGGTCTTGGTTCGTGGTGGGCTTATTACGAGCTTGGCTGGGGTGGCTGGTGGTTTTGGGACCCGGTTGAAAACGCATCATTCATGCCATGGTTAGTTGGCACCGCATTGTTGCATTCGTCTATCGTGGTTGAAAAACGAAACACGTTAAAAGCATGGACAATATTTTTGGCCATTGTTGCATTTTCGTTTTCTTTATTGGGCACGTTCATTGTTCGCTCTGGCGTTTTAACGTCGGTACATTCATTTGCATCCGATCCTGAACGCGGCGTGTTTATTTTGATTTTGCTGCTGCTTGTGGTTGGCGGTTCATTTACCCTATTTGCATTACGTGGGCCTGAATTAAAAGCGGGCGGTTTGTTTCAACCGGTATCGCGCGAAGGTGCGTTGTTGTTAAATAACTTGTTGATGACGGTTGCGGCCGCGGTTGTGCTTTTAGGAACCCTTTATCCATTATTTATAGATGCCATCAGCGGTGAAAAGATTTCCGTCGGTCCGCCATTTTTTAATGCCGCGTTTGTTCCATTAATGACGCCGGTTCTTATTGTAATGGCCATTGGCCCGTTATTGGCATGGAAAAGGGGCAATTTGACCGAGGCTCTACGGCGTTTGGTTTTTGCCGCCGGCGTTACTGTTGCTACCTTTGTTGCCGTTATGGCCCTGTCTGATGATGGCTCATTGCTTGCCGCTTTTGGCATTGCCTTGGCGGCGTGGCTTATTATTGGAACGCTTAGCGAAATTGTAACGCGTAGCAAAATGTTTAGGGTTCCAATTGGGGTTAGCATGGCCCGGCTTGTTGGGCTGCCTCGTTCGCAATGGGGTATGAGCATAGCCCATGCCGGACTGGGCCTTGCTATAATTGGTATGGTTGGCTCAACCGTCTGGAAGGTTGAAAATATTGCGGTAATGAACCCGGGCGACACTGTTCAGGTTGCAGGTTACGATTACACCTTTGTTGGTGCCCGCCAATTTCCAGGGCCAAATTATACTGCAACCCGCGGTAAATTTATGGTGGCCAAAGACGGCAAACCCGTAACCGAGTTATACCCCGAAGACAGGGTTTACCCGGTTCGTTCCATGCCGACCACAGAAGCCGCGATTTATACTATGGCATCTGCTGATCTTTACGTTGCACTGGGCAACAAGGAAGAAAGCGGTGATGGATATGTTGTGCGCATCTATCACAACCCATTGGTAGTGTGGATATGGATTGGCCTTTTGTCGTTGGTTGCAGGCAGTGTAGTTAGCCTGTCTGATCGTCGCCACCGGGTTGGTGCGCCGGAAAAAAGTTCCAAAGTTGACGCCACGCCACAGGCAGCGGAATAGGGGGCGGCGTGCGTAGAATTATTTATATAATTCCCTTGCTTGTGCTTTTAGGTGTCGTTGCGGCATCTATCACACAGATGAGATCGGGCGTTCCGGCCAATGAATTGCCCTCGGTATTAATCGATCGTCCGGTTCCAGATTTTGCCCTAGACCCCATAAAAGGCCAGAGCGTTGGTTTTTCTAGCGAAGATTTAAAAGGCCAAGTAACGCTGGTGAACATTTTTGGTTCGTGGTGTTTTGCCTGCCTGACCGAGCATCCATTTTTGATGCGGGTAAAAGAACAAAATCTTGTCCCTATTTTTGGTCTCGATTGGCGGGAAAAAGACCCCGATGCCGGGCCTAGGTGGCTTGAAAAATGGGGCAACCCCTATACCCGCATAGGCAACGACCCTGATTCCAAAGGTGCAATTTCCTTGGGCGTAACCGGCGCGCCGGAAAGTTTTATCGTCGATAAAAAAGGCATCATTCGCTACAAACAAATTGGCCCAATTACGCCCGCCATATGGGATGAAACCTTGTGGCCAATAATTCAGAAACTAAGGCAGGATAAAAGCTGAAAATGAAAAAAATGTTTTCCATTTTAGTCATAATGTTTTTAGCGCTAAGCGTTTACACGCCAGCAGGTGCCATAGAGCCTGATGAAATACTTTCCGACCCAGCGTTGGAAACTCGTGCGCGCGAGGTTAGCAAACAATTGCGTTGCGTGGTTTGTCAAAACCAATCAATTGATGATTCCAATGCCGATCTAGCGCGCGATATGCGCTTGTTAGTCCGTGACCGTATCCTTGCCGGCGATACTAATCAGGGCGTGCTTGATTATATGGTTAGCAGTTATGGCGATTATGTATTGCTTAATCCACCGTTTAAGGCATCGACAGTATTGTTGTGGGTCGGGCCATTTATTATTTTCGTACTTGGGTTTGTTGCGGTTGGATTTTATTTTCGCAGACGTCCAGCTGAAAAAATCATCAGCACCATAAATCAGACTCCGTTAGACGATGATGAGCGCGCAAAGATTGAACGTGCACTTTCATCAACTAATGAAAATAAAGGAAACACTAAATGACCGGGTTTTGGATAGCCGCCACCGTAATGACGGTAATCACGTTGGGCATATTGATGTTTCCTGTTATTCGTAGGGGTACAGCTATCGCCGCTACGCGCAAAGATTTTGATCTAACCGTTTATAAAGACCAACTACAAGAAGTTGACCGCGATTTAGAACGCGGCCTTCTTTCCCAAGATCAAGCCATTTCCGCCCGTACCGAAATTGAACGGCGGATGCTAGGTGTCGTGGACGAAACCAAACAAACAACCCCCGATGTTGGCCCAGACATTGGTGACGTAAAATCCGGCGGCAATAGTCCATCGGCGGTAATGCTTATGTTTGCATTGTTGGTGATTGTGCCGCTTGGTGCATTTGGGCTTTATATGAACTTTGGTCAGCCATCAATGCCTGACCAACCGTTGGCCGCACGGGCAACACAATTAAAAGAAATAACCCAGGGTCGGGCCCAAGTTGCAGAAATGGTTGCCAAGCTAGAACAACAAATGGTTCAAACTCCCGATGATCCCAATGGTTGGGCGTTATTGAGCCGTAGCTATCGGGCCATGGGGCGGCTTGGCGATGCGGTTAATGCATTGAAAAAACTTGTGCAACTTACAAACAATGACCCCGAAGCATTGGTTATGTTGGCCGAAGCCTTAGTAGAAATGGACGAAGGTTCAGTGTCGGCAAAGGCGGTTGAATTATTAAAAAGCGTGCAAGCGGTTGATGCGGCTGATCCTCGACCATATTTTTATATTGGGCTTGAACGCCAACAAAAAGGCGATTTCCAGGGTGCGGTAAATGAATGGGCAGAGCTTTTAAATATTTCACCAGCTAACGCCCAGTGGGTTCCGGAAATGCAAAAACGTATTTCAACATTGGTTAGTGAAAATGGTCTTGAGGCACCTAAAATTGTGCTGTTGGCGCCAGTGAAAGAAAGCGCACCCCAACAATCTAACGCCCAGGAAAATTCTCAGCCAAGTTCTGGTGGGCCAACCCAGCAGCAGATACAAGACGCTGGGCAAATGAACGCGGGCGACCAACAGGCGATGATACGTTCCATGGTTGAGCGTTTGGCAACACGCCTGAAAGAAAACCCAGACGACCTTGCCGGTTGGAAAAAACTTGAAAACGCCTACCGGATATTGGGCGAAAGCGCCAAGGCAGATGAAGTCAAGGTCCAAATTAAACGTTTATCAGGCGGTTGATATTTGTTTCCTTAGCCATCCGCAAATTTCAAACGCTAATTCGCGGGTTTCACCATCGCTAGACATTTGTGCATTTCCTAGCATTTGTGACAACTCTTCGAATATGTTCTCGTATCGATGATTAAGGCTGCTCTCGACCATTAGCTCGGTTGAAAGCTTGTGTACCTGATGGTTGAGATCCTTTTCACTTAACCTACGTTCATCAACCTTGACCGAAGACACGGTGTTTTTGCGCAATAGCTGGATACGTTCAAGCATTGCATCACCCCGGCCCAATGTGGGGGCAATGCACTGAACTTTTTCAAAATCAACTTTTCCCTCAAACGCATCAATCCCTGCGGCACTAAGACGTTTGTTAAGATCGCTACGGCTAACCCCAAGTTCGCGTGCGGCTTGGGAAACTGTAATTTTTTGCTCCATTATGAACCTCCATTAATTTTTGTAATTAGCTTCATAATATGTGGTGTGTGGCTTACTTCATTTCCAAGTATTTTAACAATGTTACATTAGAGCTTTGGCAAGTAACGCGCTCACCTTAGGGATTAAAAAAAACAAAAAATAAAAAGGGCGCGAAAATCCTTCACGCCCCTCTTATTCTAGTTGTGCTTAAAACGTTTATTTATTGGGTCATCATAAAGGAAATGAAATCGACCTTTTCCTGCGCTGTGCATTCGCGCCCGATTACGCCTTTGCAGTTTCGCAAAAACCATTTATCAACTTTTTTCTTGTCGGTAAAACGGTCAGGTGCTTTTGATACTGCCATTGGGTCAATTGGTTTGGCGGTACGGGTTTCACCAGCTTGTTGTGGGGTTGCTCCGTGGCAAGACTGGCATTTTGGGGTTTCAACTTTGCCGGTGCCATAGTTGGCATTGTACATGGCTTGACCTTTTGCCGGGTCGGCTGTGGTTGCACCTTGGGCCATGAAACCTGCGACAATATCATCACGCGGTCCAGCTTCGGCGCTAACGGCAAACATTGTTGCTAATGAAATAGCGATTAAAAATATTTTTGTGTTTTTCATAACAGTTACTCCTTGGTACTCCTTAGGGGGAATTATTTATTTTGCTTTTGGTATTTTGATTTTTTGATCATCGAAACGACCGCTGTAATGGTCGGTATGGCAACCGCTGCAATTTGATTTAACGCCCACACCTTTTCTTTTAAAGGTTTCGGGGTCTATTTCATCGTGCTTGCGCACCCAATAAGGGGTTGCGGTAATTTGCATCGGGTGAGCTGGGTCTAATTTGCGGAAACGATTAGAGGCCTCGGTATCCCATTTTTCACCGGCATATTCAGCAAGGTAAAGCGAGATTTCATTTGCTGTTTCTGCATCTATCGATGCATCTTCACCGAAATGATCGTCAAGGGTTGCCATCATGTCAGCCCACGATTTAGCAGGCAGCAGGCTAGGGTGAAATGCGGCATGGCAATCACCACATTCGGTTTCATATGTTTCATTGGGCGGAAGATGCTGAAGCCCCGAAGGCGGCATGGTGGCGAATGCCGCTAATAGCGAACCACCAATAGCAAAAAAAGTTGCCGTTACTAAAAATGCGGCAAATGGTCGCGCTTGTCTGTGCACCAATGGCGGGGTTCCTTTGGGTACGCGCTTAAGACCGGTAATCATCGAGTTGACAAGATTCTCGCCGGTGAGCCTTCCTTCTAGAATAACCCCGGCGATATGCATGATAACCATAATGATAAGAAGAATTACAAAAATGTTGTGAATGGGTGCGGCAATTTCGCTAATGGCGTATGACGCGGAACCTGCTAATGGGCCTTGGTTTTCTTCGCCACCTAAAACCAGCAATCCTGAAACAGTTATTATTGAAAGCACAACCAGAAGAGCAAAAATCATTACAGCGCCCGATGGGTTGTGGCCGATGTAATGGCGAACGGGCCTAAGGGTAATAATTTCCTTCATGTGCTCTAAAATGTGTACGGGGCTAAAGGTAAATGTTTCAAGTCTGGCGTATTCGGAACCGAACATCCCCCATACAAGGCGGAAAATCAAAAGAGTTACGGTAATGTAGCCCGCCCATATGTGCAGGCCCATCCACCATTCCGGCGCGATGTAGCCCGTAATAATGCCAATAAATACCATGGTCACCAAAGACCAGTGAAAAGCCCGGGTCGGTATGTCCCATACCTTGACCAGCCGGCTTTCACGCCCGGTCTTAGCATTTGTTAGATCTGGTGTTGACCCCTGTCCTTGATTGTCGCTCATGGTCGTGATTTCCCTACAAATTGGGTTGTTGGTGAAAATATTATATGTGGTTTACTGAACTATTGCTGAACAGGTCATTTGTCTTTGTTCAGCAATAGTTCATGTTATTTCAGCCATTATACCATGCGAAAACAGATACATAAAATATAAGCACGTGAGCCAAAATTTCATGAATAATGCCAATAAAATAATTGAATATTCAGCCAATCCGGCACATCACGGCACGGAAAAAGCCGGAACAAAGCAGACAAGAGAAGTCCGGGTGTGGGATATGCCGACCCGGGTATTTCATTGGGCATTGGTGCTCATGGTCGCCATTGCGTGGATTTCGGCAGAGGCAGATGGCTCTGCTTTTGTTATTCATGTTTATTCGGGAACAATGATTGTAGGATTTATTATGTTTAGACTTGTCTGGGGCATAATTGGATCTCGTCATGCGCTGTTTACTGATTTTGTATTTTCGTGGAAAACCGTGAAATATTATTCAGTTCGTCTTATTTCGTTTCGCCCACCCCATAGCGTTGGTCACAACCCGCTGGGCGGATGGATGGTGGTGGCATTATTAGCCATTTTGATGCTGGCGGTTTTAACCGGCATGATGAGCAGCGAAGACGGATACCGGGGTCCGCTTTACCATATTGGGTTTGGCGATATGGACGACCTTCACGAAGGATTAGCCAATTTTCTGGGGCTTTTGATTTTTGTTCATATTGTAGGTGTTTTCGCCCATGGTGTTGTTACTAGGGAAAATTTACCTCGGGCTATGATAACCGGAATTAAAAAATTGCCAGCTAGCATCGCCGCCAACGATATTCGTGCAGTCGGTGTTATTCGTCCTATAATAGCAGTGGTATTTGGGTTAGCCGTAGTTTGGCTTTTTTGGGCATAATATAAAAAATAGGCACAAAGCACGTGAAAAATAACAATCTTAAAATTATCCATCTTGTTGCATTTTGTTTTATGGCCTTGTTGTTTGTCACCTCTCCGGTATTGGCCGATGATGATGACCAAGAAGTTGCCCGTGAGGCACTAAGCAAGGGTTTAATCAGGCCATTGTCTGAATTGCTGGAAAAAATTGAAGCCATGTACAGCGGCCAAATTCTTGAGGTCGAGCTTGAATCAGATGACGATTACAATGACGAAAACGGAGAAATGCTTATTTATGAAATCAAGCTTTTGACGCCACAGGGAAATGTTGTGAAACTAAAGTTTGATGCTAAAAACCTTGAACTTTTAGTGACCGATGGCTGGGATTTGGATAAGGCCAAGAAAAAATACAAAGATGATGATTAAATAAATTTAACTGGCTAATATTTTTGCCAGGCATTTTTATCAGGCGGAAAAGCCCAAGGGAATAAACGGGGGATACGTAATGCGCGTACTTGTTGTTGAGGACGAACCTGAATTACAAAAACAGATAAAACACGCCTTGGTCGAAGCCGGGTATTCTGTTGATGCGGCCTCTGACGGTGAAGAAGGTGGGTTTCTTGGTGATACCGAACCCTATGATGCTGTGGTGCTGGATTTAGGTCTGCCCAAGGTTGATGGCTTGACGGTGCTTGAGCGC
>CBFDBQ010000020.1:0-35111 GCA_965603095.1 uncultured Thalassospiraceae bacterium | reverse complement strand
GACACACGGCAGCGATGCTCAGAAGTTCGCGATTCATAACTACGAAGACCGTTCAGACAAACAAATCATCCCACATGACGATTTGTTCCTTGCTCATTTCCAGTTTGACGAACGTGGCGAACGTGTTGAAAAACACATTTCACCTGATGAAGTTGTTGGCAACTTTGAATCTCGCCTTCAGGGCCTAACCGAAGAGCAGGCCGTTCACGAAGGTGAGCGTTGCATGAGCTGTGGTATGTGCTTTGAATGCGATAACTGCGTTATCTATTGCCCGCAGGATGCTGTTTTCCGCGTTAAAAAGGATAAAACAGCACTGGGGCGTTATGTTGATACGGATTATGTTAAGTGCATTGGCTGTCATATTTGCAGTGATGTGTGCCCGACCGGTTATATCCAGATGGGCCTAGGTGAATAATAGTGCGTGAGTAGACGAGTAATAATATTTGTGAGGGGTTTTTTACCAATGCGGATGCTACGTAGCATTTTAAGCATAACAGTGCTGGCTTTGGCCTTGGGTTTTGTATCTGGTAATACCAGTGCGGCTGAGGACACAAATGCTCTGGGCCCAAATCCGGCCAAGGCGTTTAAAGGCGAACAGTGTGTTGAGCCTGTGGATACAATGCGCCGCGAACACATGAATATGCTCAAACATCAACGTGATGAAACGGTACGCGAAGGTATTCGTGGTAATAAATACAACCTCAACGAATGTATTGATTGTCACGCCACTAAATCACCTGAAATTGCCGGTGGTAATATTCGCACCATTAAACCGTTTTGCGGTGAATGCCATAAGTTTGCTGCGGTGAAAATAGATTGCTTTGAATGCCACACCGGAATTGCCACCGGGAAAAAAATGAGAGATCTTCTAAAACCAAAAGAGCATAGCAAAAATGAACATGGCGAAAATACCATGGTGATGGGAATGTTGGAACAGTACTTAAATGAAAAGGTATCTGTTCAGGAGGGTGGAAAATGACCAAAACAACATCCACCATAACAAACCATGAACAAATAGATATGGAACGCCGCCGCCTGCTTGCCGGTGGTGGTGCAGTAGCGATTGCAACAGGCATAATACTTTATGGTGCGGGCGCAGATGCACGGTCCAAGGGCCAGCCCGCCAGTTCAACCAAACGCTGGGGCATGCTGATAGACACCGATGCAGACGCATCCAATTGGGATACGGTCGTTAGCGCGTGCAAGCGCGAACAAGGCTGGGGTGGTGGAAACAACCCCGCAACCGACCCACAGTGGATACGCAAAGTTTCTATAAAAAATAAATCTACCGGGGCTGAGGCTACATTCCCGGTTATGTGCCAGCATTGTGCCAACCCACCGTGCGTTGATGTTTGCCCAACCGGTGCATCAATGAAACGCGCCGATGGCATAGTTTTGGTGGATAAGCACATTTGCATTGGTTGTCGTTATTGCATGATGGCTTGCCCTTATTCTGCTCGTTCATTTGTGCATGAACCTGTTCATAACCAAAAACCACATATGCCACGTGGCATGGGAACGGTTGAAAGTTGCACCATGTGTGTACATCGGGTTGATGCCGGGCTTCTGCCTGCTTGCGTCAATGAGCTGAACAAAAAAGGCTCCAACGCAATTATTTTTGGTGATCTTAATGATCCCAACAGTGAAATTTCCCGCGCGGTTTCGGCGCACGTAACGCGGCGTATCCGCGAAGACCTGGGCGTTGAACCGGGCCTGCATTACAAAGGGATATAAAAATGGCTGGCATTGATAAAAACACATATCAAGAAGTGGCTGGAAACGGCAGCGAATACATCTCACTAATCGGATGGCTTGGTGTATTTGCCGCCGCTGGGGTTGGGGCTGCATTTTATATGGAAACCCAAGGCCACGTAGTTACCGGCATGACTAACCAAATAGTTTGGGGTGTCCCCCACGTATTTGCTGTTTTCCTTATTATTGCCGCTTCTGGTGCCCTTAACGTTGCATCCATGTCTTCGGTGTTTGGAAAAAATATATACAAACCACTGGGTCGCCTTAGCGCAATAATGGCACTGGCTTTGCTTGCTGGTGGGTTGATGGTATTGGTTCTTGACCTTGGTCGGCCTGATCGCATTGACGTTGCCATGCTAAAGCAAAACTTCAAATCTATCTTTGCATGGAACATCTATCTTTATTCAGGGTTCTTTGTTGTTGTTGGTGTTTACCTTTGGGTGATGATGGAGCGACGCTTCAATAAGTATTCAAAAATTGCTGGAACATTTGCATTTATTTGGCGTTTAGCCCTTACCACAGGTACTGGTTCTATCTTTGGTTTCCTTATGGCACGCCCCGGATATGACGCGGCCATAATGGCACCCATGTTCATTGCAATGTCATTTGCGTTTGGTCTTGCTATCAAGATTTTATTTGTAACTTCTGCATACCGCGCCACCAACCGCCCGCTTGGCGATAAATTGCTATTTCAAATGCGTAATCTGCTAGGAATATTCATTGCAGCGGCGCTTTATTTCAACGTTGCACAGCACCTAACCAACCTTTACGCCCCTGAACACATGGGCGTTGAACGGTTCATCTTGTTGGATGGCGGCATATTCACCATGGCGTTCTGGTTGGGGCAAATTATTCTAGGTGCCTTGGTGCCAATGTTTCTTTTATTCCACCCCGCAACCAACCGTTCATGCCAAGGCATAAACGCGGCATCGATACTGGTTATACTTGGTGGTATAGTGCAAGTTTACATAATAATTGTCGGTGGTCAGGCATACCCGCTAGAAATGTTCCCGGGCTTTGAGGTTACATCAACATTTTTCGACGGTTCGGTTCACAGTTACACACCTAGCCTGCCGGAAATAGTATTGGGGTTGGGCGGTGTCGCAACGGCATTATTAATTATGGCGCTAGCGGTTAAATATCTGCCAATTTTACCCGCTAGCCTGTCTGATGTCGCCATTGGCCCTGCCAACATAACAACCAAAGGGGATGAATAAGACTGAAATAGGTCTTATTATAGTATATCTAAGGGGGACCCGGGCCATCTTGTCCGGGTTCTGCCGTTTTATAGGGAAACAAACAAAGCCATGACCACCCTTAAAGAACATCCATTTGCCCAATTTGTTCGCATCATCGGGCGCGGCCCCAACCTTTCGCGTCCGCTTGACGAAGAAGAAATGTTTGAGGCCGCCACCATGATTTTAAAGGGTGAGGTTGAACCGCTTCAACTTGGTGCGTTTCTTTGCATCCTGCGCGTGCGGACCGAGGTTCCGGGCGAAGGCGCAGGATTTGTTCGGGCCGCGCGTAAATTTATAAAGCTACCCAAAGATGCTCCAGAAGTAGACGTGGACTGGGCATCGTATTCGGGCAAGAAACGCCAATTGCCATGGTTCCTGCTTTCGGCCCTGATGTTGGCTGCTAATGGAATTAAAATTTGCATGCAAGGAACCGAAGGCCACACCGAGGGCCGTTTATTTTCGCGCCAAGCATTAGAATTTCTTGGCATTCCTATTGCCGGTTCGCTGGTTGAGGCATCTGATCATATTAATGCCAGCAATTTTGCCTATCTGCCGTTAGCAAACCTTGTTCCGCAGTTACAAGAAATAATTGAATTAAAACCAATTTTGGGGGTTCGTTCGCCGGTAAATACATTTGCCAGAATGCTAAACCCATTTAACGCCGCCAATGAAATGCAGACGGTGTTTCACCCTAATTACCGCGATGTCCACCGCGATACGGCTGAGCTTTTGGGTCAAAAAAATATGGCAGTGTTCAAAGGTGAAGGCGGTGAAGCCGAACGCCGTCCGCACAAACCAATTGTGGTGCAAATGTTACAAGACGGCAAACGCGCCGAAGAACAATGGCCCGCCATGTTAGAAGAGCACGCATACGAAAAAGATGAGGAAATGGACCTTTCCCGCCTTAAATCCGTATGGGCCGGAGCCGAAGATAACGATTACGCCATAGGTGCAATTATTGGAACCGCCGCCATAGTTTTACGAATTATGGGGAGAGCGCAAAACCCAGATAGTGCCGTGAAAATGGCAACCGAAATGTGGGAAGCACGAAACAAAGACGTGTTAAGCTCAGCACCTTAATTCTGGCATAAGATCAAAAGGCATAATTGATGGCCCGTGTATTTTTTTCAGCCGCACATAAATCATCTGGTAAAACCACCATATCGGTGGGAATTGCCAGTGCCTTGAGCGCGCGTGGAAAAGATGTGCGCCCATTTAAAAAAGGTCCTGATTACATAGACCCCATGTGGCTTGCAAATGCCGCCGGACATCCGTGTTATAACCTTGATTTCCACACACAAGAAACAGACGAAATAAAATCATTGTTTGCGGCAAAGGCATCCGGTGGTGATATTGCAGTTATTGAAGGCAACAAAGGTCTCCATGACGGAATGGACGTAGAAGGAATTGATTCAAACGCCCATCTGGCAAAAGAGTTAGACGCCCCTGTTATATTGGTTATTGATGCCCGTGGCATGACCCGTGGAATAGCCCCATTAATTTTGGGCATGCAGCAATTTGATACAGATGTAAAAATTGGTGGAGTAATTCTTAATTTTGTTGGCGGGCCACGTCATGAGACAAAATTACGAAACGTAATTGAACGTTACACCGATGTTCCGGTTATAGGTGCGGTTCACCGCAACCCAGACATAGCAATGACAGAACGACATTTAGGGCTAATCCCCAGCAACGAAATTAGTGAGGCCAAAAGCCATATTGAATTAATGGGTAAAATTATCGCAGATGAAGTTGATATTGATAAGGTATTGCAAATAGCAAAAACTGCGCCTGCCCTGCCCAATGTTGCCGCAAAAATTAATAACGCAGCAAAAGACATAACCATTGCCGTAGCCCGCGGGCCAGCGTTCGGGTTTTATTACCCGGATGACCTTGAGGCATTGGAAAATGCCGGGGCAAATATTATTTTCTTTGATCCTGAAACGGATAAATCATTGCCTGATTGTGATGGATTAATAATTGGCGGTGGTTTTCCAGAAACCCGCATCAAAGAACTATCTGCCAATAAGAAAATGCTTAAATCAATACTTGATGCCATTAATAATGGCCTTCCCACATACGCTGAATGCGGTGGGATGATGTACCTTAGCCAAAGAATTTCATGGAATGGTGAAACAGCCCCAATGGTTGGCGCTGTTCCGGGTGATGCGGTTATGACTGCCCGACCACAGGGTCGCGGATACATTGTGCTGGCGGCAAATGATGCGTTACCTTGGCCCGGAGAAATGGCTAAAATGAAAAACATTCCAGCCCATGAATTTCACTATTCATTGATGGAAAATATGGACGATAACCATGATTTTTCATATGAGGTGGTGCGGGGGCAGTGCCTGAACGGTCGGGACGGAATTGTTTTAAACAACATGCTTGCCGGATACGCCCATATGAGAAACACTTCTAAATCCCCTTGGGTCGAAGGCTTTACATCATTCGTGCGCGCGCACAAGACAGGTTAAACAAGGAAATAACAATGAACGAAAACCAGTCAAACGAGACTCCCCGTGTAGCAATAGTGGGTGCCGGGCCGGGCGATGTGGAACTAATGACAGTAAAGTCAGTTAGGCTTTTACAAGAAGCCGATGTGGTTGTTTTTGACCGTCTTGTTTCCGATGAAATAATGAAACTAGTACCCGTAACTACAAAAACAACATTTGCCGGCAAAGCCGCACGCAACCACCATATGCCGCAAGAAGAAATAAACCAGTTGCTGGTTGATTTGGCGCGAGAGGGTAAAAAAGTTGTTCGTCTAAAAGGCGGCGATCCATTTATTTTTGGACGCGGCAGCGAAGAAGCTGAATTTCTTGCCAAGAACGGTATTGATTTTGAAATTGTTCCAGGAATTACCGCATCTGCCGGGTGTGGCGCCTATGGCGGGATTCCTCTTACCCACCGTGGCCTTGCCACCGGGGTAAGGTTCGTTACCGGGCATTGTCGCGATGGTGAGCACCTTGACCTCAATTGGAAAAGCTTGGCCGACCCCGACACAACATTGGTTATTTACATGGGCTTAATTAACGTCAGCAAAATTATTGATGAATTGATAAAGGCTGGTCTTCCCGCCGATACACCAGCGGCTGGAATTGAACGCGGCACCACGCCTGAACAAAGAACTATTTTGACAAAATTAAGCGAACTGCCAGAATGCATAGAAAGAGCCGACCTTAAAGCACCATCGTTGCTTATAATCGGACGGGTGGTTGACCTTGCTCATTCAATAGCATGGCATATTCCTGCCCGCGATTGCTTGTTAGAACAAGAAGAATTAGCCAAAAAAGAATCTGGTCAAGATTAATTTTATGTCCGATAGCCAATTTGATAATACCAAACTTTCAAATATTGCAGTAGTTCTTGCCGCACACGGTTCACCTGTATCCAGCGCGCATGGCACCCCTACTCTGGCTTTGGCTAAACAACTTTCTAATATGAAAATTTTTTCCTCTGTCAGTTGTGGTTTTCTTGAGCAAGAACCAAAAATTGACGCAGTAATAAATAGCTTATCTGCAACCAATGTTTACATAGTTCCGGTATTTACCTGCAAAGGATACATCGCTGGAACTAAGCTACCGCGCGCGCTTGACCTTACCGGGGCCGTAACCGAGCGCATTGGCCCAAACGGAAGAATGCAAATTCATATGACGGAACCGCTTGGGGTTAATGAAAAAATACCTGCGGTTATTTCAAAAATGTTTATTGCGGCAATGAATAGGATGGACGTTTCACCAGAATCTGCTACGGCAATAATTGTCGGTCATGGCTCCATGCAAAGCAGAGCATCGTTTGAGCAAACATCACTAATTGCTGGGGTTATGGGCAATAACGAAGAAAGCCTAAATGTTAAGTCGGCGTTCCTTGAAGAACGTCCACGGGTTGGTGATTGGCAAAAGATTGCACCTACAGGTGATGTGTTCGTATTGCCCATAATGATTTCCGATGGCCACCACGGCAGGCGCGATATACCCAAAGAAATAGGAATTGAACCTGATATAAAATTTGATGACGCTATTTCATCCGGTGTGGCCGGACCATATGAAATTGATGGCAGAAAAGTTTATATGTTGGCACCATTGGGTGAAACAATTGAAATGCTAGAACTTGTTATTTCCACCGTGAAACAGGCAATTAAATCTGGACAAAATACGGTCTAGACATCCCGGCCCAAAGCACGCGCCAGAACCATGTACAATTTACCCATATCAGATGACAAGAATGTTGCCTCCAGCACGCCATCGTGGTCACGTTCACGCGCCTTTTCAATCATGTTATCAAATTCGGTTACATAGCGCCCAACGTAATCGCGGAATTCTCCATCTTCTTGGTACAAATTCTTGATAGCGGCAAAAGTATTTTTTTCCTTGAAACCAAGCATCTTGCGGACAAAAATTCCTTTTTCGCCTTTGTTAAACCTGCGCCAGTCGTCTTCTGAAATTGGAACTTCTGATATGCGCGCAAGGTCAACTGCAACAGACTGCAGTTTTTCTGAAATAAACGCAGCCCGTTGCATGAATTCTTCTGCCTTGGCCTTGCTCAATTTTGCATCTAGTGAGTCTGCTAATACCAACGCCTCATTAGTGGCTTCGCGCATAACTTTCGATCCGCGCTCAATTGAACCACCAACCTCACCTAACTGTTTAGATACCTGTTCAGAAACATTGGTTAATTCCGATACCCTTTCGCGCATTGTGCTATCCCAAGCAACGACCTTGGCCACAGCATTTTCCGAAATAGTGCCAACATTTCTGCCCTGTCGATCAAGGGCATCACCAAGAAGGTTAATGCCTTTTTCTGCGCGACCATACAGGCGATTAAGCTCAACCAGTCTTCCGGTGACAATTTCGTTTGCGTTGGAAAGGCTTGCGGTGAATTTTTCTGTTCTATCAGATGCTTCCTTCGCATTGTTTTGAACAAGGCCTGCAAATCTGTTAAGGCGTTCAAGGCTATTCTCGGTAATACTTTCAACCTCTTCGCCGCGACGGCCTAGGCTATCGCCTATTTGGCTAAGGCGTGAAAGCGCCTCTTCTGAAACAGATATGGCATCGCTACCTTTTGTCATCAATACATCTGCCACACCTTCAATTTTGGTGCTGGCCTGTGTTGATGCTGTAGAAATATCGGAAAGCTGTTTGCGTAAATTATCGCCTGCGGCTCCAAGATTACGAATAGTGTTATCGGAAACATTGTTCATGTCTTCGGCGCTACGTTTTATAAGGTCACTTACGCGCTCAACCTCACCTGTGGCACGCTCGGTTGCGGTTCCCACTTGATTGCTGTTGTGATGAAGTGCGCTGGTAACAAGGGTAATTAGTTTAGATGCCTTGTCTACTGTTTGGCTTACCTCAAATGCACCCTCGTTCAATTTTTCACCCACTAATCCTATTTTCCCAACTGCCTCATCAGAGGTCAGCATCATCGAGCTGGCTTGATTGTGCATATCTTCAGAGAAGGCGCGCATGTGATCTGTCGCCTGAGTGTAGGTTGTGGTTAAATCTTCGGTGCGCCTGCTTAACATATCGCCAAGGCCTTCAAACCGTGAGCTAGCCTGCATCATGGCGCCATCAAGGTTAGACATATGGCGATTAAATGTTTCAGAAATACCATCAAGGCGTCCTGCCGCAACCCCGGTTGAATGCACGGCCGCATTTGCGCGTTCATCAATGTTTGCACCAACGCTTTCAAGGTTGCGAATAGCTATTTCAGAAACCTGCTCGATATTTTTTGTCGCATTGCCTGCGCCATCAATTATTGCACGCGCCGTGCTTTCAGAGGTGGAGCTTACTTGGCGTTCGGCATCTTTTAATATGCTTGCCGCCTCGCGAACCCGTTGCCCCGCATTTTCAGCAGTATCGTTTAGCTCAATATTTCTGTTTTTCAGGTTTTCGCCAGTTTCAGTAAGTCTATCGGTTACACGAACTCCAAGCTCGTCAAGATCGGTTGATTGTGTTTTTAGTTTTTCACCAATAATATCTATGCGTTCAGCAACGCGTCCTGATGTATCGTCAATGTCATTGGACTGCCTTTGCATTGCATCAGATACCAATGAAATAAGCTGGGCCGCACGTTCCGAAGCCGAGCCAACCTCGCGCGATCTCTCTAGTAACGCCGCAGTGGCCTTATCAACACCGCTTACCGCAATATTTGTTGCTTCGGTAACGGTATCGGTATGCTTGTTAATTGCCGAACCTGCTTGACTTAGCCGCTCTGCTGAATCATCTGTAGATGACATCAATTCATTTAGGCTTTGTCGCATTTGCTCGGCCAACGCGCGCAGGCGAAGCTCAGCCCTATCGGATGTTTCTTCGAGCGTTTGTGCCTTGCCTTCAAGGTTTTCCGACGCTGACGCAATAAGCTTGCCGGTTCTTGCCGATACAAAAATCATGTGCTCGGTACGTTCTTGCAGGCCCGCACCAGCTTTGCTAAGGCGGTCTTCGACGTGGTCGGCAACATTTTCCAACGTATGGGAGCGATCTTTTACGCTTTCACCTAGGTCGGTAATCCGTTGTACCGCATCGTCGGAAACACCTTTAATATCAACTAGATGACGACGGAATGCTTCTGATATTCTTCCTGTGCGTTCTGATGATTGATTAACCTCTTCAAACCCTTCGCTTAATGATCTGGTTGCAGCAGATATTCCGGCAACACCGGTGTCAGAGGCAACTATGATGCGCGATGAATTTTCCTCAAGAACCTTAGCTACTTCTTTCATAGAATTTGTTGAGCGCTCTGTTGCGCCATCAACCTCTATTACGTTTTCAGACAAACGTCTTGAAATGGTATTTATATGCTCAACGCTTTCCCCGGTAATGGCAGAAAGGGCCTCTGCCTGATCGTGCAATACCTGCGCGATTTCACCAATCCTGCTTTCTGATATATCCCCGGCGGCGCCCATTTCATTTGTGCGTGATTGCAATGAGGCACCAACTGATTCAACTTGATTAAGTGCACGCGCAGAAATAGCCGATAGATCCATCGATGTTTTTCTTAAGAGTTCACGCACATCACCAGCACGTCCAGAGGCATCTTCGGATTTTTCAACAAGATTTTTTGATTCCCTGTCGAATGCTTCTCCTGCATCTTTCATCCGCAGTGTTACAAGATCAGATGCGGCAATAAGCTCATGGGAGTTTTCTGCCAGTACGCCTGATATTTCTTGTACGCGGGCTGAAACATGGGAAGACGTATTATTCAATGCATCTGCCTGACGACCAAGGTTGCCTTCAACCTCGGCGGTGGTACTTGTGGTTTCTTGGGCGATGCGTTCAAGCTCATCTGCCTGACGCTTAAGAGTTTCCCTTATCATTTCTGTTTGTGCATTCAGGCGATCAGACCTGTGTGACATATCAACGCCAGCGCCTTTCAATACTTCAGATGCAGTTTCAATTCTGTTGGCAGATTCTTCGGTGGCGGTTGTAATTGTGCTTATGCGATTTAATAATTCCTCGCCCACATTTTCGGCGCGAACGGCTGTTTGTTCTGATATTTCAGATAGTTCCTCGGTGCGAATGTGAAAGGCATCGGATATATCGCGGGCTTTGGCCGAACTGCTGTCGGCAACTTCAAGCAATTCGCTCGCCCTTAATTTAAGAATATCCCCAAGTTTTTCTGCTCTGGTTGATGCACGGTCAGTTGTGGTTGCCACTTCGTAAGCACGACGATGCAAAACATCACCCACATCACGGGCGCGAGATTCAGCTTTTTCAGATACAACGCGCAATTGTTCGGTTTGGCGTGATAGCGCCTCTGCCACCGCTTGCGAACGAAGGTCGGCGTCTTCTGAAACCTGTGAAAGTTCAAGTGCGCGGGTGCGAATTTGATCATTGATAATTTCTGCACGAGTTATTGCTTCGTCCGATGCCTTGCTTAATTCACGGGCCTGACGGGTTAGTGACTTGCTAATTTCATGAAAACGAGTTTGCGCCCTATCCGAAGGATAGGTTAACTGGCGTATCTGCCAACGGAGATGTTCGGTCTCGCTTCGAAGTGCGTGACCACGTTCATAAAACGCTATTACCATCCACAATAATGCTGGCGGAGTAATAACACCCGCCGCCATACCGCCAAGTTCATGGGGCAGTAGCTCAAACAACAATCCCCATCCAAGCTGGCTGCTGATATACCATGCAGAAGCACCAAGCCACAGCGCACTTAAGGCAACACCCACGCTCGATGCAACACGAAAACGTAGGAAAAACGGTTTTTTCCATTCATCAAATTCACGGGAGTCGGGGGCATCGGGGGAAGGATTAGCATTGGCAATCGCCACCTCGCCATCTATCAGATTGGCGCTGTCTTCTGCACTATTATTATGCGAGCTTCCCGTTTCTTTTTTTACCATGCCTTTTCAATCTCCCCTTCAAGAAGAAATTGCCTCTGATGTTGCTATAATTGACCGCTAGGTTGAAGATGATACACCTCCTACATATTAGCGGTAAATAGGTCTCAGGCACCATATATTGTGTTTTTTTGGCATTTTTGGTGTATAAAAATGACAAAATGTGAACAACTTGGCTCAAAAATGTGGAGTATATGTGGATAAGGCGCCAAACCCTGTGGATTAAGGGGTTGGGTCTGGCCAAAGTATGGTAGGTGGCAAAGCTGAGCCTAGAAAAGATGCTGCCCCCCGGTAACCCATATTTCGGTTCCGGTCACATAATTGGAATCATCAGAACAAAGATAAAAAACGGTGGTGGCGACATCACGCGGACTACCCATTCGTTCTAGCGGAATACGCGGGATAAGTGCCTCATATTCCGGCTGTATCATCGATGTTTCTATTTCTCCTGGAGCGACCGCATTTACCCGAACCTCAAGGGCGGCAAATTCATTTGCCATTTCACGGGTAAGGGCGCTAAGGGCCGCTTTAGAAATTGAATAAGCCGAGCCTGCAAACGGATGGATTGAATGCCCGGCAATGGATGTAATATTTACTATCCCACCCTTGCCCTTGTGCAATGCGCTGGCAAACCCCCGCGAGAGCCTAAGAGCGGCAAAGAAATTTATTTCAAATACTTCATGCCATGCATCTATATCGCCATTCAGGCAACCAAGGCGTTCTTTGTATGGGGTTTTGGGCGACAGCCCAGCGTTATTTACCAACCCATGCAACGGTGCACCATCTAATGCCTCGCTTGCTTGGGAAATAAAATTATTAAGGCTTTTTGGATCGGAAAGGTCTGTTGGTATGTGCGTAGTCCAATTTGGGTCACGCTTACACTCATCGGGTACATCTTCGCGAGAGCACGTTATAATGTTCCAGCCCCGCTCCATAAAAAGCATGGCCGTTGCATGGCCTATACCGCGTGATGCGCCTGTGATGATTACTGTTTTTTTATCTGTTTCCATGTTTATGAGGTTAGGGCAAAACCGTCCCCCTTTACAATTGTTTTGGGCCAATTATTTAATGGCCCACCGCCTCAACACAAAGGGCATCTGTTTCCTCGCGTGTGCCTGAGCTATTAATGTGTTTCCATTCCATTTCACCAAGGTCATATTCAAGCTGTTGCCTGACAATTCGGGCATCAGCGTCTGATGCGTTATCAACCCGCTTGGTAACGCGGGCTTCCATTACATCGGGGTCGGCATTGAGCCACAACCCATCGAACGGAACCTCCACATCCTTGGCCACGTCAGTTATGGCTTGACGTTGTTCGGGTTTTGCAAAAACACAATCTGCAATTACCGAATGTCCACTTAATAAAACTGCACGAGCTTCGTCATATACGGCCTGGTAAGTTTTTTCGGTCATATCGACGCTGTAGCCGCTTTCATCAAGGCGATCCAATGGATGAAGACCGGCAATGCGTTTTCTTATTACGTCGCTTCTAAGTACGCGGGCACCGGGTCGGGCGCCAATTAATGGGGCTAACGCTCTAGCGGCGCGAGATTTTCCACTGCCAGATAGCCCACCAACGGCTATTAACCTAGCAGGAGGCGGGATAAGATAATCAAGTGACATTTGCAAAAATTCGCGTGAATTGTTTTTTAATTGTGGAGCAGCTGATTTATCGGTTGAAATACCGGCAAGTGTTGCTGAAACGTGGGAACGAATTGCCGCACGCAATGAAAGAAAAAGCGGAAACGTAACCAACCCCCAAGCCGATCCAGTTATATCCATATAACGGTTCATGGCAACGTTAGCCAAATCGGCCCTGCCCATGTGTTCCAAATCCATCAATAAAAACGCAAGGTCATATAAAACATCGGTGATATTCATGTTGTCATTAAATTCTATGGCATCAAATAAGGTTGGTTCGCCATCTAGCAAAACAATATTTCCAAGGTGCATGTCGCCATGACAAAATCTTACACAACCGCCTTCTCGCCTACGGTCGAGCAAGGATGATATTTCATCAAGTTCCGCTAGTGATTTTTGAATACATTCATCAACCTTGGCTTTGTTCAGCACATCGCCATCATTTTCGTTAAATGCTTTAGCATTGCCTTCGATTATAAGAGCGATGCCGGTTCGCCCACCACCATCGGTTCTGGCTTCAGCGCCCGCGTGAAATGTTGCAATGTTATCGGCTAAGCGCTCCATTAAAAAACGGTCAATCTTTTCAGTTTTTACCATTTGGCTAAAAAGCATATCTTCGTCAAAGCGTTTCATCTCAACCACCCAATCGATAGCTTCGCCACTGCCACCTATCTCTAGTTCGTCATCGGCAGTACGAGTAATTGGTTTAACCCCGATGTAAATGCCGGGTGCGGTGCGCCTATTTACCGCCACCTCGGTCTCACAATAAGACTTGCGTAACTCAGGGGTAGAAAAATCTATATAAGGAAACTTCACTGCGCGCTTTAATTTAAAAACGCGTGTATCGCCGATAAAAATTTCTGATATATGGGTTTCCTTGCGGCCCACACTTTTTGTCCCGTCGTTAAAAGCGGCAGGTGTGGTAAGGAACGAAATGGTTTCTGACTGGTCTTGAACAATCATGGGATAATATTAACCTGCCTTGTGATGGCCTGTAACCCCTTAATTTAACGCAATTTATTATTATAATAAATTAGTTTTCAAACGCAACTTGCTCGTCTACCCCGTGGGGGTCTTGATGGGTAAGAACCTCTGCCCGAGGGAATTCTTTTTCAATCATGTGCATTACTTCTTCGGCAATATCATGTGCACGAACAAGGGTAATTTCAGGATCCATTTCAAGATGCAGTTGAATAAACATATCGCTACCCGATGAACGAGTGCGTAGATCGTGTATATCAATAACGTCTTTGTGCGAAATGGCAATTTCTTGAATGCGGATGCGATCTTCTTCGGGTAATTCACGGTCCATCAATACATGATAGGCTTCGCTGCCGATTTCATAGGCACCGTGAAGAATGTATCCGGCAATAGCCAGTGCAAATAATGGATCGGCAATCCCCCATCCAAGTTCGCTGACCAAATATAAAGATAAAATAACGCTGATATTTACTAATATATCCATTTTGTAATGGGTAGAATCTGCGGCAATCGCCAGCGATCCGGTTTTTTTAACAACGTAACGTTGAAAAATAACCAGACCCAACGTTGCGATAATGGATATGACCATAACCGTATAGCCCAATGAAAAACTATCTATAACGCGGGGGTGGAATATTCGGTCAATTGCTTCCAATAAAAGAAACACGGCCGAGCCTGAAATAAATGCCGCTTGAGCAATTCCCGCCAAGGCCTCTGCCTTGCCATGACCAAAACGATGCTCCTCGTCCGCCGGTTGCAAGGCATGACGAATTGCGAACAAGTTTACCGTTGATGCGGCAACGTCAAGTAACGAGTCAATCATGGTTGAAAGCAGACTTACAGAATCTGTCGAAAGCCATGCAAAGAACTTTAATGATACAAGCGTGCCCGCAACCCCAACTGCGACATAGGTGGCAATACGCATGAGCCGGGCCGAACTTTCACGACTAAGCGAAGTACCGTTTATGTTGTCACTGTGATTGTGCATTAATTTATATTCTCTTATTTTTTCAGGGATAAATGCGTTGAACAGACCAGCCATTTTCAGTTTTATTGTATACTTCTCGTTCGTGCATGCGAAACGGGCGGTCTGACCAGAATTCAATTGTTTTGGGCTTTATGCGAAAGCCTGACCAAAATTCAGGTCTGGGAATATCACCAATAGCATACTTAGCTGCAAACTTTGCAACGCGAACTTCTAATTCAAACATGCCTTCCAATGGCTGTGATTGCTTTGAAGCCCATGCGCCGATGCGTGAATCTCTTTGCCTTGAGGAAAAATATTCATCGGCCTCAGCCTCGCTTACTGGCTCAACCGAACCGCCAACGCGAACTTGCTTGTGAAGGCTTTTCCAATGAAAAACCAATGCCGCAACTGGATTGTTTAATAAATTTTTGGCTTTATTCGAACCCAAATTGGTGTAAAAAACAAATCCTTCTGCGTCCACACCTTTTAACAACACCATGCGTGCCTGAGGCATGCCATCGGCATCAACCGTTGCCAACGTCATGGCGGTTGGGTCGTTAGGTTCGCTTTTTTCGGCATCCGAAAGCCAATTTTCAAAAAGCTTTATTGGGTCTTGTTTGGTCGGGGTCTGGCTCATATATGCTTCCAGTGAGTTATAAATGGCACTATGTTGGCTGAATTATAAGGCAGATTATACCGATTTTACCCATATAACCAATTGAAACCAAACGATTGCGAACAAGACGGCAGTTATCGTTAATTTTTAGTAAGGATTTAGAGGTAACCTGCAGGATGCAGCTATAAACCCTAAGCATTTAAAGAGTTAAAACAGGGAAAATTTCCATGGTACGAAAGCCAAACACAGGGATAATAAAAAAATCATTGGCAATTTTAGTGGCCGCCTCTGTGCTGGGAGCGTGCGCCGGAAATGAAGGCGGTTCACGCAAAGCGGGCACAATAATTGGTGGCGTATTAGGTGGTATAATAGGATCGAAGCTTGGTAGTGGTATTGGTAAATCAGCATCCATTGCATTGGGTGCGGGCCTTGGTGCCGTAATGGGTGATGAAATTGCCAGACGCCTAACCGAACGCGACAGGCAAATGGCCTCAGTTACCCTCAACGATGCGCTTGAAAATGGTGAAGCAAATAAAGATTCTGGCTGGTCCAATCCCGAAAGCGGAAACAATGGCACGGCAAAAGCTGGTGATACCTATGAGCAGGCAAAAACCGGTGAAGACTGTCGTGATTTTGAAACAACCATATTTACCGACGGCGGAGAAAGCACGGCAACCGGAACCGCGTGTAAAAACGAAGACGGATCGTGGCAGGTTGTTCGTGAACCCAGTGCCTAAATCCAGCACTTAAGGAAAGAAAATTGGTGATCAATGCGTGACCCGTACAACATTCTAGGCGTATCAAAAAACGCAAGTCTTGGTGCAATTAAAAAAGAATATCACCGCCTTGCTCGCAACAGCCACCCAGATTCAAACCCCGGTGATGCCCGCGCTGAAAACCGTTTCAAAGAAATATCAGGCGCATACGATATACTTTCAAATCCAACAAGACGTAAAAAATTTGATGCCGGCGAAATAGACGCAAACGGCAACGAAAGAAAAGCATACGGTGCTGGTTTTGGCACCAGACCACCAAACAATACTGCTCAAAGAAACAAAAGCAGGTTTGATAATTTTTTTAAAGACAGACAGAAAAAAACATCCGTTAGGACCAAAGGTGCAAATGTAACTTATACCCTACATGTTCCATTCATTGAAGCGGCGCTGGGTGCAAACAAAACCGTACGCATGGCAAACAATAAATCGCTAAAGGTATCCATTCCGGCGGCAACCGAAAACGGTCAAGTTCTGCGACTAAAAGGTCAGGGAATGAACGGCACCAACGGTGGCGGTGATGGTGATGCGTTAGTTGAAATAAAAGTATCGCCCGATGCTGTTTTCACCCGCAAGGAAAAGGATATTTTTTCAGAAATACCCGTAAGCATTGACGAGGCTGTGTTGGGTGGACGAATAGAGGCCGAAACAATTCATGGTATTGTTTCATTAAAAATACCTAAAAATTCCAACAGCGGCACACGTCTGCGCTTAAAAGGGCGCGGTATTAAAACAAAAGATGGCCGCAACGGTGACCAATACGTAACCCTAAAAGTTGTGTTGCCGGAAAAACAAGACAAATCGTTTGTTGATTTTATTCGTAAATGGGTTGGCAAAAATCCATACAACGCCCGAAAAACCAAGATTTCTGAAGCTGCCGAATAAGGCGCTCTATCTCTCGCCAATTAATAAGGCGCTCTACCCCTCGCCCCATAATGATTAAGGCGCTCTACCCCTCGCCCATTAGTAAAGTTAATTACTAAATAACCCAGCCACATCTTTATTCCAGCCATCGGTGGAACGATCTAGGGAAGATTTGAAACGTGTCTGCCATGCGGTACCAGCGGATGTAACATCATCTGCATTTGGCGCGAGAGATAAACCGTATGCAAGTTCGGATAATGTAAGCGAAGTTAAATCGCGATTTAAAAGCCATTTATCATCATTGCTCAAGGCGACAATACCAACTTGGCGAAGCTCATCCATGGTTTCAGCAAAAATGTCAGAGTTGGTTTTTCCGTCATCAGCGTTTATTTCTTCACCCCGTGACTGACGCCATAAAACCTCCAGCACCTGCAGAGCGGCTTCGAGCCTGAGGGCGGGTGTTAGTGATTTCAGCCCACCTGTTGCTCTTTTCTTTCCCCATTCCGGTAATGACGCGGTAACCTCTGCGCCAATAAAAACCACCGCCCATGAAAAATACATCCAGATAAGAAATATGGGTATGGTTGAAAGTGCGCCATAAAGCGTTTGGTATGCGGGAAATGCCTGAACGTAAATTGCGAACCCCTTTCGCACCAATGCAAATAAAAGACCTGCCGATAGTCCGCCAATAAGCGCATGGGAAACCTTGACCGGGCGAAAAGGAACTATTGCGTAAAAAACGCTAAAGGCAAAAATTGCCAATGCGGTTGGAATAAGCCTTGTTATCAACCATGCAATTCCGCTTAGCTGGCTTACCTCGGCTATTTTGGCCATCTCGGTAAGGGCAAATAAATATGTTGCCAGCGATAAACTGCCGCCAAGCAATAATGGCCCCATGGTAAGCACGGCCCAGAACATCATCATGCGTGGAATAAATGCACGCTTGGCCTTGACCCTAAATATATCGTTCAGGGCCGCTTCAATAGTGGCTAGCAACATTATGGCAACCGCCGCCAACGCAACAATACCAATTGCCGTCAGGCCACCGGCCTTGCCAACAAATTCGGTGAAATGCTCTTGAACGTTGTTAATGGTTTCCGGCAAAAATGCATCAAACACCATGCCCTGAAGGCGGTCGCGGATGCTGTCAAAAACCGGAAATGCCTTCAAAACGGAAAAGGCAATAACCCCCAACGGAACCAGTGCCAACAACGAGGTATAGCTAAGGGAGGCGGCAATACGCATTCCGCCATCATTTCCAAATCGTCTGAATACCAACTTAAAAAAAGCAAGGAAATCTGCCATAAATCCACCGCCGGTCATTGGGCGGGGGGCGTTTGCTGTGCTTGAGGGCGTCGCCTGATTGTTTGTCATGATAATTATTCAACCGTCTGTTAACCCGATTGCGGGCATCATACACCCATGTAACTTAAACCCCAAAGTAATGAAATATAACCAGTTTTTTAGGATTGTTATACTTTTTGCCTAACCTTGTTTAGTGTAAAGTGACAATCAAGCGCCCAAACACATCAATAATACAGATAACAATAAATAGGAAAAAAATGACCAACACCAAACCACTAATGGCAGGAAAACGCGGCCTTATCATGGGTGTCGCAAACAACAGGTCTATTGCCTGGGGCATTGCCAGCCACCTTGCCAGTCAAGGTGCCGAACTGGCACTGACCTATCAGGGTGACGCCCTGAAAAAAAGGGTCGAACCGTTGGCCAAGGAATTAGGCTCAGATTTTATAATCCCATGTGACGTTACCGATTATGCCAGCCTTGAATCGGCTTTTGCCGAAATTGAATCTCGCTGGGGCAAATTGGATTTTGTTGTTCATGCGGTCGCATATTCGGACAAGGATGAATTAAAGGGTCGCTACATTGATACAACCCGTGAAAATTTTCTCAATTCAATGGAAGTTTCAGTTTTTTCATTTACCCACGTTGCAAAATACGCCGCACCGCTTTTAAACGCTGGCGGGTCACTGTTGACGCTTTCGTATTATGGTGCAGAAAAAGTAATCCCCCACTACAACGTTATGGGTGTTGCCAAGGCCGCACTGGAAGCAAGCGTGCGTTATTTGGCTGAAGATTTAGGCAAAGACGGTATTCGCGTAAATGCCCTTTCTGCCGGGCCGATGAAAACCTTAGCCGCCAGCGGTATTGGCGATTTCAGGTATATAATGAAATGGAACGAATATAATTCACCCATGCGCCGCAATGTTACGCTTGATGATGTTGGTGGGGCCGGTCTTTACCTTCTTTCCCCACTAGCCAGCGGTGTAACTGGTGAGGTGCATTATGTTGACTGTGGTTATAATATAGTAGGTATGAAAGCCGCAGACGCGCCCGATATTTCAACGGTATAATTAACACTAAACAAGGAACCATTTAATGCCCGGAAACACATTCGGAGAAATTTTCCGACTTACCACATTTGGCGAAAGCCATGGGCCCGCAATTGGCGGTGTGGTTGACGGCTGCCCGCCGGGAATTCAGCTTTCGGAAAAAGACATCCAACCGTTTATGGATAAACGCAAACCGGGGCAATCGCGTTTTACTACCCAACGCAAAGAACCGGACAAGGTCGAAATTCTTTCCGGTGTGTTCGAAGGAAAAACCACTGGTGCGCCCATTGGTTTATTAATTAAAAATGTCGATACCCGCTCCAAAGATTATTCAGACATAAAAAACAAATTTCGCCCCGGACATGCCGATTTTACCTATGAAGCAAAATACGGCCTGCGCGATTATCGCGGTGGTGGGCGCTCTAGCGCGCGAGAAACCGCAGTGCGCGTTGCCGGTGGTGCAATTGCGCAAAAGGTTCTGGTTGATGCTTTGGGTAAAAAAATAAAATTGCGCGGCGCGGTAATTCAAATAGGGCCGCACGCCATAGATCCTAAAAAATTCAAATGGGCCAATGTTGCCAAAAACCCATTTTTTGGCCCCGATGCCGATGCCGCCAAAGTATGGGCAGATTATCTAGACGGTATCCGCAAAGACGGTAATTCAGCTGGCGCCATTGTTGAGGTAACGGCAAGCGGTATCCCGGCAGGATTAGGTGAGCCTGTTTTTGACCGCCTTGATGCCGACATCGCCAAGGCATTAATGTCCATCCCTGCGGTCAAGGGTGTTGAAATTGGCGCAGGTTTTGCGGCCGCCGAATTAACCGGGGTTGAAAATGCAGATGAAATCCGCATGGAAAAAGGTATGGCCAAATTTCTTTCCAACAATTCCGGCGGAACATTGGGTGGTATTTCATCGGGCCAAGATATTGTTGCCCGCTTTGCGGTAAAACCTACCAGTTCAATATTGACGCCACGCAAAACCATAACCAAGGGCGGAAAACAGACCACCATTTCCACCAAGGGTCGCCACGACCCCTGCGTTGGTATTCGTGCGGTTCCCATTGCCGAGGCCATGCTGGCGTTGGTGTTGGCCGATCATTTATTGCGTTTTAAGGCGCAATGCGGATAAGTTTTCCAGTCCTTATTTTTATATAACTATCTGATTTATCTAGGTATTTATCCATTATCTCTAATATTATACATATATATTTAGTTATTAATTTATATTTGACATTAAAGTTTGGTGTTAATATAATTATATACACTGAAATTAAAGCATTATACTAAAATAGCGAAAGATACAAAAACCATGAGCGCAGATATCATATCCATCACCACCAAATCATCCGCCCCGATACTTATCGAGCTGGAACCGACCGATGTGCATGCACGCCTTGCAAGCGGACAGTCGGTAATTGTTGATGTGCGCGAAGCCAGCGAATATGAAAATGTTCGTATCCCCAGCGCGTTTCTAATGCCGCTAAGTTTTTTTGAAGCTGATCATTTTCCGGTAATTAATGGAACCGAAGTTATTTTAATGTGCGCCGTGGGTAAACGCTCAGCCGTAGCGGCAAAGCAATTAATGAATGCTGGTTTTGGCGAAGTAACCCACATGAAGGGTGGCATCAACAAATGGATTGATGACGGCCTGCCGGTGGATGAAGACTAATATTTTCTTATGGCAGCCATAAGAAATTCAATATTTCCTTCCGGCCCTTTTATGGGGCTTTCTGAAACGCCCAATACTTCCCAACCGTCTAAGCCTGAAATCCAGTTTTTGATTTTATCGCAAACTTCTTGGTGCAGCTCAGGATCGCGCACCACACCGCCCTTGCCCACCTGGTCTTTACCTACTTCAAATTGCGGTTTTATTAGCGCAATTAGGTGTGCATTTGGCACGGCTAATTTCATTGCTGCCGGTAAAACCGTTTGCAGGCCAATAAATGATGCATCACAAACAACAAGATCAATTGGTTCTGAAATATGTTCTTCTGTCAGGTAGCGAGCGTTTGTTTTTTCTAATACAACAACGCGTTCGTCTTCGCGTAGTTTCCATGCCAACTGGCCATGGCCAACATCAACCGCATATACTTTTTTGGCACCATTTTGCAATAACACATCGGTAAAACCACCGGTTGATGCGCCAACATCAATGCAGACAAGCCCATCTGGACTGATGGAAAAATTCTCAAGTCCCGATGCTAGCTTGATCCCGCCACGCGATACCCACGGGTGGTCTTGGCCTTTTACCTCTAATGCTATTTCCGAGGAAACCTTGTGGCCCGGCTTATCCAAACGTTTTGTATCGCTGAAAACCTTGCCGGCCATAATTAATGCTTGGGCCTTGGATTTGCTTTCAACCAAACCACGGTCAACCAACAGCTGATCAATGCGTATTTTTTCGGGACGTTTTTTTTCAGTCTTGGGCAATTTTTGTTTAAGCTCGGCTTTTGGCGGATACATTTTTGGCATTTTTGCCAAGGGCCATTAATGCAACTTCAAGAATTTTATCGGCACCAAGGCCTGCCTGAATTATTTGATTTGCCTGTGTCTCTTGCTCAATAAATATGTCTGGTATCGCCATGGTGCGGACTTTTAATCCGCGATCCAGCAATCCTTTGTTGGAAAGATGCTCGATAACGCTAGCACCAAAACCGCCATGGGAACCTTCTTCTATGGTTATTAATACCTCGTGTTCGCGCGCCATACGCTCTATCAAGTTTTCATCTAGCGGCTTCATAAACCGGGCATCGGCAACGGATGTGGAAAAACCCTGCGCCGCCAATTTTTCACCGGCTTCCAATGCTGCCGCCAACCGCGTGCCAATGGAAATAATACCAACTGTTGTGCCTTCGGCCATTATGCGGCCACGGCCAATTTCAAGGGCTGTACCTATGGCGGGAAGCTCTATACCAACCCCCTCGCCGCGTGGATACCTAAAAGCTATGGGCCCTTCGTCAAATGCGGCGGCTGTTGCTGTCATATTTTTAAGCTCCGCCTCATCAGCCGGGGCCATTACCACAATTCCCGGAACACAACCTAGATAGGCTAAATCAAAAGACCCATGATGGGTTGCGCCATCGGCACCGACAAACCCAGCACGGTCAAGGGCAAAACGAACCGGAAGCTTTTGAATAGCTACGTCATGAATTACTTGATCGTATGCACGCTGAAGGAAGGTTGAATAAATTGCACAAAACGGCTTAACCCCCTCCGCCGCTAATCCGGCGGCAAAGGTAACTGCATGCTGTTCGGCAATGCCCACATCAAAAAATCGTTCTGGATATTTTTCAGCAAATTCATCAAGCCCGGTTCCGGATGGCATGGCGGCTGTAATGGCAACTATTTTTTCATCTACCCCACCAAGACGTACTATTTCATCGGAAAAAACCGAGGTATAACTGGGTGCGTTTGATTTTGCCTTTACCTGCGCCCCGGTAACAACGTCAAAGCGACCAACACCGTGAAATTTATCTGGCGCATCTTCGGCGGGCGCGTAACCGTGTCCTTTTTGTGTAACAACATGAATTAATACCGGGCCCATACCTTCGTCATCGCGCACATTTTTTAAAACCGGCAATAAATGATCTAAATTATGGCCATCAATGGGGCCAACATAAAAAATTCCCATTTCTTCAAACAGTGTACCGCCGGTAACCAAACCACGAGCGTATTCTTCGGCCCGTCTTGCCGCCTCTTCCAAACTGCGGGGCAATTTTTTCGAAAGCTGTTTAGCTAGGTCACGGGCCTGACGGTATGGTTTTGATGAAATAAGCCTAGAAAGATACGCGCTCATGGCACCAACTGGTGGGGCTATGGACATATCGTTATCATTTAAAATAATAATTAGGCGTGAATCCTGCGAACCGGCATGATTCATTGCTTCGTAAACCATTCCTGCGCTCATGGCGCCATCGCCAATTACGGCAATTACATTATTTGTTCTGCCATCCATATCACGCGCAACTGCCATACCAAGACCAGCAGAAATAGATGTTGAGCTGTGCCCAGCACCGAACGGGTCAAACTTGCTTTCTGCTTTGTTGGTAAAACCTGAAATACCACCGCCTTGGCGAAGGGTTATCATTTGTTCGCGTCTGCCAGTTAATATTTTGTGGGGGTAACACTGATGACCCACATCCCAGATAAGCCTGTCATCGGGGGTGTTGAATACGTGGTGAAGCGCGGTTGTTAATTCGACAACACCCAACGATGCCCCAAGATGGCCACCGGTAATTGATGTTGTGCGAATAGTCTCGAAGCGCAATTCATCAGCCAGCAGCTTAATATCATCCAATTGTAATGAACGAATATCTTCTGGGCTGGAAATACTATCCAGTATGGGTGTGCCATCCACCGTTTCAGTCATTTTTTCCTCATTTGAGCGCTCAAATATTGCGACATAAGCTGGGTTTTAGACCCCAATTTACCTCAGGACAACCGCTCAACCACGAAATTAGCCAAATCACGTAAAGGGTCTGCCTTTTTTTCATATATTGCAAGATGTTCTACCGCTTGGGCGGAAAGCGCCTTGGCCTGCTCTCGTGCCCCTTCTGCGCCCAGCATGGTTACAAAGGTGGCTTTTCCTTGGGCCTGGTCCTTACCGGTTTTTTTTCCAACCGTTTCTTCGTCACCTTCTAAATCGAGCAAGTCATCTGCAATTTGAAAGGCCAACCCAAGATCATGGGCATAACCATGCAGCATATGACGGGCGTGTTCAGATGCTTTGCCAAGAACGCATCCGGCAAGACACGACACATCTATTAACGCGCCAGTTTTCATTCGTTGCAAACGGGCGACCTCGTTCACATCAAAATTATGTTCATGGGCCACAAGATCTAGCATTTGCCCGCCAACCATACCTTTTGGGCCAGCGGCTTTAGAAAGCGCATCAACCAGCTCAATACGAATGCTTGCGTCCTGATGGGTTTTCTCATTAGCAATTACCTCAAATGCCAATGCCTGAAGCGCATCCCCAGCTAATATTGCGGTAGCCTCATCAAATTTTATATGTGTGGTTTTACGTCCACGACGAAGATCATCATCATCCATTGCTGGCAGGTCATCGTGTATTAAAGAATAACAATGCATCATCTCTATGGCGGCGGCAACGCGCTCTGCGCTTTCGCTGTCTACTTCAAACAGAGCGGCGGTGTTTAGTGTAAGAAACGGTCTTATGCGTTTGCCCCCACCAAGGGTCGAATACCTGACCGCTTCCATCAAGCGGCCTTCGGGGCCATTTGGTTTTGGTAGCAATTTATCAAGCACGGCATCAACCCGATTGGCAGTTTTTTTCAACTGGGCTGAAAATGCTTCTATATTTGATTTATTTGATTGTGACACCCTTAATCAAACTCCGCCGGTTTGGCGCTAAGCTTCCCGCCAGAACCCGGAACAATTTTTTCTATTCTTGCTTCTGCTTCTTTTAGTTTTTGCTCGCAGTGGCGCTTAAGGTGGGTTCCGCGCTCAAACGCCTTGATGGCACTTTCAAGCTCGCCCGAGCCGTCTTCTAGGTCACGGACTATATCTTCCAGCTCAGCCAATGCCTCTTCAAAACCAAGGGCCTTGATATCTGTTGGTATTTCTTCGTTTTGTTTTTTTGCCTTGGCCATCTTTAGATATTCCCTATATATGATTTACAAGTAAATTATGGCTATTGCGGTTTATAAAGCAAGATTGAAAGACTGGGTATTTAGCCCTAAAGTCCTTTTCAACCAACAAAAAAGAGGTTCTCAATGAAATATGGGAAATCTGGTTTTTTCAATGCCCGTGCAAAGTTTATATTATTCACGCTTTTACTATCTACTTTTGCAGTTTTAGCAACAAGCGCAAGCGCGCAAGAAAAAAACCAAGATAAAAATAAGGATGAAAAACGTGGCGCCAGCGTTAGCGTTGATGATGTTCGCATGGAAACTGCACGCCAAAGCGTTCCCATAATTGGTCGTTTGGTTGCGGCGCAGTCGGGTGCGGTTTCAGCCATTGTAAAAGGCCCGGTATTAAAAATACTTGCCCGGGTCGGTGATCGGGTAAAAAAGAATGACAAAATTGCCCTGCTCCACAGTGATAGCATTAAATGGTCACGCGAGCTGGCTAGCGCCGAAGTTCAGGCCGCCAAAGCCAGAACTGGAACTGCGCGCGCCCAGACGGAACTGCGCCGGCAAGAACTGCAACGACTTGAAGATCTTAAAACTTCGGCTGCTTTTAGCCCGGCTCGATTTGATGATGCTAGGCAGGAATTAATAAAAGCAGAAAGCGCATCTCTCGAAGCCGATGCCCAGCTAAAACGCTCACGCGCCAACCTTAAACTTACGGAAATAGATTTTGCCAATACCACAATCCGTGCACCATACACCGGGGTCGTAACAAAAGTTCACACCGAAAGCGGAAGCTACCTAAGTGTCGGCCAACCAGTAGTAAGTATGATTAGCGATGTGGATATGGAAATAGAGGCCCAAGTTCCGGCCCGACGCACAAGCGGCCTTTTGCCCGGAACCGAGGTTCCGTTTCGCATTGGAAATTCCGTCACTGGCATAAGCGCGGTTCGGGCCGTGGTACCCGAAGAAAACCCCCTCACCCGCACTAGAGAAGTTCGCTTAACGCCAATAGACGATGGCGTTCTTGTAGGAATGGCAGCAAACCAAAGTGTAACCATTGACGTTCCCGCAGGTGCGGTGCGCGAGGTAACAAGCGTTCATAAAGACGCGATATTAAACCGAGGCGGAAAACAAGTTGTCTATGTTGTGGTTGATGGAAAAGTAAATATAAACCCGGTCACGTTAGGCGAGGCAATCGGACAACGCTTTGTTGTGCTAAATGGTCTTAACCCCGGAGACAAGGTTGTGGTGCGCGGCAATGAACGCCTGCGCCCCGGGCAAAACGTAAGTATTAAAAATACCAATAAGAAGAATGAAATAAAATGAACCTTATCCGCACGGCAATAGATCGACCCATTGCCGTAATTGCGGCGGTGCTGATGGTTGTCATGTTCGGCATGCTAGCGCTGAAAACCATCCCCATTCAATTAACCCCCGACATAAGAAAACCAGTTTTATCGGTTCGAACTAACTGGCCCGGTGCGGCACCGGCCGAGGTTGAACGCGAGGTTATAAATCGCCAAGAAGATGTGCTTAAAGGGCTTGAGGGTCTTGATTCAATGTCAAGCCGTTCGCAACACGGTAGTGGACGAATTACGCTGGAGTTTTCCCTTTCCCAAGATATGGACAAAGCCTTGTTGTTGGTTTCAAACCGGCTTGAACGCATCACCGGATATCCTGACGAGGTTGATAAACCGACGCTCAGAACCCACGACAGCGAAGACAGGCCCATCGCATGGTTTACCTTAAAACGCACCGCTGGCAATGAACGCGATATCCATACCTACGGCGATTACATAGAAAATGTAATTCAAGACCGCATTGAACGGGTTAGGGGCATTGCCGGGGTAAATGTTTATGGCGGAATGAAACGCGAAATGCGGGTGGTGGTTGACCCGGAACGAATGGCCCGGTTTGGGCTTACGGTTTCCGAAGTTGTTGGTGCATTGCGTTCGGCCAATTCATCGGTAACCGCAGGAACGGTTGACGAAGGAAAGCGCCGTTATGTGGTGCGAACCCAAGGCGAGCTTTCATCCATAGACCATGTTCGTGCGGTTGTAATCCGCTCGCTTAGTGATAGTACAAGCGGTCAAATTTCACGGGTTACCGTTGGTGATATTGGTGAAATTGTTTATGGCTACCGCGAACCTCGAGCGCGCATTCGACGCTTAGGCGAACAAGCATTGGTTCTAAATGCCGTTGGCGAAAGTGGTTCAAACGTAATTGAAACAATGGATGGCGTACACACGGCGATAAGTGAGCTAAACAGCGGCCCCCTGCCCGTAGTCGGGCTTGAGCTTGTCCAAATGTATGATGAAACAGTTTACATTAATTCGGCCATTGATTTAGTACAGCAAAATATCTGGCTTGGCGGTTTGTTGGCGGCAATGGTGTTAATGCTATTTTTGCGTTCAGGTTCTGCGACAATAATTATTTCTGTAGCAATTCCAGTTTCGGTTATTGGTGCGTTTGTTGCCATGGCCACCATGGGCAGATCAATAAATGTTATTTCTCTAGCCGGTATTGCCTTTGCTGTTGGCATGGTTGTAGATGCCGCAATTGTGGTTTTAGAAAATATTTATCGCCTGCGCCAAGAAGGCCGCAGTTCAAGCGATGCGGCATACCACGGGGCAAAGCAAGTATGGGGGGCTGTTTTGGTTTCGGCATTGACCACGGTGCTGGTGTTTGCCCCAATTCTGGCCATGAACCTTGAGGTTGGGCAGCTTTTCCGTGATATCGCAGTTGCCATATCGGTTGCAGTTGTTCTTTCGCTTGTGGTGGCGGTAACTGTTATTCCCGCGCTTTCAAACAAACTGTTAGAAAAAATGCCCAAGGGGACAAAAAATGGGGCCGCCAAGATTAAGTGGTTGCAAGCGCTTGATGCTTGGTCAGAAAAATTCACCGCGTTCATAGTTTCATTTACCCACCGCGTTGCCCACGACAAAAAACTAGCCCGCACCGTAGTGGTGGCAATAACCGTTTCTGCGACCATAATTACGTGGGTATTGTTGCCTAAGCTTGAATATCTGCCCGAAGGAAATAGAAACCTTATTATTGGCGCCATATTACCACCGCCGGGATACAACCTAGAAACAACCATTTCCATTGCCGAAGAAGTAGAGAACGAGGTTAAAAAATACTGGGCATATGAAACCGGCCCAGAAGAGACCGTCGACGGAATACCAAAAATAGATAATTTCTTTTTTGTGGCACGGCCCACTTCTACTTTTGTTGGAGCCAGCGCCATAGAGCCAGACCGTGCCGCAGAATTAATACCCATAATAAGAAAGCCTGTTTTTAAAGAACCGGGAACATTTGGGTTTGTTACCCAGCCATCGCTATTTGGCCGTTCCGTCGGCAGTGGCCGGTCTATTAATATCGATATTTCCGGGCCTGAACTAGAAGAGGTTCTGGCAACCGCATTAAAGGTTACGCAAATAGCTGGCAAAGTACTGCCAAGAGACCAAGGAAACCAAATTAGACCCAAACCGGGGTTGGAGCTTGGTGCGCCTGAAGTGCGTATTATTCCAGACCCTGTGCGTCTGTCAGATAATGGGATATCAGCCCGCGAGTTTAGCCAAACGGTTGATGCATTTAACGATGGTTTGCGCATAGCCCAAATAACCGTTGGCGGCGAAAGAATTGATTTAACAATCGCCGGGCCTGAATCTGGCATAACCGAAACTCAAGGGGTGGCAAACCTTCCGGTTGTAACGCGCAGTGGGGCCATTCTTCCGGTTAGCTCGCTCGCCGATGTTATTGTTACATCGGGGCCAACCGAGATTAGACATATCGAGCGGGAACGAACGGTAACTATCGAGGTTCGCCCGGCATCCAACGTATCCATGGAAGAAGCAATAGACATAATAAATGCAGAGGTGCTGGCCCCATTATTTAAAGATGGTCTGCCCGATGGTATGAGCATAAATCTTTCCGGAACTGCAGATAAATTATCACAAGCATGGGATGCAATGGTGGTTGATTTGTTAATTGCAATTGTAATTGTCTATCTTGTTATGGCGGTGCTGTTTGAAAGTTTTATTTATCCGTTGATAATTGTGCTTTCGGTTCCGCTAGCAACCGCTGGCGGGGTGATTGGGCTTGGCGTGTTAAGCCTATTCACACAACAGTCGCTTGATATGCTTACGATGCTTGGGTTTATTATTTTAGTTGGGATTGTGGTTAACAACGCCATACTTATTGTTCACCAAACGCTTTACCACCAACGCCATGATGGTATGAACGTTGAAGATTCCATTGTTGCCGCAACCCAAAACCGTATTCGCCCTATATTTATGTCAACCCTGACCAGTATTTTTGGCATGTTGCCGTTGGTCATATTTCCCGGTGCCGGTTCAGAGCTTTACCGTGGCCTAGGCTCGGTTGTGGTTGGCGGTTTGGCCCTATCAGCATTGCTGACCTTATTTATCATCCCGCCGCTTCTGACATTGGTACATGGGTATGCAAAACCTAAGATAAAACAGGTAAATGACGCATAATTTACCATAATACCTTGATTTTAATAAATCTTTTCAGTATCCCGACAATATTAAGAGACCTAAAAAAATGCTAAAATAACCGTTTGGGATAAAGTATGCGTATATTATGATATACAGGTATAATGATTCTAGCGGCTTGGGAGGGTCTGCTTGATCACTTTTTTTTGGGGGTAATAAAATTGGTTAGTGAACGTCTTAAAACAATTCAAGAAAACGCACTCAGGGCAAGCACCCTGTTAAAAGCCATGAGCAATCAGCATAGGTTGATGGTTTTGTGTCAGTTGGTTCCGGGTGAAAAATGCGTAAGCGATCTGGAGCAAATTATAGGCCTAAGTCAATCTGCCCTATCGCAACATCTGGCTAGGCTCCGCCGCGACAACCTTGTTTCCACAAGGCGCGAAGCGCAAACAATTTTTTATTCTTTAAGCGGGGATGAGGCCAGCGCAGTTATCGAAACGCTTTACAGCCTTTATTGCGAAACCAGCGCAACGCTTTATGATGGCGGAAAAGAAGCAAAAGCTATCTAAGATTATTGATAAAAAATATCAAAAAACATTACAGCTAGTGGATATTGTTCACTGGCTGTTTTGGTTTTTGCGCTTTGCTCACCACTTGTGCATGGGCCACTTGTGCCTGGCGCTCAGGGGAGATAATCCAGCGCAATTCTTCTTTCAGCATTTCAATATGACGCGTTACTGGGGCCGCGGAAATTGAAGACACAATTCCCTTTCGGGTAGGCACTGGCAAACGATAAAAATTTTCCAACATCAAAAACTTTATTCCCGGTCTTATGCCTTCGGCCAACAACAGGCTTGTAATAAGGTTTTGCCGCACTGAGCTTCTAAGGTTTCCAGCTTCGGTTAGCTCAAAAAATTCTCTTACAAATGTGCGTGGCTCTATATCGCCACCAAGTAGCGCGCGAAGATTTTGCTTTAGCGCAATCGAATACTGCTCACGGGTTTGGACAATAAATTGCGATGCCTTACCCCGAACAAAAGCTATTGATCTAGGGCTGAAATCGTTTTGGCTAACTAATGCTACCGCTCGTTTTACCAGTGGATGGCGGGTTTTTTCACCAACCAATCCAAAAACCCCGGCAACCAAGCGATTGCCCGATCCTTTTGGTGACATGCGCGTAGCGGCCGCCAATGCCATAGGTGATTCAGGATCGCGGGTTGCCATCATTGCCAATGGAAGCGGGTCATCAAATTCACCTAAATTAAGGCCGGTGTTTATTAAATATTCCGGCAATAATATTTTTGATGGGTCATCGGGCACGCAGACAGGATCCCCGGTGTGATAGCTTTCGCGAACCACCAGCGCTGTTTTAAGGCCTTCTTGGGTCATGCCAAGCAGATCGGATGTGGTGGTATCAGATTTTCTGTGGTTCATGTTCTATACATCCATTTTTTGAATAAGGTGGCTGGATCTTTCATCGGGGTGACGTCCGCCAATGGCGCGAAGCCATGTTTTTTGTAAATCTAGCGCCGCACCACAATCCCACCATTCGCGAAACATTTGCGCGCCTAGCCTTACTTCACGGGGGTCAAATTCCAAATTTATTTGCTCTTGAACTTTTAACAGCCCGCCTGCTACCTCTTCGATGATTTCGGCCTGCTCAGCCCAGCCTGACCTGCGTACATTAATTTGTGCGTCAAGGTTCCTCAAATCGCGCAAGTCCTCCAACAAGTGTGCCAGCACCAGAGTAAAAAACGCTACCCTTGATGCAGGAATATGAATTAAGCCCCGTCGCCACTTGCTGACCGTTGGCGGTGTAACGCCGGCAAGGTCGGCAAGGTCGCTACCGGTGAGCCCAGCCTTGGCAAAACCCTCAAACAACGCTCGACAAACCGACCCCCGCTGAAGGTCGTCTAACTGGCCTTCTAGCTGGCCTTCATCTGCTGTATTTAGGGTGGATTGCGGTTGGATGGCGGCTACTCCCAAAATAGTGGTTTAAAAAAAACAGGAACAATTTCTTGTTCATAGGAACGCTATAAAACGCTGTTTTGCCTATTCTGGGCATATACGTGGGCGCATATAATTATTTGATTTTTACTGAACTATAATTCCAATGGTTAGATATCAACTTGCTCGTTACTACTATGTATTGTTGTATGTACTACATAAGGTAGCAACCCATTGACACTACACTGAATATATTATAGTTAAGGAATAGTTTACGGAACGGGGATTCGAGGCTATCGGTTAATCAAATAATAAAAAGCCCAAGCTTTTAGCCAATTTTTGTTAATAAAGAATCTTCAAACCGCAACAAATAAAACAAACTACCTAAGGGTTATCAAAGTAAGAAAACAATAATTCAACGGGGATTCGATAGGCGAAAGCCATCCGGGGGGCCTATGAAAAGACTGTTCGACGAACGCCAAGAAGGCGAAAAATACGATAATATTCCTGCTGAAAATGAGCGGCGTTTTACAATCACCCATATCCGTCCCGGAGATTCAGACGAGGTGGTGAAAGACGTTATCACGGCCCCCAGCGAAGCTGCTGCCCGCATAAGGGCAGGAATGATCTTTTCTGGCTCGCGCATACTTGCCGTGGCTACGCTACCAGACCCACTTCCAGTACGGGCAAAAATGGATGCCCCCACCCCATCACCCGGCGCACGCTTTATCCGTGGCATCTTCCGCCCGGCGCTTTTTGCCGAAGATGGCGATATAGACATCGTTTCTGATTAATCATCCTATTTACTCTTAGGTCTTATCCATACGTCTGCGCCTGCGGGCAGTATTGCGCTGGGAAATTTACTCCTTATGACCCCTTATTATCCCTGGGACTCCATGACAACTAGGCAATAATTGCCGAAGTGGAGGTTTTTGCCCATTGCTTCATTAGTTACCCCATTGATTTCAAACAGTTTATTTGTGGCACAAACATTGCCTTTACTTACAGGCAACAACAAATTTGTGGAGTGTTTGAAAATGGGAAAAATAATGAACTACCCGCTTGGAAAAATGGTGGCGAATAAAGGTGCTCCTAAAATTAGTGAGCCTTTCCTAATAAACGCCGTCAGGGATTTAAAAATACTGATTGAACAAGAATTTATTTTCGGCGGAAACAGCGAGACGCGAAAGCTTATCAATGCGGCAGATCTTGCATTGATGCAGGCACGCGGTGCTGAGCGAAAAATATTTTCCCAGCAACAAAAAATATTGGAAATGGAGCATCTGGCTCTTAACGATAGCCTCACCAATGCATTAAACAGGCGCGGATTGGAAGATGAGCTTGAGCGGGTTCTTTCGGCGGCTGAACGCTATGATGAAACCGGCGTTTTGGTGTTTATAGATTTAGATGATTTCAAGCCCATAAACGATACCTACGGACATGGCGCGGGTGACCTTGTGTTGCAAAAGGTTGCAGAGCTTCTTAAGGCAAATATCAGGCCCCACGATAGCGTAGGCAGGCTTGGCGGTGATGAGTTTGCGGTAATTCTATCGAGAACAGATTGGAAAAGCGGTCAAGCCCGCGCCGAAATGCTTGAGCGCATAATAAACAACGCCATCGTTCATTGGAACCGTGCCCCCATAGCTATTCGCGCAAGTTTTGGGTTTGAATACTTTAAAGAAAAAACAAATGCTGACGTACTTATGGGCCTGGCCGATGCCGCCATGTACAAGACCAAACGCGCTCGCGCCGAAACATTAAAACAAATGGCAGAAGAAGATGAATTAGAAACTCGTGAAACACCAATAATTACCAAAAAAATGGAGCAAATATTTAAAGGCGAAGCTTCGGCCTAAAAAAAACGGATCGATCTTTATGGCTCAGAACAGTTGAGCATGATTTTTTAATTTCACTTTAGTTTACGGGCTTTTTCTAAAAAACAGCGTTATCCCTCAAGCCCAAACTTGGCCTCGCGCCGCATATTCTGTGGCCGAGGCATTTTTTTATGAGCGAACAAAATGAAAATAAATTCTGCAATATCCAACATGGGACAGCTAGCGAGTAAAATCGGGAGAAAACTTGTGGTGGTCGAAGACCCGCTAATGCCCGAGGTAATCAAGGGCTCGGGCAAAAGCGCAATTGAACGACCACTTGAAAAAATACTAGAAAATACAAACTCCCGTCATATGTCGCCGCGTGAAGTGGCGAAACTTGGGTTTGATCTTTATGCCGCTGGTGTATTGAAATGGGATGAATATTCAGATCTTTCATTCCAGTCCGAACTACACCCTGAATTTAAACAAACAATTGGTGCGTTGACCGGGGAAAAGGCCATGCCCGATGCCAAGCGAGATTTTGTTAAAATATGGGAAGAGAAATACCAATTTACCAGCCGTCACGCCAAACCGGGCTCAAACGCACCGGAGCGCGCGTTGCACATTCTTTCGGTATTGCGCAGAATTGAAAATTCAACTGACGTAAACGCCTAAGATAAATTATTCTTCTGTCTTTTCCGCTTTTTCAGAACTGGATTTAGCCTTTGGTGGTGGTGCCAGTTTTAAATAAAGTTCGCGCAAACGTTCAGGGGCCGCAACCGCAGGCGCACCCATCAACAAATCTTGTGCTTGCTGGTTCATGGGGAATGCAATTACTTCGCGAATATTTGGCTCATCCGCCAGCATCATAACGATGCGATCAATGCCTGGTGCTGAACCACCATGGGGCGGTGCACCGAATTTGAACGCATTGAGCATTCCGCCAAATTCTTTTTCCACCACCTCGTTGCTGTATCCGGCAATCTCGAAAGCCTTGTACATGATATCTGGCAGGTGGTTACGAATGGCACCGGATGAAAGCTCTATCCCATTGCAAACAATATCATATTGATAGGCCAGAATATCCAAGGGGTTTTCTGAAGCAAGCGCCTCCATACCACCTTGGGGCATAGAAAATGGGTTATGGGAAAATTCAATTTTTCCAGTATCTTCGTCCAGTTCGTACATGGGATAATCAACAATCCAGCAGAACTTGAAACAGCCATCTTCACGCAATGCAAGTTCGTCACATATTTTATCGCGGGCAAGGCCGCCATATCGTTCGGCATCACGCACGGGCTGACAAACAAAAAATACCGCGTCGCCGTCTTTGGCCCCGGTTGCTTCTTTAATTGCGCTTACACGATCAGCATCAAGGTTTTTAGCAATGGGTCCTTTGGTTTCGCCATCAGCACCATAGATTATATAACCCAATCCACCGGCACCTTCGCCGCGCGCCCAATCGTTTAATTTATCAAAAAAGCTTCTGGCTTTTTCTGCCGCGCCCGGTGCGGGAATAGCGCGAACAACCGATCCTTTTTCAATATTTTTAGCAAAAAGACCAAAGCCCGAACCACGGAAAGGTTCGGTGGTATCGGTAATTTCAATGGGGTTTCTTAGATCAGGCTTGTCAGAGCCATATTTTAACATGGAATCTTTATATTTAATTCGTGGGAACGGGGTGGGAGTGACCGTGCGGCCATTTGCAAATTCTTCAAACACACCAGCCAAGACAGGTTCGATTGCCGCAAACACATCTTCCT
>CBFDBQ010000019.1:0-35837 GCA_965603095.1 uncultured Thalassospiraceae bacterium | reverse complement strand
CTGCCGACCTCGGCATTATGAGTGCCGCGCTCTAACCAGCTGAGCTACCCAGCCATAACACGCCTTAACCTTGTTAGCCTTGGCGTGGCGCCCGTATTAGTGCCTGTGAGCGGTTGCTGTCAAGTGTCCCGCCCCCAAAATGGTCACTATTGGAGAGGATTTTAGCCACGGTTGACGTCTATTACCGTGCGGCCCCGGATTTGGCCCTTTAATATAAGCCCTGCCAGTTTCGGCAGTTCAGCCATTGGGCTGACAGAGGTAAGGCCATCCAGCTTGTCCATGGGCAGGTTTTTTGCCAGCAAGTTCCATCCATCCAGGCGGCGGTCATTGGGGCAATGAACGGAATCAATGCCTAATAGGTTAACCCCCCTGAGCAAAAACGGTATTACCGTGGTGTCTAATTTTGGGCTAGCCACCAAGCCAACAGCGGCGCAACTGGCGCCATATTTAAGCGACGTCAAAAGATTGGCTAATATGGGCCCGCCAACATTATCAATGGCGCCGGCCCAACGTTCAGACGCCAACGGGCCACGGGGGGCTTCTTCTAATTCGGCGCGCGATACAAGTTCAGCCGCACCAAGGTCTTTTAAATATTCATGGGTCTCGACCCGCCCGGTTCCGGCAGTTACGCGGTAGCCAAGGCTGGCCAATAATGCCACCGCAACCGAACCAACCCCGCCTGCGGCACCGGTTATTAAAATTTCACCTTCGTTTTCCGGCGAGCAACCATGTTCTTGCAGTGCCAAAACTGCTAATGCCGCAGCTAGACCAGCGGTACCAATTGCCATGGCGCGTTTTGCGTCTAATCCATCTGGTAATTTAACCAACCAATCCGATTTTACCCGGGCCTTAGTTGCAAACCCACCCCAGTGGGCCTCGCCCACGCGCCAACCGGTGCAGACAACCTTGTCGCCAGGTTTGAAATTTGGGCTTTCAGAATTTTCAACCGTGCCGGCAAAATCCACACCCGGAACATGGGGGTAGTTTCTTACCAACCTGCCAATGCCGCTTATTATCATTCCGTCTTTATAATTGAGTGATGAATATTCAACCGCCACGGTAACATCACCTTCGGGCAGGTCGCTAAGGTTAAGGGTTTTAAATGAATGGCTAACTTTGCCGTCGGTTTCGTCTAGAACCAGTGCGTTTAATTCATCAGATTGGGTGGATTGGGTCATGGTTTCTCCATAATTACTTCTTGATTGTTTGGCGGGCTACCCGCGCATTTTGACAGTAGTATTCCTGTGGTCAACAGGGAAAAACGCCCCTAAGAACCACAAAAATAAGGAGTTCAATCAAGTGCTTGAGAAGATGCATAAACGGGGGTAACGTTCGGAACCAAAAAAATTAATTCCCCAGGGAGGATACAAATGAAAATTAAATCAATTATGTTTGCCGCCGTTGCGGCGCTGTCTATTAACGCAAATGCAAACGCGGCAGACCCGGTTCGCATTGGTACCGAGGGTGCCTACCCTCCGTTCAACCAAATAGGCCCGTCTGGCCGAGTGGAAGGATTTGACGTTGATGTAGCCAAGGCCCTTTGCGCCGAAATGGGTGAAAAATGTGTTTTTATAATTAACGACTGGGACACAATCATCACCGGTTTGCAGCAAAATAAATACGACGCAATTGTTGCATCCATGTCTATTACCGCTGAACGTAAAAAAGCGGTTGATTTTACTGATCGCTATTATTCGAACACGCTTTCAGTTGTGACCAAGGCCGGAAGCAGTACCAACATCAGCAATCTTTCCGGTAAAAATGTTGGCGCCCAGAGGGCAACCATTAGTTCGCAGTATTTGGAAGACAGCGTTCCAGGTGCCGAGCTAAAGCTTTATGATACGCAAGAAAACGCGTGGCTTGATCTTGCCGCTGGTCGTGTTGATGCCATTGTCGCAGATACCCTGCCAAGCGCCGACTGGGTCGGTTCTGATGCGGGCAAGGGTTTTGCCATTAGTGGTGATGCGATTGATATTGGCGATAAAATCGGAATTGCAGTTCGCAAGGGTGATGGCCTAAAAGGCAAGCTCAATAAAGCCATTGCCGCAATTCGTAAAAATGGCAAATACGAAGCCATTAATAACAAGTACTTCACCGTAGATATTTACTAATAAATATTGCGATAAACATAAAAAACCCGCGCTGGATGATTAATAAATTCCAGCGTGGGTTTTTTTATTTTACAAATAAACAATGATTGATTTACACGGATTTGGTGAGCAACTACTTTTCGGCACCCTGATGACTATTCGGGTGGCGGCGGGCGCGCTTGTTCTTGGTCTTATTCTTGGGCTTTTGGGCGCGGTTGCCAAGCTTTCAAAATCACGCATTGCCCGTGTAGTGGCAGGTTTTTACACCACCGTAATTCGCGGCCTGCCGGAACTGCTGGTGGTTTTAATTATTTATTTTGGCTCGTCATCGATCCTTACATCAATAGCCAGTAAATTTAGCGATGTTAAATTTGTCGAGCTAAGCCCATATCTATCTGGTGTAATAGCCCTTGGCCTTACATTCGGCGCCTACGCCACAGAGGTTTTTCGCGGAGCGTTTTTAGCCATCCACGTGGGCCAGGCCGAGGCCGCAAACGCGCTTGGCATGCACAAGTTGCAAGTGTTTCGCCTTGTAACATTGCCTCAACTTTGGCGCATTGCCCTGCCCGGTCTTGGTAATTTGTTTTTGGTTCTGCTGAAAGATACCTCACTGGTATCCATAATTGGAATTGAAGAATTAATGCGTCAAACCAAAATTGCAGTTGGCTTTACCAAAGAACCGTTCACGTTTTATTTTACTGCAGCCATTATTTATCTTTTGCTGACCATCGTTACCATGCGCCTTTTGCACAAAGCAGAACAACGTGCCAACCGTGGCATTGAAAGGTCGCATTCATGATAGATTTTGCGACCATATGGAAATACCTGCCAAAAATTATTGACGGTGCTGTAACCACCATTGAGCTAATGGCATTGGCGTTATTAATTGGCGCCATAATTGCAGTACCGATTGCGCTAATGCGTCTTTCAAAGAATAAAATATTACGTTGGCCAGCCTTTGGTTATATTTTCTTTTTTCGCGGCACCCCTTTATTGGTGCAAATATTTCTTATTTATTATGGACTGAGCCAGTTTGAGGCAGTACGTGAAAGCTTTATGTGGAGCATTCTTCGCGAAGCATATTGGTGTGCGATTATTGCATTTGCCCTTAATACCGGGGCCTATACCGCAGAAATATTGCGCGGTGCAATTAGCGCGGTGCCAAAAGGGCAAGTAGAAGCCGCGATGAGCGTAGGAATGGGGCCGGCACGAACGTTTAGGCACGTTGTTTTCCCACAGGCAATACGCATAGCTGTTCCAGCATATGGTAACGAAATAATTTTAATGCTTAAAGGGTCTGCGCTGGCAAGCACCATTACGTTGTTGGACATTACCGGAATGGCGCAAACGGTAATTGCCCGCACCTATATGCAGACCGAATTTTTAATTGTTGCTGGATTGTTTTATCTTGCCATAACATTTGTTATTACCCGCGGATTTAAATTGCTTGAATCCCGCATAAATCAGCACCTAAAACCAATAAGCTGATTTTTATCTTACCTTGGCAGGTCTTCTTATTTTTAAATATGGCGCAACCTCAACGGCAAACGCGCTTATAAATATCAAGCCACAACCAAATAACGCCATGCTATCAAGGCGTTCGCCCAAAAATGCTGCGGCAAATAATGCGGCAAACAGCATTTCCGAGCTCATTATTATTGCGGCGGTGGCCGGATGGGTATGGCGCTGGGCCACAACCTGCATGGTGTAGGCAATGCCAACCGAAATCACGCCTGCATAAATTATTTCCGGTGCAATATTTATAATTCCGGATATGTCTATTGTTTCAAACATGGTGGCGCCAACAAGGCCAATTAACCCGCTGATTCCAAACTGAATAAACGAAAGGGCAAACGGTCTGGAGCTGGATGTTACAAATATTCCAACAAGCGTAATGTGCAGTGCCCAAAAAATTGCACTTAATAAAACCCAAATATCGCCAGTTGAAAATTCAGTTAAATTGCCACCGTTAAGCAAGTACGCCCCGCCAACGCACCCCATTGCGGCAGGCCAGACAATAATGCGTGGCCATGTGCCAAACATGACCAACGCCAATATGGGAACCAACGGAACATAAAATGCGGTCAAGAACCCAGCATTGGTAACAGATGTAGTTATAATACCAATTTGCTGGGTGATGCTTGCAATGAACAACACCACGCCAGTCAGAACAAATATCATCATGTGGTTGCTTGAAAGCGGCACCACTTTGCGTTTTTTTTCACGCCACACAAATGGCAAAATAACCAACGCCCCAAGAATAAACCTAATTGATGTGAATAAAATAGGGCCAACGGCACCATCAAGCGTAGCATCTTCGCCGCTAAATGCAGTTTTCTGGACGATAAAGGTTGAACCCCAAATCATTGCGGTCAACAGCAACATAAGATGTGCTTGAATTCTGGACACGGGCTATCTTTCTTCTAAGAAATCTTCCAGTTGATTTCATTTCCCGTCATGAATGGTGAAATGCTTTCACCGCCATTAACATCAACTGCTTCTGGCACTTTCCATGTTTCACGAATAAGGGTTATTTCATCACTATTTGCATCCATGCCATAAAATGCCGGGCCATTAAGGCTGGCAAATGTTTCAAGCTTATCCAGTGCGCCCGCTTCGTCAAAAACTTGTGCATACATTTCAATCGCCGCTGGGCTTGAAAAAATACCGGCACAGCCACAGGCGCTTTCCTTGGCGTGTACCGTATGCGGCGCAGTATCGGTCCCAAGAAAGAAACTTTCTTCGCCCGATGTAGCCGCTTCAATCAATGATAATCTATGCCCTTCGCGCTTGGCCACCGGTAGGCAATATAGATGGGGGCGAATTCCGCCTTTGAACATATCGCTACGATTAATCATTAAATGGTGGACGGTAATGGTCGCACCAACCCGTGGGCCCTGTGCCCGGACAAATTGAACTGCCTGTGAGGTTGTAATGTGTTCAAATACAACCTTCAAAGCCGGATGTTTGTTAAGCAAAGGCCCTAACACCCGGTCGATGAACACCGCTTCGCGATCAAAAATATCTATATCCGGGCTTGTAACCTCGCCATGAACCAACAACGGCATGGAAAGTTCTTCCATTTTTTCAATTACCGCTGAAATCTTTTCTATATTTGTTACACCACTTTCTGAATTGGTGGTGGCGCCGGCTGGGTATAATTTCGCCGCCGTAAAGACTCCACTTTTAAAACCATTTTCAATATCTGATGCATTGGTATTGTCGGTTAAATAAGCGGTCATCAACGGGGTAAAGTCATAACCATTGGTCGCTTTTATTATGCGCTCGCGATACTGGGTTGCATCGGCGGTGGTTGCGATTGGATTTTTAAGGTTTGGCATTATAATGGCGCGAGCAAATACATTTGCGGTAAACGGCGCAACCGCCAAAAGAATTTCATCATCGCGCAAATGAACGTGCCAGTCATCGGGACGACGAATTGTAATGCTGGCAGGTGATGTCATTTTTTAATTACCTAGATGATGTATTTAATTATCTTATATATGGTGGTTTATCATCTTTGCGCCAATCATGCCAATCGGTGCTTTTGCGGCGCATGAATTCGCTGGTCATGTCGCGAACGCGCTTTACCATGTAAAGTATGGTCGTGCGCATTATGGGGTCGATCGAATCCAGGCGTTTGACAAATTCGTCTCGGGAAATTCGAATTGCAATAACGTCCGTGCGTGCAATGGCCTGTGCCATACGGGGGCCGTCATCAAATAATGCCATTTCACCAAAGGCATCGCCTTTGCCCAATGTCGCCAATATTTGTGGTGATGACGTGCGCACCCCTTTGCGAATTTCAACGCTACCTTTGAGTATAAGATAAGCAGCGTCACCCACATCACCCTCGTCAAAGATTGGTATATTATTCTTAAGGTTTATTTTGTTAAATCCATGCGAAGAGTCGCCATCTTCAGCATCAGAAACACTGTCAGGTAATATTCTTTTATCGTTATTATCTGGCTCTTTTGTATCGGTCATGTTTTCTATAATTTCAGTATTTTACCTTAAAGAAAATAGTATTCATCACATCTAAGTATAATATTAAATAATATCAAAAACACTGCCCTTTGGGTCGCTCCCTACAATGTGAACTTGATGCCATACCGCATAAAAAAGCAAGGCCCACCTAGCTTTTGTGGTTTTGGAACCATTGTTCAAGAAAAGCTCTTTTACCGCGTCCGGGCGGCAAATTTCGGCTATTCCTTCCTGTCCAGACACTGCCCGGGCCAAATCTTGGTCTCTTTTAGACATCCATTCACCAACCGGAACGCTAAATCCGCGTTTGCGCGAAAACGGCTGGGCCTCAGGCATGGCTGTTTCCAACCATTTACGCAAAATCCACTTGCCTAATCCGTGACCAAGACCGCGTCTTACCTTTAAACCGTCGGGAAGCAAAAATGCAAAATCAGCAATTTCTGGATCTAAAAATGGTACCCTTCCCTCAACCCCATGGGCCATAAGCATCCGGTCAACCTTGCCCAATAAATCAGCTGGCAACCATGTGGCAATATCTTGAGCCTGAACCTGTTGCAAACGGGTGCGTTCCGGACTGACGGCATCGGTGGTGGCTCTTTCCATTCCTTGACGCCATTTTCTGGAATTATCAACGCTCGCTAAAACGCCTGCATTTTCAAGTATACCCTTGCGGTACATATCTTTTCTAAAAAACATTCTTCTGGCGCTACGATAGCGGCCATAGCCACCAAATAATTCATCGCCACCCTCGCCGGTTAATACAACTTTGATTCCATTTTTTTTAGCCGCCTCAGCCAGTTTCCATGTGGGCAATAGCGCATAATCAGCAGCTGGATCATCCATGTGCGAAGCAATGCTGGGCAATGTTTTCCACATATCATCTGCATCAAATTCTATTTCGATATGCTCCGCCCCTTCGGCCTTTGCCAATTTACGGGCAAGGTTGCGTTCATCAGCAACATTGGTTCCGGGAAAGCCTGCGGTAAAGGCAACAACCGGGTTGGGGTTTAACCTGCTCATCATGGCCAATAATGTGGAGGAATCAATCCCGCCGGAAAGAAACATTCCATAGGGAACATCTGCACGCTGATGCACCTTGATACTATCATTTAGAACGCTATCTAATTTAAATAACGCCTTGCCCTTAGGTGTTCCTTTGGGGCTGCCTGCTGGTATGGCGTTTATGATGTGGCGTTCAATTATTTTACCATTTTCGATAATTAATGTTTCACCGGGAAGAACGCGATTGATTCCTAAAAACGCAGTTTTGCGCCCGGTAATAAACTGTAACTGTAATAATTCATCGCGGGCATCGCCGTTAAGTTTGGCATCCACAAGACCGGATTTAATTATTGCGCTTGGTTGTGATGCAAAAACAAAACCTTTTTCCGTTTCGGCGTAATAAAGCGGCTTAATTCCAAATGGATCGCGTACCAGCACAAGTCTATTTCTTGCTTTATCCCAAATTGCAATCGCATACATACCGCGAAGTTTTTTGGTAAATTCTACCCCATGCTCCATATATAAAAATAACGGCGGTTCGCAGTCGGATTTTGTTTTAAAATTAGTCCCCGCCATGTGGGATCGCAGTTCGGGATTATTGTAAATTTCGCCATTAGCAATAAGGGCAATTTCCTTGCCCGCATTACCTGTGTCAACAAACGGCTGATCGCCGGTTTCAAGGTCAACAATCGCAAGACGGGTATGGACCATAGCGCATGAGCCAGATACATAGCGCCCACTGCCATCGGGGCCACGATGGGCCAGCGCCTTTTCCATGCGCCCGAGACAGGTTTCATCCGGTGAGCCAGAACCATTGGAAATTATTCCGGCAATTCCGCACATTAGCCAGCCACCTGTTGAAAGAAATCAAGATAACGTTTTATTACACTCGCTTCGGTGAAACCGTCCTCGTATGAAGCCCGTCCTCTGCTTCCCAATGATTTGCTTAATTCGTTATCATCCAATACCCGTTTTATGGCTATGGCCATAGCTTCTGGCTCGTCTATGGGCACCAACAATCCGTTTTCACCATCCTTTATTAATTGAACTGGCCCTTGTGATGATGCCGCCACCACTGGGCATGATTGCGCCCATGCTTCAATAACCACGTTACCCAACGGTTCGTGCCGAGATGGGCAAACAAAAATATCGCTTGCGGCCAAAAGCGCGCCTGCATCTTCGCGCCAGCCAAGAAAACGAATGCGCGGACGAACACCTTCTTTCAAGGCAATTGCTTCAAGCGCTTCTCGTTCGGGGCCTTCGCCAGCAATACACAAATAAATATTGGGCAGAAATGAAAGTGCCTGAATTAGTGTATCGAATGCCTTGTTTTCATGAAGCCGCCCCAACGCCATAACCAGCTTTGCTCCATCCGGAACGTGTAATTCCTTGCGCGAAACTGGCTTCCTAACATCATCCGCAACAAAATTAGGTAAATAATGCGCACGCTCTTTTGGCCACCCTTCCTTAACAAGGTAGTCAACTATGTCTTGGGTGTTGCCTATAAGATGGTCGCAATGTTGGTAATATTTAAGGTCGTAATAGCCGCCCAGCCTTGCAACGTGAGTATAGCTTACATCAGCCAATTTTTTCCTAGGCATTTTTATTGTGGCACGGCTCATCCATGTCAAAACCAAATTAGGGTGAAAATCACGCAATTGGTTGCGTATGGCAATCGGTGTAAGAAAATCAAACCTGCCACCAAACTTTAATAATACAGGTTCTATCCCTGCTTTCTTCAACGTATCCTCGCGCGCCTTGTTGGGGCGAATAAGTACGTTTTGCTCCAGACCATGAGCGGCAAGTCCTGTTACAAGGCGGGTAAAGAAGGCTTCTGCCCCACCAAATTCAGCCCCAGCCATAACCTGCATAATGCGCATCGAACCCATAAATTATTTTCCCTTATTTTGCCAAAGTTCACGCGCCTTGCGTTCTGCTTTATCTACATCCAACGTTCCCATAAGACTTCCTACTTTTAATACTTCATCCTTGGAAGGGAATATATCATCATAAGAAGCATCTGTACGCACAGACGCGCACTTGTTACCCCATGGTGCATAATGGTCTTCGCGCGAAGGGCCAAAAAGGCCAAGGGTCGGCACCCCTGCTGCGGCCGCCATATGCATTAGACCAGAATCGTTGCCAACATAAAATGCACAGCGTTTGAGTGCCTCATACACCGTTAGTAAATGACGGCTGCCGACAAGATCAATAACGCCAATTCCTTTGTCTTTAAGTGCATCCATAATTGGGGTAACCATTTCACGTTCGCTTTCATGGGCAAATATAGCAATTCGGCCGCCGGGAATAATTCCATCATCAGCCACAAGCCGCAAAGCAAGGGCAGTAAAATTTTCTGCTGGCCAGACCTTGCCTATCCAGTTTGCGCTGGGACCAAGACCAAGCACTGGTGAATTATCAGGGCCGCCATCTGGAATAAGGTTTGCGGCTTCTTTGATATCAATAGCGCGAGACCACAACCTTGGCCCGGGCGGATTATTTTCTAGCCCCAATAATGATGCAAGCGCTACAACACGGTGCCTACCATCTTTGGCCGCTTTACCAAGATGGTATTGACGCTTTGAAAGCAAAAGTGCGCTTAGTGGTGCATTGCGTAAATCAATCACCACATCCCATATGCGCCCAATGCATTGTTTCCACATTTCCAACCAGTGAAGCGAATACGGCTTTTTTTCCAACACTATTATCTGTTCAAGCCCCGGAACCCCTTCGAACAGCTCTTTTGCCAACGGACCGCAGGCAATGCTCACCTGTGCATTAGGGTTATTGGCCAGCAATTGCCCCAGAATCCCTGAGGAAATTATCGCGTCGCCTATTCTGGTAGATGTAATAAAAAGAATTCTCATGACTAGCTTTATACGAACGTCAAGCCTCCTTGCATAGATGCTTGGTGTTGCCTCGCTATTAACCCGGTAAAGTGTGTGTCAGGGCTTGCCATCTGCCACCGGATACCCCACCTTTATTGTCAATAAACATGAGCTACCTTAAGGAAACGCTCCAAATGAACGACACATCTTTCGTCCACCTGAACGACCGCGGAATAATAAGAATTGCCGGGCCAGATGCCCATGAATTCCTACAAGGGCTAGTTTCTGGTGATGTAAGCACGGTTTCCCCCAGCCGCGGTATTTGGTCTGCCTTTTTGACTGCCCAAGGAAAATACCTGTTTGATTTCTTTATTGCAGAAATTGATGACGCATTGGTTTTAGATTGTGAGGGCGGAAGGCACCTGGAATTATTTAAAAAACTTTCCATGTACAAGCTAAAGGCAAATGTAGAAGCATCCGATGAAACGGATAATCTTTCAGTGTTTACCGTTTTTGGTGGTGACGCATTAAATATTCTTGGACTCACGGGTGGTGCTGGCAGTTCTGCCCCCTTTGCTGGTGGAGTTGCATTTATTGATCCTAGATTAGAAAAAGCAGGCGCCAGAATAATTGCAGAAAAAAAATTAGCCGAAAGTGCACTAGCTGATGCCAACATTAAAAATGCAGACGTTATTGATTATGACCATCTACGCATAGGCCTTGGCCTGCCAGATGGTAGCCGCGATATGACCGTTGACCGTGCGCTTTTATTGGAAAATGGATTTGAAGAACTAGGTGGCGTTTCTTTTGAAAAGGGTTGCTACATTGGGCAAGAAGTCACCGCCAGAACAAAATATCGCGGCCTAGTGAAAAAAAGATTATTCCCAGTATCCATTGATGGGCCAGCACCTGAACCTGGAACAATAATTACCAGCGGCGAGCGCGAGGTTGGTGAAATGAAATCAAACGCTAACGATATTGGCCTTGCCTTGATAAGGGTGGAAAACATATCTGATATTGATGGGCTGGCAGCCGGCAACGCCAGCATCAAGCCCATGGTCCCCGATTGGATGGTAATCGGACAGCCCGAATAAACAACCGCAGCTAGCCCTGTTCAGGTGAGCCTTGCGCTGTTAGTATCCCAGCCAACATAACCACAGGGGCCGCCCGCAATGGGAACATCAGAACTAACCATACAACCGCCCAGTGACATAGGCGATTTGCTAGAGCTAATTGGGCAGGTCTACGACCACCGCCTAAAAGAGTGCGGGCCGACAGCCCATGGCGTTTTTTGGAAACACGAAGAAGGCCAAACACTTCGTCATGAAGTTCTTCTTCAGGTGGTGGACCCATCAGACCTTTCCGGCAATATATCCATAAATGATCTTGGTTGCGGGTATGGTGCGTTTTTTGAAATATTAAAAAACAATCCGCTAATGAACGAAAGTAAATATTTCGGCTATGACATTTCAATGGAAATGGTAGACGCCGCCCGCATTCGCAACCATGACAACCGTGCAAATTTTATTCATAGTGCGCGCGCATCAGAAATGGCTGATTATTCATTCGCTTCCGGAACATTTAATATGTCGTTAGGTGCGATTGAGCACCTGTGGCGTGACTATGTCCACTCTAGCATTCGCTTGCTATGGCAAAATACCAAAAAAGGCTTAGCGTTTAATATGCTGGATGCAAATTCAGGGTCAAAATTAACCGACCTTTATTACGCTGATATGGAAGATGCGGTTGAATACGCAAAAACATTAACGCCTAATGTTGAAATTGTGACCGACTATCCGCTTGATGAGTGGACAATATTCATGCGTCGTTAAAAAATATTTGATATTAGCGATATTTTCTAGGTGAAATAGTCAGAAGCTCAGTTTCAAGTCTTTCAGAAATAAAACTTTCATCCGGCAGGGCAATAAACTTTCTTATTTGCGATTCAATTTCTGAATATACACGCCTTGTTTCAAAGCGTTTTACCATATCGGCTCCTTGGGCGAGAGCTGGGTCGTCAAAGCTCCAATGTTGCTGTACCGGGGTCGAATACCACACCGGGCAAGTTTCATTTGCCGCGTTGTCACAAACCGTTATCACCACATCAAGATGCGGTGCGCGTGCGGTAACAAATTCATTCCAGCTTTTAGACCTAAGGCCCTCGGTGGGAATGCCAATCTCGCTCAGGGTTTCCAATACAAACGGGTTAATCTGGCCCACAGGTTTGCTGCCGGCGCTAAATGCTGCAAATCGACCTTGCCCATAATAATTCAATAATGCTTCTGCCATTATTGAACGAGCAGAATTTCCTGTGCATAGGAAAAGAACTTTTAGCGGTGAATTTTCCATTTTTTCTTACTTTTAAATTATTATATTTATTGTGTGTGTTTTAAGAATTGGTCTCAGCGTCAATTCCTAATGCTGCTTGGGCCGCCGCAAGTCTTGCTATGGGTACACGGTAGGGCGAGCACGAAACGTAGTCCAGCCCGATTTTGTGACAAAAGCGAATTGAATCCGGGTCGCCGCCATGTTCACCGCATATACCAATATGTAAATGGCTGTTTTCTGCACGACCACGCTCGGTTCCAATTTTTATAAGCTCGCCGACGTATTTGGTATCCAGCGTTACAAAAGGATCGGTTTCAATTACACCCTTCTCGCGGTAAATACCGATAAACCTGCCCGAATCGTCACGGGATAAACCATAGGTTGTTTGCGTAAGGTCGTTTGTTCCGAAACTAAAGAAATCGGCTTCCTTTGCTATTTCGCCGGCGGCAAGGGCCGCACGGGGAAGCTCAATCATTGTTCCAACAAGGTATTTAACCTTTATCCCGGTCTCCGCCATTACTTCTTTAGCTATTTTATCGACAAGAATTTTAAGGATGGAGAATTCATTAAGCGTGGCAATAAGGGGGATCATTATTTCAGGGGCAACCTTGACCTTTTCTTTTACCAATTCGCAAGCAGCCTCAAAAATGGCCCGGATCTGCATCTCATATATTTCGGGGTAGGTAATGCCAAGACGGCATCCACGATGGCCTAGCATGGGATTGAATTCATGTAATTGAACTATGCGAGCTTCGATTTCTTCTTCTTTTACGCCCAAATCATTTGCAACCGCCTGAATATCAACTTTGCGCGTTGGTAAAAACTCATGCAATGGCGGGTCGAGCAAGCGCACGGTTACTGGCAATCCTTCCATTATGCGAAACAATTCAACGAAGTCTTGTTTTTGATGGGGGAGAAGTTTTTCCAACGCCGTTCGTCTGGATTGTTCACTATCGGCAAGTATCATTTCACGCATATGCATAATGCGTGATGGTTCAAAAAACATATGTTCGGTTCGACAAAGACCGATGCCTTCGGCACCAAAATTACGCGCAACAGCTGCGTCTTTTGGTGTTTCGGCGTTGGCACGTATTTTTAATTTGCGTACCTCATCAGCCCATTTCATTAGCTTGGAAAAATCACCGCCAAGTTCAGGGTCAACCGTTGGCACCACCCCTTTTATTATTCGCCCACTGGCACCATCAATGGTAACCATATCGCCCTCGCCCATGGTCAGGCCAAGGGCGGATAATGTTTTTTTATTAACGTCAATGCGAACGCCGCCCGCACCCGATACGCAAGGTTTACCCATGCCGCGTGCCACCACAGCGGCGTGAGAAGTCATTCCGCCACGGGTGGTGATTATGCCTTCGGCTACGTGCATGCCGCCGATATCTTCTGGACTGGTTTCAATGCGGGCCAGCATTACTTTTTCACCACGGGCCACCCATTCCTCGGCGTCGTCCGAGGTAAAAACCAACCGCCCCGAAGCGGCCCCGGGTGATGCCGGAAGGCCATTGCCAATAATTTCGCATTTGGCCTCGGGGTCGAGCATGGGATGCAATAATTGATTAATCTGTTCTGGTTCAACCCGGCGAATTGCCTCGGTCTGGTCAATAAGACCTTCCTCTTTCATATCAACCGCAATTTTTAATGCGGCCTTGGCGGTGCGTTTAGCCCCGCGGGTTTGCAGCATCCACAATTTGCCCTGCTGAACGGTGAATTCCATATCCTGCATATCGCAAAAATGTTTTTCCAAAACTTCGCGTATTTCCAACAGTTGGGCATAAACATCGGGCATTGCCTCTTCCAATGCCGGAAGGTGGCTGGCCGAAGCTTTCTTTTCTTCAATCGTTAATGGCTGTGGGGTGCGAATGCCCGCAACAACATCTTCGCCCTGGGCGTTTATCAGGTATTCACCATAATAATTAGATTCTCCGGTTGATGGATTGCGGGTAAAACAAACCCCGGTGGCAGATGTTTCGCCCATGTTGCCAAACACCATGGCCTGCACGTTAACCGCGGTGCCCCAGCTTTTGGGAATATTGTGAAGTTTGCGATAGGTAGCCGCGCGACGGTTCATCCAGCTGTTAAATACCGCGCTAATTGCGCCCCATAGTTGCTCCATCGGGTCTTGTGGAAATGGATTACCCGATTGGGTTTCAGCAACCCCAAGATATTTTGGAATAAGATTTTTCCAATCATCCGCCGATAGCTCGGTATCAAGGCGATAATTATTTTCCATCTTGAAGTCTTCTAAGATGTCTTCGAAATGATGATGGGCAACCCCCATAACCACATCGCCATACATTTGAATAAAGCGGCGATAGCTATCATAGGCGAAACGTTCATCACCGCTGTCTGTCGCCAATGCCAAAACCGTATCTGAATTAAGGCCAAGGTTAAGCACGGTGTCCATCATACCGGGCATTGATGCCCTGCCGCCGGAACGAATGGAAAGCAAAAGTATATGGCCATCGGCACTGGGCTTGCCAAAACCTGCGCTCATGATGCCCTCAAGCGTCTTAATGCGCTTGGCCACGTCTTTTTTCAACGATGCAGGATAGGTGGAATTATTTTCGGTGAAATAGGTGCAGACTTCGGTGGTAATTGTAAAACCCGGCGGAACCGGAATGTCGAGCGAACACATCTCGGCCAAGTTGGCGCCCTTGCCACCCAGTAACGCCTTCATATCGGCGCGACCATCGGCATCATTGCCGCCAAATGCATAAACTAGCTTTTCGCCCAGCTTTGCCATTTTGTTTAAACGCCCTTATCCCTCAATTTTGGAAAAGTCAGCTATTTCATCCATGGTCGACACAATAGTAGATAATAATCTTAGGCGATTTTCTCTCAATTTTTTATCATCAGCATTAACGGTAACACTATCGAAGAACTTATCAACAACTTCGCGCAGTTTGGCAAGGTGGGACATGGCGTCTTCGAATTTTTCCCCATCAATTAACGGGGCAGTGTTGTTTTTCATATCAGAAAGCGCGCTAAACAATGCTTTTTCTTCCGCCTGCTCTAAGGCCGATGCATCGGCATCTCCCCGGTGGGAAGCGCCATCTTTCTTTTCTTCAATTTTCAAAATATTGCCCGCCCGCTTGTGCGCCGCCAACAGGTTTGCCCCATCATCGGTTTTAACAAATGCCGACAAGGCATCAACCCGGGCCAACAAACGGACAAGGTCGTCTTCGTCGCCTTTTGATACCACCGCATCAATTAGGTCATGACGCACGCCTTCTGATTTCAAATGAACTTTTAAGCGGTCGGTTATAAATGAAAGCAAATCAGGAGCTTCTTTTTTGCCGCCTGCTATTTCAAACACCTTTAACAGGTTTATTCGCAAACCGTTTTCAGCAATCAGGCGGATTACACCCAGCGCGGCACGCCTGAGCGCAAACGGATCTTTGGAACCGGTTGGTTTTTCATCGATGATCCAAAAACCCGCCAGCGTATCTATTTTATCAGCCATTGCCACCGCCACCGAAACCGGTGCGGTTGGGCAGGAATCATTTGGCCCCAATGGCGAATAATGTTCTGCAATGGCACCAGCTACGTCCGCACTTTCGCCATCGGCAAGGGCATAATAGCGCCCCATGATGCCTTGTAATTCAGGCAATTCACCGACCATGCCCGTAACCAAATCGCATTTGGCCAAACGCGCGGCTGAACGCACGGCGTTTTTATCGGCGCCGTCAATATAATCTGAAAGCGAAGCGGCCAATGCCTGAACCCGGTCAATTTTTTCATCCAGCGTGCCCAGTTTGGCGTGAAAGGTTATGTCTTTTAATGCGGGCGCACGGTCGCCCAATTTAATTTTGCGGTCCGTGTCCCAAAAGAATTTAGCATCCGACAGACGGGCACGAAGAACCCGTTCGTTGCCGGCGATTATTGCCTTGCCCCCATCGGGTGCCACCTGATTGGCAACCACAATAAATTTAGAGGCCAGCGTGCCATCGGCATTTAAAACAGAAAAGAATTTCTGATGCAGTTTCATGGTGGCCGATAACACCTCGGGCGGTAACTCCATGAATTCGGTTGCGATATCACCCATCAACACCACCGGCCATTCAACCAATCCGCTGACTTCGGCTAACAAGCCATCATCTGATTTTAATGCAACGCCAGCTTTGCCCGTAAGCTTTTCAGCCTGAGCCAATATTTCAGCCCGGCGTTCAGCTGCCGATAGCATTACGTTGGCTTTGGTAAGCTTGGCTTGATAATCGGCAAAATCTTTTACTTTTATTTCACCGGAAGAAAGGAAGCGGTGGCCGAAGGTTTTGTTGCTTGTTTCCACCCCTTCGTATTTTGCATTAACAACGCTTCCGCCAAATATGGCTAACATATTATGCATGGGCCTAACCCAGCGTTTTTCACCTTCGCCCCAGCGCATGGACTTTGGCCATGGCAACGCATTCAGCGCACCATCGACCACAATTGAAAGAATCTCAGCCGTTGGCCCACCCTTCTTTTGGGTCACCAGAAAATATGTGGGCTTGCCCTTAACGTCGCGAATTTCGCATTCATCAACCGATGCCAGCCCAATTGATTTTAAAAATCCATTTATGGCCTGTTCCGGTGCGGCCACTGCTGGGCCTTTTTTTTCATCAGCCTTATCGGGCGTTACTTCGGGCAGGCCATCAATAACCAGCGTTAAACGTCGGGGGCCGTAAAAACTTTCAGATTTTTCCCAAGCCAGGCCTGCGTCTTTTAAGCCGGTTTCCACCAGACGCTGTAAATCATCGGCCGCCCGGGCCTGCATCCGCGCCGGGATTTCTTCGGAAAATAATTCTAATAATAACTCAGCCATTATTCGGCATCCCCGCCTACCCATGCTTCACAGCAACCTTTGGATAGGGTGCGAACCTTGGCAATATATGCTTGCCTTTCGGTAACGCTAATCACGCCCCGGGCATCAAGCAGGTTAAAAATGTGAGATGCCTGAACGCATTGTTCATAGGCCGGCCAAGCCAGCGGTTTATCCAACGCCAATAATGCACCGCATTGTTTTTCTGCATCTTTGAAATGCTGGACTAAAATATCCGTATCGGCATATTCAAAATTAAATGCCGATTGTTCAATTTCGTTTCTTTTATATATGTCGCCGTAGGTAACGCCGCCTTCATTTGCGGGAAGGCCATTCCAATCTAAATCGAAAACGTTTTCCACACCTTGAATATACATGGCGAGGCGTTCTAGCCCGTAGGTTAGTTCAACCGCCACCGGGTCACATTCAATGCCGCCCACTTGTTGAAAATATGTAAACTGCGAAACCTCCATGCCATCACACCAGACTTCCCAGCCAAGGCCCCATGCGCCAAGGGTCGGGCTTTCCCAATCGTCCTCGACAAAACGAATGTCATGGTTGGCGGTATCAATGCCCAGCGCACGCAGGCTATCAAGGTAAAGGTCTTGCGAATTTTCCGGTGATGGTTTCAGCATTACCTGAAACTGATAATAATGTTGCAAGCGGTTGGGGTTTTCGCCATAGCGCCCATCGGTTGGGCGGCGGCATGGTTGCACGTATGCGGCTTTCCAATCGCCCTTGCCCAGCGCGCGAAACGTGGTGGTGGGGTGAAATGTTCCGGCACCAACCTGCATATCCAATGGCTGCAAAATTACACAACCATGAACCGCCCAGTAATCCTGTAATTTAAGGATAAGGCGTTGAAAGCAGGTATCGGGGTTAGGTGTATGGCCCATTGGTTATCTCAATATATTTTAGCCCTAAAACGGGCAATCGTCCTTGCCACAGCTTTTGGCGCCCGGCGCCACAAACGTGCCACAGGTTTCGCATTTTACCATTTCTTCTACATTGGCTTTGGCGTTGGCTTTTTCGGTTTTTGAAGATTTTTTTTCAGCCGATATTTCGCTTTTGCGCGAAAGCAGCTTGAACCCCTGCCAGACTACGGCAACGGCAATAATGGTAAAAATCAACTTGGTAAGACTAAATCCAAACATGTCTCACTTGTAGGGGCGAGCGGTTAAACGGTCAACCGCTTAAAACATAGGAAATTGGCGTTATTTTAGCCCTATGGCCCCACCGTCAAGGACACCTTCTAACAAGTCCGTGTAACCCTCGCCGCTCGTATGAACCGCAATGCCCTCTAGCAAGGTTACGGGCGTTTTAACCCCGCGGCGAAAGCTTACTATTACCCGGTTGGCGGGCAGGCCGGCGCGGGGGTGAATGGGTAAAATTGTTGCGTCCCCCGCCCCTTCGCCATTGGCATCCAGTTGAGTTTCGATGGCCGCCATAATGTGGCCAAGGCGGTCAGCCCGATGGATTATAACCACAGTCCCCTTGCGCTTTACTAGCCTTATCCCCGCACCAATCCACGTGGTCAAATCGGCATCACCTTCCACATTGGCGGTGCGTTTCATTTCGCCCGGCGGTAGGTTGCCCCGCCCGGCATCCATAAATGGTGGGTTGGCCATGACAAAATCATAGCCCCCGCCAGAAACGCCCTTTGGCGGGTTGGCAATATCGCCCTCAAATACCCTAAGGTTATCATCCAGTTTATTTTCTAAAATATTGGTTTTAGCCAGACCCACAAGTTGCGACTGGATTTCGATGCCATCGACCAGCACACCACCAGCCCCGGCGCCAACTCTGGCCCCAAGCGCCAGCATGGCCCCACCAACCCCACAGCCCATATCCAACACCCTATGGCCCGGCTTGGCCGCAACAGATGCCGCCAACAACACCGTATCAATGGCGGTGCGATAGCCGATAGTTGGCTGATGAAACGTGACCCTGCCTTTAAGTAAGTGGTCCTTAGTTGTTTCAGGTAGGGTTTTTTGGGTATTTTTCATAAAAATTCGGCTCTTTAGCTTGGGGGTAATGTGCAAGTTGTGATAAATCTATATCCAACAATAAAAGATTTTTTGAAGCCCTTACAGGGAAGAGTTTTTTAAATGGGTGTTGTAGTCAATCTTGAAGATAAGCGAGAAAAGCCGTCACCGCTTGACCGCCTAGCAGCCCTTATTGATGACGACCTTAGGTCAGTTAATCAAGAAATAGTAACACGCATGCATTCCCCGGTAAGCCTGATACCGGAATTGGCGGGCCATATTATTGCGGCTGGCGGAAAACGCCTGCGCCCCATGTTAACGCTGGCGGCAAGCAAGCTTTGCGGATATGACGGAACGCGCCAGATACTTTTGGCCACCTGTATTGAATTCATCCATACCGCTACGCTGTTGCATGACGATGTGGTTGATGAAAGCGAACTTCGCCGGGGCATGGATTCAGCCAACGCATTGTGGGGCAACCAAGCAAGCGTGCTTGTGGGTGATTTTTTATTTTCCCGTTCATTTGAATTAATGGTCGAAGACGGCTCGCTAGACGTGCTGGGGTTGCTTTCATCAGCATCAAGCATATTGGCCGAAGGCGAAGTGTTGCAGTTGATGACCGCAAACGACACCGAAACCAGCGAGACCGCCTACCTAGACGTAATTGAATCAAAAACGGCTATTTTATTTGCCGCCGCCTGTGAATTGGGTGCCATTGTCGGCGAAAGGCCAGATACTGAACGCGAAGCATTGCGTGCCTACGGGCAAAACCTTGGCGTCGCGTTTCAGGTAATTGATGACGTGCTTGATTATCAAGCAAAGGAGGGCACGCTTGGCAAAACCGTTGGTGATGATTTCCGCGAAGGAAAAGTTACCCTGCCGATAATTCTGGCATTTAGGCGCGGTAACGACGAAGAGCGCGATTTCTGGCGCCGCACAATCGAAAACCTAGTCCAAGAACCGAGCGACCTTGCTCGCGCCCAATCGCTATTGGCAAAACATAACGCGCTGGAAGATTCAATCGAGCGGGCACGTCATTATAGTGCAATCGCCAAGGATGCACTGGGCCTGTTCCCCGAAAGCGAGATTAAACAGGCGCTATTGGACGTGGTCGATTTTTGCATCGAACGCGCCAGCTAATGCATGGCTTAGGTTTTTGCAGGGAAGCACCACATGATCACAAGCATCGCGGCCTTTCTTCAAGAACTCAAGGACATAGAAGCCGCAAAACTTTCCGAGGAAAAGGTCACGCACGGACCCACGATTGGTGCAATGTATGAAGGCCTTACTCGCGACATTCTCGATCGCGCCATCCCACCAGAACTCAACTTACAAATAGTAGACGGGTTCATTGAGGGTGTTAGCGGTCGCCTCAGTACTCAAATCGATGCTATGCTAGTCACTGGCGAGGGTCGCAAGATACCACATACAGATGGTTACGTCTGGCCAATGCAGGATGTCATCGCTGTTCTTGAAGTTAAAAAAAACCTATTTGGTGCAGACTTAGAGGATGGATTTAATAAGCTCCGCACTGTAATGGATATGCATGACGAGCTTATAAAAAGCAAAGAAACTTATGATCCCAGTATTCTCCCAGCTTGTAATGCTTTTGCACTGCTTACCGGGAAATCCCCTCGCACAAAAGATGACATAGACGCCCTTTCGAAAGATCTATTATTCATCTTTCGTTATTTAGTGTCTGAGCAACTGGCTCCTGTTCGAATCCTCATAGGTTACGAAGGCTACACCGACGAATATTCGCTTAGAATGGGGCTTATAAAACATCTGGAGAAAAACGTTAAAACTGGTGTCGGTTTCGGGGTGGGGTCTCTCCCAAACCTCATAATCTGCAAAAACAATGCGCTACTGAAGGTGAATGGGCAACCTTACGTTTCGCCCCTAAACGATGATGGCTGGTGGCCTGTTGTTGTGTCGAACGGAGAAAATCCACTAACAATATTGGTAGAACTTATCTGGACACGCCTATCAAATCAGTTTCAAGCGCAATTCCCAGTGGATGACACCCTTAAAATGGAACGTCTGATCCCCCTACTAGATGCGCGTTTTGGAAAAGTTGGTGAGTTGTACGGTTGGGAATATAGTTCTTCAGAGATATCACGAAAGCAACTTTCCACTATTGAGCCCACTTCTTGGGAACCGAGAGATGCCGATGAAAACGAATGGGTAGTCCTGCATCAAGTCGCCCGAGCAGGAGAGTTTGATGTTCGAGACAAAGATTTCCGACAATTGGCTGCAGATGAAGGCTTTGATCCCGATGCAATCATCTCGGGATTGATAAAAAATAGGCATTTGGCATGGTGTGATGACCATACGGTTCGCCTTACAACCACCGAAAATCTAATCACTGTGTTTACGCCTGATGGTAGAATGGTTGCAGCAGATGACGGCGATGCCGATCTTCTTAAGCTTTGGCTTCTAGAGCAACTAGAGAAAAAACATCCTCGAGGATGAGTGAGCCAGTGAATGAAGACCAATAAAAAACCCCAAGATATTTCTTGGGGTTTTCTAAAAGATGTCACTTTCCGCCTTCTAATCCTATTTGATGCCATACATTCCTGGGAATTCTTCATACATTCCCCGTTCGGCATTCTTGTGACAAACAATGCAATTAGAACCGCGTTCATACTTAACGTCTTTCGACATTAGTTTGTATTTTTTTGTTTTATGATGGCTCTTCCAACTGGGTGTTTCGGTAATGCGAATTGGGTCAACAATTCCCTTTTTCTTCCATTGCTTAATCTTCATCTTGGACGGAACCGAGCCCTTGGCGTCAAAGGCCTTTGAAACCATATATTTTTCAATGTGCTTTGCGCTGGCGGCATCAATTGTGGCGTCTTCACCAAAATGATCACTAAGCGTGGTCATGATTTTTTTCCAACCATTCATGGTAAGGCGACCGGGAGGAAAAACCATGTGGCAATCACCACATTCTGTTCTGGTTATTTCGTCCTGCACCGTAAACGGATGTTGGCTTATATCAATCGCGCCTTTTTCAGCCGCGTTTACGTTTGAAACAGTTATTGCGCCAAGGGCAAGGGCAAAAACGGCTGTCCTAATTACTGCTTTATAATCCATGGAAATATCCCCACTAAGCTCGTTAAATTAAATATATTAAATATGAAGCCAGCATACATATTACCATATGAACACTGCCTGAATGAGCCTTTTTGGCTATTTTCCAGCTATTTTTGCCCAGATAATATTTTTTTATGGTTTTAGGGATTAATATTGCATTCCCGGACGTTGTCCACATAACAACGAGGGATAAAAAAATGTTCAAAAGCACCAATAGCAAAATTGACGAATTCAACATTGATAACATGAACGTAGATGAAAATATTTTTTCTGCCGCCCGCAAGGGTTGGATTATCATTGGTTTAAATATTGGCATGCTTTCTATGATGTTTTTATTCTTTTAGTTTTCCTCCTAGCTCACACAAATATACTTTGCATCCTCAGGAACCCAAATCCTGAGGATTTTTTTGCCTATTTTTTGGTGCTTATCGCCCATTTATTGCCCCCTATGCGTTCGGACCCGGTGCTGTTATTGTCTGGCGCACAAAAAAACTGGTGCGCCATCAGGGGGCAATTACATAAATGCGAAATACCATAATCGGTATAGTTATTGGAATAGTGGTTGGTGTAATGCTTGGGGCAACGGTTATTGCGCCCCGGCTTGAGCAAGCTCGTCCAGAAACAGCCAAACGCGACGGCAAAAAAACAGAAAATCTGAATACGTCTGAATTAGATTCAGCAAACAAAACAGTAACTCGCAAGGCCTTCGCTGACGATGCTTCCCCGCTAGGTAGAATACGCACCGCAAGCTCGTTTCCCCTAGACCTGCCCCATCTTGGTGATATGGCGGTTAGGCTTGAAAAATTATTGAAAGATATCTCTGGCGGCAGTTTTGAGTTAAAGGTCTATGACCCTGGCGTAATGGTGCCAATTGGCGACACCTTTCGTGCTGTTCAATCGGGAACGCTGGAAGCCGCCTTCTTATCCCCCGGTCAATGGGCAGATGAAATACCTGCGCTTCAATTATTTTCCGCAATTCCATTTGGGCCATCAGCTGATGAATATATTGCGTGGTATTATTTCGGCGGTGGCGAGAAAATTTTACAATCTCTTTTACAGAAAAAAGGCGTGCATGGGCTGGCTTGTGGCGCAATACCGTCAGAGGCTTCTGGGTGGTTTCGCAGGCCCATTCGAACCATTGGTGATTTCAAGGGATTAAAAATCCGCGCATTTGGGCTTGGCGCAAAAGTTCTTGAACAAATGGGCGCAGAGATTTCAGAAATTGGTGGCGGTGATATTTATAAAGCCATGAACGATGGGCTTCTTGATGGTGCTGAATATTCCTTGCCTACGGTTGATGTTGGTCTAGGGTTACAACGGGTTGCTAAAAATTATTATTTTCCCGGGTGGCACCAGCCATCAACCCTTTTTTCCCTGATGATAAATGCAAACACATGGGGTGCGCTTTCGCCCACAACCCAAACCCAAATAGAAACCGTATGTGGAGATAACGTTCGTTTTGGCATAGCCCAGGGCGGGGCCGGACAATTTGAGGCACTAAAACAGTTGGGCCTACAGGGGGTTCAAGTTCATCGTTGGCCAGAAATTATTATTTCCGCCTTACATCGGGCATGGTTTGATGTGGTGCGGGATCAATCGTCCAAAGATGCAGATTTTGCCCGAACGTGGAACTCAATCGAATCCTTCCGCCGGGACTATTCTATCTGGCATGAACTTAACGACCTATAAAATAATCGGCTGTTTTTAGGTATTTTTTTACATTTACACCACCATCAAGGTTGCCAAGATGGTGCAGATTGCGCTAGAAATATGGCAGTATTTAATATTATTTAAGTGACTACATTTTTATAAATATCGATATTTATTATGTCACAAAATCAATCACCAATGGAGACACATTTAGCATGAACAGCAAAACAATTTTCGCAGTTGCTCTGACCGCCGCTATTGCCTTCGGCGCAGGCAGTGCCAACGCCGCTGAAAAGGGCGAAAAACTTTTTAAGAAAAAATGCGGCGTATGCCACTCTATGGAACCCGGCAAACACAAAATTGGCCCATCTTTGGCTGGCATAGTTGGCACCAAAGCAGGTACCAAAGATTTCAAAAAATACAAGGCATTCAAAGGTGGTTCTGACATCGTTTGGGATGATGCCAATCTTGACGCATGGATCACCAACCAGAAAGATTTCCTTAAAGCTAAGGGCATCAAAAAAAGTACGGCCATGAGCGCTAAAGTCAAAAAAGAAAAAGATCGTGTAGCTATCATCGCCTTTCTTAAGGGTGAAGGACACTAAGTCCTCCTAAGCAGGATTTAATTACCTCAAAAACCCTGTCAGATATTTTCTGGCGGGGTTTTTTGATGATTTTATTTACGTTAAATCAGTGTTGAATATTAGAAAATACAGATATTATAGACATTGCCTTGACCCACATCAAGTGACAGGTTGCCAGCTTATTGTAGCCTTGCGCTAGAATTATTAAACCCCGAGGAGTTATTCCCAATGTTTAAAAAAACAATGTTCATGGCAATTGCTGCAACCGCGCTTTTAGCTTCGCCCACCCTCTCCTTCGCCGATGAGGATGGGGAAAAAGTTTTCAAGAAAAAATGTAAAGCCTGTCATTCCATGGAAGCTGGCAAGCACAAGATGGGCCCATCGTTGGCTGGCATATTTGGTCGCCAGGCAGGTACAGTCGAAGGCTATAGTAAATACAAAGGCCTTAAAGGTTCCGACATAGTCTGGGATGAAGCCAATCTTGACGGCTGGCTGACAAACCCCAAAAAATTCATCGGCAAGGCTACGGGCATGTCGTCGGCAAAGCTTAAAAAAGAAAAAGATCGTGAGGCGATTATTAAATTCCTAAAAGGTATTCAATAAGCCAAGTCTATACTAAAGCGAGCAAATTAAAGGCCTTCATGCATATTATTGCGTGAAGGCTTTTTTTATTCATCCCCGGTTGTGCGTGCGCGTCTTTGCCTAGTATCATCTAAACCAATATTTGCAAAAAATTATATCAAACAGGATTTTACTTAAAATGGACATCAAAGACCACATTCGCACCATCCCAGATTTTCCTAAACCCGGGATACTATTTTACGACATATCAACCCTGCTGGCCCATCCCGATGCCTGGCAAGTGGCCATGGGCAGAATGGCAAAAATGGTTGGCGAATGGCGGCCCGATGTTTTGGTCGGTATTGAATCCCGTGGCTTTCTGGTAGCCGCCCCATTGGCGCTAAAGCTTGGTTGTGGGTTTGTTATGGCGCGAAAAAAAGCCAAGCTTCCAGGCAAAATAATTTCCCATGAATATGACCTTGAATACGGCACCGATACTATCGAAATACAAGATGATGCTTTTACGCCCGGCAGCAAGGTTGTGGTTGTTGATGACCTGCTTGCAACTGGTGGAACATTAAATGCGACAATTAACCTTTGCAACAAGGCAGGTGCCGAGGTTGTGGGTTCTGCGGCAATAATTGAATTATCGTTTCTAAACGGACGCCAACATCTGGATGTTCCTTTTGATAGTTTGATTGCCTACGATGAATAGTTAATACAAATAACTAAACATTAGGACGCAATAAAATGCCTGACCGCGCCATTCTAGAGGAAATGATGTCCAGTGTTGGTGTTGATGGATTGCGCGAGCTATATGAAATTTTTAAATCTGATGCAACCATGCGGCTAGATGAAATTAATACCAGAAAAAATTTAAGCAAAGAAAATTCAGGTGATGAGCTTCTGGTATTGAAGCGTCATGCCCACTCCCTCAAAGGGGTTTGTCGTACATACGGCTTGCCCATTTCCGGTGATCTTGCATTTGATCTGGAGCAAGCAATTGATGGTGGCGACCATCAATCCATATTAAAAGCTGCCAACAGGGTTTTAGAAATAGTTCCGGGCGAAATTGAAGAAGGCGTAGCGCTTGTAGCGGAACTTGTCGCTACTTAAGCCATTTTCTTTTGTTTTTCTTCCCACGCCTGACGCTTTCGATAAATTGTCGATGCTGAAACCCCAAGCTTTGAAGCGGCCCTAGGAACATTGCCATTGCAAACATCAATGGCGCGCTCAATTATTTCACGTTCAGTTTCATCAAGCGGGCGAATACCATCTTCGCTAGTGGGAATAACATCTGAAGAGGAGACGATTGTTTCCTTTTCTTTATTGTGAATAACATTCATCCATTCCGTTGAAGATATTGGTGATGCTTTGCCGATATATTCATCCAATGGCGCAGGCAACATGGATGACATTATTTCATCGCCTTCATTTAATACGACCATATTTCGTATTACATTTTGTAATTGACGCACATTTCCGGGCCATGGATATATTGCAAAAATACCGCGCACCTCATCTGAAAAACCAGAAAATGATTTTCCTTCTTCATCTGTGTACGCGGCAAGCAGGCTATCTGCAATTGCCAAAACGTCAAAGTCACGCTCACGCAAAGGTGGCATGGCAATGGGCACAACATGGAGGCGATAAAAAAGATCTTCGCGGAAACGGCCTTCGGCAACTTCGACCATCGGGTCTTTATTAGTGGCACAAACAAAACGAATGTCTGCTTTTTCTGTTGTTGAGCCACCTACTTTCTGAAAGGTTTCGGTTTGAATAAAACGCAAAAGTTTAGTTTGCAAATTAATATCCATTTCACATATTTCATCTAGAAATAATGTGCCGCCCTTTGCCATTGATGCAGCACCGTCGCGATCTGATACGGCGCCGGTGAAGGCCCCTTTTACGTGACCGAATACTTCGCTCTCCATAAGGTCTTTAGGAATAGCCCCGCAGTTCAAGGTAACAAAAGGGCCCTTTCCTCGAGGGCTATTATTGTGAATAGACTCTGCACAGACTTCTTTTCCTGTTCCGCTTTCGCCGGTAATAAAAACCGTGGCTTTTGATCCGGCGGCACTGTCAATAATTCGGTAAACACTTTGCATAGGCAGTGACGAGCCGATAAACCCGCCATATTCCCTGCGGTCTATATCGTTGCGATAAATTTCAACAATTTTGTTAAGGTGCTGGCGTTCAATAACGTTTTTTATTGTGACCTTAAGGCGCTCTGCATTGAACGGCTTGACCAGAAAATCCATTGCCCCAAGACGCATTGCCTCTATGGCGGTATTAAGCGATGCATTTGCGGTAATTACAATTACTGCGCTGGAAATTTCCTCTTCGGAAATGCGCCTTAATATCTCAAGGCCGTCCATATCCGGAAGCACAAGATCAAGAAGGATTATTTCTGGCGGATTGTCACTAATGGCCGCCATGCCATCCTCGCCGGTTTCCACATGAAAAACGTCATAAGGGCAATCTTTTAGGTATGCCTCATACGTCCGTGCCAGTGCTACCGTGTCTTCTACCAGTAAAATATTTGTATTTTTGGAGTCCAAGCCCTTTGCCTCCTGTAAAAAACATATTTTGCCCACTATTAAAGGTATATGGTGTCAATAATTGCATTTTGCAAACGCTATTTCAAAAGCGGTCTTGCCCAAGGCTTTAATAATGGGGAAAATGAAGCCCATGGCATCAGATACAGAAAGAAATAATAGACATTTTAGACCAAAAAGAGGCGGTGGCGCAAAATTGCTTTCACGTATGGTCGAACGCATGGTCAAGCCAGTTTTCGGTAAACGTGGGTTTTCCAATGTAGCAATTATAAATAATTGGCCAGATATAGTGGGGCCAGAACTAGCCAAATATAGCGCGCCTGAAAAATTAACCTTTTCAAAGGATGGGGCGTCTGGTGGTATTTTATACCTGAAAACGGTTACCGGCGGCATGGCAACGGAAATTCAGCACCTAGAGCCAATTATTATCGAACGTATAAATCGCCACTTCGGCTACAAGGCGGTTGTTGGATTGCGCCTTAGCCAAGGCCCCATACACCAAACCGAAGAGACACCCCCGCCGCAAAGGGATTTATCGGAAAACGAAGAAAAACGTTTGAGCGAATCACTTAGCGGTATTGATGACGAAGAAATAAGGCAGACACTGGAAAGCCTCGGTAGATCAATTGCAAAAAGAAGCCCAAAAGACGATTAGCTGGAGCTAAAAAAATCCATTTCTTTCAAATACCTGTGACTATTCAACAGTTATCCACAAAATGTTTGCCGTGCTTACCTGCGGGCGCTTGTGGTTGATAGAATGAGACCGTATATTCTGCTTAATCTAGAGACTATATATTGTGCTTTGAAAGAAAATAATGACCATATCTGCTAATTTTTCGGCCAATTTTTCGGTAGCCCTTACCCCGGTTAGGATTCTGGTTAACCACCTGTATTTGCTTGTTTTTGCCATACTGTTGGCGGTTCCCGGCGCTGGCAATGCAGGTATTGTTGACCTATCTGAGGCATTATCTGAAAAGATATTGGGTTCAGCTGATGCAAAGGTGGAAATTCACGAATATGCATCACTAACGTGCTCACACTGCGCCGACTTCCACATCAACGTACTTCCCGATATCAAGAAAAATTACATAGATACCGGCAAGGTGCGATTAATTTATCATGATTTTCCGCTGGACGATCTGGCGTTGGCCGCATCAATGCTATCACGCTGTGCAGGCAATGATCGCTTTTTTTCTATGCTCGGCACGCTTTTTAAATCGCAAAAAGACTGGGCGCGATCAGAAAATCCACTTGCTAGCTTAACCGGAATATCACGCATGATTGGCGGTATGAATGAAGACGATGTTGCTTCATGCCTTGATAACAACGACCTTTACTGGGATATATCAGGCAAGCGCACCGAATACAGTGAAAAACTGGGCATCAATTCAACCCCGACATTCTTTGTGAATGGCAAAAAAATTGAAGGCGCTCTCAACTATCAAGATTTTAGCGATGTTCTCGACAAATTAATAAAAACAAATAATTAATAATTTAAAAGTTGGAAACTAAAACTTGCTCAAGTTTACAAAATTAAGATTACAAGGTTTTAAATCATTCGTTGACCCTACTGAGTTATCGATTGAACCGGGGCTAACTGGTGTGGTCGGACCAAATGGTTGCGGTAAATCAAACCTTGTCGAGGCCCTTAAATGGGTAATGGGTGAAACATCTGCAAAACAGATGCGTGGCTCGGCCATGGATGATGTAATTTTTGGCGGCTCATCAGACCGCCCCTCGCGCAATGTGGCCGAAGTTGTTGTTCATATGGACAATTCAACCCGCATGGCGCCTGCAATATTTAACGATGCCGAAGAGCTAGAAATTGTACGACGAATTGAACGCGATAAAGGTTCTGCCTATCGGGTAAATGGGCAAGACGTGCGCGCAAAAGACGTGCAGTTATTGTTTGCCGATGCCGCATCTGGTGCGCGCTCAACCGCATTGGTAAGCCAAGGAAAAATTGGCGCAATTATTTCTGCCAAGCCCCAAGACAGGCGGATGTTATTGGAAGAAGCGGCTGGCATTACCGGGTTGCATTCACGTCGGCACGAAGCAGAATTACGTTTACGCGGCGCAGAAACTAATCTTTCGCGTCTTGATGACATTCTTGTCACGCTGGAATCTCAATTACAGAGCCTTAAAAAACAATCGCGCCAAGCAACACGTTATAGAAATATTTCTGACCTTATAAACAAGGCAGAAGCTATGCTTTATCATGTTCGTTGGATAAAAGCGCAAGAAGAGCTAACTACCAATCAAGAAAAATTAAAGGGATCGGAATCGGTAGTAGCGGGATTAACCGCTAACGTTGCAAGTGCTACCACGGCACAAATAGAGGCCGCCGAAGGTGTTCCTGAATTACGTAGTCAAGAGGCCGAGGTGGCGGCAAAACTACAACGCTTTACCCTTGCCCGCGAAGGTCTGGATGAAGAAGCAAACCGGATTGAAACAACCAGACTTGATCGCATTCACCGCCTTGAACAGGTAAAACACGACATTGCGCGTGAACGTGAATTAGCCGAAGACGCCGCACAGGCATCGCGAACGCTATCTGCTGAAAAAACAAAAATTGAATCCGAACGCGAAGGCGAAAACGAGGCATTGGCTGGTTCAGAGCTTGCGCTAGCAGAGGCCAGCGCCGCGGTGGCAGAAATTGAAAGCAAGCTTACCGGCCTTGGCGACCGCATTAACGAACAAGATTCAGAACGTGCCGGGCTTACCCACGCCAAAGGCGAACTTACCACACGGCTTGAACGTCTTTCTGAACGGTTTGAAGACCTTTCAAAGCAAAAGGGTGAGGTTGAAAACGAAACTGACGAAGAAAGCGGCCTTAATGTTGCAATCGAAGAATTAAGCGAAAAAGAATCGGCCCGTGAAAATGCAAGCGCCCGTCTAGAAGGGGCCGAAAGCACCGCGGTTGCGGCATTCGAAGAAACAGATCGTGCCCGCCATGCGTTAAGCGATGCCCGGGTCGCACTTTCCAGAATTGAAGCCGAAGAAGCGGCCCTTTCACAGATATTGGAACATGAAGAAGCCGACATGTGGCCACCATTGATGGACGCGGTAAGCGTTGATGCTGGTTATGAAGCGGCCCTAGGTGCCGCATTGGGTGAAGATTTAAACGCCCCTGCCGATGAGGCCGCGCCGGTGTACTGGTCTGTTATGGGTGCACTAGAAGGTGCCCACCCCCTGCCCCATGAATGCGATACCCTAAACCGTTTTGTACGTGCGCCAGAGGCGCTTTCAAGACGTCTATTGCAAATAGGTGTGGTTGATAATGACGAAACCGGAACTCGGCTTGCCCCATCGCTAAAACAGGGCCAACGCATTGTAAGTAAATCTGGTGCACTTTGGCGTTGGGATGGATACACGGTAACAACCGGGGCCAAGACCGCTGCTATCCAACGGCTTGAACAGCTTGGCCGCCTGCGTGAGGTTCGTTCCAGCCTAGAAGGTGTGCGTGCAAACGTATCCTCGGTTGAGGCCCAAGCAAAATCTGCAAACGAAAGAGTTGAAAAAGCTAAAACCGCCGAACGTGACGCCCGAATTGCTCTAAAAGATACAGAAGACGATGCCCAGCGTTTGCGAGATAGCGTGGCCGCTATTAGATCTGCAATCACCGAAAGAAATTCAAGGATGGAAGGTCTCAATCAATCTTTTGATGCGGTTGAACACGACCTTGATGATGCTCGCAAACAAATAAACGATACCGAACAACGATTATCTTCCATGCCAGATACCAATGCACTGCGTGAACAGGTAATTATCATGCGTGACAACCTTACTGGTAAGCGTGATACCCAGATTGAATGCCAAGGCATACACGGTGGACACCAACGCGTTGCCGAAGAAAGAAAACGCCGCCTTGCCGATATTGAACGCGAACTATTATCGTGGAGCGAACGCAAAGAAGGTGCCGAAGAACGCATAATGCATCTTGAAGACCGCACCCGCGAAGTTCAGGCTGAATTAGAAGAGTTGGCCAAAAAACCAGACGAAATAAAAGCCAAGCGCGAAGAGCTTATGGCCTTGATAGAAAAATCCGAAGCCGAACGTAAAATTGCGGCTGACCAATTGGCTATTGCCGAACAAAAACTAAACCATGCAAACAAACTATTGCGTGAATCCGAAGCCGAACTTGGCAAATCGCGCGAAGACCGCGTTCGTATCGAAGGTATTGTCGAGCAAAACCGTCAAGGATGTGACAGCATTATTGAACGCGTTCGCGAACGCCTTGATTGTTTGCCAGAAGACCTTCCCCAAATGGCCGAACTAAAAGAAGGTGTTGATTTGCCTGAACTTGAACAGGTTGAACGCCGGGTTGAACGCCTTAGCCGTGAACGTGACACCATGGGGCCGGTTAATCTTCGCGCCGAAGAAGAATCACGTGAAATGGGCGAGCAAATTGAAGGCCTTGAAACGGAACGTAGCGACCTTGTTAATGCAATTGAAAAACTGCGTCGCGGCATAAACGAGCTTAACCGCGAAGGGCGCGAACGCCTGCTGACATCATTCCACGAGGTTGATAAGCACTTCCAAGAACTATTCCAACGTCTGTTTGGTGGTGGCAAAGCCCATCTAAAACTTATCGAAGCAGACGACCCACTAGAATCGGGCCTTGAAATCATGGCCAGCCCTCCGGGCAAGCGCATGCAGGTTCTATCGTTACTTTCCGGTGGCGAGCAAGCCATGACCGCGACCGCATTATTGTTCGCTGTATTTATGACCAACCCTGCCCCTATTTGTGTACTGGATGAGGTCGATGCACCGTTAGATGATGCTAACGTTGATAGATTCTGCACACTCTTGGAAGAAATTGCTCAATCAGGAGCCACCAGATTCCTAATAATCACTCACCATCGCATGACCATGGCCCGCATGGACCGCCTATTTGGTGTTACAATGGGCGAGCGAGGCGTTAGCCAGTTGGTTAGCGTGGATCTTGAAGGTGCCGTGGAACTTCGCGAATCGGCCTAAAAATCTGAGCGTAATTCAGGCAAAACATGCCAGGCAAGAGATGAACAATAAAAACCACTCAGAAGACGATCTGGATGATCTGGGTAGCCGCATAAAGGCTGCCCGTGGCCCAGACAGTACAGATAGCCCCAAGAACCAAAGGCCACCCCCCAACGAAGGCGTTGGCCAAGCCATGCGGGTGGGTGCTGAGCTTCTTTCTGGATTGATTGTGGGTGCTGGTATAGGGTGGTTTTTGGATGGCTGGATGGAAACTAGGCCGCTATTCATGATTATATTTTTTATTCTGGGTGCCGGGGCCGGAATTATTAATGTTTACCGCTCCACCGGGCTAATAGAAAGAAATGACGCAAACCATAATGAAAATGCAGATAATCCTATGGACTCCAATGACTTACCTAAATAAATAGATAGAACTCACTTAGCCGCTAATGCCCGCATTAATACCCGCATTGCAAAAGAGAGTAGAAAAACATAAAAAAACCCCATTTTTTGCCACTTTTAGGCTTGCTCATAACACCTAAGACGTTTAGGAAAGAGGCGATTTTTGGGAATAATATACATACGAAATACCTGATATTCATTCGTTATAATCAATGCCTTAATCCAGAAAACGAGATTTAAAAACGTGGCCAACCCTATCGAGCAATTTACCATACGCCCGCTGGTTGAGATTAACCTTGGCGGTCTCGATGCAACGTTTACCAATGCCAGTGCATTCATGATGCTGACGGTGGTAACTGTAACCTTGTTTCTTAGCCTTTCCATGCGCGGTCGTGCGTTGGTTCCCGGACGCTGGCAGTCAATGGCCGAACTAAGCTACGAATTCGTAGCCGGGCTTTTGCGCGATAATGTCGGAACAGAAGGAAGGCGTTTCTTCCCATTTGTGTTCACCCTTTTCATGTTTATCTTGTTTGCAAATATGCTCGGGCTTATGCCTTACGGTTTCACTATTACCAGCCACATAATTGTTACCTTTGTTCTGGCCATAGTTGTTTTCATTGGTGTAACTGTCGTTGGTATTATGCGTCACGGACTTAAGTTCTTTTCTTATTTTGTTCCATCCGGGGTGCCCATAGCGGTACTGCCGTTGATGATTCCCATTGAAATTATTTCATACCTATCACGCCCCATAAGCCTTTCGGTTCGTCTTTTTGCCAATATGACCGCTGGTCACATTATGATGAAGGTATTTGCCGGATTTATAATTCCATTGGGTATATTTGGTGGCTGGGCGCCACTGGGCGTTGATGTATTGTTAGTTGGATTTGAATTTCTTGTCGCTTTCTTGCAGGCGTATGTATTTACGGTTTTGACCTGCCTTTATTTGCATGATGCTATTCATCTGCATTAATTTAGTAACAACTTGAGTATTGTTTTAACCCGTCAATTTTTGACAAAAACATTAAGGAACTAAACCTATGGAACTAGAAGCCGCAAAGATGATTGGTGCTGGCCTGGCTGTTATTGGCCTTGGTGGTGTTGGCGCCGGTATCGGTAACATCTTTTCGTCCCTGATCAGTGCAATTGCACGTAACCCTGCATCCGAAGGCCGTGCATTCGGTCGTGCCATTCTGGGCTTTGCCTTAGTGGAAGCGGTTGCTCTTTACGCGCTAGTTATTGCGTTCCTGATCCTGTTTGCGTTCTAAGTTAGCCCCTGATTTTAGGCCCGCCCTTATTTTATTACTGTGCGGGCCGATTAGGCCGCTAACCTAGATTATAATCTGAACCCTTGAATGCGAGATCCCGCAATATGCGAGTTCTGAACAAAGCCCTGATTTCAGGCATTGCTGGCACAGCAACTTATCTGACCGCCGCGGTAGCGATGGCGGCTGGTGGTGGTTTGCCACAGCTTGATATATCCACCTATTCATCGCAGGTGGTGTGGCTAGTCATCTCATTTATAGCTCTCTATGCGTTAATGAGCACCGTTGCCCTGCCCCGCATTGGCGAGGTTCTAGAAGAACGGCAAAACAAGATTGATGATAATCTGGCCAAGGCCGAAGATCTAAAAAATCAAGCCGAAGCAGCGGCCAGCGCATACGAACAATCATTGGCCAACGCACGCTCCCAAGCGACAGACGCCATTCGCGAAGTTAAGGAAAAAGCTTCTATTGAGGCCCATGACCGTCAGGCCAAATTGACGGCCAAACTTTCCGAAAGCATCAAACAGGCTGAAAGTTCCATTAACAAAGCTAAGCTCGATGCCCTTTCCGGCATTGAGTCTGTAGCAGTTGATGTAGCAACCGCGGCGGTATCAAAGCTTATCAATGAGCCCGCAAATGAAAACGCTGTTTCAAGTGCAGTTTCCACTGCATTAAAAAGCCGCACCTGAGAATGAGGATCTAATATGTTCATATCCCAGGCACTTGCCGCCGAAACAACAACCCATGCAACGCCATTTTATGCCTCGACATCATTTCTGGTCGCAATCGCGTTTGTTTTGTTTTTTGTATTTTTTGGAAAAAAGATTTTCATAGCTGTGGGTTCTATGCTTGATGACCGTTCTGATGCCATCAAATCTGAACTTGACGAAGCTACCCGCCTCCGCGAAGAAGCCCAAGATATGCTGGCCGACTATGAGCGCAAACAACACGAAGCATTGGCAGAAGCTGAAAACATAGTTGCCGCCGCCCGTAACGAGGCTGAGCGTCTTGGGGCCGAAGCTGCAAAACAGCTAGAAGCAAGCCTTAAACGTTCTGAACAAATGGCCAAAGACCGTATTGCCCAGGCCGAAGCGACAGCATTACAAGAAGTAAGGGCAGTAGCGGTTGATGTTGCACTTGAGGCAACGGCTAAAATACTGGAAAAGGACGTTTCCGGTGCTAAGGCCAAAGATATTATAAATGGCTCCATAGGTGAGCTGGGAAAAAAGCTTAACTAGGTTTTGCTCCAAAGCTTTTCTTACACAGGTTTTCAATTTAAATGCAGCTCAGAAACTGGCAACAAAAAGTAATCGACAGCTTTCCGTCGACGATTAAGCAATACAGACGTTTTATCTTAAAGGCGCCAACCGGTGCTGGTAAAACCGTGCTTGCGAGCGAGATTATAGAGCGGTTCTATAAAGATAAAAAAATTATTGTTTTATGCCATAGGTTGGTTTTACTGGAACAGCTAGAAAGAGCGCTTAGCAAAAAACACAGCGTTCGTAAATTAACCGCAGCAGATACTGGTGATGCATTTGAAGGTTATGATATTTTGCTTTCAACCAATATGCGGGCAAAAGAAATGCTATCCGATGCCATTTCCAAAGCAGATTTGGTAATTGTTGATGAAGCCCACCGGGTATCTCCCAATGGAACAGCATATAAACGAATACTTGATGATTTTAACGATAACGCCAAAACAGAAGCTCACTTCATAGGTCTAACGGCCTCGCCT
>CBFDBQ010000018.1:0-36079 GCA_965603095.1 uncultured Thalassospiraceae bacterium | reverse complement strand
AAAGCCGTTTGAGCGCATTTTTGTTGCGTTAGATACGCCTGATATTAATCACGCTCTTGCGCTGGCTGAAAGTCTCAAAGGTCTGGTTGGCGGGATAAAGCTGGGCAAAGAATTTTTTACAGCTTGTGGGCCAGAAGGTGCAAAAGCCATCACCGCGCTTGGTTTGCCAATTTTTCTCGACCTTAAATATCACGACATCCCCAATACGGTGGCTGGTGCAGTGCGCTCAGCCTCATTGTTAAATCCGTTCATGTTAAACGTTCACGCATCTGGCGGGCGGGACATGATGGTAGCGGCCGCCAGCGCGGCAAAACAAGCCGCTGAAAAATCTGGAAATAAACCCCCATTGGTTATTGCGGTCACGGTGCTGACATCAATGAACCGTGACGATTTGGCCGAGGTAGGGATTGACGTTGAACCCATCGAACAAGTAACCCGGCTGGCTCGGTTAGCCAAAGAAAGTGGCCTTGACGGCGTTGTTTGTTCGGCCAAAGAAGTGGTGGCATTGCGCGGTAACATTGGCCCAGATTTCAAATTGGTGGTTCCTGGCATAAGGCCAGAATGGGCATCAAAGGATGATCAAAAGCGGGTGGTAACACCCAGTGATGCCATTGATTTAGGCGCTGATTATTTGGTAATTGGCAGGCCCATTACCGGGGCCGAAAACCCGGCTGATGCAGCCAGGCGTATAGCGGCAGAATTATCTGGCAAGACTGGCAAGGCTGGGTGATAAAATGGAAAATTCTTTTTCACCGTTATTAACAATTTTGACTGGCGTGCGCCGGATTGGGCGTAATATTTCAGCTATACTTGTAGCAATTGTACTCCCATTTATTATTTCTGTTGGCGCGGTTATGGTGGCGCGGGAAATTGGCCTGCCTAATCGTTTAGCGCTGGACGCCGTTCATGGCGTATTTGTTATTTTTTATCTTTCGACTGTGGTGTCTGCAACCATGGGCATCGTCCCAACAGGTTGGGCACGATTTGGATTTTCCCTGCCAGCCATAAAATCCATTGCCAGAATTAGTCAGTGGAAAAATACTTTTTCATTAATTGTCGCAGCAGCAATTGTGCTTACGCCCACGGCAATAGTTGTAGGGTTGCTTTTTCGCAGGATTGAATCTTTGTTGGAATTATCGGGAAACCTTTGGTTTGAAGTGCCTTCGCATATTATTCCCGAATTCATAATGACTATGCTTTTTGGTGGGTTGGTATCGGCCGCCTATAACAAGGCGACCAAAGCAAGGGCAAAAATATGTGGCATTAATTCTAAAGCCGCTCTCAAAGCCGCAGTTGATGGCGGGGCCGCCATGCTTGGGTTTGTATTTTTTCCAGCCAGCCCTCGGGCCATAACAACCATTGAGGCAAGCGAATTAATGGCGATGGTGCCAGATGGAATAATAAAAGTTGCTCTGCTGGTTGACCCTACCGATCAGGATGTATCATCTCTTGCACGGGCACTGCCCATCGATGCTATTCAATTGCATGGCAGCGAAACACCCGCGCGGGTGGCAGAGGTAAAGGCGCTTAGTGGGTTACAGGTTTTTAAAGCAGTCGCCATAGCCACGCCCGAAGATGTGGCGCTGGCCCATGAATATGAAAATTCTTGTGATTGGATATTGCTGGACGCCATGGCCCCGGCCGATGCAACCAGGCCCGGTGGCAATGCGATCTCATTTGATTGGCAGCTAATTAGCAACGAAACATGGGAAAAACCGTGGTTATTGGCCGGTGGCCTGACCGCTAAAAATGTTGGAAATGCCATTACCATTACAGGCGCTGAAATGATTGATGTTTCTTCAGGGGTTGAGGATGCACCGGGGGTCAAGAATCCGGCCAAAATCACCATATTTTTAGGCGCCGTTGAAGACGGCGGCTAGATGGCGCAAACAATGAAAAGTACGCTGTTTCCAGTGGATTTTAAGGCTCCTCCCTGCTATTTTCCGCACCCATGAACAAGACACTCACACCTGCTGGCACGAACACCCTTCGCACAGGCCCCGATGATGAAGGCCATTTTGGCATTTTCGGCGGACGCTTCGTTGCGGAAACGTTGATGCCATTAATATTGGATGTGGAAAAAGCATATTTTGCGGCCAAGTCCGACCCGGAATTTGCCGAGGCAATAACTTATTATTTTAATCAGTACGTTGGCCGCCCGAGCCCACTTTATTTTGCCGAACGCCTAACCAATCATTTAGCTGGTGCAAAAATATATCTAAAACGCGAAGACCTAAACCACACCGGCGCGCATAAAATAAACAATTGCATCGGCCAGATACTTTTAGCCAAGCGTATGGGCAAGGCTCGCATCATTGCCGAAACCGGGGCCGGCCAACACGGCGTCGCCACCGCAACGGTATGTGCGCTTTTTAATATTCCCTGCACCATTTATATGGGCTCAAAAGATATTGAGCGCCAAGCACCAAACGTATTTCGTATGGAAATGTTGGGCGCCGAAGTAAAGCCGGTTACGGTTGGTTCTAATTCTTTAAAAGATGCCATGAATGAAGCAATGCGCGACTGGGTCGCCAATGTTGAAAATACTTATTATTTAATTGGCACCGCCGCCGGCCCGCATCCGTATCCAGAAATGGTGCGCGATTTTCAATGTGTTATTGGTGATGAAACTCGTGATCAAATTATTGAAGCCGAAGGCAGATTGCCCGATACGCTAGTTGCCTGCATTGGTGGTGGTTCTAATGCGTTGGGTTTGTTCCATCCGTTTCTTGATGACAGTGATATCGCTATGATAGCGGTCGAAGCAGCCGGACGCGGTATTGAAACCGGCCTTCACGCGGCGTCTCTTTCTGCTGGGCGCCCCGGCGTGCTACACGGCAACCGAACATATTTATTACAAGACGATGAAGGACAAATAAAAGAAGCCCATTCCATTTCAGCTGGTCTGGATTATCCCGGTATTGGGCCAGAACATTCATGGTTGCATGATATTGAACGGGCTGAATATGTTTCTATCACCGATGATGAGGCAGTGGCCGCGTTTAAGTTACTTACAAAACTAGAAGGAATAATTCCTGCGCTTGAAAGTAGCCATGCAATTGCATATGTGGAAAAACTTGCACCGACTTTGCCAAAAGAAAATATCATTGTTGTTAATCTGTCTGGGCGTGGTGACAAAGACATTGCCACCGTTGCCGCATATAACAATTTAGGTGACCAAGGGGCAGGTAACAAGCCGTGAGCGTAAATTTTGAAACCAGAATAGATGCAAAATTTCGCGACCTCAAATCGCAAGGCCGTGCGGGTTTTGTTGCCTTCATAACTGCTGGTGATCCTGACCTTGAAACATCAATTCAAATATTAAAAGGTTTGCCAGATGCGGGCGCCGATATTATTGAATTGGGTATGCCATTTTCTGATCCCATGGCCGATGGCCCGGCGATACAGGCGGCATCAATTCGGGCGTTGGCAAACGGACAGACCATGGCAAAAACATTGGGCATGATTGCTGATTTTAGAATGTTTGATGACACCACACCCATAGTTTTAATGGGTTATTACAATCCAATTTATATATATGGGGTAGAAAAATTTTTAGCCGATGCTAAAAAAGCTGGCGTTGATGGGCTTATTATTGTTGATTTGCCGCCAGAGGAAGAGGCAGAATTATGCCTGCCGGCCATAAATGCAGAAATTAATTTTATATATTTAACTGCGCCAACAACAACCGATGAGCGCTTGCCCGTTGTGCTAAAAAATGCGTCTGGCTTTGTTTATTATGTTTCAATTACCGGTATTACCGGCACGGGTAAAGCATCTGCCGGTGATGTGGAAAAATCGGTTAACCGTATTCGCAGTCAAACCGAACTGCCCATTGCGGTTGGTTTTGGCATTTCAACCCCGGACGATGTTGCCAATTTATCCAGTATTGCCGATGGGGTGGTGGTTGGTTCAGCCTTGGTAAAACAGGTGGAATCAGGCCTGGACAAGAGCGGAAATGCTGGCCCCAATGTGGCCAAAGACGTGCTATCATTGGCAAGCAAACTAGCTATCGGCGTTAAAAAATAAGGTTTGAGGATTATTAAATGAACTGGTTAAAAGATTTTGTTCGACCCAAGCTCAAAGAACTTGTGGGCGGAGGCAAGGAAACACCGGAAAACCTGTGGCATCAATGCCCATCGTGCCAACAGATGATTTTTCATCGTGACCTTGAAACCAATATCCATGTTTGCCAGCATTGCGGCCATCACTTGCGCATTGGGGTAAAAAAACGTCTCGAATTATTATTTGATAATGGTGAATACCAAACAGTCGAACTTAAAACCCCGGTAATTGACCCGCTAAAATTTAAAGACCGAAAAAAATATACCGACCGCCTAAAAGAATATCAGAACAAAACCGGCGAAAAAGATGCGTTGGTAATTGCCCACGGTAAAATGGGCGGAATGGCCGTTGTGATTGCTGCGTTTAATTTTGATTTCATGGGTGGCTCCATGGGCATCGCGGTGGGCGAAGGAATTGTAACTGCCGCCCGCCTTGCCCAAGTGCAGGACGCGGCGCTTATTGTTGTTCCAGCATCGGGTGGTGCGCGCATGCAAGAAGGTGCGCTTTCTTTAATGCAGTTACCACGCACCACAATCGCGGTTGAAGAGGTCAAGGAACAAGGTCTGCCATACATTGTATTGCTAACCGACCCTACCACCGGTGGTGTATCGGCATCATTTGCCATGCTCGGCGATATCGCCATTGCCGAACCCGGTTGCATAATTGGTTTTGCCGGCAGGCGAGTAATCGAACAAACAATTCGTGAAGAACTGCCCGAAGATTTTCAAAAAGCAGAATATCTTTTTGAGCATGGAATGATTGATATGGTTGTTCCGCGCACAAAATTAGCTGAAACCATTACCCGGATAATATCGTTATTGCGAAACGCTGGGCGTCCGGGTGATTTAATAAAAATGGAAAAAAGTGGCGGGGCAAAGACCGCAGACGACAAAAATGATAGCACTTTGGCGCCAATTCCACATGGTGCCCGCCCGCCTGAAAACGAACCACCCGTAGTCGATTAATGAACAAAAATGAAGAAATCCTTGGGCGGCTATTAACCCTTCACCCCAAGCTGATTGATCTCACCCTTGAACGCATCCAACGTTTGTTGGTGGCGCTGGGCAATCCTGAAAAAAAACTTCCCCCCGTTGTTCATATTGCGGGCACCAATGGTAAAGGCTCAACCACCGCATTTTTGCGCGCATTTTTAGAGGCCGCCGGATACCGGGTTCATGTTTATACCTCGCCCCATTTGGTTAATTTTAACGAGCGAATTTGCCTATGCGGAAAAACCATAAGCGATGGTGAATTAACAAGCGTGCTAGAAGAATGTGAACGCGCCAACGCTGGCCAGCCAATTACATTTTTTGAAATTACCACGGCAGCTGCGTTTCTTGCGTTTTCTAAACACCCAGCCGACGTTGTGATTTTAGAAACAGGCCTTGGCGGCAGGCTTGATGCCACTAACTTGATTGATAAGCCGCGCCTTACCTGCATTACCCAGGTCGCCATGGATCATCAACATTTCTTGGGCGACACAATTGAAGACATAATGGGGGAAAAGGCAGGCATATTAAAAAAAGACGTTACCTGCATCGCCGCCAACCAGCCATCCCGCAAGGGTGTGCTGACATTAAAAAAAGCGGGCATCGATAAAGGCGCACCCATTTTATGGGAAGGGCGCGATTGGTTCATGCGGGCAAATCCGGATGGTCTTTTATTTACCAAAACATCCGGTGACGATAAAACTGAAATTTCGTTGCCCTTGCCTGCATTGGTCGGTCGCCATCAGGTACAAAATGCCGCGCTGGCGGTGGCCATGGCCCGCCAGTTGGCACCGGATTTTGACATTTCACCCAGCGCCATTGCCCTTGGGCTTAAATCGGTTCAGTGGCAGGCGCGCTTACAGCACCTAAAACAAGGCCCGCTTGTGGAAAAATTGCCGGGCGGCTGGGAATTATGGCTCGATGGCGGGCACAACAAAGCGGCAGCCGAAGCCATTTCCCGCCATACCCGTGACTGGCGGGATAAACCCCTATGGATGGTGTTTGGTGCGCTTGATACTAGGCCGCCGCTAGAATTTTTAAAACCGTTTGAAGCCCGGGTTAGGGGGCTTCGCGCGGTAAGCGTTCCGGGTCAAGAAAATTCACTTAACCCCGAAACCAGCGTTGATATTGCCAAGCAGTTAAATATGAATGCGGACGCCAGCCCGGATGTTTCTTCTGCCATAGAAAATATAATTGCATCAGATGGCGGCGCAGACGGACGCATACTTATTTGCGGCTCGCTTTATTTTGCAGGACATGTTTTGGCTGAAAATGCTAAGTAAAAAACACTCAATAAAAAACCTCGGCAAAAAATGACGAGGTTTTTTACTTAAAAGATTTAAGCGAATTTTAAAGCGCGCCTTTAATCCATTCAACTAGTTTGCTTTTTGGTAGCGCACCAATTTTAACGCTGGCCGGTTCACCATTTTTGAAAATCATTAATGTTGGTATGCCGCGCACGCCGTATTTAGATGGGGTCATGGGGTTTTCATCGATATTTATTTTTACAATTTCAACTTCGCCCGCCATTTCACCGGCAATTTCTTCTAGTGCAGGTGCAATCTGTTTGCATGGTCCACACCATTCGGCCCAAAAATCGATTAGTACCGGGGTGGATGAATTAATTACATCGGCATCAAAAGAGCTGTCGGTTATGTTTTTCATTTTTGATTTCCCATTAAAATTCTATAGATAATTGGTTCGTTAGTTTAAATCTAGCATGGCCCATCATATGGTCAAATTACTTTAGGAAATGGTAACACCATCAAGCTGTTGAGGGGGTATTTCCATGGTTTTGGCCCCATGTGTCCACAATAAAAATGCCCGAATCCTTCGTTTGGGGTAAATTTCTGCCAACAGGGTTTTATAAATTGCCATTTGCCGCAGATAAGCGGGGTGAATTTCGGCTGCATTTTCCGGGGGCTGGCGATTGGTTTTATAATCAATAATCATAACTTCATCGTCATTTACCACCAACCTATCAATACGCCCCGATATTATATGTTCACCAACCCGTCCTATTATTGGCGCTTCGGCCATGGCGTTGTTTGCAAATAGTGGGGCAAGGGTTTCATTTTCTAAAACCGCCATGGTTTCGCTCAATATTTCTGTAATTTCATTTTGCGTTAAACCCAATGCTGTTTGTCCCAACCAATGCTCGCCCGCTTTTACTCTGGTTGGCCCATCAAGGCCCGGAAGTATTTCCAATAATTTATGAACCGCAAGGCCGCGCTTAAACGCCATGGCGTTTGATTTATCACCATCACCATCAAATGGGCCCATGGTACTATCGCCCGCGTCAATTATTGATGGTGATAGTGGGCGGACAGGGGTTTGCTCGACAGCTGCCGGGTTTAATGCCCAGTTGGGCAGTGGTGTCATTGGTATTTCAAGGCTTGGTGTATCTTTGCCAACGTCTGCCTGTTGCTTTAATTCATAACGCCAGATAATTCCTTCAGGCGTTTTAATTTCTTTGCCCAGTTTTTTTACCGCACTTTCCATCAGTTCATACCACGAGCCTTCGGCCGGGCCATTATCAGAGGCGTAGCCACCGATATAAAGTCTGTCGGCGGCGCGGGTCATGGCAACATAAAGCAGGCGACGGTATTCGCGTTCGCGCAAAGACCGGGCATTTTCAATTAATTCATTTACCTGTTTAGTCCGCATTTCTTTAACCGGCGACCACAAAACCAGCGGATTTTCTTTTATATCAGTTTCCCAATGTATTTTGTTGTCGTGCTGGTGGGCCGGTTTGGCGCAGGTATCAGGCAGGAAAACAATGTTTGCTTCCAACCCCTTAGCCCCATGTACGGTCATTATCCGGACCTTGGCCCCGGTAATCTCCATGTCGCGCTTTATTTCTGTGGCCCCACTTTTGACCCAGTGCAAGAAACCCTGCAATGAGGGGGTATGGGTGCGTTCAAACTGTAATGCCAGTGAAAGAAATTCATCCATTGGGTCTTCGGCATCACTTCCCAAACGCGCCATTAATTGTTTGCGCCCGCCCTTGTTTAATACATCTGCAAAAAATTCATAAGGTGGCTGGTAATCGGCTCGACCCAGATGGCCGCTTAATATTTTGAATGCATCTTTATAAGCCCCATCTTTCTGCCCTAACTTTTTAAGTTCAGACCATATGGTTTTTGTCCGCCCATTTGCTAGCTCCAGCAATTGCTCTTCGTTTATTCCAATAAGTGGGCTTTTTAAAAGAGTTGCGGTATTTAAATCATCTTCCGGCAGTAGACAAAAATTGCCCAGTGCCATTAAATCTTCAACCGCTATCTGGTCAGTCAATACCATGCGGTCTGATCCGGCGACCTCAACCCCGTTTAATTTTAGTTGTCTAATCATTTCATCGGCAAATACACCGCGACGTCTGACCAATATTAATATGTCATCGGGCCTGATGGGCCTGCCCTTTGATTCTAAAATTTCATTGTTATCGAACCAACCTTTGATGGTGGTGGCAATGCGTTCGGCCAATTTTGTTTGTGGGCTTTTAAATGATAACCGATCAAGCGGTGCATCCCATGGGTCGGCATCAATTGCATTTTCAGGTAATTCCGGTTGCCATAGCTCAACCAACCCGGCCTCACCCTGGCGGTGGGATTTATGTAAAACTTTTTCTCCTTTAAATGAAAGACCATCAAAGGCTACGGGGCTATCAAACACCACATCAACGGTTTTTAGCACCGCGTTGGTTGAACGAAATGATGTAATTAATTGTAGCGGTGTAAATTGGGACCCGGCATCGGTTACTCTTTTTTCAAAATATTCAGCCATGCGCCCGAATTCATACGGGTCGGCCCCTTGAAACGAATAGATAGATTGTTTTTCATCGCCAACCGCAAACACGGTGCGGGTGTTTTCATCAACGCGCCCACGCCCGGAAAAGAAATCACCGGCCAAACCTTTGACCACAATCCATTGGGCCGGGCTAGTGTCTTGGCTTTCATCAACCAATATATGGTCTATGCCGCCATCTAGTTTAAAATGCACCCAACTGGCACTGTCTTCGTTGCCAAGCAGCCCACAGGCTTTTTCAATCAGGTCATCATAATCAAGCACGCCACCACCACGTTTTAATATTTCATATTCTTTTTGAATGGCCCGGCCAACCGTTAGCAATGCCCGGGTTGCGTTGGCGGTTTGGGCGCATTTAATTTTTTCTAGCACGGCCATGACCCGGGTTTGCTCAGTTAGTAAAATTTCTAATGCGCCAGCATCAAATTCATTCACACCCTTGGAAGATAGTCGAGATTCTGCCCTTGCTTCACCTTTTGTGGTGGTAAAAATGGATGCATAACTTTTAAGAAATAAATCAGTTCGAGATTTTATTTTGGCTTTTAGCCACCCATTTAAGGTTGCGCTATTTTCCTTGCTGGTCTTGGCACCATGGCTTAGCGCTTCGCTGACCCGATGCAAACCAGGGTGGTCAAATGCGGTATCTTCACAGGCATTCTCAATTATTTTTTCAATGGTGGATTCTGATTGTTCAAGGCCAACCATTTTGGTTATGGCATCATCTAAGCCATCGCCATAGGTTGTTAGTATATGGTTGAGGTTTGATTTCGCGCTTGTTAGCTCACGCATTAATTTGGCAAAACTTTCTTCATTCACCAGCTCGGCCAAATGGTGCATGGCGGCGGGCAGGACTAAATCTTTTTTCAAATAAGATTTTTCCAGCACATTATTTTGTGCTGCGTTCATCAATTCAGATGCTGTGCGTTCATCAATTACGGTGAAATGTGGGGCGACACCTGCTTCAAGCGGGAATCTAGCCAGCAGGCTTTCAGCAAATGAATGAATTGTTCGTATTTTTAGGCCACCCGGTGCTTCTAAAACTCGAGCAAAAAGCGTCCGCGCCCGATCCATGGTGTCGATATCTGGTTTATTTTGCGAAAGGTCGGTTAATTCAGCCTTCAAATCGGCATCGTTCATTATTACCCAACCACCAAGGCGGTGGTTTATGCGTTCAGCCATTTCAGCCGCCGCTGTTTTGGTAAATGTCAGGCACAGTATTTTTTCAGGCGCGCATCCGGACAGTAATAACCGGGCTATGCGGTCAACCAGAACCCGGGTTTTGCCGGTGCCGGCATTGGCCGAAACCCATACGGAACGTGTTGGGTTGGCGGCCAATATTTGGCTGGTTGTGGCCTTGCCAATTTTTTTGCGAGGATTATTCATGCATCGTCACCATCAATGCTTGCCCATTCTTTTACCCGGGCTAGATGGTCGTAATTGCCGAACCTGCTTTTCCACATGGTGCGGGGACGGGAAAGATAGGGTGTTTTTTCGTTTTCAAACCGATGTAAAAGTTTTGTCAGGCCTGCAATGGCATCGGCCGCAACTTCTTCGGCGTCAAGTTTGAGTAGTTTTTCTTTGCCCGCTTCTAGCCCGCCCGAAAGCTGCAGATAAAGAAGTCCGTCAATATTTGTCCCTGTTTTTATGCCCTTGAACGCGCCTTGCTTGGCCATTGCCGCCTGCAGCGATAATTGCGGGCTTAATCCGCTTTCGACCATTGGCGCGGTTGGTGGCGCGCCCGTTTTATAATCAATTATTATTAAACCATCGCTGGCATCGCTATCTATGCGGTCGACGCGGGCGCTTAATATAAATTCGGCGTCCACCCCGCCAATGGAAATTTCCCCACGTTGTTCAACCACACGCGGTATCCGCCCGTCCGCCCTGCGTATTTTTTCATTTTCAATAAACCAGTTGGCAATGCGTTCAAACCTAGGCCACCAAAACGCATGAACGGTTGGGGCAGAAATGTTTTCACGGAAAGATTTTTCACCAATCTCAAGCAGATTTTTAAGTGCGCCATCGGGTAATGCGCTCATATTTTCAGATATAAAACGCTCCAGTGCATCATGTACTATTGTTCCGCGCTCGGCTGCCCCGGGGTCGGCATCCAAATCATCCAGTGGGTTAAGGCGCAAAATATGTTTGGCATAAATGGCATAGGGGTCACGAATAAGAGTTTCTATTTCTGTTACCGAAAGTTTTCTCGGCCGCATAACTGCGGGTGGTTTTGGTTTTGGCTCCCATGTTTCGGGGCTGGAGGATTTATTGGTGGCGGAAAGTTCTGCCACCCACGAGTCCCAAGAAAACTCTGGGTTTTGTTCGAGCGCATTTTTATTGCCAGTTCCTTCGAGCATGGTTTCAAGCCGCACCAACCAGCGCGATGGTACTTGCGGTGTGCCATCAACTCGTTCGGAACGGGTAAGATAAACTTCCTCGCCAGAAAAAGCCTGACAGAAATCATGTGCCGAAAGGCCTATGCGGCGTTCCGGCAGGGGCAGGCCGAATTGTTTTTGCATTGGCCTGCTCATCCATGGGGATGGCTTGGCCTCGCCCGGCCACGAGCCTTCGTTAAGGCCGCCCAAAATTGTTACGTCGCATCGTTGTAACCTAGCTTCTAAAAGACCCCATATAAAAAGTCTGGGGTGAGCGCCGGTTTGTAAACGCACCGGACGTCCGGCCATAAGCACGTTTATAAGCGCCGGGTATTCGCCCCTTTTAATTTCGCCCAGTTCATTTATTGACCCTGCCAGCGAGCCAATAAAACTGCTTAATGCGTCACCGGCATCACCCGCCCACAGGCAACTGTTACCAGCATCATCAAGCCCGCCGGAAAGTGCAACTGCCGCCCCGCTATGGGCTTTTAGTATTTCTTCTGCACTAGAGGTTGGTTCCTTAAGAACATTTACAAAATGTTCGGATGCATCTTTTAGCGTCAGTAAAATATTGCGGATGGAACTGGCGTCCATCCCCATGTGCCCGAGCTTTTTTATTTTGCGTTTGTCACGGTTCAATACCCGGTAGGCATTATTTAAGCCCTCCAAGCCACTGCCCGGGCGAGCGCCGCGCAATAATCCGGTTTCCAGCGTGCGAACTGATGCACGAAATATGGCTTTTTCTTTTTCAGCAGATGGCCCGGCCAATGGATGTTTAAGGCAGGCCAACAGCTGAACCGGATGAAAATTGCTCCCAACCATTTCGCCCACAAGTTCGAAAAATGTCCCTGCCGGGGTTTTATTTAATGGCGTGCCGGCACTGTCATCAACGGTTATGTCCCAACGCCTTAATTCAGCCGCAACCCGGCGCGCTAGCGAACGGTCAGGGGTGACAAGAGCCGCAGTTTTATTTGGTGTTTCCAGCGTATGGCGCATAATTAATGCAATTGCCGCCGCTTCATCCTGTGGGGTAGCGGAATTTATGCGCGTAACATTTTCAAGAGCCGCCGCATCGGTGGTTTCTGTATCTTTTTGGGAGATGCGCCACCCGCCAGCCCCATCTGCCGGTACCGTGGCGCGATTGATAAGGCTTGTTCGTGCACTTAGCACAGTCGCTGGCATGACATTTTTTACAAGCGGCCATGGTTTAACGTTTTCGCGCTCAATCTCAATATGTTTTAGTAGCTCGGCCATGCCAAATTGGGGGTGGCCCGGCTCTAGCTTTTGCCATAGGACAGAGTTCATTTTTGTATCTAGCCCCGGCAACACAACTCGTCCTTGGGGTAGCCCGGCCACAACTTTTAATAAATCGGCGGTTGCTGGTATTGAACCGGTGGAACCAGCGGCAATTATGGGAAATTCCGGCGGGTTTTCGGCCCAGCTTTTTGCTTGGGCTTGCAAAAGCAAATCACGTCTGTTGGCCGGATCGATGGCCCCTTCACCCGCTAGAATGTCGGGCCAGTTTTTTCCGATTATGTCGAGAAATTTTAGGGTTTGTTTCCAATGCTCGGAAAGGTCTTCGCCCGGCACAAGTTCGGGCAAAGATTTGATATCAAGCCGCTCGGTCGCAATTTGATCTATTAGTAACGCCAATTCACCAGCTAACCTTATGGCCTGATCGGGGCTGGTATTTTCTTTGGCCATAATTGCACGTGCCAGCAAAAGCGAACGCCTAGTCGCGTCTATTGCCGGAGGAAATGAAGTTATATGGGAAAAGGAATTAAAATCAGAAAAACCATCCATCATTAATTCATCGGCATCCACATCGCCCAGCGGTGTCATCATGGGCAAAAGCATAGCTTTAGCATCGACCAAACGCAGGAATGCATCGCTTAACGACCTGCATGCCCTGCGCGTCGGCAACAGCACCCGCATATTTGAAAGCGCCACATCATCACCGCCCGCCATATCCAACAGGTTTGCTGCCAGCGCATCAACAAAAGATGCTTCAGGGGGAATATGAAAAATACTATTAAAAATACTGGGCCTACTCATTTTTATTTTTTAGTTCCCTTTTCGCTCAAATACATATTGGCATCATCTAGGGCCGTTGGCGTGCCAATGTGTAGCCATTCGCCATGATGGGTAACACCGAAAAGACGGCCTTGTTCAATGGCTTTGTCATATAAAATATTAAGCGAAAAAGCATTACCCGGTTTGGGTGTGTTGGTGTGGGTAAAAAGTTTGGGGTTTAATATTTGCACTCCAGTAAATACTAATTCCCCATTGGCCCCTTGGTGACGGCGTTCTATTGTGCCATCTGGGGCAAGGTTAAAATCGCCCGCCCCATCATAACCAAACGCGTTTGCCAACGGTTGCAACAACAATAGAGCATCCATTTTTTCTTCGTCCCAAACATGAGCCATGTGTTCAAGCGCAGGTGTTTCGCTATCAATCCATATTTGGTCGGCATTAATTGCGTAAAATGCACCTCTGCCAAGCAGGCCTTTATCAAGGGCATTTAAAATACCGCCACCGGTTTCTAGTATTGGGTCTTCACCGATGAAAGATATGGCGGGGCTTGAATTGCTTTTAAGATGGCTTTTAATTTGCTCGCCCAACCAATGGGTATTGACCACGGCAACTTTCACCCCGGCGCTATGTAGGCTATCCAATGCCCAATCGATCATCGGCTTGCCGCCCGCTTTTAGAAGAGGCTTTGGTGTGGTCTCGCTCAACGGTCGCATGCGTAATCCCATGCCCGCCGCCAGCACCATTGCGTGGGTTATATGGTTGTTATTGTTCATTTATTGTTGCCGCTTAGATTTTTAGGCGTTACACGCATTTCAACCGGAACATATTTTTTGAACCATGCATTAACCGGCCCTAACGCTGGGTGTTCAAGCGAGTGCTCCAACAATTTCCATACCCGCTCAATATGTTTTAGATATACCGGTTTATTATCGCGAACAAAAAGACGGGTAAAAATGCCAATAACCTTGGCATGACGGTTGGCTGCTAAAATTGCAAATGCGGCGTTAAAATTTTCAATATCTTTTGTTTCAAGGGCCGTGTGATAGCGCGCTAGCATTTTAGTTTTTAATTCTGGATTTATATCTCGCCTTGCGTCTTCTAGCAGGCTCATTAAATCATAGGCCGCATGACCAATGACTGCGTCTTGAAAATCCAGCAACCCACAGGCGGCGATATTATCGCGGTCTTCTATCAGCACAAGGTTATCAACATGAAAATCACGCAGCACCAATGTGTTTGTTTTGGCGTTAGCATTGGGCAGAACTTCTAGCCATGCCGCATCATACTCCGCGCGTTCATCATCATTTAAATCGTCAATCCCAACGGCTGGCATATACCAATCGGGGAAAAGCGCGGCTTCAGCTAATAACTTTTCATCTGAATAATCGGGCAACCAATCAGGCGTGGTTTTGCTACCATCCATTTTGTGCAACCCTACAAGGGTATCAATCGCTAGGGCATAAAGTTTTTCTTCATCCGTTCCGCCATTTAATGAAAAGGTAAATGTGTTTTCGCCTAAATCTTCCAATAATAAAAATCCATCGGTTTCAATCGCTCCAATTATATCTGGCGCGCTGAATCCCATTTCTTTTAGATGTTTGGCAATTTTTAAAAATGGGGCAACGTCTTCAAATTCAGGTGGCGCATCCATTAACATAACGGTTTCATCATCACCTTTGATTATGCGAAAATATCTACGCTTTGATGCATCGGATGGAATGGGATAAATAACCACATTGTCCCAACCCATATCATCAAGCAGAGAATCATAACCGGGCCTAGGAATAAAATTCAGCATGTTATCGGGAATTTTTTTATTGGAGTTTTCAGGCATGACCAGATTCCCGCAATCGTTCGGCCCAATGACCATGTGCTATTAGTTCGGCTTGGCGGTGGTTTTTACCCTTGGTAACTGTAAGATTAACATCAAGCCTGCCTCGGGGTAGGAACTGGCCCATTTTTTCCGGCCATTCAATTATGCTTATCCCATCACGAAACGCGTCTTCAGTGCCCAATTCTAGAACTTCTTCTGGGGTGTTTATGCGATAAAGGTCAAAATGGTATATTTCACCGCTTTGCCCTTCGTAGGTCTGAAGCAGAGTAAATGTTGGGCTGGGCACTTCCTCATCGGCATCGGTCAGCTTGCGGATAAAAGCCCGGGCAAATTCGGTTTTACCTGCGCCTAAATCACCCGAAAGGGATATAACGTCACCAATTTCAGCTAATACGGCTATTCTTTCAGCAAGATTATGGGTGTCTTTAAGGCCCGCCAGCTCGATTTTTATTGTTTGGGTGGCCGTGGTCATAATTTCCCCTAATTCTTGCTCTATATTAATAGCCCTAAATTAAAACACTTTAATTCATGCTTTTTTAGGTGATAAAGCGGTAATTTTTTTGCATTACATAGGTGCTAATCTGTTATAAGCGATTTTTAAGTTTAACCCTCTTTGTTAGACAGTGGCCATGACCAAAACCCAAATTAAAGCAGATGTAGTAATTATTGGTGCCGGGCCAGCTGGTCTTTTTGCCGCATTTCAGGCCGGCATGCTGGATCTAAAGTGCCATTTGGTGGATGCGCTAGATGATATTGGCGGGCAGCTTTCCGCCCTTTATCCGGAAAAGCCCATTTATGATATCCCCGGATTCCCCGAGGTTTTGGCGGGCGAGCTGGTCTCCATGTTAGAAGCCCAAGCCCAGTCATTTGGCCCCACATATCATCTAAGTCAGCAGGTTGATGACCTAAAACCACTTCCCGGCGGCAGGTGGCAGGTAACCACATCCAAGGGCACCCAGTTTGATACAGGCGCGGTTATTATTGCCGCTGGCGTTGGTGCATTTGGGCCTAACCGCCCACCCATGGAAGGGCTGGAACAGTTTGAAGGAAAAGGCCCGGGTCGGGGCGTAAATTATCTGGTTAAAAAACGCGATGATTTCAAAAACAAGAACGTGGTTATTGCTGGCGGCGGCGACAGCGCGGTTGATTGGGCGGTCTCGTTGGCCAAGGTCGCAAAATCAATAAAGGTTGTTCATCGCCGAGCAAAATTCAGAGCCCAGCCCGAAAGCATAAAAAAAATGGAAGCTCTGGCAACCGAGGGAAAAGTTGAAATAGTAGTTCCTTATCAGCTTGATTACATAATCGGTGATGATGATATAAGTACGGTTGTTGTTGCTGATCTTGACGGCAACACCCGCGAACTTGAAGCAGATGTACTGTTGGCATTTTTTGGATTAAAACAAAATATTGGCCCCATAGCTGAATGGGGTCTTGATATTGAAAACAATCATATTGCGGTTGATCCGGAAACAATGGGCGCGGGCCATAATGGATTATTTGCCGCAGGCGACATAGCAACGTACCCTGGAAAATTGAAACTTATTTTAACCGGTTTTTCCGAAGCCGCGCGTGCAGCATATAGCGCGCGTGAACATATTCATCCCAACGAAAATAGACATTTTGAATATTCCACCAGTCGTGGCGTGCCCGGGAGCGCAAAATAATGCGTCGCTCTTCAGCTAAAGCATTTATTGCACCATTAATAGCCGTTTTTTTATTACCACAAATTGCGCTATCACAAAGCACCGCTGCTGATAAAAAAGAAAATACTAAAACATCCTCTCCGGCGATATCTGAATCAAACGTCAAGGTTCTTGAAACTTGTTTTAAATGTCATGGTCCTGGTGGGGTTAGCCAGATTCCAACCCATCCGACAATCGCCGGACAAAAGACAGGATATCTAGTAAATCAATTAAACGCATTTAAGCGTTCGCAAGATGCCTTTAATGAACGTGCAAACGCCATAGCTCAGCCCGATAATAAAAAGGATATTACACCTAGTGCAATATCAAACGGAAGAAACGATGCAATAATGAATCATATGGTGGTAGGTCTTCGCAAAAACAATTTTGTGCCACTGGCAATTTATATTTCGGTATTACCTTGCGATGGGGATGTTAAATCTGTTGATAATAAAACCGCGCCAACTGCTCCCGCAGTTATAATCCGTTGCGTGGCATGCCATGGTAAAAATGGAATTTCGTCTACGTCAAATATTCCAAACCTTGCCGGACAGAAACGTGCCTATCTAAGACGTGAATTATTATTAATGCGTGAAAGCGCATGGGGCGGGAATAGCATAATAAAAAATGAATGGCGATCCCATCCCATTATGGAAAAACAATCAGCCCGCCTTAGAATCGAAGATGTTGATAGTATTTCAAATTATTATGCCCAGTTAAGCTGTCGCGGGTAATTTAATAATTTTTAAGAAAAAAGATCTGGCTGTGGTGTCGTCGCCGTTGGCGGTGCATCAATTGGCAACTGACAGGTAATGGATGTTCCTTTGCCCGGACGCGTTTCAATAAAAACCACACCGCCGTGCAATTCAATAAACCGCGTTACCAAAGCAACTCCGGGTGGAACATCGTAATCTTTTAGGCCCGGCCCGCCATCGATAATTTCAAACGAGACCCCATCATCGCCTCTTGATACCGTTATGGAAATACTGCCTTTTGGTGGGGTTGAATGAATAGCGGCGCTAACAAGGTTAAAAAGTGATTGCTTTAAGCGTTTTTCATCTGCGATTAGCCACCCGATATCTGCCGGGCAATCGAATTTAATATTTATATTTCTTTGTCTTGCCCGCTCACGGACTAGGCCTAAAACGTTGCTAAGCAAGGTTTTTATATCAACAGTGTCTAGCTCTATTGTCATCAGGCCGGCTTCAACCGTGGCAAGGTCAAGGGTTCCTTCGATTACCGATACTAATTCTTCGGCCGAATCAAGTATGCCGCGGGAATATTCTTTTTGTCGTTCGCTTAATTTGCCAAAATATTCTTCTGATAAAATAGCGGAAAAACCGATTATGGCGTTAAGGGGTGTTCTTATTTCGTTGGCCACACCGGCCAAGAATTCAGATTTCAATAAATTGCTTTCAGCCATTGAACGGGCGCGCTCTGTTAATGCTTCTTCAATTCGGGTGCTGTCGGTAACATCAAGATAGCTTAATAACGCCGCACCATCAGGCAAGCCAACCTTGGCAAATTCAAGTGCGGTCCCATCAACAAGTTCAACCCGCCCACGCAAATTTCCCTGTGTTATTAAGCTTGTGGTTAAGCTTTCTTTGTCGCCATGCTCTTTGTTTGAATTTATATCTACAAGCGGAAGTATGTGATCGATAAAATCACCAAGATGCATACTTTCTATTTGTTCGTTATCTTGCAGTCGCCATGTACGTTGGAATGAAGGGTTAAATAATCTTATGCGACCATCTGCGCCAAACACCGCAACTGCTTCGTAAAGGTTATCAATAGTTTCAGACTGCACCAATGAAAGGGTGCGGTACGACCGTTCAAGGTCAAGGTGATCGGTTACGTCCTCAAACGCAAATACCAATCCACCCAATGGGTGTGGGTTTACTACTGAACGCAACGTTGTGCCATCGGGCAGGTGTAACATTTCTTCTAGTGGAGTTGATAACGTTCCAAACAGGCCTAGCTGGCCGGCCTTGAATGCTTTGTAATCGGCAACTTCTGGTAATTTACGATTATCGCGCAAACGATCCAGCACCGCGCCCATAGTTGGTTCGGTTTTTAACCAATCTACTTTGAGATCCCACAACCGGGCATAGGCAGAATTGAAAAAGGAAAGTTTTCCATTGCCGTCAAAAATTGAAATAGCGGTGGCAAGCGATTCCATTACATGGTTTTGCGCTTGAATATGACGGGTATAATCACCCTCCATTTCTTCTGTTTGGGTATGGTCTTGAGCGACACCTAACGTGCCACCACCGCTTAAGGGAATTTCCGATATATCAACCAGCCGTGGTTTACCATCAGACATGGTTAAAAGGTGGCGTTCGGAAGAACCAACACCTTCACGGCTAGCTTGTTCGGCTAATTCGCGGCTGACATCGGGCGCGGCCAATGCTTGGGCGCGGGCATTGGCAATTTGTAGAGCCAGACCAGTCCCACGCAACCATGCGGGGAAGGGAAGTGCTTCGATTACTTCTCTGGATGTTGCTTTTGATGTTTCGCCCGGTGGTGCAAGATCGGATATATCGCGCATCCACAATATATCGGCTAGCGCGGTTCCATCGCCTGTGCCGGCGCGAACCCCAACAACCAACAAGCGGCGCATGCCGTCTTTTGTGGTCAACATCATTTCAAATGGATCGCCATTATTTTTTAGTTTGTTGCAAACCGAATTTAGTATAGCCGCGTCATTTTCGGAAAAACGTGAAAGAACTTCGCCAAACCCCGAACGAACGCCATTTTCCAACCCCAACATAACCGCCAGCCTGCGTGAACAGGCCTCAGAACCGTTTAATTCTACCCAAAGGAAAAGCCCATCAGGGGCGGTTGCTAATATTTCGTGGCTAATTTCAGCATCCGAGCCAAGGCGCGATAGGTCCATGCGATATTGCTTAATGGCATACATCTGGCGCAGGCTAACCACAGCCAGAATAAGCACTGCTAGCCCTAACAATATTGCTGGGCCGGTGCCTGATAGTGACTGCATAATAGATCCCTCAATCATGTAAGAGATTGTGTCGCTAGCGACCCAAAAACACAAGTAACTCAATATGCCCAATCGCAACAAAAAAGGGCCGGAATTATCCGACCCTTTAATGATTTTAAATAAGGATGCGTCCGATTAGTAGCGGTAGCTATCGGGTTTGAACGGCCCATCAACGGTTACGCCAATATATTCGGCCTGTTCAGGGCTTAGTTTGGTTAGCGTCGCGCCTAGTTTGTCCAGGTGCAGCATGGCTACTTTTTCGTCTAGATGCTTGGGCAATACGTAAACTTCTTTTTTGTATTTGCCGTCTTTATTATTTTGATACAGCTCAATCTGGGCCAATACCTGGTTGGTGAAAGATGCGCTCATAACAAAGCTGGGGTGCCCGGTGGCACAGCCAAGGTTAACCAAACGGCCTTCGGCCAACAAAATAATGCGGTTGCCATCGGCAAATTCAATTTCATCAACCTGTGGCTTGATGTTGGTCCACTTGTGGTTTTTAAGGCCGGCAATTTGGATTTCGTTATCGAAATGTCCAATGTTGCAAACAATGGCTCTGTCTTTCATGCCGCGCATTTGATCAACGGTCAGAATGTCAAAGTTACCGGTGGTGGTAACGTATATGTCACCTTCGGGTAGGGCTTGTTCTACCGTTACAACTTCGAAGCCTTCCATACATGCCTGAAGCGCACAAATTGGATCAACTTCCGTTACCAGAACCCGGCAACCAGATGAACGTAAGCTTTCGGCAGAACCTTTGCCCACATCGCCATAACCGCAAACCACGGCAACCTTGCCCGCCATCATAACGTCGGTGGCACGGCGAATGGCATCAACCAAGCTTTCGCGGCAGCCATATTTGTTATCAAATTTAGATTTGGTAACGCTGTCGTTAACATTAATGGCCGGAAACAAAAGCGTTCCCTTTTTTGCCATTTCGATAAGACGATGAACACCAGTTGTGGTTTCTTCGGTAACGCCCATAATTTCGGCGGCGGCTTTTGAATACCACTGCGGGTCAATGGCGATATGTTTTTTAATGGCGGCAAACAAAACTTCTTCTTCTTCGGTGCCGGGCTTATCCAGCACTGACATATCTTTTTCCGCGTCTTTGCCCAAATGTAGCAAAAGCGTGGCGTCGCCGCCATCATCCAAAATCATGTTAGGAACGCCACCATCACCCCAAGCAAACAAACGGTGGGTGAAATCCCAATATTCTTCCAGTGTTTCGCCCTTGTGCGCAAAAACAGGCGTGCCGTTATCGGCAATGGCCGCTGCGGCATGGTCTTGGGTTGAAAAAATGTTGCAAGAAACCCAGCGAACTTCTGCGCCAAGGGCTTCTAGTGTTTCAATTAAAACTGCGGTCTGGATGGTCATGTGCAGTGAACCTGCAATGCGCGCACCTTTTAATGGCTGGCTGTCTTTGTGTTCCTCGCGGATGGACATAAGGCCCGGCATTTCGGTGTTTGAAAGGTCAATATCCATATGGCCCCATTCGGCCAAAGAAATATCTGCAACTTGGTAATCGTTAGCTTTGCTCATTAACTGTCTCCAGAGGATATATGCCCATGCGTATGGGCCGGAAAATGTGAAACTTCAAGCAGGGGTGATACCAGCCTCATGGCCCGAGGGCAAGAAATAAGGGCAGCTTACGGCGTTCTTATACTTTACTTATACTAGTGCGTTGAAATCATCCAATAACATGGCGATACGACCGCTGTCGGACTGCGCCATTATGCCGCCGGCTCGTTCAGATGCTGCGGAAAGGTCAATTTCGCGCACCCTTTGTTTGACGGCTAAAATGGTGTGGGCGCTCATGGAAAGCTCGCGTACGCCAAGGCCCAGCAACAGGGCGGTAAAGCGGGGGTCGCCGGCTATTTCACCACAAATGGATATGGGTATCCGGCCCTTTAGAGCCGCACTTATGCTCATTTCGATTAGGCGCAATACGCTGGGGTGGAGCGGGTTATACATTTTGGCAACCTGTTCATCGGTTCGGTCAATGGCCAATGTGTATTGGGTTAGATCGTTTGAACCGATGGCGAAAAAATCACAAACGCTTACTAATGCATCGGCGGTTAATGCCGCACTTGGGACCTCTATCATTACGCCAAGTGGGGGTAGCTTTTCAGACATGGCAATTTTTTTGCGTTTTAGTGTCTTGGCAACTTTATTTAATATTTCTCGTGCTTTTTTCACTTCGCGGGTAGTGGAAACCATGGGCAATAAAATTCTTATGGGCCCAAGTGCGCTAGCGCGTAAAATTGCTGCAAATTGTGTTTCCAAAAGATCTGGTCTTGCCAGCGATAGGCGAATACCGCGCAGACCCAATGCACTTTGTGCGCTTTCACCCACATCGCCAGTTAATGCTTGCGCTAACTTTTCCCCACCAATATCCAATGTCCGAACGGTTAATGTGCGCCCGCTTAAGGTTTTTATTAAATCCCTAAACATGAGAAACTGTTCTTCTTCACCGGGCAAGTCATTGCGGTTCATAAACATAAATTCAGAACGCAATAAACCAATACCCGCCGCACCCGCCATCATTACTTGCGGCATTTCTATGGGCAATTCCACATTGGCAAAAAGAGATATCTCAACTCCATCGCGGGTAATTGCCGGTTGGCGTTTTAATCTGGTAAATTTTGATTGTTTGCGTTTGTATTCAAATTGCCTTGATTCAAACGTTGCTAGCGTTGAAGGCGTTGGGTTTAAAATAACACGGCCAACTTCGCCATCAACAATAATAGTGTCGCCTGATCTTGCTGTTTCTTTTAATCCCGGCACACCTAATACCGCGGGCAAACCAAGGGCGCGCGCCATAATTGCGGTATGGCCCTGCGCACCACCAAGAACTGCCGCAAAACCGACAATTCGTTTGGGGTCAAGCTGAGCCGCATCGGCGGGGGTTACTTCTTCGGAAATTAAAACGCTTCCCTTGGGTACGGTGGATATGGGGCGTACGTGGGACATGGTTAGGGCGCGAATAATTCGGTCGGCAACTTCGCGAATATCGTCAAGCCGTGCCGCTATATAGCTATCGTCAAGCTGGGCAAAACCTTGGGTGATGTCGTTTATTTCATCTTGAATGGCCGCTTCGGCGTTAATGCGGTTTTCTTTAATTCGTCTTATGGTGCCGCGAATAAGGCGCGAATCGCCCAGCATTTGGATATAGGCCTCAAGCAACAGCCCCATTTCTTCGGCCGCGGCTGCGGGTAATTTATTGGCTTTGTTTTTAAGCCTGTCCACCTGCCTGCGTGCGGTTGCAAGGGACGTTTCAAAACGTTTTAATTCATCAGCAGTTTTTGAAGCTGGAACTCTATATTCAGGAATGGAAATAGAACCGCTTTCACGCACATGAACGGTTCCTATGGCAATACCAGAAGACACACCCAGCCCATCTATTACGATTTCTTTTTTTGCAGTTTTTGCTGCAACTTTTTTTGTCGATTTTTTTGTCATTCTTGGGTTCATTTATTTAAATCTCTTCGCCAAATCTGTCATCTACCAGTTTTTCTAGCGCATCAAGCGCCTGGCTCGCATCGGTACCGCTGGCTTTTACCTCTATGGTGCTGCCGATGCCTGCGGCTAACATCATCAGCCCCATTATTGATGAACCATTAACCGTTTGTCCGTCCTTTGATACAGATGTTTCTGCGTTAAATTCCCCAACAGTTTTTACAAATTTAGCGGCAGCCCGGGCGTGCAGTCCGCGTTCGTTTCTTATGGCTAGTTCGCGTGAATTATCTTTGGATGGCATGGTATTTTAAGGTTCCTGCTTCAAAAGCTCTGATGCAATATTGATGTATTTACGTCCTGCATCTTTGGCCTGTGTTGCCGCCTCCATAAGTGATGAGCCCTCACGCACGCTGGCTAGTTTTATAAGCATAGGCAGGTTAACACCGGCAACAACCTCGACATTGGCTTTTTCAATTACGCTTATGGCTAAATTAGATGGCGTGCCGCCAAACATATCGGTCAATAAAATAACGCCGTTACCATCATCAACCTTGGCAATGCTTTCCAGTATGTGCCCACGGCGTTCTTCCATGTCATCATCGGGGCCGATGCAAACATTGCTAAATGCTTCTTGTGGTCCAACCACATGTTCTAACGCTGCTAACATTTCATCGGCCAATCGGCCATGGGTGACAAGAACAAGCCCAATCATTTTATTTTTACCTCGCCTGATTTCTACCAGTTTATTGTAGCAGATTATTTTTCCATTTCACGGTGATTAACCCTAACCCTTTGGCCCTGTTCATTTAGCCATTTGCTTAAGCGTTCGGCAACAAATACCGATCGATGCCTGCCGCCGGTACAGCCAATTGCAATGGTTAGATAGGATTTTCCTTCTGCCGCAAACCTTGGCAATAGGGGCTTGATAAGGGCTTTGGTGTTGGACATGAAATCATTAAAACCGTCATCGCTTTTTATTAAATTGCCTACCGCCGCATCTAGTCCGGTCATTTCTCGGAGCTTAGGATCATAATGGGGATTTTGTAAAAAACGAACATCTAACACCATGTCTGCTTCGCGTGGTAACCCATGGGGAAAAGCAAATGAAGTTAAAAACACTACAAGACCCTTGTCGTTAGTGTTTGTAAAATGTTCACCCAAATGAGATTTTAAATCTCCGGGCGAGCGTCCGGTTGTATCAATTTTTATATCGGCTATATCGGCCAGCCGGGATATGCGCTCACGCTCAAGATTAATGCCGTCAATTATGGGGCGGTCTTGTGCTAATGGATGGCGATGGCGGGTTTCGCTATAGCGCAATAGAAGCTCATTATCACTACAATCGACGAACAATATTTTTACTTCGAGGTTTTTATCACTTCGAAGTATCGATGCAACATTTGCGAATGCATCAAAATTAAAATCTCGCGTGCGAATATCAACACCAATGGCAAGGGCGCGAACTTCATCACCATTGCTGATGTTTGCTGATGGGGCCGCAAGATTTGGAATTAATGATAGCGGTATATTATCAACCGCTTCAAACCCCATGTCCTCTAGCGCTTTCAATGCAGTAGTCTTGCCAGCACCAGACATTCCGGTAACCAGCACCACCGTGCGTTGGGCGGTTGCGGATGCGCTCATTGTTTTATTCCTGTGCCATGGTTATGGCCATCTTCGATGAATATTTTTTCTTTTATTGCTTTTAATGCCATACGCACTTTGGCGGCGGCCGATGGTTCAAACGGGTCAACCTCAATTAGCGGAATAGCCATACCCATTATTTCTGTGTTCAAATGTTCGGGCAGGCGTTCAATTAGTTCATGGCGAACCAGATCAACTATCATTACTAATGGGGCTTTGCCCGATGTACCAATATGCATGACCCCAATGCCACGCACTTCCATTATTCCAGATATGGTTTCGGGTGGTGAGGTAAAAACCTTGCCGTCAATTATTTCAAGCTTGGTATAATCATCGGCAACCAGACCCGCTCCCGCGTCTATTAGGCGCAGGGCAAGATCCGATTTTCCGCTGCCGGCGGGCCCGCGAATAATAACCCCGTCGCCATTTATGGCAACTGTGGTGGCGTGAACTGTGTCAATAAAACTAGCCATGAATGCACCATAGCAAAAAGAAACGATTTGGGGGAGTTCCAGCCCCAGGCGGATTTAAGGGGCGGCTTCAAGACAGACCTTAAAACAGGCACCAGTGGTTTCTCCTGCTTGATTTACCAGGTTTTCAGCCATTATTTGCCCGCCATAGGCATCGATAATCTGTTTTGATATGGCAAGGCCAAGACCCGAATGGGTCCCAAATTTTTCTGCCAGCGGACGTTCGGTATAAAAGCGATCAAAAATTGCCGCTTCTTTTCCCGGTGTTATGCCGGGGCCATCATCGCTAACGGTTATAATAATATCACTGTTATTTTTTGTTGCCGCTATTTTTATTACCCCACCTTCGGGGCTAAAGGTAATTGCATTTGCAAGCAGGTTTCTAAATACCTGCACCAAACGGTCTTCCATTCCTTTGGTTTTTAAATTTTCTTCGACTTCAAGTACGGCCATAGGCTCACCATCACGCTTGGTCGCATCATGTATGCTGACTAATGTTTCCAACATGGAAGAAATGTTTACTTCAACTGTTTCGGCCCGGCTTAATTCGGCATCTAATCTGGAGGCATCGGAAATATCGGTTATTAGTCGATCTAGTCGCTCCACATCATCTTGAATAATAGCCATCAACTTTTTTTGCTGAGATGTATCTTCAATTCGTGTTGCGGTTTCAACCGCGCTTTTAATTGATGTAAGTGGATTTTTAATTTCATGGGATACATCGGCGGCAAAGCGTTCGATGGCATCCATCCGTGCCCATAATGCTTCGGTCATATCACCCAAGGCCCGGGCTAATTCTCCTATTTCGTCTGAGCGTTCACCAAAATTAGGTATTTTGTGTTGGCGGTGATGGCCCTTGCGAATGTATTCAGCCGCCAACGCCAATGAACGTATGGGTCTTGCAATTGTTCCGGCCAGGTAAAGCGAAAGTCCAACCGTAATAACCAGCACTATGGAGAATACTTTTAAAATATCTAGGCGCACCTCATAAAGGGCAGTATCAATTTCATCGGATCCTTTGGAAAGAAAAATTACGCCCAGTGTTTGTTTGTAACGGGTTACCGGCATGGCCACCGTCAGCACCAGCGATCCATCGGGCATCGACCTTCGCGCAACCCACACCTCACCTTTCATGGCCGCTATTACCTCGGGGTAATCATCCGCTTTTTGCTGAATTTTTTCTCTATAGGGCATGTAATCATCCCCACCGGGAAGCCAGTTATATATGCGGTCGATTGATTGAAAAGCACCGCTTAAAAAACTTTCTTTTTCTTTTTCGGCTATGGGTGGGGGCAAATCTTTGCGTTGAACCTGTCCGCCCGGTTCAAGTAGATTTCTGGAATCGGCCGCCAGCCTGCCATCGGGCAAGAAAAGTCTGGCTCTGGTTTCGGCGGTAAATGCAAGACGGCGTACAATCTGGGATGAAAGTTCGGGCATAAGCATATGGCCCATGGGTGAAACCGCACTTTCGCCAAGGGCGACCGCAAAAATTTCGCCATGGGTTCGCATACCGGAAAGTTCTGTTGAAATTAGGTTGCTACGATATTCATCAAGATAAAAAATACCCGCCACTAATATTGCTGGCGCCAACAGATTGACCGCAAGAATTCGTAACGTAATGCGTGAAAAGCGTCCGCTTAACCCGTGGCTATGAATATGCTCACCAACACGGTCATGAATAGAGGTGTTATTTGGCGTGGCTGAGTTATCGTTATCGGTATTTTTCATGAGGCCTAGCTTAAATTAATCTGACTTATAGCGATAGCCAACACCATAAAGTGTCTCTATTTCGTCAAAATCAGGAACTGCTGCACGAAATTTGCGGCGCAGTCGTTTGATGTGACTGTCTATGGTGCGATCATCGACATAAATATTTTCGCCATAGGCCGCATCAATTAATTGATCGCGACTTTTAACGTGACCGGGATTTGTGGCCAGCGCATGCAATAGCAAAAATTCGGTTACCGTTAAGTTGACTTGTTTTTCTTTCCAGGTGCAAAGATGGCGCGAGGTATCCATCATTAAATGTCCACGGCTTATTAAATCGCCACCCCCTGATGCCGGATCAAGCCTGCGTAATACCGCACGGATACGTTCAATTAATAAACGTTGGGAAAATGGTTTTTTAATATAATCGTCTGCGCCTAATCGAAGCCCCATGGCTTCATCAACTTCGTCGTCCTTGGAGGTGAGAAAAATAATCGGAAGGTCTGAGCGTTTTTTTAATTCGGCTAAAAGTTCCATTCCATCCATTTTGGGCATTTTAATATCTAAAACTGCAAGGCTGGGCGGGTTGCGCGATATTTCGCGAAGGGCCTCTTCGCCGTCGCCATAGGTCCGCACTTCATAGCCTTCGGCCTCAAGCGCTATTGAAACTGAGGTTAAAATATTACGGTCGTCATCGACTAGGGCGATGGTGTGGCTCATGGGTATTTATGCCTTCTCTTTCTGGCTCTTCTTTGGCTAATATAGAAAGGTACTTAGCCCTTTTATTATGGCAAAATTATAGCCGTATGGGCATTGATGATATTTAATAAAGACAGTGGTTATATTAGAGGCTACGATGCTATTAAATATGGCACAAAGAAAAAAGGAATCGCCCACAAATGAGTAGAAATCCTTACAAAACCAAAGCAATTACCAGAGCTGCCACCATGGGTGAGGCCTCGGAAGTAAGCGATATTTCCCGCACAAACGCAGTGGTTACAGCGGTTTTTGCCCTTGCCCTTGGCCTTGGACTTTTATCGGTGGTTGGTTACGCGCAGGCTTCTCATGATGTAGCCCACGATGCTCGCCATGCATTTTCTTTTCCCTGCCATTAAAAACATCTCAAACTAAACTAAGGCTCTCATGATAAAACGTTTGTTCCCAGCAGCCTTAATGGCGGGGCTGTCTGCTGGTCTGGCGGTATCATTGCTGCAGGCGATTTTTATTATCCCAATTATTGATTTTGCTGAATTTCTCGAAATAGGGGGTCGGCCAGCCGATTATGTTCCGCCTAATGGTTTTATGGCCATTGCCCTGAGCGATCCTGAAAGATTTTTAAACACGCTTTCTTTTGATGTGCTAACCGGGATCGCTTATGCGTTAATTGTAGGCGCGGGTATTGTATTTTATGGCCGGGCTATAACTTGGAAACAAGGTATTTTGTGGGGTCTTGGCGGTTGGGCGGCATTTGCGTTGGCGCCAGCCATTGGCCAGCCACCGGCCCCACCCGGCGCCGCATATATTGATTTAGAGGCACGCCAGCTTTGGTGGTGGTTGGCCGTATCTTGCACATCGTTGGGCCTTGTTCTGATAGTGTTTATTGGCGACTGGGCAGGGGAATGCGGGCCTGCAGGGGGTGTTCGTAATGCATGGTGGCCCAAGGTTGTGGGCGCCGGATTAATAATATTCCCCCATGTGTTGGGCGCACCCGAAGGAAGCGCGGGCGCTAGCACAGCTCCCGATTATCTGGTGCAAGACTTTGCATTTTATTCGCTGGCCAGCACATTTGTTTTCTGGCTAACAATCGGGGCCATCAATGGCATTGTACTGGGGCGCGCTTCGCCAGACAAAAATTAAAAAGATAAAAATTAAAAAAAATAAACATCCATCAGCATTGTCGCACTATACTTAATGTCAGCAATTTGTTGGCGTGGGGAACAGGATGGGTGATGTACTTAGCGTAATTCGTGGTCTTGCCCGTCTTTTGGTTAATGCGGCCCGTGATTTGGTGCCGATTATTGCGGTTATCGCATTTTTTCAAATTGTTGTTTTACGCCAACCCTTTCCCAATTTATCTGAAATACTTATTGGTACCGCATTGGTAATAATGGGGCTGGCATTTTTTGTCCGTGGGCTTGAAATGGGGTTATTCCCATTGGGCGAATCCATGGCCCAAGATTTCGCCAAGAAGGGCAGTTTGTTCTGGCTAATCGTCTTTGCCTTTGCCCTTGGTTTTGGCACCACCGTTGCCGAACCAGCACTTATTGCGGTTGCCGCCGAAGCATCAAAAACTGTTGCCGAAGCAGGCGCCATTGAACACAACATCGATGCAATGGCCAGTTATGCATTTGGTCTGCGCATGACAGTTGCTTTTTCAGTTGGCTTTGCAATTGTTATTGGCGTTATCCGCATTATCAAAGGTTGGCCCATTCAATGGGTAATTATTATTGGTTATGGGGCCGTAGTCGCCTTGACGATGATTGCACCACCGGAAATTGTTGGCATTGCATATGATTCTGGCGGGGTGACAACATCAACCATTACGGTTCCGCTGGTAACCGCATTGGGCGTTGGTTTGGCCAGCTTTATTCGTGGGCGCAACCCAATGACAGATGGTTTTGGTTTGATAGCATTTGCCAGCCTGACCCCGATGATGTTCGTGATGATTTATGGCATGGTTTATTAAATGGAATTACTTAATCACATTATTGCAACTGGTGTTTCAACCGTTTTTGACGTGTTGCCCATTGCTGCAATTTTGCTTTTTTTCCAGATTGTTGCGCTAAAGAAAATGCCGCCAAATCCCAAGCGTGTTGCGGTTGGATTTCTTTATGTTTTAATTGGCCTGACCTTTTTTCTGGTTGGGCTGGAATTGGCGTTGTTCCCGGTTGGCGAAACTATGGCCCGACAATTGACCGACCCTGTTTTTATTGGCGTTGATGCATTGAATAAATTTGTTCGTTGGCAGGACTATTATTGGGTTTATATATTTGCCGCCGCAATTGGTTTTGCCACTACCGCGGCGGAGCCATCGCTTATTGCGGTGGCCATAAAGGCCGAACAAATATCAGGTGGAGCGTTAAATGCATTTTCCCTGCGCATGGCGGTTGCCATCGGCGTTTCGGTGGGGGTCTCGCTTGGGGCCTATCGAATTGTTTCAGGAACGCCACTTCATTACTACATTATTGCCGGATATGTGGTGGTGCTTATTCAGACAATTTGGGCACCAAAAATGATAGTGGCGCTGGCCTATGATTCCGGTGGGGTCACCACATCAACGGTGACCGTCCCGGTGGTAACCGCGTTGGGTTTGGGTTTGGCCTCAACCATTCCTGGGCGAAGCCCGCTTTTAGATGGATTTGGATTAATAGCGTTTGCTAGTTTGTTTCCCATAATGGCCGTAATGGGTTATGCCAAAATGGCAGAATGGGTGCAGGCGCGCAGGCGCATGGCTGAGGACGAAAAGGAGAAACTCGTATGAACCTCAAGATGATTATGGCGCTTGTCAGTGACGATAGGACGCAAACCGTGATTGACGCGGCCCGTGAAGCGGGTGCCACTGGGGCCACCGTAATAACCAGCGCCCAAGGCGAAGGATTAAAACCTGAAAAAACATTTTTAGGGCTAGACCTTGCCGCCCAGCGCGATATGGTTTTGTTTCTTGTTGCCGCACCCAAGGCCCGCGAGATTTTAGAAACCATTGCCAAGGCCGGAAATTTTGATACTGATAAGGGCGCAGGCATTGCTTGCCAAATAGGCATAGAAGATGCCGTCGGCCTTAAAACCCAACTACCCACCCTGATAAATGAAATCGAGGACGAGCTATGAGCGAGAAAAAAATCATTACCGTCAACGAAGTTATGAGCACCAAAGTTATGCGTATTGAGGCAACCGCAACTGTGGCCGATGCCATAAAGCAAATGCACGATGCCGGCGTTAGTTCGCTGGTGGTTGATCGCCGCGATAAACACGATGAATTTGGTCTGGTTGTTGTTTCCGACATCGCCAAAGATGTAATCGCCCCAGATCGCCCACCGGAAAGAGTAAACGTGTATGAAATAATGACCAAGCCTGTGCTTTCACTACCACCGGAAATGAACATTCGTTATGCGGTCAGAATGCTAGCGCAATTTGGTTTATCGCGCGCATTGGTGGTTGATGAACACCGTGCCCCCATCGGTATTGTTACGCTCCGTGATATGGTGCTGCGTCAGGTGGATTAATGCGGATTAATAAATATCCACAGGGCTATTTTGCCAATAACTGCGGCATTTACGCGCTTATGCATGTTGGCGTATGCAAAAAATTCAATTTGCCTCTGTACCCGAGGGTAAGTTTTTTTTAAAGTGGGAAACTTAGCCAATAAACTAAAAACGAGGACAAAATGGGTATTGCAGAAATATTAGCCGTGTTGGCTTTTTTTGTAGCTATGGTTGCGTTGTGGCTTGTTAGTGATGTTCTCAAAAAAATTGAATCCCAAAACGAAAAATTTATTAGCACGCATATAAAATCTATACGTGCGGACTTAAGCGACTTTGACGATAGGTTGCGTAAATTTACCAAGGCCATGAAACTGATGGAAGATAAGCTTAAATCCAACGAAGATTATGCGCTTGAGCAAACTACGGCTACGCAAGCAAACCTTAAAAAGCTTGAAAAAAAGCTCAGTGATCTTGATCAGTCCATTCCCCAGCGTTTCCGAGAAAAACCAGCCGTCCGGCCCCGGTCTATACAATAATTAAGTCTATACAGTAATTTTCACACATACGGGGGTTGCGTCATTTATGCTTGGCGTTAACCTGTAGATTCTTAATTTAGACCTCCCCCTATCAATACTTATTAGATAGTTTTTTGGCGGCATAATTTTTTTATTTACCCAAAGAAAGGTACCAGCAATGAGCAGCGCTCCGGTTTCGACAAATAATGAAAAATTAAAAAAATGGGTGGATGAAATGGTCGCCCTTGCCAAGCCCAAAGCAGTGCATTGGTGCGATGGTTCAAAAGAAGAATACGACAAACTTTGTGCCGAAATGGTCGCATCCGGCACCCTGATAAAATTAAACGATAAAAAACGCCCCGAATCGTACCTGGCGTGTTCTGATCCTAGCGATGTCGCCCGGGTAGAAGACAGCACCTATATTTGTTCTGAAAATGAAATCGATGCCGGCCCGACCAATAATTGGATGGCGCCATCTGAAATGCGCCCGCTTTTAAACGGTCTTTTTGATGGCTGTATGGCAGGGCGCACCATGTATGTTGTGCCGTTTTCCATGGGGCCATTGGGCTCGCCCATTGCACACATTGGGGTGCAATTAACCGATAGTGCGTATGCCGCTGTCAACATGCGGATAATGACCCGCATGGGCACAAAGGTATTAGACGTGTTGGGTAGCGATGGCGAATTTGTCCCCTGCATTCATTCCGTAGGTGCACCATTGGCCGAAGGCGAGGCCGATGTAAAATGGCCGTGTAATAAAACCAAATATATTGTGCACTACCCTGATGCACGGGAAATATGGTCGTTTGGTTCCGGTTATGGTGGCAACGCGCTGTTGGGTAAAAAATGTTTTGCCCTCAGAATTGCATCGGCCATGGCCAGAGACGAGGGCTGGTTGGCCGAACACATGTTAATCGTTGGCCTTGAAAGCCCTGCCGGTGAAAAAACATATATTGCAGCTGCTTTTCCATCAGCTTGTGGCAAAACGAACCTGGCCATGCTTATCCCGCCATCAGGTTTCGAAGGATGGAAAGTCTGGACAGTTGGTGACGACATCGCATGGATAAAACCGGGAACTGATGGCAGGCTTTATGCCATTAACCCCGAAGCCGGATATTTTGGCGTTGCGCCGGGCACATCAGATAAAACTAACCCATCGGCTATGGCGGCATTAAATGAAAATTGTATTTTCACCAATGTTGCGTTGACCGATGATAATGACATTTGGTGGGAAGACATGTCAGATGCGCCCGCCCACGCCATTGACTGGAAAGGAAATGATTGGACGCCAAGTTCCAAAACCCCTGCGGCGCACCCAAATGCGCGCTTTACCGCACCCGCAAACCAATGCCCAAGCATCGACCCAAAATGGGATAACCCCGAAGGCGTCCCAATTTCGGCGTTTATTTTTGGCGGCAGGCTTTCTAAAACGTTCCCGCTTGTCTATCAGGCATCAGACTGGAACCACGGGGTTTATTTGGCCGCTACCATGGGTTCAGAGGCAACTGCCGCGGCCGTTGGTCAGGCTGCCATTAGGCGTGATCCGTTCGCCATGTTGCCGTTTTGTGGATACAACATGGGTGATTATTGGAACCACTGGTTGAAGTTTGGACAAAATCTTAAAAATCCACCAGCCATATTCCGCGTTAATTGGTTTAGAAAAAATGATGCCGGAAAATTCATGTGGCCTGGGTTCGGCCAGAACATGCGGGTGCTTGAATGGATTGTCGACCGGGTTAATGGTAACGCCAATGCGGTTGAAAGCCCCATTGGGTCAATGCCAACCCACGCTGATATTAATTGGGATGGACTTGAATTTGATAATACTGATTTCCATGATTTGATGGCGGTTGACCGTGCCGGGGCTATGGCTGACGCGGTCGACCAAGCCGAATTGTTTGGCCGTTTTGGCGACCGTCTACCCGCTGAAATGGAAAACCAACGCCAAGCATTAATCAAACGATTGCAAGACGCACCTGAGGTATGGGAATTACCTAAATAAGCAAAACTTTTGCTTAGCTAGTCATCATCGATATTGGGATTTTCATTTATTGGCTTGCCACAATGGGGGCATAGCAAATTTGTGTCGTCTTTGTGGTGGGCGGCAAAAATAAGCGCCTTCGCATCGGCCGGGTTAAGGTTGAGATTTTGCAACAGGGTTGCCATTTCTTCTTCTTCTTCTTCGGTTATTACGCCATCGGAAAGAATATCTGCAACCTTGTCTTGTAATTGGGTGCGACGGCGATGTAGCGCGTTTGAAAACCCTGATGCCAAAATACCAGCGGGTAATGCCACCATGCCCAGACCGACAATGCCAATTATAGCAGCCAGTAATTTACCAAACGATGTTATGGGCACAACATCGCCATAGCCAACCGTGGTCATTGTCATTACCGCCCAATACATTGCGGCGGGTATGGATGAAAATGCATCCGGGTCTGCGTGTCCGGCATCATGCTCAACAATAAATGCTAGGCTCGATGCAATAATTAACAGCATCATCAATACAAACATTGCGGCCAGAATTGTTTTTGCTTCTTCACGAAAAACTTGCAACAGCAATGTCATCGCTGGTGAATAGCGGGTTAATTTAAAAACCCTTAGCAGGCGCAGTACGCGCAAGAAACGTAAATCCAAAACAAAGAAAAAACTCAGATAAAATGGAGCTATTGCCAGTAAGTCAATAACTGCCATTGGGGTGCGCATATATTTCATTCGCCCAAAAATTGCATGCGAATGAATACCGTGCCATGGGTTATCAACCGCCGACCAAACACGAGCTACGTATTCAATGGTAAAAATTATTACTGACAAAATTTCAAAGATAAAAAATTCTTGGCCGAACTGTTCTTCCATTCCATGCATTGATTCAACAATGATGGCAATTACGTTAAGTGCTATCAGCACTATCAAAAATAAATCTATCTTGCGGGTAAGAGGATCGTTCTGATCGGCCGAATATAGAACCTCGGCAGTTCGTTTTCTCAAAGCCAATAGGCCAGATGGTTTATTTGAAGATTCCATACTTATAAGGTTAACGCCAAGTGCGCCTAACAGCAAAAAAATTAACTAAATATCAGTTTTTTTCCACCTTATGCCTGTCCATGCCAATGTCAGCCAGCCTAGCATTAACACTCCGCCGCCAATGGGTGCCGCGCCCGAAACCAGAAGAACATTCATCAAGCCAAAGGCGTAAAGGGTTCCGGAAAAAAGGATTATACCCAATTGAAATAATCCACCGACAATGAGTAAAGTGCGCCGTGGACCGTCAAAATTTAGCAAAATTGCCACCCCCATCATTCCCAGCGCGTGCCACATTTGATATTGCGACCCCATCATGAAAATATCGCGAATACTCTCCACATCACCCAAATTATGCCAGCCATATGCGCCAAGCCCTATGGAAATGGCCGCATTCAGCCCTGCTAGAAATAATAAAATTTTCATAAAATGTGCCTTTTAACTGAATGTTGAGCGTTTAGGTATTTATTGTATGACATGTTTGGAAGATCCGCGATAAATGGTTTGGTGCTGCCAGCAATATTTCTGCTCGGCGGGGTATTTTTTATGCAGGGAACACGGCAATTGCCGCTTCCGGCGGTAACGCTTGTACCTTATGCGCCGTATGTTCTTGCCATTATTGCCGCTGGACTTGGCCTGTGGTTCAAACGGGTTAGGGTGTTTTTGATGGCGGCAATGTTAGCTGGCACTCATTGGATATTGTATTCATACCCCATAGGCGTAAACGATAATAATTTACTCATAATATTTGCCACCCTTGCAGTGCTGTTTCCCATAAATGCAATTGCTGTTGCAATGATGCGCGATTGTTCATTGTGGTCATTGGGGGTGCTATCAAGAATTTTATTTGTGTTTGCCCAAATTTCCGTGCTGGCGGTATTAATGGGCGCAGGCGATGTGGCTAGACATAATGCAAATATTATTTTGCATTATCGCCCACTTGATAAAGCAATCGATTATTGGACCATTCTTCCGCAACCGGCGATAATTTTGTTTGCCATTGCCATTTCTGTATTTATTGCCCGCGCTATTTATACACGTTCGGCAATTGATGGCGGAATAACGGGGGCTGTTGTTGCAGTTGGTATGGCTTTGCACGGTGCAACTAACCCTGAAATAGCATCAATTATTCTTTCTCTTGGCGGCGGGGTTATGGTTATTGCATTGGTGCAAGATACTTACCGCATGGCGTTTATTGACGAGCTTACATCGTTACCCGCCCGTCGTGCGCTGATGATGGATATGGACGCACAGGGAAGTCGTTATTCGGTAGCCAT
>CBFDBQ010000017.1:0-36314 GCA_965603095.1 uncultured Thalassospiraceae bacterium | reverse complement strand
GGTTCTGGTTCTGGTTCTGGTTCTGGTTCTGGTTCTGGTTCAGGTTCTGGTTCTGGTTCAGGTTCTGGCGGTGCTTCACCCACAGGCAAAGGTTCTGCATTGACAGCCGGAGCCGGTTCTGTTCCTTCGTCCGCAGGCACCGGGATTGGCGCCACATCCGGTTCGGATGGTTCAATACCTGAAACAACTGGCTCCACCTCATCAAATGCTGGTGGTTCGGTGGCGGCCAGCACGCTGATGGCGCCACTGTCCGCTACGGCGGCGTCTGCATCGCCGGCGGCTGTTTCAAAGTCGGCAAGCTCTTCCGTACCCGTATCGGGGACTACGGCCTTAACCCCATAGGTGTTAACCGTTCCGCTTTCCGTTGGAAGAAACATAAAGGTCGTACCATAAATACGCATTAAATCAGAATGTTCATAAACCGGGGACGATACGGGTGCTGAATTAAACCCTGCAACGGTTACGCCAAAATAAGCCTGATTGATGGTCATGACACCACCATCGTTGATGATGATTACCTCGCCAACAAAACCATCTGCTTCTTCCATCATAACGACGTTCATGCTGGTGCCATCGCCAAGATCGATGCCCACTTGTGTTCCGCGAATACCAATTGTGGCATGGGGTGTATTAACCAACATTGCCTCGGGGTCAGTTTTTGCTATTTCACCCGATACAATGGTGAACAGGCCTTTTAAAACTGAAAGTGAAATACTTCCTTCTTGTGCGCCGGGGTCATAAACAAGTTCATCCAGCACCATTGTGGCATTTTCGCCAACCGCAACTGAGGTTCCATCGGCAAGCAAAACGCCCAAGCCTTCGTCAGCACCGGTTTCCAGAACATCACCGAGAAATACAGGTGAGCCAGCCTCAACCGAAACGCGGGTTCCGTCGGCACGAATTACAACTATTTCACCACTGGCTGAGGTTATTTTACCAATAGCTTCGCCTGCGGGAACTTCGCCTGCAACCATAGCTGGCGCTTCAGGCCCAGCCAACCTTGCGGCGGTATGGGCGGGTAACATGGTGCCACCATCGCCAATTAATGCAGGCGGAACATCGGCATCAAAAAAACCTTCAACCGTTACAACGTCGCCATCTGCACCGCTCAACACCAAATCTGATCCGGCACGGCTAAAAGCGGCATCGGCGGGATTAAACCCAGCCGGAAGCTGCACCTCACCGCCAGATGCTTCAATAACAACTGCGCCCTCTGTGCCCTGTGACATTTCTGTAGATGAAAAACCTGTTTCAACGGCCACAGCACAATCTCCTCATCCAGTTATGAATAAACCTAAAAAAATGGGCCGCCTTTAAAGCAATAGTCATTGTAACATATTTCAGTGCAAAATTACACAGATTCCGACACAACAAAGGCTATAAATTGGCACAAAACCACAAAATAATTAGGGGCGACATTTGGCCAAATGAGGTCTAAAAACCATAAAATGCCATAACCTTTAATGATAGATCCTTTAATGCCAGAACCTTTAATGCCAGAACCTTTAATGCCAGAACCTTTAATGATAGATCCCTTTGGCCGCCAAATAACCTACCTTCGCATTTCGGTTACCGATCGTTGCGATTTCCGCTGTAGCTATTGCATGAGCGACGACATGACGTTCTTGCCCAGAAGCGAGATCTTGGACCTAGAAGAACTAGAACAAATTGCTAGCGCATTCATAGAGCGCGGGGTTAATAAAATACGTCTTACCGGTGGCGAGCCTTTGGTGCGGCGTGGGGTAATGGGGCTTGTTAAATCACTTTCGCGACATCGCCAAAATGGTGCCCTACAAGATTTAACCCTTACCACCAATGCTAGTCAGTTATACAAGTTTGCCGATGAACTGGCAGATAATGGTATCAGCAGAATTAATGTTTCGCTTGATACGCTTAAACCTGAAACATTCAAGCGCCTTACTAAAAATGGTGATCACGAACAGGTTATGCGTGGCATTGATGCGGCACAAAAAGCAGGTATTAAAATAAAAATAAATACCGTCGCATTAAAAGGCATTAATGATGATGAATTTAACAACATCATTAATTGGTGTGGTGAGCGCGGTTTCGATATGACATTGATTGAAACCATGCCCCTTGGCGATATTGGGGGTTTGCGGGCCGACCATCATCTGCCGCTTAGCGAAGTTCGTAAACAGCTTGAAAAAAAATGGACCTTAAGCCAATCAGAGCATAGCACCGGCGGGCCTTCGCGTTATGTTGATATTTCTGAGACCAAAACCAGACTAGGGTTTATTACCCCATTATCTGAGCATTTTTGTGATACCTGCAACCGGGTGCGCCTAACCTGCACCGGAAAGCTATATATGTGTTTAGGACAAGATAGCGCAATTGATTTACGCGAACCGCTAAGGTCTGACCCTACGGGCGTCGCATTAGGGCTAGCAATAGAAAAAGCCATATCCCTAAAACCACTGGGCCATGATTTTAAAATAAATGCCGGTGAGAACTCCCCTGCCATAAAACGCTATATGAGTGTTACCGGGGGTTAACCCCCACATCCCAGCCATCTTTGCAAATATGTCGGCTTTGCAAATAGGATAGTGTTTCTGTATTCTAATAGTGAACCTAGCCTAAGGAAATAAAGCAGTGAAATACAACAAGATAGCCCTTGTCGCCGCGCGCCAAAAACAGGCGCAAGATGCGCTGAAAAAGCTGCAAGACAAATACGGAAATACAAGCCCTACCAAAGCCGATGTGATAGTCGCCCTTGGTGGTGATGGCTTTATGCTACGCACACTGCACAAATTTCTTAAACGTAAAATTCCTATTTTCGGAATGAACCGTGGTTCAATTGGTTTTTTGATGAATGAATACCGCATTTCAGGATTGGAAAAACGCCTTGAAAATGCCCATTCAATCGAGCTTCACCCCCTAAGGATGAAAGCTAAGGATATAAACGGAAAAACCCATGAAGCATTGGCCATAAACGAAGTATCGCTTTTGCGCCAAACCCCGCTGGCGGCAAAACTTAAAATCAAGATCGATGGCAAGATACAAATGGAGGAATTAATTTGCGATGGTGCGCTGGTTTCAACGCCGGCTGGAAGCACCGCATACAATCTTTCCGCCCATGGGCCAATCGTTCCAATTGGAGCGGAACTGCTTGCCCTAACCCCAATAAGTGCATTTCGCCCCCGCCAATGGCGCGGTGCATTGTTGCCAAGCGATGCAAAAATTGAATTTGAGGTGTTGAGTGCCAAAGAACGCCAGGTAAGCGTTGCCGCCGATGGAACCGAAGTCCGTGATGTGAAAAAAGTAAGCATATGCGAAGATGGTTCGCTAAAGCCAACACTATTGTTCGACCCTGAACACAACCTTGAGGATCGTATCGTGCGTGAACAATTTATGCTTTAAAGAAAATTGCTAGCGATGCTTGGATCCTATTGCATCAACCACGCTTTCAAAACCATCTGATTTCAAACAATCAACCAGTTCACGCTTTATGGTGTCGGCAACATCTGGGCCTTCAAACACCATTGCGCTATAAAGTTCTACCAAAGATGCGCCATTGATGATTTTTTCGTAAGCTCCCCTGCCGTCTTCAACCCCGCCAACACCGACAAGGGGTATTTTTCCATCGGTTGCGGCGTACATTTCAGAAAGAACACGGGTCGACATTTCAAAAAGCGGGCGGCCACTTAATCCGCCACCTTCAACCCGATATGGATCGGTTAATGTATCGGAGCGTTCTATGGTGGTGTTAGAGATAATCAGACCATCAACGCCCGTATCAATGGAAACCTTGGCAATATCTGATTTATCTTCGTCCGTAAGGTCGGGGGCAATTTTTAGCAATATTGGTGTGTGCCCGCCACTTGATGCAACGCTATCTCTCGCCGCAATGGTTCGTGCCAATAATTCCTTCAAAGGTTCTTGCCCTTGTAATGCGCGAAGACCCGGAGTATTGGGTGATGAGATATTGATGACCAGAAAATCAGCCAGTGGCGAAAATATGGTTGCGCCTGTTTCATAATCGGCAGCGGCATCAGTGCTGTCTTTATTCTTTCCAAGATTAACCCCGACTATTCCACAATCTGGTGTGCGGGAATTAATTCTGCTGGCCACTGCTGCGTGGCCCTGATTGTTAAATCCCATCTGGTTGATTATCGCGCGATCTTTTTCTAGACGAAAAAGACGCGGCCGGGGATTGCCTGCTTGAGGCCTTGGCGTTACCGAACCAATCTCGACAAAGCCAAAACCCTGATCCAACATTTTTTCAAAAACTTCTGCATTTTTATCAAACCCTGCGGCCAGTCCTATGGGGTTGGGAAAAGTCATACCCCACAACGAAACCCCAAGCTCCGGTGGGTTAAACGGCTTTGGCACCGGCACAAGACTTGATTTGAGCGCAAACAGCGCAAGGCTGTGGGCCTGCTCGGCATCAAGCAGGCGTACAAAAGGCCAGATAAATTTATATAACCCCCTAGGCATGACCTGACATTATCAGGTTCCCCTGATTTTTTCATGATTTTTTACCATTAGGCAAAGTAGCAAGCGAAATGCTCAAGATTAGCAAAATGAGAAACCCCGGGCCTAAAATTTATCATATTTGCATTATGCAGAGGGTGTTTGAGCCACAGATAAGTTTGGTAATGAACTTTTCATCTGTAATTTATTAAGCTATTTCAATGTATTAGAAATATTTTGCCACAATAACCATGCAATTGACAAAGCTGGCATAGGGTTTGCGTTGGGTATAGGTGAGAGAAAGTGGATCACCCAATATAGGAAGCAAAAGATGACAACCAAGCCCCCCACTGATGTCGTCCCTACCGAATCCAACGCCCCCAAGGATTCGGATTCCCAGGGTGATCCTCTTTCTTCTTCCATTGCGCTAATCAATTTGTTGGGAAAATCTGGCCTGATATTAGCGCCAGCCATGCCAGAAGATGCGCTTATAGAAGCTTCCGCCAGAAAACACGGCATAACAATTGAACAAGCCATGGGTGTTTACAGAACCATTGCTGGTTTTGGAGAAAAAGATATCCATTAACAGGCTTTAACAGGGTCAGCAAAATAGAGAAAAATATATGAATAGCTCACAAAAAATAAAAAATAGCCCACCCAGCATAATATACGAAGCAGCATCAGTTGCTGGCAGGACTAATGACCAGCCATATGGTGGTGAATTTTTTAATCAAATAATGCTTAGAAGTTTTATGGTGCTATCAATTTCGGCAATAGCTGCAAACATAAGGGTGATGGTAGAAAGACTTATTTAAACCCTAGTTTTAAGAATCTTCATGATCCCTGTCTTTGCTTTCGCGTTCTGAATGTCTTTGTTCGCGTTCATGATCACCGTCATCATCACTATCTTTGCCGTCATCACCGTCATCACCGTCATCACCGTCATCATCGCTATCTTTGCCGTCGTCACCGTTGTCGCCGTCGTCATTATCGTCACCATCATGACCGGAATCGTTTGAATGGGATCTTTCATTCTCGGCAATATCTGAATATTTGTTAGAATCTTCTTCTTCGCTTTTTACTTCGTTACTTTCATCATCATATTTTTCACCGCGAAGATTGTAACTATCTTCGTCATCGTCGGATTCTACGCTATGCTCATTGCTGGCTAATTCTTCGCCCTCATGGTTATTGCTGTCTAACCATTCGGCAACACCGGGGATTTTGCGATCAATTTCTACGTCACCGGTTAAATCAACCCCACCAAACGGTTTTGATATTTTACCGCTTTTTTCAATCCGTCCGGTTGAGCCAAGGTCAATATAAACACCATTATTATCACTTCTGTCGCGGTCACTGCCTTTATACCGTGCCCGCATAATGGCGGCGCCTTTTACAACTCCTACCGAAGTTGCGCCATCATTATCAACCTTAATGGCAAGCACGGTTCCGCGAATGCCGATTGTGGCGGTTGGGGTGAGTATGGTTACGTTTTCTTTTTTAATCTTTCCAGAAACATAATAATAGGTTCCTTGGGCAAGGCTAATTACTATGTGGTTATCACTTGCCTTTCCTTTGGGATCAAAAACAAGCTCATCAACCTCGACCTCGGCATCGGAGCCAAGCGTCATTATGGTTGAATCCATAAACTTAACCGTCATTGATGAATTTTTGCCGGTGGAAAGTATCTCGCCCGCACCAACCATGTCGCCTTTATTTTTTGCATAGGCAACTTTTACGGCGTTACTACGGGCAAATGTTTCGCCCTTGGACTTATGCACCGCACCAACGGTCATATCTGAATAAATGCCTGGAGAAACACCTGAAGAAACACCTGAAGAAACACCTGAAGAAACACCAAGGGGCGCTGCTACTGCCACAAAGGTTGTAAAAATCACATACCCTGCAATTACAATAAAACTAATCAGCAGGTTTCTTAATGTTGAAGCTTTCATGTTTTTACGCCAGATGTGGGTTAATGGGCCAATGAATAGATGCAACCGATAGTTTGGTTTCAACAAGACAACGCTCAAGCCAAGAGAAATAATCCTCATGAACTATATTATTTTTAACGCTTTGATATTGTTGGGATTTTACTGGGATATTACTGGGATTTTACTGGGATTTTACTGGGGTATTATGGCTTCCAGGTTAGCAAATCAGCCGGGGACTGCTCGCCAGTGGCCATGTTCTTTACCTCGTGCATACCCCCATCATCGTCCGCTGGGAACCAGACAAATGCTATACCCTTGCGTTCGGCATAACGCATCTGGTTTTTTAGCTTTGCCTGCTCGTGATACATTTCAGTATTGATACCGCGAGCACGCAATTGCTGGGCTGCGCTGGCCGCTAATTCGCGCTTTGTTTCAGGTAACTGTGCCACCAAAACCGTGGTTGGGCTTTTGGCGCCGATATCAAGCTTGCCCTCTTTTAATAGCTTTACAAATATACGCGTCAAGCCGATTGAAAAACCAACGCCCGGAAGGTTCTTGTTCATGTAGCTAGAAACAAGGTTATCGTAACGCCCGCCGGAACAGATGGATGGGAAATCTGGATAATCGGCAAGTTTAGATTCATAGACCGTGCCAGTGTAATAATCGAACCCACGGGCTATGGAAAGGTCAGCAAACACAACACCGGGCGGAATATGGGAAAGGGCATTCATAACGAATTCCAATTCACGCAAGCCTTCGTCCAATGTTTCGTTTTTAACCCCAAGGGCCGTAACCTTATTAACAAACCCACTGTCTGGTGTTTTTATTTCGGCTAACGACAGGCACTTGCCAACCATCGCATCATCAAGGCCCAGATCATTAGACAGCAATTTAGCTACCCCATCGGGGCCAATTTTATCCATTTTATCAACTATGCGGATAACCTCGATAACGTTTTCTAGGCCAAGGCCGGAGTAAAACCCTTGTAAAATTTTACGGTTATTTATGTTTATGGTGACGTTGCCGATATTTAAGCGTTGAAAAATTTCATATGCAATGGCCGGCATTTCGGCATCGAACTCAATAGAAAGATTGTCGTTATCAATAACGTCAATATCGCACTGCAGAAATTCACGAAAACGCCCTTCTTGGGGGCGTTCACCACGCCACGCTTTTTGTATTTGATAGCGCTTAAACGGATATACCAAATCACCATAATGCTGGGCCACATAACGCGCCAATGGCACCGTCATATCATAATGCAGAGCTACGCGGGCCTCAGATTTTGCATCAGGATCTTCGTGCAGCCGTTTGATCGTGTAAATTTCTTTGTCGGCATCCCCGCCCTTGGCGGTTAACACATCGACTTCCTCAACCGATGGGGTTTCGATTGAGGCAAAACCATAAGATTCAAACACGGCGCGGATTTCATCAATCCAGCCAAGTTCAACTATACGCTCTTCGGGGAGCCATTCAGGGTAGCCACTAATCGGGCGCGGTTTGACTATTTTTGCTGGTTTTTCAGACATACTATTTAGGCTTTGCCCCTTGGTTGGTGCTGGCTAGCACTCTCGGTATATCCGAGGGTCTTTACGGGCGCAACCTTGGCATTATTTATTTACTATTTTACGGCCTTTTTCGGTGATTGCGGCCTTATTAAACCCGTTGCTTACGCTTTCAATAAGCACCAAATCGACCCCCTCACATTCTTTCAGGGTGCGATAAAGCATGGAGCCGTCATCGCTATCAGGAACCGCAATATCACCTGATTTTACCAAAAGTTCCAGAAATAGACGTTGTTGGGGTAACAGGTCGCTCATTTAATTTTTCAATCAATTTCTTGTTAAAAATCTTGGTCTTAAAAAAATGCCATTTTTTCAAATATCCATCATCAATTTTGACCCTATATCTAAGTGGTGATTACTTACAAGGATGAATATTAAAAATATTTGTTTTTAGAACGTTTTTAAAAAAGCTTAAAATGTACCTGCCGATACATCAAAAACAATCGACAGTTAACTGTTCTTTGGGTCTCGCATCTTGGCGTAGTTTTTGGCTCTCAAATCATCAAATAAGGCATGGCGGTCTTCTTCGCTAACGCCTGCCGCCTCAAGGGCAGCGGCACCCAAACGCAGGCTTGATTCAACCGTATCGGGAATAGAATGAGAAATTCCCATGGCCTCAAAACGATCCGCATCATTCCAATCATGGACCCGTGCGTGCACCGGTACATCGGGGTACAGGCGGCTCATGGTATGGATTAATCTCTCTGCAATGATTGGGTTATCCAGCGTCACCACCATTAATCTGGCGTTCTTGGCGCCAACAGCACGCAAAACATCGGGCCTGCTGGCATCTCCAAAAAATACCTGATTGCCCCTTCCTCTGCCGTGAGTAACGCTGTCGGTGTTCATGTCAATGGCAATACATGGAACGTTAGCCGCCTTGAGCAAGGTTGCCACTGTTTTACCCACCCTGCCAAAGCCTGCAATTAAAACAGGATGAATGCCATCCACTTCTTCGTCTAAATAAATATCCGGTTCTTTGTTACCGCTACGTTCTGCAATTGTGCTACCGATGCGTACCATTATCGGTGTCATTGCCATGGAAAGCACAATAACCGATAACAGTGGGGCAATTAAATCTTCTTCAAGTAAGCCATTATTTCCAGCCAGAGAAAATAAAACAAAACCAAACTCGCCTGCCTGTGACAGCAAAAACCCAGAACGCAAAGAATCTGAAAGTGATAATTTTGCCAAGCGTGCCAGGCCAACTATCAATGCAGTTTTTATAATTAGCATTCCTATTGTGCCGCCAATAATAATTTGCCAATTAGTGGCCAGCGCCAACGGGTCCAACGACATGCCAACGCTCATAAAAAATAAGCCCAACAGCAACCCACGAAACGGCAATACGTCGGCTTCAATCTGATGGCGATATTGTGATTCGGCCAACATTACACCAGCAATAAATGCCCCCATGGCCATGGATAGGCCAATTTGTTCCATGGTCCATGCAAAACCAAGAACCAGTAATAATGCGGCGGCAACAAATGCATCTGAATTTCTGCTGCGTGCGATGGCGTTTAGCAACGGGTTGGTGGCGTAATGCCCAACAACCAGTACGGCCAAAAATATTGCCCCTGATTCCAAAACGGCAAGGCCCATGGATTCGCTAAGGCTCATGCTGCCGATTGCCAATATTGGCACGATCACCATTAATGGAACTACGGCTAGATCTTGAAATAACAATATGGCAAAACTAGACCGCCCCCAACGCGACGACATTTGGTTTTCATCGCTAAGAATTTGCAACCCAAAAGCCGTTGACGATAAAGCCAAACCAAAACCCACGATAAATGATTGGGCATAATTAATGCCAAATGCGAAGTGCGCGATAGCGGCCAATACTAATCCGGTTAGCAATACCTGTGCGCCACCAAAGCCAAAAACCATGCGACGCATAACCCATAGGCGTTTGGGTTTTATTTCAATACCAATCAGGAACAGTAAAAAAACAACGCCAAACTCGCCAATATGGCGCATGTTGTCAGGGTCTTGGACCAACGCAAATCCTGCGGGCCCGACCACCGCACCCGCTGCCAGATAACCCAACACCGAACCAAGGCCCAAACGGTTGAACAAAAGCACAGCCGTTACGGCGGCTACCAACAAAGACAAGATTTCAACCATATCTTCCCCTCCTTATTTTACCGCTCGTTGTTTGCAATTCGTCCTTATCTGAATAGCAGAATTAACCCCAACTCCCAAGTCGTCATAGGTTGGCAATGGTTGGCAATTAACGCATATTATGTGTGATAAAAAACCCCGGTCCATTTTCAGGAACCGGGGTTTAATTTTGCTAGCTGATGGTAACTAATAATAGTCTATTTTGCGCCAGCGGCTTTGAGAATTTTAGTCAAAGGGCAAAATCTCGTTAAGCCTGCCTGAGTCAAATTTGCACCGACAAAAGCGGTGAACCAAAGCCAGCTCATTTCCAAAATGTTAATTTGGCCAGTAAAATGGGCAAGGCCTAGACTGGTCAATATAAATAGACCCGCAAAGGTCATGGTTAAACTTTGTGCACTCATAAAACTTCCTCGTTCAAAGTTGGTGTAAAAAAATTATATCTCATTTTATCTGGTCAATTTAACTGCAAATTGGTATTTTTACAAGATATCGACCAAGGCCTGTGGCGAATACTGCAGGATTTGGGCAAATTTTCTTTATGCTGAAAATCCATAAAAATCATAAGAGGTAATTATGTTCATCGGGCATTTCGGGGTTGGCTTTGGCGCAAAGCGCATTGCACCCAATATATCATTGGGCGTTTTGTTCATTGGCGCCCAGTTTATAGACCTGTTGTGGCCCACATTATTGTTGCTAGGGGTTGAGAGCGTTCAAATTGAACCCGGCGCAACGGTGGTGACCCCATTGATTTTCGAGCATTACCCCATATCACACAGCTTGCTTGCCGTTCTGGGGTGGGCAATTATTTTGGGTCTTGGCTATTGGATAATTAAAAAGTCTATTAAAGGTGCAATCGTTCTGGCGTTGTTGGTGCTCAGTCACTGGGGTCTTGATTTAATTGTCCACCAACCCGACCTGCCCCTTTACCCCGGAAGCGATACAGTTGTTGGGCTTAATATTTGGTCGTCATTACCGCTGACGCTGGTTATTGAAGTTGCAATTTTTTCTGCCGGTGCTTGGCTATACGCCCGGACGACAAGGGCCGTTGATGGTATCGGGCGTTGGGCATTATGGGGGTTAGTTTCATTTTTGCTAATTGTTTATGTCGCCAATATTTTTGGGCCGCCACCGCCAAGCGTTGAGACCATTGCATGGGCCGGACATCTGCAGTGGCTTATGGTGCTTTGGGCTTTCTGGGTGGATAAACACCGAGGTACAATTGGCTAGTTTAATTAAACAATTAAAAAATTCCCTTATTATAATTATCCTATTAAAACATTATTATGAACAAACACCATTTCACAGTTAAAATCGACAGCACAAAAAGACGAATTTATTTTTCCTATTTTGGACGAGTGACTTTTGATGGTTCAGTTTCCGCAATTGACATATTGATCAACTCTGAGGGGTATGACCGTACATTTGATGCAATTATGGATTTTACACAAGCTTCAGAGATTGATATTACGTTTTATGAGCTAAAAAAGATTTCAACTATTTTTAATGAAAAAGTTGGCCGCACGGGATCTACCGCATATGTAACCGGCTTAAACCATGGTCGGCACATATATGCACAATTCTTTTGCGCGGTGCGCGGTGCTATGACCCCAAAATCTGTAAAGTTTAAGGCCTTTAAATATGTTGAAGAGGCTGAGGATTGGCTTGATTGCATTGGGGCAAAAAAATAAGTTCAATTCACTGTATGTCCCTGCCGATATGCGATAATTTTTTAAAAAAAATCCATGCAACATATTGAGATTACAGGAATTTTTATTGGTAGCTGGAGACAGCTAGCGTCAGTTTGTGAGCTTTTGTTGCGGTGGTGAGAATACACATGAAATAATGATAAAAATCTAATTTTCCAGCTCGGCTACCATGGCGTTTGTGGCCCGGATGCGCTCAGAAAGCATGATGCACAAACTGTTAAATAGCTTGATGGCTATATGGTTATGTTCGCGTTTTAGTTTTTCAAACGTGTCCACATCAAGGCGGTAGCAAATCATGTTTTCCGTGGCAATGACGCTTGCCGCACGTGATTTTTTATCCAACAATGCCATTTCTCCGAATATGGCCCCACTTTTCAAAACACCAAGACGTTTGCGTTCACCGCTTGCGTGCAGATGAACCATTACCTCCCCCTTACCTTTGCTTACAAAATACAGAGCATCTCCGTCATCATCTTGCTTGAAAACGTACTCACCTGCCATAAAGGTCTGACGCGCAACCATTCGCCTGAGTAAGCGAATTTCTTCATCGCTCAAACCTGCAAATATGGATGGGATATAACTTTTACCTCGACTTAATTCACCTCCTTGTTCGGTGCGAATGTTTTCAATCAATTTATCTTCACAATAAGCAAGCGCTTGATCGGTATCGTTAAAAAACATTTCTTCGCCTAATCTTTCCAAAGCTCTTGAATGCTCAAGAAAAGACCAAATTGGCCGCATCTTGCTTTGTTCGCGCCGCTCAACAACTGTATCAAAACGACTTTGGCGGCGTTCTTTAAGTATATAGCTTGCAACAATATCGCCGCCGAGTTGCTGCAATCTTTTTTTCACGCGCTCAAGCATAAAAGTGCCAGTGCTATCAATGTCCCTGACCCGCTTCATATCCAAAACAATATAACGAACGCCTTCTTTTATTAATTTATCAATATGGTTTTCTAGACTATCGGCGGTACCAAAAAATACGGCGCCATCAAGTTCAAGCACAGTAATTTTATGACCATGTCTATCCAAGATTTCCTGTCGAGCAGGCCCCCACATGCTACGCGAGTGAATGCCTGGTCCGCGGTGTTCTCCCCGAATTAACGAACGGCTCATGCGTGAAACAAAAACAATAACCGATAATAAAATTCCAACACCAACGGCAGCAATAAGGTCAATGCTTAATGCAACTACAACTACAAGAAGAATAATTATGCCATCCAACAGCGCACCTGAACGGCGAAAAATATACCTGCTCATACAACTGCGCAAAACCGTTAAGGACCAACGGTCAAAAATCTGAAATCCTAAAACCACTATAACGGCAGATATAACCGAACGCGGAATATAGCCAATTAAACCGCCTAAGATAACTATGGCCGCAACCATAAATACGCTGGATAATATGGCCATAACGTATGAGCGCCCGCCCGCTTCAAGCCCTGGTTTGGTACGCACCATGCCACCTGAGCCAATCAACCCGCCAAACAAAGCCGCCGCCATATTGCCAATGCCCTGGCCCCTAATTTCGCGGTTTATATCGCTGCGGGTTTCAACCATTTCATCAACTGCCGCAAGCGATACTGCGGTGTCCAATGATGCTAGCGCCGCCATGGCCAATGCCGCCGGAACAACAATCATAATAGTCGCCCAAAAATCGCCCCCTGCAACAAGCCCTGTAAACATTTCAGGAAATTGAAAAATCGGAAGGTATGTCATTACCTGATGGGTTGCCCCATCACCAACCACAGATGAGTTCGTTGCAAGATTACCCAGCGTTGCGCCAATATCTGCGCCACCCAACAGTTGCTGAGTTAAATAATAAACCCCGGTGCCGACTAATAAGCCAACCAATGTCGCAGGCAGGGAGCGTGCGTATTTTGTAACAATAACCATTACGGCAATGGTCGCCGCAGGAGCTATCATAGAAAGGGGTTGTGCCTCACCAATACGCATAGCCAGATCAATCAACGTATCTTCATTGGGAAAGGTTTTTTCCTTCTTTATATCAAGCAATACCCACGCCTGACCGGAAACGATCAACAAAGCGGAACTGCTAATAAACGCAGAAATCACCGGATAAGGAATAAATTTAACAATATTTGCGATACGCGACACCCCGGCAACGGCTTGAATTATGCCTGCCAAAAAAATCGCAAAAAAGGTTATGGAGATTACATAATCAACCGATTGACCAGAAGGAAAAAACAATTCATCCGAAACAAAAAGATTGGTCATCAATGAAGCAACTATTAATGCAGATGCCGCACGTGGCCCGGATATCAGTGGCGAACGAACGCCACCAAAGCCAGAAATAAAACTTAAGATCGCCGCGCCAAAAACGCCTGCCATTATGCCTTGGATAATATATTCCTTACCCAAGGGCTGAAATGCAATGACCCCGATTGTCATGCTTAATGGTAACGACACCAACAAAGCTGCCAGCGCACCCTGAACATCACCTTTCAGGCTGACAGCCGACCATATCGATTGTTTATTATCGGGTTTGGCTTCGGTTCTGTCGACTGCGGCCTTTTTCATTATAGTTTCCGCCTAACGCTCACTCCATTTGGGCTGAGGAAATATAACAGCCTGTCTGGCAAGGCCCGTTGGGGCAACCACGATGTAACGCCCACGCAACAGCTGGCGAAGAATCATTGGCTTTGCGATATTCTTGCCGGTGGAATCGAACTTTACCCAGCCGAAGAATGTTTCCAGATCGGTATTGGCTAGGGCATCGCGCACCTTAGCAGGGTCAAGGGTTCCGGCCCGCTCAATAGCATCGGCCAACACTACAACTGCGGCGCTGGATTCAGCGGCCTGATAAGGAGGTTCAATTCCATGTTCAAACTCGTAGCGCTTGCGATAATTATGAGCACTGCCAAATACCTTGCCAGTGTTATCCATATTGCTATCCCATTGGGTTGCGCAAATTGCGTAGTCTACACGCAGGCCATAGCGACCGTGAATATCAGCGCTTTCGCAATGGGTCATCGCCAACATCGGCACATCAATTTTTTGTTCGTAAATTTGACGAGACGCTAGATCGGCACCTTTTTCATGACCGGAAATTATTAATACATCTGCGCCCGCAGCCTTGACCTTATTAAGGATGAAAGTCATATCAACGAAATCGCGCGGCAAACGCTCATCAACCACCACCTTCATGCCATAGTTGCGGGCGTCGGCCAGCACACCGTTGCGCAAATCTTGAGAAAATGAATCGCTCTCCGTTGCTATTGCGATGGATATATCCTTAGGATTGCGACCCTGTTTTTGCGCCTCTTCCGCTACAAGGTTAATGGTTTCCGCCATGTATTTATCAGCGCTTGAAAGCACGGCAAACATTTGCGTGTAACCCTTATTAAATAGGGAAAGGGATGCGCCATTGGCTTGCACCATTGGTATGCGGTATTTTTCAGCAACAGGCGCCACGGCAGCCGTAGTTGCGGTGCCATATGGCCCAAGCAGGAAACTAACCTTATCTTCGATAATCAGGCGTTTAGCGAATTTTGCCGCAATGGCAGGATTTGATTCGTCGTCATAATACTTGATGGCGATTTTATGTTTAACGCCACCAATGCTTATTCCGCCGTTTTCGTTAATAATTTTTCTAGCCAGTTCATAGCCTTTACGGGCGTGCTGGCCGTTGACTTTATGTTCACCGCTAAATGAGAGCGGAGTGCCGAACGTAATTACATCTTCGGCCAATACTGGTGCACAGAAAAAAGCTGTAGCGGCGATTGCAAGCACCGTCGCAATGGATTTATTTTTTATTCGCATTATTTTCCCCCGTTATGAGCTGATGGTAGCGCCATCGCTAATTACCCTATTTTATTTACAATTAATTATCATCCCTTAGTTATTTAATAACACACTGATACTACTGGAGTAAATTAAGTAGAGTTATTAGGGAAAACCCTAAGCTTAAAAATCCTAACAAATCCAATAATTAGTGCAGGTGAATACGTTTTTTTGGCTCCAATACACATACGGCCATTACGCCTGTGAATTTTATTTTTTAGGAAACGGGGTTTTAATTTTGCTAGCTGGAGGCAGCTGCCGTCAGTTTGTGAGCTTTTGTTGAGGTGATGGAAATACACATAAAATGATTAAGCGGCCCCGTTTAAAATGACGAGCCCTATCGAAGATAGATGGGCACTGGAAGATTGCAGTAAAACAGTCATAAACTTGAGCAAAAGCACCATTATTAGAGATGGTTTAATTATTTTCGTCACTATTGTTGGGTTTTTTGGCGTTGGGTTTTTCGGTGTTTTGTTCCGGTGCATCGTCATCAAATAAAATCCGGTTGGCGGCGCCTTCCATATCATCAAATTGCCCTGATTTAAGCGCCCATAAAAATGCCGCCAGCGCAGCACCCCCCAATACCAAGGCTATGGGAATTAGATATATCAACACATCCATCAGTTTTTATCACTTTCACTGCGTTGCCAGCCAAGTCTGAGAGAATTACCAATTACCACCAATGAAGACGATGACATGGCGATGGCGGCAATAAGCGGGGTCACCAACCCTAACATAGCAAGCGGAATGGTGGAGGCATTATACACAAATGAAAGCGCAAAGTTTTGCTTAATCAACCTATCTGCACAGCGTGCCACATCGATTGCTTCGATTACCGGTTCCAAATTATCGCCCTGATAAACAATATCGGCCACAGTTTGCGAAATATCAGCGGCGCTTGATGGTGATAGCGATACATGCGCCCCAGCTAGTGCCGGAGCATCATTTATACCGTCACCCACCATCAGCACACGGTGCCCCCTGCCTGCAAGTTCCGCAAGGCGTGCGGCTTTATCGGTTGGTGTGAAACCAGCATTCCAGGTTTTTATATTTAGAAACTTTGCAACCTGAGAAACTGTTTCTTCTCTATCGCCAGAAAGAAGCTCAACCTCAAAACCCATTTTTTGCAATTTATTTATTACTTTGGCGCCATCGTCTCGAATACGGTCAACAAAAGAAAAACGTAGCGGTAAGGAATCTGGTCGTGCCAGCCACAGCTCTGGTCCAGCGGCAGGAATATCGCTATCAACTTCACACCAATCACGTCTTCCCAGACGAATTTCACCGCCATCGGTTTTAAGTGATAATCCAGCGCCGGGAACTTCGCACACACCATCAATTGGCATTACGCCCTCTCCCGCCACCCGCATTAAAGCGCGAGACAAGGGATGTTTGCTGTGCGCCGCCATTGCGGCTACCAGCTGAAGGTCATCATTGGTAATCTCATCGAGGTTGGAAAGTTCCGGCGTGCCCATTGTTAAGGTGCCGGTTTTATCAAATACCACATAATTAACCTCAGCCAAGCGTTCCAATGCGGTGCCGGATTTTAGCAACATTCCCCGGCGTAAAAACCGCCCGCTCGCCACCACCTGCACTGCCGGTACCGCCAGTGCCAACGCACAAGGGCAAGTAATAATCAGTACCGCCACCGAAATCATCAACGCTTGCTGCCACGGAGCACCAACCACCACCCACCAGCCAAGAAATGCAATTAACGCAAGGCTATGAACCACCGGGGCGTATAATGCCGAAACCCGGTCGGCAATGGCGACATAACGGGCGCGGCCCTCTTCGGCGGATTCCATTAGACGCAATATTTCCGCCAGCAAAGTATCATCACCCACTGCGGTTATTGAAATTGTAAGTGGGCTAGTTAGGTTCATTGTGCCGGCAAACACACCTGTTTCTGGCTTGGCAACCGCCGGGATGCTTTCGCCATTAATAAGCTGGGTATCAATATCGCTGGTGCCGTGGGTAACCTTGCCATCAACCGAAATTCGCTCACCCGCGCTTACCAGTACACGCATGCCTGGCGTAACCTTGCTCGGCGGAACAACATGTCTTGTGCCGTTATCATCTAACACCGTTACTGCCGTGGCGGTAAGGGCCAGCAAATGCTCACCCATGGATCTGGCGCGACCCCGGGCACGGCTATCAAGGTAACGTCCCACCAATAAAAAGAATAATAATGTGATGGCAGAATCAAAATAAACATGCTCGCCGCCACGCATTGTTTCAAACAGGCTCATGCCCGATGCCAGCAAAACTGCCAATGAAATAGGCACATCCATATTGGTGCGCCGGGCCCTAAGCGCGGTTATGGCAGAGCGATAAAACGGCATCCCGGCATAGGCCACCGCCGGAAGCGTGATTAATGCCGATAGCCAATGCATCAAATCGCGGGTAGCTGGGCCCATGCCTTGAAAATATCCGGCCCAGACCGAAACAGAAAATAACATCACATTACCAGCGGCAAACCCGGCCACCGCCATGCTGATAAGTAGGTTTTTTTCATAGGCGCGGGTTTCTGCCCCCAGAACCAGCGGATCAAACGGTGCTGCCTTGTATCCCAATTGGCCAATTATATCCACAAGCTCTGACGCATCGGATTTATCAGGATGCCATTTTAACACCAAGCGCCGCGTGGTCATGTTAATGCGCGCATGAATTACGCCCGCTTGGCGCGTCAGCACACTTTCTATCAACCAGACACAAGCGGCACACTGCATTCCCTCGATCATTAAATGTAATGATGCGGTTCCGTCATCTTCGGTTTTTACGTAAGAGGCAAAATCAAATAATGTTTCACCTTCATCGGGTCGCATGGGCCGCACATGGGGATCAATGCAACGCTGGGTATAATATTTTTCCAGACCCAACCCCTGCACCATGCCATAGGCCGCTTGACATCCGGCACAGCAAAATTCTTTACCGCCACTGCTTTTGTCGGGAATGGGCAAACCACAATGAAGACAATCAGCCATCAGGGAACCTGAATGCGCCGCCTTAGGCGAAATGTATCGCTACCGCGGTTTGCGCTTAGGCGCACTTCCCATAATCCGGGCAAGGGCAGTTGTGGTTTCGCTTGATATGTTCCTGCTAATGTCCGCTGCAAATCAACAATATAATCAACATCGTCTTGCGATGGACGATAAAGCTGTGCCTTTACCTTCAAATTATCCAGTGGTTTGCCGTTTGTATCTGTAAGGCGAACGGAAATATTTCCATCTAGGTTATAGATAAAATTAGCTTTCCACCCCAAGGCATTTTGCTGACGTTGGGCATCAAGGGTTTGGTTATATGCAAGCCCTTTGTCGTAATGACCCTCAGTCGAAAGCCCGGTCCAAGAGTTGATGGCAAAATAAACAAGGAAGCCATTTACAATAACAACAATTCCTAAGCCGCCCACAAATAGCCACGGATACCACCAACCGGGAGCGCGATTATTAGCCATTGCCATTTTTGTTACTCGCTTTTCAATTTTTATTTATCTGGACCATAGAATACAGTTTCTTGTTCTATTTCCATACCAGTTTTCAAATTAATCAGCACAAATTTCACTTCATTAGATTTATACTTCAAGTCTTTCTGTGCCATTCGAACAAAAACCCGGAACGTTCCTATGTTATCGGGATTAACATTTAGAACAACCTCTTTGGCCCCATTATTTTCAATGCCAATAACGTTAATAACGGCACCCGTTAGCTCATCTGTCCGCAATACATAACTATTACCGTGGGATTCCATATTGAGAATTTTGAAAGTATAGCCATTGCGGATATCGCCATTAGAAAGGGTAACAAACAGCGGTGCGCGATCACGCTGGATGTTGATCTCAATGCGATTTCTGGTTGCCAGCGAAAGGATCATAATCCCCACCACCGCAACAAGAATTGCCACATAAGCAAGCACCCGTGGACGGAAAAAACGCTTCTTTGCTGGCTTGCCTTCGGCCCGCGACAGTTGATTGGAAATGGAATCATACGCAATAAGGTTTGCCGGACGCCCAAGTTTTCCCATAATTGAATTGCACGCATCAATGCAAAGCGCACAGCCGATGCAGGTAAATTGCTGGCCTAGACGAATATCGGTTCCGGTTGGGCAGACGTTTACGCAAAGCCCACAATCAACGCAATCTCCAAGATTATTACTGCTGTCTTTTTGTTTTGCCTTGCCCCGTGGCTCACCCCGCCATTCTTCGTAGGTAACTAACAAAGAGTCCTCATCAAACATTGAGCCCTGAAAACGTGGCCATGGGCACATATAAATACACACCTGTTCCCGTGCCCACCCCGCCAGCAGATATGTAAAACCGGCAAATAGCGCGACAAACCCATAAATGGTTGAGGATGCGCTGCCGTTCAATAAATTTATTGCCACAGTGGGGGCGTCTACAAAATAAAAAATCCATGCCCCGCCAGTAGCCAACGCAATAATAATCCAGAAAAAATGTTTAGTAATTTTCTTAACCGCTTTGGATACGGTTAGCGGCCCACTATCTAACTTTATCCGCTTATTGCGGTCGCCCTCTATCAGGCGTTCGGCCCACAGAAACAAATCGGTCCATACTGTTTGCGGGCAGGTAAAACCACACCACACGCGCCCCGCCAATGCGGTAGCCAAAAATAACCCAACCGCACCTAAAATTAAAATTCCCGTCAGGTAATAAACTTCTTGCGCCCAAATTTCGATATCAAAAAAGTATCCCCTTCTGCCCGCCATATCGAGCAGTATCGCCTGATCAGGCGCGTTGGGACCGCGATCCCACCTAATCCAAGGAACGACGTAATAAAAACCCAACAACGTACCCAGCACCATCCATTTAAGCCGACGAAAAGTTCCCGCAATGCGTTGCGGGTAAACCTTTAGATGCTTGGAGTATAGCGATTCGTTAACTTGTTGTTTTTTGTTATCTGGTTCGGCGTTCATTTACTTTGCCTAAAACAAGGGGGCGGTACCAAAAAAATTCGGTTACCACCCCCAATATTAATTAACAACCAAGGTTTTGTTACTGTCCACCACCTAACGAGTGAACATAAACGCTAACTTGTTTAATGGAAACATCATCCAGGCGATCCACCCACGCTGGCATAACGCCGTGTTTTGGTGTGCCGATTTGTGACACGATGTTTTGTTTGGTTTTTCCATAAATCCAGATGCTGTCGCTTAGGCGTGGTGCGCCATTACTCTCAACGCCCTCAGCATTTTCACCATGACAGCTTGCACATTCACCAGCAAAAATTTCTGCCCCGCGTCCAACTGATGCGTTATCAGTTGCATTTCCTGATAGCGACAACACATATTCTGTAACATCAGATATTTGTGCTTTGCCAAGCATGTCCTCATCGGCAAAATTAGGCATTTCGCTAAAGCGGGTATCGTCATGGGTAGAACGTATGCCGTAATTTACAGTGGTGTAAATATCACCTACCGCACCACCCCAAAGCCAATCATCATCGGCCAGAACTGGGTATGAGCTAATTCCAGAACCAGAAGCACCATGACACGGTGCACAGTTTTCGGCAAAAATAGCTCGGCCACCGGCCATGGCATAATTCAAAAGCTCAGAATCTTTTGATATTTCTTCAACCGAAAGAGCTGAGAATTTTTCTGTCCATACGATGCGCGATTCATCGCGGGCTTCAAGTTCGTTTGCTAATTCGGCCCGGGATGAATAACCAATAACGCCTTTTGTGTAACCACTGAGTGTCGGCCATGCGGGATAAACAACCCAATAACCAACCGACCATATTATGCATACATAAAAAGTGTACAGCCACCAGCGCGGCAAAGGTGTGTTTAGCTCTTTAATTCCATCCCATTCGTGCCCGGTTGTCTCACGGCCACTAACGGGGTCTTTTTCAATTTCCGCCATGGCTCATTCCTCCGTTTTCATCATCCTTAAAAATCATTTTTGCATCTTCTTCGAAACGCTTTTTGTTTTTTGGACGGAAGGCCCAAAAAATAATAAAAGCAAAGAGAAGTATCAGCCACACTACCCAACTTGATCTGGCAATCTCTGAAATTGTTGTAATATCCATTTCAGCTCCCCCTATCGCTCAATTGATTTGGCATCAACGCTGGAAAAGTCAACCAGCGTGCCAAGCATCTGTAGATAAGCAACCAAGGCATCCATTTCGGTTAGCTGATTTGGATTTCCATCAAAATCACCCAACGGAACTTTTGGATAGCGTCTTTGCAACCCTTCAACATCACCGTCGCCATCATCGCCTGTGGCTTGGGTATTTAAATCTTCCAGTGCCTTGGCGACATGTTCATCGCTATAGGGAACACCGACTGCACGCAGGGTTTTTAAATGTTCATCTGCATTATCAAAGCCAAGCGGGGTTGTTGCCATAAATGAATATCCTGGCATAATGGATTCCGGAACCACGGCGCGTGGATTTATCAAATGCTCCGTATGCCATTCATTAGAATATTTACCGCCAACACGGGCCAGATCAGGCCCGGTGCGTTTTGACCCCCATTGAAATGGGTGGTCATACATGCTTTCCGCTGCCAATGAATAATGTCCATAACGTTCTGCTTCGTCTCTGAATGGACGGATCATCTGGCTATGACAGAGGTAACAACCCTCGCGGATATATATGTTACGTCCGGCTTGCTCCAACGGGGTGTAGGGGCGCATGCCATCGACCTTTTCGATGGTGTTTTCAATTGTGTAAAGCGGCACAATTTGTACTAACCCACCGATGGAGACGGTAACTAAAATAGCAATGGCCAGAAGGATTGCGTTGCGTTCGAGAATTGATTGCATTGTTCTATTCCCTTCCTTTAATTGCCAGCACCTGACGCGGATGGCGCCAGGGCAATGGGTGCTTCGTCGCGGATTTTGCCATGGGCGGTCATCCACAAGTTATAAACCATGATCAATGCGCCGATTAGGAACAACACACCGCCGGTGGCACGAATTACATAATATGGATGCATTGCTTCAACCGTTTCGATAAACGAATACTGCAAGAACCCAAGCGCATCATAGGTTCGCCACATCAACCCCTGCATAATGCCGGAAATCCACATGGAGGTTATGTAAAGTACAATTCCCATTGTTGCGAACCAGAAATGCAAGTTTACCAAACGCAGAGAATAAAGCCGTTCGCGATTCCACAATTTTGGAACTAAGAAGTAAAGCGCACCAAAGCTCACAAGCGCATTCCAACCAAGCGCACCGGAATGAACATGGCCGATGGTCCAATCGGTGTAATGGCTAAGCGAATTAACCATCTTAATAGACATTAGCGGCCCTTCAAATGTGCTCATGCCATAGAAACCGACAGAGGTAACAAGGAAGCGCAACACCGGATCGGTGCGTAATTTATCCCACGCACCAGATAGCGTCATGATGCCGTTTATCATTCCGCCCCACGATGGCATCCACAGCATGATTGAGAACGTCATGCCAAGGGTCTGCGCCCAATCGGGCAAAGCGGTGTAATGCAGGTGATGAGGCCCGGCCCAAATATAAAGAAACGTAATTGCCCAAAAATGAATTACCGACAAACGATAAGAATAAACCGGGCGATTGGCTTGTTTGGGAATGAAATAATACATCATGCCAAGGAAGCCCGCTGTTAGGAAAAACCCAACCGCATTATGGCCATACCACCACTGGGTCATGGCATCGCGTACGCCTGCCCATGCGATGTAACTTTTGGCACCAAACCATGAAACTGGTAGCGCAACATTATTTCCCAGATGCAGCAAGGCAACGGTAATTATAAAGGCGAGGAAAAACCAGTTAGCCACATATATATGTGATTCTTTTCTGGTAACCAACGTGCCAGCAAACACAACTAGGTACATAACCCATATAACCGTAAGCCACAGGTCAACATACCATTCTGGTTCGGCATATTCTTTACCTTGAGTAACGCCAAGCACATAACCCAACGCCGCCAAGACAATAAATATTTGATATCCCCAAAAAACCATATTGGCCAAGGCTGGCCCGCCAAACAATGTAACTCGGCTAGTACGCTGCACTATATAAAGAGATGACCCAATAAGAATATTCCCGCCAAAGGCAAAAATAACCGCAGACGTATGAACCGGGCGCAAGCGTCCAAAACTGGTCCACTCCAAATCAAGATTGAGTATGGGATAGGCTAACTGAAAGGCTATTATTATGCCGACCAGAAAACCGACTATGCCCCAAAAACTTGCCGCTATGACGAATTTACGTACAACCTCATCATTGTAAGTCGGCATTGCTATTGCTTGATTCATAGATGGTCTCCCTCGGTAGATAAATGGCCCCCTTTTAAATAGGGTCCGCAGTGACAAATTTCATTATTTTATTAACTACACATTTAATGCTTAACTGTATTAGTGTTAACTTATATATTTACAACTTGTAACCTAAGCCACAATAGCTGGATTTGACATAAATCAAATGCACTAAAAATCTCAACTTAGAAAAATGACTGCGGCACATCTGGAGTGTAGGCGCAATGGAACAGGACCCAGCACTTACCCACCTATTCGCCGCAGGACTTGCCTATTGCCAGACCACGGCTATGGAAAATTCTACCACACTTATCAGCCTTTTTTTGGCCGGATTGGCCGGAAGTGCCACCCACTGCGCCGGAATGTGTGGGCCGTTTGTGCTGTCACAGGTGACTGCTCGATTGGAAAGCATCCCCGCATCTCAAATGCATGAATTTCATCGCCTAAAAGGGGCGGCTTTGGCCCCATATCATTTTGGCCGCCTAACTACTTATATGGCACTGGGCGGGGTGGCATCTTTTTTGACCGGTGGTATTTTTGATCTGATGAACCTTGGGTGGGTTGCTTCTATTTTGCTGATTTTCGCTGCATTGTTTTTTGCCGGATATGCCCTGCAACGATTGGGGGTAGCCCTGCCCCAGATTTTTAACAACAAAAACGAGCAGGTAGGCGATGGATTTCTAGCAAGCAAGCTAAATAAAATTGCCCGCCCGCTTTTTTCCAACCCAACGGGATGGCGCGGATATGGGCTTGGCCTAACCCTAGGGTTTCTGCCCTGCGGCCTTCTGTACGGTGCGCTGGCCGCAGCATCGGCGCCCGGCGATGTGCTGGCGGGTATTTTTGCCATGGGGGCATTTGGCTTGGGAACAATTCCGGCACTTTTGGGGGTTGGTATTATTGGCCATGTGGCCGGTGGACGCTGGTTAGGCGTTACACATTGGCTGGCACCCATGTTGCTTTTGCTTAATTCTGCGGTGCTGCTGTTTATGGCGTGGCGATTGCTTTAATGGCTATTATTAAGTAACTATTTATGTGATTGGCATCACTGCGCCAAAAAACCAACCATGGCAAAACCATAGCCATCAATAAATAGGCTAATTCTGAACGAAAATTGAATTTCATGTTCAGCGTTAATTCAGACACACACATCTATAACAGTGTTTATATTTAATCTATTTAAGTACCACATTTATAAAGGATTTCAGCAATGTTTCATCGTACAGATTTTGCCCTATGGGCAGTTGCAATTTCATGGGTGCTAATTGGTATTAGCGATAAAATCGCCTAAGACTTATAAAGCAAGTTGTGGTGGTAAAAATACACATAAGTGGCATAAGCCGCTGGCGGTTATTATTTTATTGGGTTAGTCCGCATCCATATCCAGCGCATAACCGGCGGATCGTACGGTGCGAATTATGTCTTTACCGCCACCTTCGTTAAGTGCTTTACGCAAACGACGGATATGCACATCAACCGTGCGATCTTCGACATAAACGCCATGCCCCCAGACAAGGTCCAATAAATGTTCTCGGGAAAACACCCTGCCCGGTCTTTCCATAAATGTTCTTAGTAATTTAAATTCTGTTGGACCAAGATGAATTAACGCACCGCCTCTGGTAACCTTGTGGCTGGCCAAATCCATTTCTATATCTAGGCAGCTTAATTTATCATCCGCATCACCGGGGCTGGCGCGCCTAAGCAATGCCTTGATGCGTGATATCAATTCACGCGGTGAGTATGGTTTGACCAAATAATCATCGGCGCCTGTATCAATGCCGCGGACGCGGTCATCTTCGTCACCACGAGCGGTTACCATGATGATGGGCACCTCTTTCAAATCCCCGTCGGCGCGTAACTTACGGCATACATCAATACCGGAAACTTCCGGCAGCATCCAATCCAGCAAAATAAGGTCGGGGCTTTCCATACGTGCCATTTCCAATGCCGTTTGCCCATCGGTTGCAAGCACAACCATAAATCCTTCTTTTTCTAGATTATAGGTAATCATCTCGGCCTGTGCCGGTTCGTCCTCTACAACCAATATACGCGGTGCCATATACTTAACCTTTTTCTTTGCCAGAAGTTACGATAGTTTGGCTGGTCTTGTCGCCCTTTGGCCGTTCATCATCATGGGTTTCACCGGAAACCATAAAGTGAACATATTCGGCAATATTGGTGGCGTGATCACCAATGCGTTCTATGTTTTTAGCAATAAACAACAAATGAGTACACGCAGTAATATTATGCGGTTCTTCCATCATATGGGTTAACAATTCACGAAACAGGCTGGTATGAAGTTGATCTATTTCTTCGTCACGCCTGCGTACATCGTCTGCTGCTTCTACATCACGCCTGACATAGGCATCTAATACGTTACCCACCAGCCCTTGTGCCATTCCAGCCATGCGTTCAATGGTTTGTGCGGTGTTTCCAACCGGGGGCATTTCGGCCAAGGTAATGGCGCGTTTGGCTACATTTTTGGCATAATCACCAATGCGCTCCAAATTAGCCGAGGTTTTAAGTGCAGTTATTACCATGCGCAGGTCTTCGGCCATGGGTTGACGTAGCGCAATAATGCGAATGGCGTCACGATCAAGCTCTGTCTCTAATAAATCAATTCGGGCATCTTCTTTTACCACCTCGCACGCTAAATCGACGTTACGGGTAACAAGTGCGCGCACCGCCTTTGCCAACTGCGCTTCAGCCATGCCGCCCATTTCAACCAAGGTGGTGTTGATGACTTTTAGTTCGTCATCAAATGATTTTACGATATGTGCTTGTTCCATATTTCTACTCCTCAGCCTATACGGCCAGTAATGTAAGCCTGCGTTCTTTCATCCTGTGGGCGGGTAAATATATCTTCGGTTGTTCCTTGTTCTACCAATTCGCCCATATGAAAAAACGCCGTTTTTTGTGAAACACGTGCAGCTTGCTGCATGGAGTGCGTTACCATAACGATGGTGTAGTTTTCTTTTAGCTCATCAATTAATTCTTCAATTCGTGCCGTGGCGATGGGGTCCAATGCCGAGCACGGCTCGTCCATCAAAATTACTTCCGGTTCAACCGCGATGGCACGCGCTATGCACAAACGTTGCTGTTGGCCACCCGATAACCCGGTGCCGGGGGCATCCAAACGATCACGAACCTCGTCTATCAACCCTGCCTTTTCCAATGTATGCATAACTAGATCGTCTAGTTCAGCCCGGCTGGAAGTTAAGCCATGTATTTTTGGGCCATAGGCAACATTGTCATATATGGATTTAGGAAAAGGATTTGGTTTTTGAAATACCATACCGATGCGTGCGCGCAGATGAACAACGTCAACACCACGGGAATAAATATCTTCGCCATCTAGCTTTATTTCGCCTTCACAGCGGCAACTATCAATTACATCGTTCATGCGATTAATGCTGCGTAAAAAGGTTGATTTACCACATCCGGATGGTCCAATAAGTGCGGTCACCTGACGGGCGGGAATATCTATGGAAATGTCCTTTAGCGCCTGTTTATCACCATAAAAAACATTAACGCCAGCAGCGGTAATTTTGGCTGTATTTATCGGTGCAATATTTTCTTTTTGTTGAATTGAATTCATACTTTCCTACCAGCGCTGTTCAAACCGCTTGCGCAACATGACAGCGGTTAAATTCATTAAAATCAAAAATGCCAGCAATACTAAAATTGCGGCTGCGGTGCGCTCGCCAAAAGCAAGCTCAGGCGCATCGGCCCATAAAAAAATCTGCACCGGAAGCGCTGTTGCTGGTTCGAGAATTCCTTGCGGTATATCAACAACAAAAGCGACCATGCCTATCATTAATAATGGTGCGGTTTCACCCAATGCCTGAGCCATACCAATAATTGTTCCCGTTAACATGCCGGGCATGGCCGATGGCAATACATGGTGCAACACTACCTGCACCGGGCTGGAGCCCAATGCCATGGCCGCTTGACGAATGGATGGCGGCACAGATTTTAATGCGGCGCGTGATGCAATTATAATTGTCGGCAAAGTCATCAATGCCAACACCATCCCGCCCACAAGCGGTGCCGAACGCGGCAAACCAAATACGCTTAGAAAAACCGCTAGACCCAAAAGGCCAAATACAATGGATGGTACTGCGGCAAGATTATTGATGTTTACTTCTATAAATCCGGTCCATTTATTTTTAGGGGCGAATTCTTCAAGATATATTGCGGTCATTACACCCAACGGAAACGCAATAACTAGACAAACTAGCAGGCTAAGAGCCGACCCCATGGTCGCGCCAAGAATGCCAGCCAGTTCCGGTTCGCGTGAATCACCCGATATAAAAAACCCTTTGTTAAAGCGCAACTCAAGCGCTGAACCCTCAAGCAAGATATCAATCCAACCTAATTCTATATTTGAGATGCGTCGTTCGCTTTCCGGTTTAGTGCGGTCAATTACGCCTTTTAACAACATATCCACATCATCGGATGCGGTTAGCCAGTATGTTTGGCGCGCACCAATTAATTGCGGGTTTTTCTCAACTTGATCACGCAGTTCAAACCCGGCACCGGAACTGACCAATGCATAAAGTTTTTTCTTGTCTTTGCGTTTGCTGACATCTGGAAATTGTTCGCGCAAAGATAATTTTATTATTCCCTGCCAATCTCCATCGTTAATAGCCTGAGCAGTTATGGTAATTGGTATTTGAATAAAGGTCTGTTGCAACACACCAGAACCGCGCGCCAATACAACCGCCAAAAGAATACCAAGAAACCCCAGCGCAATAACGATAGCGCCTATGCCATACATGCGAAAGCGACGTTCGGCTTGGTATCTTTTGGCCAGCCCCGCTTCGATGCGCGCTGCATAATTATTTTCAGCTCTCATTCGTATTGCTCCCGGTATTTATTTACAACCTTGAGCGCCACCACGTTAAGCAACAACGTAATTACAAATAGAACCAACCCCAAGGCAAACGCCGCCAATGTTTTAGGGCTATCAAATTCTTGATCGCCGGTCAGCAATGTAACAATTTGCACAGTTACCGTGGTAACTGCCTGAAACGGATTAGCGGTAAGGTTGGCCGATAAGCCTGCCGCCATAACAACAATCATGGTCTCGCCGATGGCGCGCGATGCCGCCAATAGCATTCCACCCATGATGCCGGGCAATGCCGCGGGCAAAATGACTTGGCGAATGGTTTCTGACCGGGTTGAGCCTAATCCCAATGCGCCTTCACGCAGGATCGCGGGTACTGCGGTAATTACGTCATCGGAAAGCGATGAAATTAATGGAATAATCATCATCCCCATTACCAGACCGGCGGCCAGTGCGCTTTCGCTTGAGACCTCAAACCCGGCACTTTCGCCTGCGCCCCGCAACCACGGGGCAACAATTAGCGCTGCAAAAAACCCATAAACTACGGTGGGAACGCCAGCTAAAATTTCCAGTGTTGGTTTTATCCACGCACGGGCACGCGGGCTTGCGTACTCAGAAAGATAAATCGCGGAAAAAAGCCCAACCGGGGCGGCAATAACCAACGCAATAGCGCTAATTAACAGCGTTCCGGCAAATAGCGGTACCGCACCGAAACTACCCGATGCGCCTACTTGGTCTTCGCGGATAGCGGTTTGTGGCGACCATTCAAGGCCAAACAAAAATTCATTTAACGAAACGGCAGAAAAAAATCTAAAAGATTCAAATATCAACGACGCAACAATGCCAATGGTAGTTAAAATAGCAACAGTGGAACTTAAAACCAAGGCACCCTTAATTATAAGCTCCACTGTTTTTTGCGCATTTCTGCCCGGGGCGGCGGATAACCCTTTGTTGGGTCTCCGCCTACCACCGGGCAGGTTAATCGCTTGCGCTTTAGAAGTTGAGGTTGGCAAGTTCCTCGGCTCCTTTTTTAAATTGAGCGCGCTCATCAACTGGCATGGGGATCAAGCCCTTGTCAGTCAAGTATCCTTCATCGCCCCATGCTTTTTCGGAAGTAAATTCCTTGAGGAATGCTTCAATACCTGGAACTTTTCCAACTTGGGATTGTTTTACATAAAAATAAAGTGCGCGCGATACCGGATAAGAACCATCGGCAATTGCTTCAAATTCTGGGGCTACACCGTTAATCAAGCTGCCCTGTACTTTGTCGGCGTTCTGATCAAGGAAAGAAAAACCAAAAATACCAAGTGCGCGTGGGTTTGCTTCCAGCTTTTGCACGATCAAATTATCGTTTTCGCCAGCTTCAATATATGCACCATCTTCACGAATGGTGTGGCACAAAGCTTTGTATGCTTTTTTATCGGTTTTTTTCATGGCCTTGACCCAACCGATTTTTTTGCATCCGCCTTCCATAGCCAACTCAACAAAAGCATCACGGGTACCGGAAGTTGGCGGTGGGCCCATAACTTCTATTTTAGTGGCAGGTAAAGATGCGTTTACATCTTTCCATGTTTTGTATGGATTGGGTTGGGTTTTGCCTTCGCCTGCGGGAACGTTTTTGGCCAATGCCAGATAAACATCTTTAAGGGAAAGTTTAAACTGAGAAGTTTTTTTAGAATTGGCGATAACAATGCCATCATAACCAATTTTAACTTCGGTAATTTCTGCTATACCATTGCTGGCGCATTTTTCTATTTCAGATTTTTTAATACGCCTTGAAGCATTGGTTATATCTGGATGGCCATCACCAGAACCAGAGCAAAATAGTTTTAACCCGCCACCGGAACCGGTGCTTTCAACAATCGGGGTGTTGAATTTGGTGGATTTACCAAACTGTTCGGCAACAGCGGCCGAAAACGGAAATACGGTGGATGATCCAACAATGCGGATCTGTTCGCGGGCTTGGGCCGCGCCGCTAATTGAGGCAATTACAATGGCGGTAACAAAAGTTAGTACAAAAGAGGTGCTTTTCATTTCAAGCGGTCTCCTAAAAGGGTTGTTCCATATGACGACATCATTGCCGCTTTCGATGGAGACCCTATGTCAGGACCGCTTATCTTTTATGACGCTTGTGTGAACCTTTTATGACAGTGAGGCAGATAATGCCCCCGGCCCGAACGGGCCATAAAAAGGTGTTATTTATTAGGTAGATATACAGAAAATACCGTACCGGCGGCGGCACCGCTTTCCACCATCATCCGCCCGCGATGCCGGGCCACAATATGTTTAACAATAGCAAGCCCCAGCCCGGTACCGCCCATTTGGCGTGAACGCCCTTTATCAATACGGTAAAATCTCTCGGTCAGGCGGGGTAGATGTTCAGGCGCAATTAATTCTCCGTGGTTGGTCACAGAAATGCATATCCCCGCTCCGCCAATATCGGGGATTCGCTTGACCGCTTGAGTGTGCACCAACACTGGTTCATTTTCCGCACCATACTTAATGGCATTATCAACAAGGTTTTGAAAAATCTCGGTCAACTGATCGGTATCACCGGGCACATTGATCACACCTGCATCAATTTCCAGATTAATAGTAATGCCGCGTTTTTTAGCCTTAACCGAAAGCACGTCCATAACGCCTCGTAATATATCCGCTACATCAGCCTTTCCTTGAGGGCGAACGTGCTCGTTTACTTCAATTCGTGCCAACGATAGCAAATCATCAATTAAACGGGCCATGCGTCCGGCTTCACCCTCCATCACGCCAAGAAATTTTTTTCGTGCGCTTGCATCATCTTTGGCCGGGCCTTGCAAGGTTTCGATAAAACCAACCAGCGATGAAAGCGGCGAGCGTAATTCATGGGAAACATTGGCAACAAAATCGGCGCGCATTTCCTCGGCTTGGCGCGCCAGCGTAACATTGTGCAAAACCAATATTGCGCGTGCCTTGCCAGCTATGCCCTTGGGTAGAGCGGTTGCGTAGGCTTCAAATATTCTACGCACAGGTGTGCTCAATGTAATTTCCGTTGCCTTGGCGGTGCCCCCTGAAATGGCCATACTTACACCATCTAAAATTTCTGGATGTCGGAACGACATAGAAAGATCGTGCCCCCGGGCGTTGTCTCCCATTAATTCAGCGGCGGCTTGGTTCAGGGCTAGAACTTCACGCTTTTTATCAAGCAGCACAACCGGATCGGGAAGCGCATCAAGTATGGCCGCTGCCAATGCGGTATCAACGGTTTCTTCTCGCGCAGGGGCAGAAATAACAGATGCTCGCTCGTTCATCCAAAAACTGCCGACAAATACCAAGACCGCCACAGCTAAGGCAGCGCCTTTGCTTATCCAGCCAACTGCCAGCAATGCGGCCAGCAATACAAGGCCCACAGTCGCATAAACAACTGGGATCCAGAACTGACGGTTGGTACTGCTAAATGGCATAAATATGGATATCCTTTTCGCTCACCCTGTGTATCTCAATAAGATGAAAATAGGTAGTCAAAGCAAAAACCCCCGACGCCAAAAAAGCACCGGGGGTTTTCAAAAAGTGGTAGCTGGAGGCAACTACCGCCAGTTTGTGAGCTTTTGTTGTGATGGTTAACATTAATTAGTATTAGGCCTATTGGACTTCTTACATAACATTTTGAACGATTGTTCTTTGTCCGTCACTTTCGCAGTCTGTGATAGCAATATGGCGCTATAAACCGATTAACTTCTCAGCCTTGTGCTCAGGTGAATAAGCATACTAATATCGACCCATGCATACCGTTCGATCCAGATTTTCCCGCTTATCCGTCACCATAATGTTGGTGGCGCTAGTCTTTAACATTTTTGCGCCATTGGCCGGAATGAACAAGGCTTATGCCGGGGTGCAAGATCAAGCCGGGTCGGACGATATTTTGTACGTTTGTACTCAGGCGGGCTTCGTCGCCATCACGGGGCCTATGGACAATGTTCCCGTGCCTGCAAAAACAGTAGGCGGTCATTGTCTTCTTTGTGTGCTGGGTGGTGGGGCGCTATTACTACCAGCAGTGCCGATGCTTGTCTCAATAGCACCTATTGGCCGGGAACAAAACCGCCCTACCCCTTACTCAGTAGCGATGATAATCGAAAATCATCGTGGAATAAATCTCTCCCGCGCACCTCCCTTCATCGTGTGAATTTAAGCGGCCTGACCGCCTATTAATTATTTTTAATTCACACGTTATATGTTTTTGGGAGAATACCCATGATCCGCACCTCATTCACCTTGGGCAGTGTTGCCCTTGTGGCAGCAATCAGCCTTAGTTCCGTTACTATCGCCGCCGGCAATAACGACAGCAAAGCCAAAAAGCCCGCCTGGGACACCATAGCAATTAACGATTGTCCAAAAGGGTTTTCCAAACCTTCGCAACACTGCGCCCCCACCGTTACCGGCGCATTCGATGCAGATGGTCGGCTGTGGCTGGCATGGCCCAACGATGGGCATGTCTATGTCAACGCAACTACGGATGGTGGCAAAACCTTCACCGACCCCGTTAGGGTAAACAAGCAACCCCAATCAATCGATAACAACGGCGAAAACCGCCCTAAGCCGGTTATTGGTCCGCAGGGTGAAATTTATGTGACCTACACCACCCATGCGAAACAAAAATACACTGGCGATGTATTGTTCAGTCGCTCACTGGACAGCGGCAAAACCTTTGATGCCCCGCGCTCCATCAACGATGGTAAAACGAAAAGCAGTCTGAGATTTGAAACACTAGGCGTTAATGATAACGGCGAACTAACTCTTACTTGGCTTGATAAACGCGATCTGTTTGCCGCCAAGGCAACGAAAACGCCTTATGCCGGATCGGCTATTTATTATGCAACATCCAAAGATCGGGGTGCGACCTTCGGCCCCAACACCCTGCTCGCCCACAATACTTGTGAATGTTGCCGCATTGCCATGGGTATGGAAAACGGACGTAGTCCGGTCATGGTTTGGCGTCATATATTCGACGGCATGCGCGACCACGCTGTTGCCCGCTTAAACGACGATGGCACCCCCGGCGAAATTGGGCGCCATAGTGTTGATAATTGGGGAATAGAGACATGTCCCCACCACGGCCCTTCCATCAGCATCGGCGATGACGGAATTTTTCATACCACTTGGTACACGGCTGGAGAATTGCGCCAAGGGCCATTTTACGCACGCTCAACAGATAACGGAAAAACCTACGCAAAAATTGTGGAAATTGGCTCCGATGGCGGTCAGGCCGAACACCCCTTCACATTGGCAACCGACGGCATTGTTTATGTGGCATGGAAGGACTTCGATGGTGAGCGCACGCGTTTTCGCGTTATGACATCAAAGGATAAAGGCATTACATGGGGGCCGGGCCGGGTTGTCGCCACCTCAAGCGATGCATCTGATCATCCGTTTATAGTTAACCATGATGGCAAAGTTTATGCCACATGGCACACCGCGGATGCTGGTTTTCGTGTTTTCACGGTAACGGGAGAATAGCCCAATGATTTCACAAAAACATTTTTTAATCCTTATCTTTGGCATCGCGATAGTAAGTGGCGTGACGTCAATAGCTATCGATAAATTTTACGAGCCAGATACCAGCTTTTATAAAGCAGGCACCAGCGATCAAACCCTAAGGCCATTTAAAAAAGAAAGTCTTGCCGGGATAGTAGAAAGCCGGAATGGCAAGCCGTTTGTGCTGGCCTTCTGGTCGGTTTATTGCGGCATTTGCGTCAAAGAAATGGAAGTTTGGCGCGAGATACGTGACCAATACTCGGACTTCGATCTGGTGCTGGTGACGACCGACCCCATAGAGAACGAACAGCGCATAAATCAGGTGTTGGAGCGTGAAGACATGAAGGGGTTCGAGATATGGGCTTTTGCAGACCCGATACCGGCACGACTGCGAAGCGTGGTGGATTCCAAATGGCGGGGTGAGCTGCCCCGCATCCACTTTTATGACCCCGACGGCACGGCGGATGTGCATATGGGGGCTGCCAGCAAAAAAGTTGTGCTTGATTGGTTGGCAACTCAGAAGGGGTAAATAAGCCTGACATCAGATTATCCACAGCGCCAGACCCTCCTTGATGCGCTGTGGACCCGGCGGTGCGATATTTCCGACCTCACACCCTCCTCAAAGAAATACGCACCGCCGGAAATTTATCACCCAAAACAAATGTTATCCCCATTGGGAAACAATTTGTTTTAAGCGGAGATTAATATTCAGTGCTCAATGTGCGATGCCATATACCGAGCATAACAAAAACCCCCGACGCCAAAAAAGCACCGGGGGTTTTCAAAAAGTGGTAGCTGGAGTAAGAGTTGGTCACTATCATCCCAATGTAGTGGTGAAAATTTCTATTTAGCTTCAATTAGTTACTCATTATTGCCCAATATCGGGCCCATTTTGAGCTTGTCTTACCCTTTCTTCTGCCTCCCTCTTTTCCCGACCCCACAAGGTTTCGTTTTCAAAATACGTCATCAGCTCGGTCACCTTGTCGGGCTCCAAAGTAATTACCTTACTCGTGGGATCAATCGGTTTTCTTCTGGGAACCCTATAACCGAAATAACCACCAAAAGAGAAAAGTCCTCCTAAAAAATGGTTCTGAGTTTCGACCTTTAGGTCAAAACATATACTACTGATATTCATTACCGCCTCGGTATAGGTGCTAGTAAGGGCTTTAATTTGATCTAAGGATTCGGCGCTTACGGGAGCTTGGTGCAGCACATTGATGGCAAGTGCTTGGTGGTGCTCCTCCGGTATGTCGTTTGACATAATCATAATATACCTTTGAAACAATGGACGCTGTGCTTCTGTAGCGTCACGTAAGGCTACACTAAGGGCTGTTCTAAATGCCCTTAGCCCCGGGCACACAATTTCGTAATTTTCTAACACTACACTCAAGTCAGAAACAGTATCGCTTAAATTAAATTGCAGGTCAGCGAAGTCAGTTGCCCGAAGTTTTTGAAATGAAGGAAGAAGGGTAGATAAATTTGGATCCTGTAGCATTTCTAATGTTGATGCCGTGCTATTGGCGAACGAAAATGCCTTTACCTCTGCTGAGGTTAGCCTTGTGATTGCCGATTCAATCTCTCGATAAACATCTAATCTGAGCTTTGCTCGTGCGTTTTCTCTTACTTGCCACCAGATCAACAGCACGCCCACAATAATGGCGACAATGCTTATCTGGCCTTCCAACGAAATTCCACTCGTAGCTATAGCGCTAACAGCCTGCAGATTGGTTTCTGGCGACTGAACAGCAACCACGGGTGGGAGAACAGATGAGCTCACAGTTAAGTCCCCCTCACAGCACAGCCTGTTGATAAAGCCTATCATAAGCATACGATATGCATATTTCCAACGTGACGAACAAATGCATCCCAGATATGCCATAAGCAAATTCTGGTCTAGAGATCATGATAGCCGAAAGCAACGATGTAGATGGTAGCTGGTTACGCGCAAATGTCCTGTTATTGAAATTATTAACTGGCTGATATTAAACAATATTTTTTAGGAAAATTAGCCTAAATTGGCATAAAAAAACCCTGTAACTCATTGAAGTTACAGGGTTTTTTCTAAATCTGGTAGCTGGAGGCAGACTTGAACTGCCGACCTCGGCATTATGAGTGCCGCGCTCTAACCAGCTGAGCTACCCAGCCA
>CBFDBQ010000016.1:0-38224 GCA_965603095.1 uncultured Thalassospiraceae bacterium | reverse complement strand
CAGTGGTTTACGAGATAGCTTAGGAGGTGGTGTCTCAAGGTGGTGGTGGCAAGGCACGCCCGGGCACTTTTGGCAAAACCACAGCTGGTGGGGAACCAATTGGCTTCTCAGTTATTGGGCTTTTAGAGAAATCGGCCATTATCCGTGCTATTCCCTTGGCTGCGGCCTTTGAAATGGGGTTGGCGACCTCAGCCCAGCGTCCGGTTAGCGAGCCTTTTGCCACCTCTTTTTCTTGAACTGCGCTTCCCAGCTCTGGGCCATTAATTTCTGCCACCCGCCAGATTATCCTAGCCATTTCAAGCCCCGGGCGGGTTGAGGATATTTCCACCAGCCCCCCTAACACATATGTGGCTTGTCTGGGGTCTTCGGTTACCAGTATGTCTTGAATTAAAAGCTCTTTGGCCATGCCTTTACTTAGGATTTTACCATCTTCAGTGGAAAGCCCGCTAATTCCAGCCATGAGAACCCCTTTGGTCAGAGGGTCTGCTGGCGGTTCAGCTGGCTTAATCTCAGCCATTGCCATTACCGCCATTGGTTCGGCAATGCCAATTCCAACCGATCTTAGTAAACGGGGGTTACCAACATCCCAATCATGTCTTGAGCCAGCCACCCCTTGGGAATGGGTGGCAATAACCCGACCAAAGGTATCACTTAATATCCATCTGATAATAACCGCATAACGCAAGCTAGGATCATCAACGCCTACCTCTGCGGTGCCGGAAAGAATAAAAATATTATTATTATTTTCGTTTGTTTTATTTGCATCAACATTTAGTGGTTTGGTGGTGGATTTTATTCCAGCCCGCTCCAACTGTTCGGCAGCCGAATTGGCTAGTAATTTTCCCATTGGCCTAGACGTACCAAGCGGCTCCATTACAATTATTTCTGCCGGTGCATTTTCAAGATTTGAATAATACACATCCCAGCGTGTAGCCGGGGGTTCATTTTTACGAATATCATCTGGGCCAAAACGTGGGTTTGATGGCAGAGCAAAATTGTCTGTATTATTTCCATGAATTATTTGTTGGGCTGATGTGCAAGAGGCAACAGCCTGCAAGGAAATTATAAAAACAAAAGCTATCAAACTTTTCATTAAACCCTGCTTCATTTTGAAATCATTATAGCCGAAAGAATACGGCCATAATCTTTTTCATTGTTGTGGGTTGCCCGGCGGTAGCTAAAAAAACTTTTTTCATCTGCGTAGGTATCAAGACCAAGGCTGACACAAGTTACAATTCCGGTATTTTCAAGGCGAGACAAAACATACTTGGGCAAATCAAACATATAGTGGCCTTCGCGACCTGATGGGATAAAAAATCTTTCCCCATTTGAAACATTACTTTCAATCACCTGAGCGCGAACATCAACGCCCACTTCATAACTTTGTTGCTGGATGGTTGGGCCAATAACTGAAACTGTGCGCGAAAGGTCGGCCCCCAAATCAACCATTGCTTTAACTGTATTTTCTACCACACCTAAAACGGCACCTTTCCATCCGGCATGAAGCGCGCCTATTACCCCGCCAGCAATGTCAGCCAATAAAACTGGGGCGCAGTCTGCGGTTAAAATACCGAGAGCGATGCCAGAACGGTTGGTTACCATACCATCTGCTTTAGGTAGTTGGTTTTCAGGCCATGGTTCGCTAACGGTTATTACATCGGGCGAATGAACCTGATAACAAGTTAGCAAATTTCCATCACCCAATTCATCCATTGCTAGTTGGCGATTTTTTTTCACGTTTTTAGGGTGATCGCCAGAACCAGGGCCACAGTTGAGGCCTGAATAAATGCCGCTACTAACGCCACCGCCGCGGGTAAAAAACCCGTGAGAAATTTTGTCGCCGCCAAGCAACTTATGGGTAATGGCTGTAATGGATTTATCTATATTCATTGTTTGGTATTATGCGGCATGGCGCCCAGGTTTTAAAGGTGGGGATTTAAAGTATGGTTTATTCCGCCCAAGGCGGCACCCCAAGACCTTCGCTGGAAATGGCAATAACCTTGAACAATGTACCCATTTGGTCTGCCCCAACCAAACGGGCATGGGTGCTTTCAATTTCTTCTATCTGTTCTTTGCTGGCGCCCAACATGAGCCTATCGGCGCGTTGCCTGAGGCCAAGGCGTGACAAAAATGCGCCTTGGGGAACCGGGCCAAATACATTAACCCCGACCCCTTCTGCCACGTCGGCCAATAATGAAAAATCAACATGTGCTGTGATGTCGGCTTCGCCCGGTGATAATAGAGGATCAAAATACGAATGATTTTTTAACGCCTGCAAGGTATCACCAATGCCGCGTTCAATATGGCCATAATCAATTATCAATGCCGCACCGCCGTGTTTTTTTATTCTTTCAGAAATAGAGCTGATTATGTTTTCGGCTATACTACAATGTTCAAAAATTGCGCCGGGTGGGGCAATCCGCAAATCAGCCGGAATTGAACTTTCATCTTCGAGTTTATCGCCGAGCGTGTATTTAAGTGCACTCAGTTCATTATCCCAATCAATACAACGAACATGCCAGCCATTATCAGATTTTTCGTACTGATCTATGGGCAGGGCATCAAAAAATTCATTGGCAATTACAATTAATGGGCCATCACCAACATCATCAAAATTATCACGCCACGCTGGCATCCGCATGTCAGGTGATAACAATGATTTTTTTTGTATTTCACGCAAAGTCGGACTGGTTTCGACAAAATAGATACGAATTGCTTCTTCGAATTTTTCCAACGCCGATGCGGCCCGGGTGCAATCGGCCATTAAGGTTCCGCGACCGGGGCCAAGTTCCACAAGATTTATTTTTTCAGGCTCCCCCATGCCCTGCCACACTACTGCTGCCCAAATGCCGATTAGCTCGCCAAACATTTGGCTTATTTCAGGCGCGGTTATGAAATCGCCACCTTCGCCAAAGGGGTCTTGTTTCATATAATAACCAAATTGAGGGTGGGCTAACGCCAGCTCCATATAACGTGAAACGGTTATGGGGCCACCGCCTGAGATTTCTTTTTTAATAATTTCTAAAAGATCGGACATTATTTTATGCCTGTTTATTTTTTAATGCACGATAGATAAGCCAAAAACCGCCTATCCACATTGGCGCTGAAAGCCACTGCCCCATGGTTGTGCCGCCAAGCAAGAACCCCAAATGAGCATCGGGCTCGCGAAAAAGCTCGGCAATGGAGCGTGCCACACCATAACCGATAAGAAATACACCAGCCAAAAGCCCGGGTTTGGTTCTGATGTTTTCAGAACGAAATAAAATATGAAGAATTATTAGTAACACCAGTCCCTCAAGGGCCGCTTCATAAAGCTGGCTCGGGTGTCTGGGGATGTTTCCAGCTCCGGGGAAAACCACCCCCCACGAAACATCGGTTGGGCGGCCATACAATTCACCATTTATGAAATTAGCAATCCTCCCAAATAACAATCCTATGGGAGCTGCAACCGCAACCATATCAAAAAAACGCAAAGCATCTATTTTGCGGCTACGGCAAAACCAAGCTGTTGCAACCGCTACGCCAAGTAATCCGCCATGAAATGACATTCCGCCTTGCCATACTTTTAATATTTGTGATGGGTTGGCGGCGTAGTAATCAAAATTATAAAAAAGCACATAGCCAATGCGCCCACCCAAAACCACGGCGAAAATTGCCCAAACCAGAAAATCATCAACGTCATCGCGTTTGGCAGGCGATGGAGGTTTTTCCGCCATCCACACCATGTAACGCCAGCCCATTAATAGGCCTGCAATATAGGCCAACGAATACCAACGCACGGCCAATGGACCAACTTCAAATATAATGGGGTCGATATTTGGGAATGCAAAAGCAAAAGTCATGCAATGGAGGCTTTCAAAAAACTACGGGCAAAAAATTGCTAAAAAATTGCTAAAAAAATTGTAAGGCTACTAACGATAAATATCGTTGGTGCTAAGAAAATCGTTCACATAAGATTTGATACCGTCTTCCAGTTCGGTGAATTCCTTTTTATATCCCTGGGCGCGTAGGTTGCGCGTATCTGCCTCTGTGAAATATTGATATTTATCGCGAATATCCTTGGGCGTAGCAATAAATTTTATTTTTGGTTTTTTGCCAAGCGCTTCAAAAACAGAAATTGCTAAATCGCGGAAAGATCTGGCCTTGCCAGTGCCGCAATTAAACACCCCTGAAACATTTTCATTGTCCAGCATCCACATCATTACATCAATGCAGTCGTCAATATATATGAAGTCACGCATCTGCCCGCCATCTGAATAATCAGGATGGTGGGATTTAAATAATGTTGCCTCTTTACCCGCCAGCGCATCGGGGTAAAGTTTGTTAACAACCGAACGCATTGAACCTTTGTGATATTCGTTTGGTCCATAAACATTAAAAAATTTCAAACCAACCCATTGTGGAGGATGGGCATCACCACTATCAATCATGCGCGCGACCCGGCGATCAAAAAGATGCTTGCTCCAACCATATGGATTTAATGGTTTAAGCTTTGCCAGCGCGTCTATTGAATTATCATCTTCAAACCCAGCATCGCCATCACCATAGGTGGCGGCGCTTGATGCATAAATAAATTTGGTTTGATGCGCGGTGCACCATTTCCACAAATCAACCGAAAGCTGAAAATTATTTTCAATAATCAAATCAGCATCGCGTTCGGTGGTCGCCGATATGGCCCCCATGTGAAACACCGCTTTGATGTTGGTGGAATTATCTTCAAGAAAATCTAGGGTATCGTCGGGATGGACTATGTCAAACAGTTCGCGCTTGGTCAGATTTTTCCATTTATCTTGATCACGTAAACGGTCGATAACCGCGATTTTTGCATTACCACGTTTTTCCAACGCCGCAACAATGTTTGAACCGATAAAGCCTGCACCCCCGGTGACCACATACATTGAAATACCCCTTTGATTTGCTTGTTAACTGTTTATACGTCCCGGTGCCAATGACCGCAAGCAGGTGAAAATTTCACATTATATTTTGGCTTCTACGCTTTGGCCCTCACGCTTTGACCTGAGAACATATAAGCCCCATAATATATGCCAATACAAACAAGGGATTTATGGGCCATGCAAACATCAAATCGACTTCTCGACGACATTGCCAAAATGGCAAATGGTGCGGCTTCGGCGGTGACCGGGGTAAAGGGTGACATCGAAGGCATGGCTAGGCGCCGTCTGGAAAAGATTTTATTCGAGCAAAACCTTGTTAGCCGGGATGAATTTGAGGCGGTAAAAGCCGTGGCCGCCAACGCGCGGACCGCCCAAGAAAAGCTGGAAAAAAGGGTGCAAGAGCTTGAAGCCCAGCTTAGCGGCAAAAAAACGACTAACAAATAGGCCGCCAACCCACAATAACCGTCCGATTCGCCCATAATTTTTAGCAAAAATTAGCAAATACCCACCAATAACAGGGTATTTAACGCTGTTTTTGTTATTTTTTTAGCACCTGCGACTCGGCAGAATCCTTGTTTATCCACAAAAAACAGCACCTTAAATGGTCTTGTCCCCTTGCGGGTGCACATTCCTTATGCACACTAGAACTAGTAGCCGAAGCGGGATAATGCACAACATATCGCATCCCGTAGGGCCAGTTTTAAGGGAACCAAAATCATGCCGTCCACCTTGAGGGCCGCCGATAATTTATTTAGCCATCCTATCGATGCCATCGAAAATACCATTAGCCACTATGAGTGGCCCATGGACAGAACCAGCGATGCGGAAATGACTGTGCAGTTGCCTGGCAAATGGTGCACCTATTCCCTGTTTATTAACTGGAGCGAAAAAGCAGACGCAGTTCAATTTACCTGCGCGTTTGATATGCGCGTGCAAAAAGAAAAACGGGCGCAACTTTACGAACTGCTTGCATTGGTCAACGAACAATTATGGCTGGGTCATTTTACGGTATGGATCGAAGATGGAATGCCAATGTTTCGCCATTCATTACCGCTTAAAGGATCGGGCGGGCCATCACCAGAACAAGTGGCAGACGTGGTTGAAACCGCACTTTATGAATGCGAAAGATTTTTTCCTGCTTTTCAGTATGTCATTTGGGGTGGGCGCTCAGCTACCGAGGCAGTTCAGGCGGCAATGATAGAAACCGTGGGCGAAGCCTAAGATGGCAAAACTGCTTCTTGTCGGATGCGGCAAAATGGGGGGTGCCCTTGCCCGTGGATGGATTGCAAATGGCACGCCCGTAGATGATATAGCCGTAGTTGAACCAAGCGCCGATGCCAGTGCCGTTATTTTTTCAGAACTTGGCATCAAGGCGGTTTCAACGGCTGCTGAACTGACCGCCGGATATTCACCAGATTTTATATTTCTTGCGGTTAAGCCGCAAAGTGCGGCTGATGTATTAGCCCCATACGCGGATTATAAAGCCGCAAACACAACGTTCGTTTCAATTATGGCAGGGAAGACCATTTCTTCACTGGAAGCCATATTAGGAAGTGATGCCAACATCGTTCGTGCCATGCCCAATACGCCAGCATCAATAGGCCGCGGAATAACCGTGGCAGTAGCCAACGCTGGCACAACGGAAAATGCAAAAAAATCTGTAACAGGTTTACTACAAACGGTTGGTCAGGCCGCATGGGTTGATGATGAAAGCATGATGGATGCGGTTACCGCAGTTTCTGGCAGTGGTCCTGCTTATATATTTTTATTGGCAGAAGCCATGTCCCACGCCGGCGTAATGGCCGGGCTTTCTGTAGAATTATCAGACAAGCTAGCGCGTCAAACTGTTTCTGGTTCGGGCGAATTACTGCACCGTTCAAACGAAACCTCAACTGCTCTGCGCCAAAACGTAACTTCACCGGGTGGAACCACCGCTGCCGCACTAGAAATATTATTGGCCGATGGCGGAATGAAAGATCTAATGGTCAAGGCAATTGACGCCGCGACCAAACGTTCGCGCGAACTTGCCGATTGATGTCTAGAAAAATTTCATATGACGAATTTGAAAGCGTGGATATTCGCGTTGGAACAATTGTTCGCGCAGAAGATTTTCCCGAAGCAAAAAAACCAGCAATAAAAGTATGGATTGATTTTGGCCCTGATATTGGAACCAAAAAAACATCCGCACAAATAACGTGCCATTACACCACTGATACACTTATCAATATGCAAGTTGCAGCGGTGGTTAACTTTCCGCCACGCCAAATTGGAAAGTTCATGTCCGAAGTATTGATGCTGGGCTTTCCTGATATTGATGGAGAGGTTGTGTTGGTGCGCCCCGATATAACGGTTCCGGTTGGTGGAAAGCTTTATTAAATAAAATTATAGCGGCAACAAAACCATGACTCGCAAACCGCCACCGGGTGCGTCGCTCAGGTTTATTTCACCGCCATGTCCACGGACTGCATCACGGGCAATGGTCATGCCCAACCCAACCCCGCCTGTTTCAGGATTACGTGAAGCATCAATTCTGTAAAAAGGGCGAAATACCTCAGCGCGCATCTCATCTGGAATTCCGGGGCCGTCATCGTCAATAATAATTTCTATGCCGTTTTCGCGTACTCCGGCGCGAACAGTAATGTTTTTTCCATACTTGGCGGCATTTTCAATTAAATTAGTCAATGCCCGCTTTAGCGCACCTTTGCGAATTGTGGCATCGACTTCACCTTCTGAATGAAAATCAATCATAACGCCCTTGCGCCTAACTTGGGTTACAATCTCGCCCAGCATTTCGCTTATGCTGGCTGGAACCTGCTTTTCTGATCCTTCGCCACGAGCAAAAGCAAGATACGCATCAAGCATATGTTCCATATCTGAAATATCTGATTTCAATTCATCGATTCCATCGCCAGTTTTCATCATTTCAAGTTGCAATTTCATTCGCGTAATTGGTGTGCGTAAATCATGGGAAACGCCCGAAAGCATGTCTGTGCGTTGCTGTATGTGGCGTTTCAACCTATTACGCATAGCAATAAATGCACTCGCCGCACGGCGTACCTCTAATGCACCTTCTGGTTTAAATTTTTTTAAATCGCGACCTTTGCCAAAATCATCCGCCGCCATAGCAAGCCTACTTATGGGACGCACCTGATTTTTCATAAATATTACAGCAACACCAAAAAGCAACAGGCTGGTTCCAACCATCCACATAACAAAAATATAAGTAGTGGTGCTAAAAAATCTTTTATTAGGAACGATAATTTCAAGAACCCCATCGCTAAGTTGCATTTTTATAATGACTAATCGATCATCACTTTCAGAATCTAGGCTAAATGGTTTTTTAACATGTGCCTCAATAGCGCGGGTTAGCGCTGTCTCCATCAGACCACTGTTCTTGTTTGAATTAGCAATGACCCCATCGGGTAAATATTTAAAAGTAAGTTGAAAATTTATTAGCGCCTTACGGTAAAGATCTTGCAATTCATCTGTTTGTTGATATTTGGGCATCTGTTCAATCACAATTGCAATATCGCCTGCAACGCCTTGGGCCAAGCGACGGCTAACCTTACTCCAATGATTTTCAAAGAAAATTACCGTTGCTACCAATTGCAACAATACAAGCGGTGTCACAATAATAAGCACCGCCCTACCTAAAAGGCTTTTCGGTAGATATGGTTTTAATACCGATGAATATTGCATTTGTTTTCTCGTATCGCCTTAAATAAACTTGTCCATTTAGTCTGGCAGTAAAACGTAGCCTTTACCACGAACTGTTTGTAGGTATCGTGGCACTTTCGGGTTATTTTCTATCTTGCGACGGAGCCTTGTAACCTGAACGTCTATGGCCCTGCCTGCGGCATCTGCACCACTTTGTTCAATAAGCACTTCACGCGAAAGAATTGTTCCCGGCCTTTCAGATAATGCTTTTAAAAGCTGGACCTCAACCGTTGTAAGCTTTACCGGCGTTCCGCCAATAGTAAGCTCTGAGCGTTCAATATCAAACCTTGCTTCACCCATAATTATTTCAGTTGGTGCCATATCATCAGCCGGGGTTACCGCACGTTTTAATATGGAATTTATTCTAAGCAATAGCTCTCTTGGCTCAAAAGGTTTTGCCAAATAATCATCAACACCGTGTTCTAGCCCTTCGATACGATTTTCTGTTTCACCCATGGCGGTCAGCATTAAAATTGGGACATCATCTGTTTTTCTTAAGTCTGCCGCAAATTCAAGTCCGCTTTCGCCCGGCATCATTCGATCAAGAATAATAAGATCAAATGAAAGCGATAATAGCTTTGATCTTGCATCGCTGGCGTCAATTGCGGTTATTACAAAAAAATTGCTTTCGCTAAGAAATTTTTGCAACAGTTCACGCAGACGAGCGTCATCATCAACGACAAGAATATTTGGTTGATCGGCGCTTACCGTTGCTGGCATAATTTTTTAATCCCCCACTTATTGATCAACCGTCTGTATCAGTAGGTAGTGTTGATTTTGTATGTGGACCGCCGCCTGTAAAACGCTGACGATCCTCATCATTAATTATTCTGGTTAATATTTTTTTGAAACCATCAATGCTTTCGCGCCCGGCATATTCATATGCTTTTCTAATGCGCGCACCTTGGGCCTGGGTCAATTTATATTCCAGCTTTTCACCCTTATCGGTCAGGGAAAGTATTCGCCGTCTTCGATCTATTTTATCGGTTTTCTGATCAACAAACCCTTCACGCACCAATTGGCCAAGAACCCGGCTAAGGCTTTGTTTGGTTATTTTCAATATATCTAGCAAACGGTTCACGCTAAGGCCCGGATTGCGTTTTACAAAATATATCACCCGGTGATGAGCACGGCCGAACCCGTATTCTGATAAAATCTCATCTGCCTCGCCGGTAAAATCACGATAGGCAAAAAACAGCAATTCCATTGCTTGACGCAAATCTTCCTCGTGGAAAAAATGATTTTCCATCTCGTCTAAATTTGGTTTATTTATTTCCGGATGACTCATGATAAATCTCAGGGGTTTGCTGTAAGTTAGCGGCTCATAATTTAAGTCAGTGTTATTGACATATATGCCAAATACTGATAAAAAACGCAAGAACATTCCGGGAAACCGGGCAATTTAAGCAATATTATTACTCGTTCGAGGATAAATACAAATGTCTGCAACACCTTACGATAACCGCGATTGGCAAATATGGTTTGACGGTAAAATGGTTCCTTGGCGCGATGCCAATGTGCATCTGCTTACCCATGCCCTGCATTATGCCTCTAGCGTGTTTGAGGGTGAACGTATGTATGCGGGTAATATTTTTAAATTAAACGAACATACCGAGCGACTGCATAATTCTGCCAAAATACTTGGCTTTGAAATTCCATGGTCAAACGATGAAATTAATCAGGCCTGCATTGATGCTTGTAAAATTAACAACATTAAAGATGGCTATATCCGCCCAGTTGCATGGCGCGGTAGCGAAATGATGGGTGTTTCTGCACAGAAGAATACAATTCATTTGGCAGTTGCGGCGTGGGAATGGCCTTCATATTTTTCACCCGAGGCACGGATGCGGGGCATTCGTTTACAAACATCAAAATGGAAACGCCCGTCAGCGGAAACCGAACCGGTTCATGCCAAAGCAGCCGGGCTTTATATGATATGCACCCTTTCCAAGCATGCGGCTGAAGACGCGGGCTTTGATGATAGCCTAATGCTTGATTACCGTGGCCAGGTTGCAGAAGCCACCGGGGCTAATATTTTCATGGAAATGGGTGACGGCAAATTGCACACACCAATCCCAGATTGTTTTCTTGATGGCATTACCCGGCGTACAATTATCGATCTTGCCAAAAAACGCGGTATTGAAATTGTTGAGCGCGTTATCATGCCGGATGAATTGGCAAATGCCACACAAGTATTCTTAACCGGAACAGCCGCCGAAGTAACGCCAGTTGGCGTAATTGATAATCACACCTACAACGTTGGTGAAATAACCACGCAAATGATGGATGATTATGATAAAGCTGTTGGCAAAAAACCCGCCAATGCATCGGCCGCTGAGTAATTATATAAATAAATTATCCAGCAATTTAAAACGCCCCACCCGGTTGGTTCAGGTGATATTCTGAAAGCGCATCGGTAATAAAATCAAACGCATCATCAACGTTATCTGCACGGCTAAATAGGTCCAAATCGCCCGGTGATAGTGTTCCAAATTTTACCATCGCATCAAGGTTCATAACGCTATCCCAATATTCGCTACCATAAAGCAAGACTGGTAATTTTTTTCCCATTTTTTTGGTTGATATAAGCGTCAATAATTCAAAAAATTCATCAATGGTTCCAAACCCACCGGGAAACACAATTATTGCCTTGGCCAAATAGGAAAACCAAAATTTACGCATGAAAAAATAATGAAACTTAAACGCAAGCTCTCTGCTTATATATGGGTTTCCGCTTTGCTCATGCGGTAGCGAAATATTTAACCCAATGCTCATGCCCTTTGCTTCTGATGCACCACGGTTGGCCGCCTCCATAATTCCGGGGCCGCCACCGGTGCAAACAACAAACCGTTTAGATTTTCCTTTTAGGCCCTTCGACCACAGGGTCAGGCGTTTTGCCAGTTCGCGGGCATCTTCGTAATAGGCAGACATTTCCAATGTGGTTTTAGCGCGAGCCATATCGCCGCCATGTTTTTTAGCCGCAACCATGGCTTGTTCAGCAACGTCACGGGGTCGGGTGCGGGCGGATCCAAAAAATACAATGGTGTCTGAAACCATTTCTTTTTCGAATCTGGCTTCCGGTTCAATAAATTCCGACAAAATACGCATGCCGCGGCCTTCGCGCGACATCATAAAATCTTGATTGCGATAGGCTTTAATGGGCCAATCATCATCGGTTTGATTTTCTGGTATATTTTCTTGTATATTTTTTGGCTTTTTAACCATTGGGCATCCTTTTTTATATGCCTCTATTATGAACCCTTATTAGGCATTTTATATATTATTTTTTCCAACTCTTAGCGTTACCCGCGTCCGATAATTTTGCCTCTACCCATTTATGGCCCGATCCTGTTTCTTCTTTTTTCCAAAACGGGGCTCGAGTTTTCAGGAAATCCATTATGAAACGTGCACCATCAAAGGCCGCATCACGGTGCATTGATGCGGTCATTACCAGCACTATTTGGTCTTTTGGCTCTAACCTACCGATACGATGAATTATTAATACATCTGACAATTCCCAACGGCTTCGGGCGTCGTTTTCAATTTTTACTAATTGTTTTTCGGTCATGCCGGGATAATGCTCCAGCGTCATGGATGAAATTTTATCACCATCTCCTTGCTGTCCGGAAAAATCACGGACCAAACCAACGAACGAACAAACCGCACCAATACCGTCATCGCCTGACGAGATTTTTTTTAGCTCGCTGCCAACGTCAAAATCATCAATTTGTATTCGTATCATGGCATTAATCCTTAACCACCGGTTACGGGTGGAAAAAAGGCAACTTCATCGCTGTCTTTAAGCGAGAATGAAATTTTAACGTGCTCCATATTGACCGCGATCCGAACCATCGAAATATCGGAAAATGCTTTCTCAAACCCGCCACCACGGTTTTTAAGAAATTCAATAAACCCTTCCACGTTGGTTATGCCTTGTGGCAAAGAAATGTCTTCTTCGCCAATTCCGGTTTTTTCTTTTAACCACGCAAAATATAAAACCTTCATCAAAATGCCTCGTTAAATGGAATAAAGCTTAGCACATCGCCCTCTTTAATATGTGTGGTATCTGCTGGTATTTCAACAAAACCTGTTGCCGCCACCATGGACGATAGTATTCCAGAACCCTGTGACGGAAACACGCTTACCAAAGCAGTGCCGTCATTATCGGTTTTTAAATTACCGCGCATCCATTCTAATCTGCCGGGTTGGCGCGCAAGAGAAAAATCTGCTTTAACCGGGTAACGGGCGACATCAATATTTTTGCGTCCTGACATTAACAATATCATCGGCCTTGCCACCATCATCAATGTTACCATTGCCGAAACCGGATTGCCGGGCAGGCCAACAAAAGCAGCGCCATCGATTGCACCAAGCGCAACCGGTTTCCCCGGTTTTACTTTAAGGCGCCAAAAATGGAGCGAGCCCATTTCTTTCAACGTATTTGCCACATGGTCTTCATCGCCGACGCTGACGCCGCCTGATGTAATTAGTACATCGTTGTTACCTGCGGCCTTTTTTAATGCCGTGCGTATAATTTCAGCGTCATCTGGCAAAATACCAAGATCGGTTACCTCACAACCAAGGTTTTCTAGCAATGCAATTACGGATGCGCGGTTGGCATCATAAACAAAACCGGGTTTAAGCGATGCAGTAGATGCATCGGCAATTTCATCGCCGGTGGAAAACACCCCCGCACGAAGGCGTTTATAAACCTTGGCTGTGGTTTGTCCCACTGCGGCCGCAAGGCCAATTTCCTGCGCTCGTAATAATTGACCCCGATGCAAAATAATATCGCCTGATTTTATATCTTCACCCATTTTACGGCAGTTATCGCCGGGTTTTATACCAGCAGGAAGCACAGCAAAATCACCATCAACTGTAACATTTTCCTGCATAACAACCGTGTCCGGGCCGGGTGGCAGTGGCGCACCGGTAAAAATGCGCAATGCTTCGCCCGGCATGGCGTCGCGTTCTAATGGGTGGCCAGCGGCTATGCGCCCGGTAATGGGAAGACGGGTGGGTTCTTTGGCATTTAAATCAGATGCAAAAACTGCGTAGCCGTCCATGGCTGAATTATTGTGGGGTGGAACATTAACCGATGATGTTATGTCTTCAGCCAAGGTTCGGCCAAGGCCGTCTCTAAGCTGAATCTCTTCCACCCCGCATACATTATTTGTGCGAGATTTAATTAACGCCAATGCATCAGACAGCTCCATAAGCTCGTCTGCTACCTTGAAACAATCATCCTTAATTGTTGTCATTTTTTATGGCTTAAAGTCAGGATTGTTTTTTCCTGCTTCGCTATCTGTTATTGCAATATGTTTAAGTCCCGCCCGCAGATAATCATAGCCCGTAACCAGTGTTATTAATGCGGCTATCCATAACCCCCATATGCCAATTTCCAGCGTTGTGGCAAAGCCGAAATCGGGGCCAACCGAACCTACTATTAGAAAACCCAGTGCCAGCATTTGTATTGTGGTTTTCCATTTTGCCAACAGGCTTACCGGCATGCCAACGCGGGCTTCGGCCAAAAATTCACGCAAACCAGAAACCAATATTTCCCGGCACAATATTATTGCCGCAGGAAATATTACCGCACCGGAAATGGTTTCAACCCCCACCAATACAAACAGCACCCCTGCCACCAATAATTTATCGGCAATGGGGTCGAGGAAACGCCCAAACGCCGATTGCTGATGCCAAGCACGAGCCAAATAACCATCAAAAAAATCGGTTATGCAGGCATAGGTATAGGCAGCAAAGGCGAGCCAATTACCGAAAGCGCCGCCAATTAAAATTAAAATTAACACAACCGGAATCGCAGCAACTCGTGAAACGGTCAGTATATTTGGAAGATTTGAAAACATATTGGTATTGCCATATTTGGTATTATTGATTTGTCATTCTAACCACTTAATCGCCAGTATGAAACCAGTCATAAATGCGCCTTGCACTGGAGCCTGATATGCCTTTTACGGCTTCGAGGTCATTTAATCCAGCATCCTTAACCGCACCGATTGAGCCAAAATGATGCAACAGGGCTTTTTTTCGACCCGGACCAATGCCCGGAATATCATCTATCCCTGAACGAACCAGTGATTTAGCCCTTCTTGCCCTATGGGTGCCAATGGCAAAACGGTGGGCTTCGTCGCGAATGCGCTGTAAAAAATATAAAATTGGGTCACGTTCATCCAAAATCAATGGGCTGGCCACACCCGGTTGATGGATTAGCTCGCGCCCGGCGTTTCTATCTGGACCTTTTGAAATTGCACATAACGCCACGTCTTCTATGCCAAGGTCGGCAAATACTTCCATTGCAACTGAAAGCTGGCCCTTGCCGCCATCGACAATTACCAATTCAGGCAAATCCCATTTTTCATCTTGGGCTTCGTTACCTGCTTGTTTGATGGCGCGAGAAAACCTCCGGGTTAGAACTTCGCGCATCATGGCATAATCATCCCCCGGGGCTAATGGACCCTTGATATTAAACTTGCGATAAGCATTTTTTCTAAAACCTTCTGCTCCGGCAACAATCATTGCCCCTACTGCTTTGGTTCCCGATACATGGGAATTATCATAAACCTCAATTCGTTCCGGGCTTTGTTCAAGTTTCAATTTTTTCGCCAAGCCAGATAGCAATTTTTCCTGAGTTTCATTTTCAACTTTTTTGCGCAAAAGTGCGCCCCGGGCATTTTCTAATGCGTGGGCAGTCAGGCGCCGGCGATCACCGCGGGTTGGTGCTTTTATGGTGACTTTACGTCCAGCCCGTGCGCTTAGGGCATCTTTCATGACCACACCATCGCCAGATTCCACTAATGAATGGCTTAGCAATACTTCGGGTGGCGGAGTATGGGCTGAATAAAACTGCCCAAGAAACGCTTCTAATACCACCGATGGGGTCTCACCTGCGCTTCCTGCCGGATAAAATGCCCGGTTGCCAAAATTGCGCCCACCCCTAAAAAAGAACACCTGCACGCAGGCCCTGCCGCCATCTTGATGAAGGGCAATAACATCGGCGTCGATTATGTTTCCGGGGTTTATATCCTGATGGCCCTGAATGCGGGTAAGCGCGCGAATTCTATCGCGTAGGCTGGCCGCTTGCTCGAACTCTTGGTTGTCGCTGGCTGCCTGCATATGGGCTGCCATGGATTTTTGTATTTTCTGGCTTCGCCCCTTTAGGAATTCGCTGGCTTGGGCCACCAGTTCAGAATAATCGCCTTGGTTTATTTTACCGACACAGGGCCCAGAGCAACGCTTTATTTGAAAAAGCAGGCATGGCCTGGTGCGGGAAGAAAAAACCGCATCGGAACAAGTTCTAAGCAAAAATGCCCGTTGCAGGGTGGTGATGGTTTCATTTACCGCCCAGGCAGAAGCAAAAGGGCCGAAATAATCCCCTTTGGCCCTATGGGCGCCCCGGTGCTTTATTACTCGAGCAAATTTATGGCCAGCCTCAACCAATATTTCCGGAAATGATTTATCATCACGCAATAAAATATTATAACGCGGGCTTAGTTTTTTTATGAGGTTGGCCTCAAGCAACAGGGCCTCTGCTTCGGTGTGGGTAGTGACAAATTCCATGTCATGGGTTTGCCCAACCATGCGCCCAATGCGGGGGCTTAACTTACCCGGACGGGTATAGCTCAAAACCCTTTTTTTCAGGTTCTTGGCCTTGCCCACATATAACACCTGCGCACTATCACCAGCGCCCAGCATGCGATAAACCCCAGGCGCGCTAGGCAGGTTCTGGGCCAAAGCGGCTATTAACCCTACACCCTTCATTTGCTCGTCCTTGTGGCCACCTTGGGCTGTCTTGTCTATCTTGTCGGTCATGTTTCCCATATTGCCCTAGGTAAAGAAAATTTGCTTTCAATAGGGTATTGTTAACTATCCACTGAACATGTGGATAAACATGTTGATAATTGAGCCTCTAACAAAAACTATCCATGCATGGCTTGGAATTCTATGAAATGCACAAAAAATGTGCATCAATACAACTTAATGAAAACATTACATAAAATTGATACTATTACTCGTTACAGTTCCGTAACGGGTAATATTCTAACAATCACCCCCAATAAGCTATGAACGCGTGTACCTGTGTAAAACTATCCACCAAAGCGTGAGGTGGTGCTAGTTTCTTGTAAAAACAATGAGTTGGGCTCGGTTCCTGAAATTATACTTCCGGATTAAAACGCTCTATTTCCACCCCGACACTAGAAACATCATCAAATACATCCAACTTTTCAACCCTGACCAAAACCGAACGAACCTTGTCAGCGGCAAGGCAAACCGATGATATTTCTTCGGCCATGGTCTCCACCAGATTTATATGCCGCGCATTACAAACCTCTCTGACGGTGGTGGTTATTTGCTCATAGCAAACCACATTGTCCAGATCATCGGCCAAATCCCTATCGCCTTCAAAAACTGCCATATCGAGATTAATTCTCACCCTTTGGGTGGCCATGCGTTCGTGATCATGGACGCCAATTGACGTCATCAATTCAAGGTCGCGAACGAAAACATGCCTAACTCCAGCACGGGCATCGGCTATGGATGGGGTTGGCACCAGCTTGACTTTGGGTCCGGACATTTTTCCATTTGCTCCATTAATGTGAGAATTTATGAGAGGGCTAGTTCTATTGCCACATTTCCTGCCCGGCAAGGGTTATTCTTTAATTAGGGCACTGCCTGATTCCTGAGCCCAGCCCAAATGCTGGCCACCATCAATTGCTATCATCTGGCCGGTCATGGATGGGGCATGAATGATAAAATTAACCGTATCGGCAATTTCGTCTGGCATGATTTTGCGCCCGAGTGGTGTTTCCGCCCACTGGCGGGCAAAATCTTCGTTGGTTTGTCGGGTGTTTTGCAAGGTAGGTCCCGGCCCAATTCCGTTCACCCTTATTTGTGGGGCCAGCGCCAAAGCCAAAGTCTGAGTAAGGGTCCAAAGCGCAGATTTACTAAGGGTGTAGGTCATAAAATAAGGCGTTAAGCTCCATACCCGTTGATCAAGAATATTAATTATATTGCCTTCGAGGCCATCTGGTATCTGGCGGCAGAAATTTTGCGAAAGCACAAATGGTGCCCGCAAATTTACATCCATATGCATATCCCACCCTTCGCGGGTGGTGTCTGTAATGTTGTCATTTTCAAATAATGACGCGTTATTTATTAATACCGTAAGCGGGCCCAACGCATCAGAAGTCGCCGGGATAATGGATTTGACCTCTTCTTCATTGGCAAGGTTAGCCTTAACCGCAACGGCGCGACCACCGGAATCAATAATATTTTCAACCAATTGGGCTGCGGCTTCTTCGGAGTTATTGTAATGAACCCCAACACCATATCCATTTGCCGCTAAATCAAGCGCAATGGCACGACCAATACGGTGCGCGGCACCCGTAATAAGAACATTGGGCTGGGCAGGTTGAGAAAGATTATTCATGGGATAAGAATGAGCGAAGCTGGTGTTTGATGCAAGTCCCTCAAGGAATCCACTGATAAAGGTTGGGTACCCCATATGCCTGCAATGCCACATAGCCGCCATATGCGCTCAGTAACAAGGTGCCCTCACGGCGGCGAAAACGTTTGCCCAATGCAAGATAGGCAAAAAGCATAATGGTTGCCGCTAACATGATCCACAGATCAAATCGTTGTATTTGTTCTGGAACATCAAGCGGATAAACCGCGGCAACACCGCCTGCGACCAAAAGTAAATTAAACAGGTTTGAGCCAACAATATTACCAACCGCAACGTCCGTATGGCCCCTAAGCGCCGCAACAACCGATGCCGCCAATTCCGGCAACGATGTGCCAATGGCAATTACGGTAAGACCAATTACTTCTTCTGATACGCCAAGGCTACGGGCAATTTCGGTTCCGCTTTTAACTAACATATCGGCGCCATAAATAACGCCAGCTAGACCGAATATAAAAAAAGCCCAAGCAACCCACATATTTATTTCTATATCTTTGAATTCTTCTGTTTCGCGTTCATGCAATTTTGCACTAGCAAAACCATTATTGCGTTCGCGAACATAAGAGCTGAAGAAATAAGCAATCAACGCAATAACCATGGCCGCGCCAAAATAAGATTCTATGCGCCCGGTAAGCGATATCCATATAAAAAATACCGATGATGCCAAAAGCATTATGCCATCGCGCATAACTGCTTTGGGGTCGACCACAACCGGGGCCACTAAACAAGTTGCCCCCAATATCAATAAAATATTAGCGGTGTTTGACCCAACCACATTACCAAGCGCTATGCCCGATGTGCCAGCCAAAGCCGCATTCATACTAACAACAAGTTCAGGTGCCGATGTGCCAAACGCAACAACGGTCATACCAATTAAAAGTGATGAAAGCCCAAACTTGGTCGCAATTTGCACTGCACCGCGCACCATTACCTCGGCACCGCCAAGCAGCAGGATACTTCCGATAATTAGCAGCAAATAGGTCATCCATTATCTCTTGTTACAATATGTGAAAATTCGTCCACAATTTTATTATACAGCTCACGTTTAAACGGAACGATAAGATCGGGGATGGTGTTAATTTCTACCCACTGCCACTCTGAAAATTCTGGTTTATGATGCGCGTCGAGAACTATGTCGCTATTTTGACCTATAAAACGCATGGCATACCATTTTTGTTTTTGCCCCTGATACTTGCCGCCCCATAATTTTGAACGCAAATCATCCGGTATATCATAGGTCAGCCAACCGCTTGATTTTGCAATAATTTCACACTTGGTGGTTCCTATTTCTTCTTCTACTTCGCGAAAAACCGCCACGTCTGGGTCTTCATCTTTATCTATTCCGCCTTGTGGCATTTGCCATGCATCACCCGGTGTATCAATACGTTTGGCGACCAAAACATTATTATCATCATTAAATATCATGGCCCCAACGCCAAGACGATAAGGAAGAGCGTTGGAAGAATTATTGGTGGTGGTCATTTGTTTTGATTTCTATCTAATTAGTTGTTTATTTGCCAGTGCAGATACCGGGACAAGTTCTATGCCTTTATCAGGTAGTGTTTTAATCCACGCGCTTAAACGTGCAAGCGATATGGGAGAATTTGAAATTCTGCCAATTGCAAGTGATCTGCTTGTAGCTAGTTTTTCAAATTCTGCCAATTTTAAATCTATTTTTGAACCTTCAAGTTTTTTATCCAAATCAATTTCTACCGCGGCCCAAGTAACTTTTTCCTTAAATGCTATGCGCGGGGCAAGGCTAAGCGGTGTATAGCCACCATCAACGAACATAATTCCACGATCTTTTATGGCTTTTAACATGAACGATGTTTGCTCATCATTGGTTGTGAACTTTGATCCAGCAACACCCATCAAGCCAAAAAATCCTGACCCTCGGCTCATTACCCATTCCATCTGATTTACGTTTTCTTCTGGTGCGCTCAAAACCCGCAACGTACCCGGGCCGGGATCTTCAAATGGAAAAGTTGCAGATTCCAACGGCAAGGTCAAAAGAACCTCGTGGCCAACTTCACGGGCACGATCCATCCAGTAACTTACGCCGCGGGCATATGAATCAATTGCCAAGCTTATTTCCGGAGGTAAATTATTTATGGCCGCATCAGTAGCCGCGCGAGAATGACCAAGGCCAGAAACTATTACCGCGACCCGTGGCTGGTCAGATTTTTTACCTTCATAGGGGCGTGAGTATTCATTAAACGGGGTTTGGCCTTTATCAGATATTCTGGGAAGCATTCCCATATCGGTTTCTTCTATCATTTCATAGTTAGGCGCGGCCTTTAGAGGGGTTCCCTTGGGCGCAGGGGAAAGTGCAGCAAACGCATCCTTGGTGGTTGCCGGAACAACCACGCCGGCCCCGGGTGCAACATTGCCCGCCGCGTCCCCTGCCGCCAATTCATTTAAGGATTTTTTCTGATCCGCGCCTTGGCCCGCTCCCTGGCCCGCGCCTGCGTCAGATGGTGTCAATGGCTGACGGCCCAAAGCCTGATCCAGCGCAAATGTTTCGGCCTCAAGATTTTCCAAGTTTTCAACAACAAGCGGAACCCTAGGGTCGGGCACATCACCGTCATTATTAGCAGGCGCCATAACCAGCCACGCTATAATTCCTAAAATGGCAGCAGCACCTGCCCCACCACCACCAAACATGATTAGGCGTTTCTTTTTTTGTGCTTCTTCTTCTATTTCTTCTTCGGTGAGCTCCTCATCGAATTCGGGTATTTCCTCATCATCTGGGTCGTCACCAGAATCATTGTCTTCATCTGGGCCTTCATCAGGGCCGTCATCGTTATTGCGCGATGATGATGGAATGAAATCGTCTTCATCCAATTCATCTTCGTCAATTTTTTTCTTCTTCTTCTTCTTTTTGCCAAAAAGACCAAACAAGCCCTTCACAGCACCAAGCTTGCCGAGCACTCCTTTGAGTGCGTCAAGTTTGAATTTAATCGGAAGCTTCATTTGTTCTCACTTGATTTCATGCCTTTATAAAGGGAAATGCCGCGAATAAGGTCTCTGGCACGGGTAAGCTGATAATCCTTAGTTTCATCTTTTTTATCATCGGCTTTATCGGTACTCTTATCACCATTAGAGCCATTACCATTTTTTGCGGCCTTTTCTTTATCGTCTTGTTTCTTGTCCTCTTTCTGGCCATTGTCTTTATCCAACGCACCACGGAGATCTCTTTCCCGACGCAATTTTGATGGCTCGAGCGATTCAAGTGTAGCCAACGGCACAATAATATCTGGCGTAATTCCAACCGACTGTATAGACCGCCCCGATGGGGTGTAATAACGCGATGTGGTTATTTTTATTGCACCATATCCGCTTAGTGGTTGAATGGTTTGAACTGAACCTTTGCCGAATGATTTGGTTCCTAGAATTATTGCCCGACCATGGTCTTGCAACGCACCTGCAACAATTTCCGAGGCCGAGGCCGAACCGCCATTAATCATTACAACAATGGGAATCCCGCCTGAAATGTCTCCCTTACGGGCTTGAAAGCGTTGGCTTTCTTCTGGTTTTTTCTTGGAACGAATTGAAACGATTTCACCGCTATCAAGAAACGCATCAGAAATTGAAACCGCCTGATCAAGCAGCCCACCGGGGTTGGAACGAAGGTCAATAATTACTCCGCGTAATTTTCCCTCGCCCGGTTCTTTATTAAATTTATTAAATGCTTTTTCCAAACCAGCCATTGCCTGGGCGTTAAATTGGGTAATACGAACATAGCCAATGTCGTCAACAACGTTTGACCTAACCGTTCTTATTTTTATAATCGCGCGGGTAATTGTTACGTCAAACGGGTCCACGCCTTCGCGCAATACGGTTAGTTTGATATCCGTTCCGACCTTTCCCCGCATTTGATCAACGGCTTCGTTAAGGGTCATGCCAATAATTGGGTTGCCATCAAGATGGGTGAAAAAATCACCTGGTTTTATGCCAGCCTTGTACGCGGGCGTATCATCAATTGGTGAAATAACCTTGACCAATCCATTTTCCATTGTGACTTCTATGCCAAGCCCGCCAAACTCACCTTTGTTGCGAACCTGCATTTCTGAAAATGTTTCTTTATCAAGATAATTAGAATGAGGGTCCAAGGAATTAAGCATTCCGGAAATGGCCGATTCAATAAGTTTTTGATCATCGGTATCGTCAACATATTGGGAACGCACCCGTTCAAATACTTCGCCAAATAAATTAAGAAGCTCGTATGTTTTTTTGTTGTCTGTTTCGGCCGCATATACAGATCCAGTGAAACTAGAAAACGCAATAAAAGTACTAAGCAGCACAATTTTTATGGTCTTATTTATCATCCTTGATTTTTTCCTTTGCGCTGCACAAGCCATGGCAGGGGATTAACTGGTTCATTATTGCGACGAAACTCAACATACAGGACCGGCTGTTCGCCAGCCTTGTTCATAACAGCAACCGGTTCACCGGCCAGCACGGGGTTGCCCAAAATGGCATCAATCCGCCCCAGCCCAGCGAGAAGGCTATGATATCCTTCGCCGTGATCGATTATCAATAGCTGCCCGTATCCACGAAACGGCCCAGAGAACACCACCTTGCCGTCAAAAGGCGATATTACCTGCGCCTGATGCATGGTTTCTATGGAAATACCCTTGCGGCTTATGCCATTTCCCAAATTCTGTCCGTAGCTACCAACAAGGGTTCCTATCACCGGAAATGGTAGCTGACCACGAGCTTTGGAAATAGATCCAATAAAGCCACCTTCGCCACCGGGCGAATCGGCACGCTGATCAGCCCCAGAATCGCCCCCAAAACCACCCCCAGGACCACCCATAGAATCATTAAGGCCGGGGGCTGTATTGATTTTTTTTATTGTTGTGGCTGTGGGGGCATCCTTATTATCTATCTGGCCCTCCATCCGGGCGGCTATTTCAGCCCGAGAATTTTCTATTTTGCTTAGCAGTTCGCGAAGGGTTTTAGCTTTTTTTGACAATTCGCGCATTTGCGAACTTGCCGCGCGGTTTTTTGAAATTGCCTCTGCCCGCATTGCGGTTTTTTTCTTTATCATTGTTTCGAGAGCTTTTTGTTCATCCTGCAAAGAACGTGACGCATTTACTAAAACGGCTCTTCTGTCTTCAACTTCGGCTCGGGCAATGCTTAAGCCATCTAATTCATCGCGTAACGCACGAGCACTTCCTTCTAATTGTGGAACTGCTGAACGAAGCAATATTGCACTTCGCACCATATCTTCTGGTGCCATTGGTTGCACAATAAGTGCCTCTGTTGGGGTGCGTGACATTCTTGTTAATGCCATAATGACACCAGAAAATTGATCCCCACGTTGGCGCAAACTATCTTCTTTTAATTTTGCAGCACGCGACATATCAGAAAGTTCGGTTTCAATTTCAAGAACTTTTATTTCTTGTTGTTGAACTCGCTTTGCGGCTTTTACCATATTGACGTTTAGGTCTTTGACTTCACTTTTAAGTTTAGCTGCTTCGGCTTTAAGTCTTTTGCTTTCTTGTTTTTTTCTTTCGATTTTTTGCTCGACGCTTTCAAGTGATTGCCCAGCATTATTAACAGATTGTGCCTCAGCCCAAAAAGGGGTTAAGCAAGCCATCGTTAAAAATATTGTTTTCAAGATAAATGCTGGCGAACGCATTAACTGTTTAACCTTTTTTTTCAACAACTAGCGAATGACCAGCCATGACATCTGGTATATCCATACCTAGGAATTTTAACATTGTTGGTGCAACATCAATTAACCCGCCATCATTAAGGCCGCCAACCCAATCTGGGGCACCAACCAATATTGCTGGCACCTTATTAAGTGTATGCGCCGTATGTGGTTGCCCGGCATGGCACATTTTTTCACAGTTACCATGATCTGCAGTAATTAACATGGTGCCGCCAGCGTCAAGCACGGCGACCTCTAGTCTGGCAATACAAGCATCTAGTGCTTCCACTGCTTTTATTGCCGCACCCATTATGCCCGTGTGGCCAACCATATCGCCGTTGGCATAATTAACGACTATGAAATCAAATTCACCCGATCCAATTGCTTCAACTAATTTATCGGTTACCTCGGGGGCAGACATTTCAGGCTTTTCATCATAAGTCGCAACATTTGGTGAAGGAATAAGTATGCGTTTTTCGCCCGGGAAAGTGTCTTCCCGTCCGCCATTAAAGAAAAAAGTTACATGGGCATATTTTTCAGTTTCAGCAATGTGTAATTGTTTCTTACCAGCGTTCGATATTAGCTCTGGCAAAATGTCATAAAGTTCAACCGGCGCAAACAGTGATGAAAAAAACCTTTTTAAATTATCCGAATAATCAACCATGCCTAAAAGGGCGGAAAAATTAATGGTTTTGGATCGGCTAAACCCATCAAAATCAGGGTCAACCAAGGCGTCTAATATTTCGCGCGCTCGGTCTGAACGAAAATTTGCCATAAACAAACCGTCACCGTCCTTCATGCCATCAAATCCATTTATGGCTGTGGGTTCAATGAATTCATCCGTTGTGTCTTCGGCGTATGCGGCCTTTATAGCATCTGCGGATTTGGCTACATTATTGCCCTCACCATGGACCAGTAACTTATATGCTTTTTCTACCCTGTCCCAACGCTTGTCCCGATCCATTACCCAGTAACGTCCACAAATTGTAGCCACGGAAACGTCTTTCAGGTGCCGGCATTCTGATTCAAACCGTTTCATATAATTATCTGCACTTTTAGGTGGCGTATCGCGTCCATCTAAAAAAGCATGAACTTTTACCTTAACCCCTGCGTTGGAAATTATTGTGGCAAGGGTACGCATGTGCCAATGATGCGAATGCACCCCGCCCGGTGAAAGCAACCCCATTAAATGACAGGTGCCACCAGATTTTTTTAGCTTTTCTATGAAAGTAATTAATTTTTTATTTTCATCAAGCGAGCTATCATGAATGGCGGCATCAATGCGGGGTAGGTCTTGCATAATTACCCGGCCCGCGCCCAAGGTCATGTGTCCTACTTCGGAGTTTCCCATCTGGCCATCAGGCAGGCCGACATCTAATGCCGATGCCTTGAGTTTTGATTTTGGACAGCTTTTATTTAACCTGTCCCAATTTGGGGTAGCACCCGCATTTACTGCATTACAGGTTGTTTCGTCTCGCTCGCCCCAGCCATCCAATATACAAAGAACGACAGGTTTTATCGCTGAATTATCATTTTTATTCATGTCTTTAATATAGCCCTTAAAGCTAGATATTCGCACCCCAGATTTAATAACGAATTAATCGCGATGATAGGGATGCCCAGAAAGTATGGACTGGGCCCGGTATATTTGTTCGGCCACCATGCCACGAACCATCATATGGGGCCACGTCAAAGCCCCCAAAGAAAGAGTTAAATCTGCTTTTTTGCGAACTTTATCACCCAATCCATCGGCACCACCAATGACAAAAGAAGTTTCACGCACCCCCTCGTCAGCCCACGAACCCAATAGATTTGCCAGTTTACGGCTGGATAAAGATTTACCATTTTCATCAAGGGCAATAATTTTTGCGCCGTCTGGAACCGCGCTAATAAGAAGATCACCTTCGCGGTCTTTTAATTCATTTGAAGAAAGATTGCGTTTTTCCTCAACCTCTATAACCAATGGTTTTGGTCTTATGCGTTCGGAAAAATTATTCAGCAAATCTCGCTCCACCGAAGGGCGCATCTTGCCTATGGCGACAATTGAATATTGCAATGAGCTGTATTCCCGTACCTGAGCAAACAATCAGGTGTTTTTGCTGATTGTGCTGTCTTTATCTTTTCCATTAGAGCCCCACATTTTTTCAAGGTTGTAAAACTCTCTTACTTCGGGATGGAAAATGTGAACAACCACATCGCCACAATCAACCAAAGCCCAATCTGCTTGACTAATTCCCTCGACTGCGACCTTGTCTTGCCCGCCTTTTTTCAAATCATCGCGCAAGTTTCCGGCAATTGCCGCCACATGTCGACCTGAAGTACCCGATGCAATTACAAGATAATCTGCAATATCGCTTTTGCCGATAATATCTATGACGACAATGTCTTTTGCCTTGCCGTCTTCCAGTGAAGTTTTCACCAGCTTTAATAATTCTTTCGCGGTTGGCGCGGTTGGTGTGACCGATGATGAAGTGTTATTTAATTGTGGAATAATCTTTATCCTTTTCATTACAAAAGATGTGATAACGATTGCCTAGTTCTACCATATTAGCCATTAAAATTAGGCTAATTAGCGCCGTTAAGCTTGAACATGGCCCTCATTTTGGCCCACACTTTGACGGAGCCTGGTTGCTGACTGGCCATGAAGCGGGGCCTGTAGCATAACCCAAGCGGGTGTCCGATGCCCAGCAAGCCGTGATGCATTTTTAGGATTAAGCATCGCAGCGGAAAAACGCCTTGCCACACGACCATTAAGCGCCCTTAAAGAATGGGGTGCACGGGGGAAAATCGCAATGGGTATTGATCTAAATATTTTTTGCCAACTACGCCAACGGGGCATTTGCCTGAGGTTATCTGCCCCCATAACCCAAACAAACGAAACATCTGGATAAGCGGATTTAAGGGCCGAAATTGTATCAATGGAATATCTTGTATCTGAAGTATTTTCAAAATCAGTTACCGTTATTCGACCATCGCGTGCCGCAATTACACCGGCCTGATCCATTCTTTGTTTAAAACTGGCCATATCCTCGGTTGGTTTAAGTGGATTTTGCGGTGATACCATCCACCACAATTCATCCAGCTTTAACTGATCAAGCGCCAATTGCGATACATGCAGATGACCTTCGTGGGCTGGATTAAACGAGCCACCTAAAATGCCTATGCGTCTATTATTTTTCATGGCTTTCATTCCGGTCTAGTTTGGCCAGTTCCAACAACTATGTATTTAAAACTGGTTAGCTGTTCGACTCCAACTGGGCCACGAGCATGAAGCTTGCCAGTGGAAATACCAATTTCTGCACCCATACCAAATTGGGCGCCGTCGGCAAACTGAGTTGAGGCATTTACCATAACAATTGCGCTATCAACATTATTGGTAAAACTTTCAATGGCTTTTTCATCTTCGCTAATAATTGCATCTGTATGATTGGTTCCATATTTGGCGATATGTTTTATGGCCCCATCCACCCCATCTACCTGGCGAACATTTATAATTGCATCAAGATATTCTGTTCCCCAATCTTCGATGTTGGCGGCAATTACCCGTTCGTCAACTTTTTGTGTTGCTTCATCGCCGCGCACTTCGCACCCTGCATCAAGCAGGTCTTTTACCAGTGTGGCTAGAACAGAATTTTCTGAACTGCTATCAACCAATAATGTTTCGGTTGCACCACAAATACCAGTGCGGCGCATTTTAGCGTTAAGAACTATGGCGCGAGCTTTTTGGGCATCGGCAGCTTTATCAACGTATGTATGGCAAATACCTTCGAGATGCTTAAACAAAGGCACCTTGCTTTCGGCCGTTATACGTTCGATTAATGATTTTCCTCCTCGAGGAACAATTACATCTATGGTGTCTGCCATATTTAACATTTCACCAACCGCGTCACGATCAGTTGTGGGTATGCGCTGAATTGCATCTGCAGGTAACCCGGCAGCGACAAGCCCTTTTACAAGGCAATCATGAATTGCGGCGCTGGAATGCACGCTGTCTGAGCCGCCACGCAATATGCAGGCATTACCCGCTTTCAGACAAAGTGCACCAGCATCAGCAGTGACGTTGGGCCGAGATTCATAAATAACACCAATGACGCCAAGGGGCACGGCAACGCGTTTTATTTTTAATCCGTTGGGCCGTTCCCATTCGGCCAGCACCCGACCAACCGGGTCGGGCAATGCCGCAATATCTTCCAGCCCCTTTGCCATGAGATCAATCCGCCCTGCATCAAGACGCAGACGGTCAATCATGGCTGGGGTTAGGCCTTTTTCATTGGCGGCAATAATGTCTTTATTATTGGCAGCAATAATATCACCCGACTGTTCACGCAAAGCTTTCGCCCCTAACGTAAGGGCTTGTTGGCGTTGGCTGGCCTTTGACGCTCCCAGCAAGGCAAGGGAAGCTTTGGCGTTTTCGCCAATTTTTTTCATCAACTGAGGTATTGTTTCTTTGTTCATGACCTTAACTCTAATGCCTTTGTGAATATTTTCTGTCTAATAATTAAAATATACTAGCTGAACGAAATATCACCACTTTTCAGTCAATATTTCCTGTATTTTTGTCAATTCATAAATCAGAATGTTGACTAATGACCCCATTCCCGGTAGCCAATCCATATAATAATTTACTTATGTTTTAGGCGTATACAAATACCATGAAACACCATGAAAAATATTCAACTAAATCCTATAAATTTGGCATTTTTGCCATAACCATTATGGGCATACTTTATTCTACTCAGTCTCTTGCCGCCTGCACAGATCCGGCTGGGCCGGGGGTTGACTGGTCTGGCTGCAAAAAGGAAAAGCTAAACTTGCAAGGGGTGGACCTTAGCAGAGCCGACCTTTCCAAAGCCCGCCTTAAAAACACAAATCTAAAACACGCAATACTTGTTGGTGTAGATTTAGAGCGCGCCAACCTTAGCGGAGCTATACTTACCAAAGCCGACCTTAGCGGCGCCAATCTTGAAGATGCCAATATGAAAAGCGCTAATGTTTCCGGTGCCATCCTTAAAAAAGCAATACTGGTTGGCGCAAACCTGCGGGGCGCATACTTTACTGGGGCTAACCTTCAAGAGGCCGATCTTGAAGATGCCAATATGCAAATGGCACGCATGCAAGGTGCAAAATTAAAAGACGCCAACCTTGAAGATTCAAAAATGGATAACGCCGATTTTTCTGGTTCCGACCTTACGGGTGCAAGCCTAGACGGTTCCAGCAGATTTAACACAGTCTTTGCCAACGCGATTTGGACCAATGGCAGGCGCTGCGCCGCTAACGCCAAAGGTAGTTGCGATAAATAATATTTATCGCGTTATTTTTATCCTTACAAATTATACTTAAAAATTTATTTTGGCAAAATAGACATATCATCGCGGTGAACTATTTCATCACGCCCACGATAGCCTAGTATTTTTTCAAACTCTGTCGATTTATGGCCAATAATTTTTTTAGCATCTATTGATGAATAGGCGCTTAAACCCCGGGCAATTTCATTGCCAGATTTATCGCAGATAAAAACCGCATCACCTTTTTCAAAATCACCTTCAACCGCACCAACACCAGCGGCCAAAAGGCTTTTGCCGCTTTTAAGCGCGTTTAATGCGCCATCATCAACCACCAATGTTCCGTTGGGTTGAAGCGATGCCGCAATCCAACGCTTGCGCGAACCGGCAGGTGTTGTTTTAGGCAAAAACCATGAAACCTTGTTGCCTTTAGTAATTGCGTCTATGGGGTTTTCCATATCGCCTTTTGCAATAACCATAGCGCAACCATTGGCTAGACATATTTTCCCCGCCGCTAATTTAGTAACCATGCCACCAGAACCAACATCGGTACGCGCACTTCCTGCCATGGCTTCAATCTCGGGTGTTATTTCGTTTATTTCATCTATGTGTTTGGCCGTCGCGTTAGTTGCGGGGTCGGCCGTATAAAGACCATCAATATCGCTTAGCAATACCAATGCATCAGCACTTATCATGGCCGCAACCCGGGCGGCTAATCTGTCATTATCGCCAAAGCGAATTTCATCGGTGGCAACGGTGTCATTTTCATTAATTAAAGGAACCGCGCCAAGGCGCAAAAGCGCATTTATGGTATTGCGGGCATTTAGATAGCGACGTCTATTTTCCGTATCGTCTAATGTTATTAAAACCTGTGACACGGTTATTTTATGACCATCTAGAACTTCTTGGTAAGCATGGGCCAAACGTATCTGCCCGGTTGCGGCGGCCGCTTGTTGCTCTTCTAGCTTTAGCTGGCCACTGTTCAATTTCAGATAACGACGCCCAACCGCAATGGCGCCGGAAGAAACCAACACTACTTCTTGGCCTCTATCCCGCATTACTTTTATATCAGCGGCCAGACTTTCCAACCATTTACGATGAACGGTGCCGTGGGTTTCATCAACCAACAAAGCCGAGCCGACCTTTATCACCACGCGCTTTGCTGTAACAAGGCGTGCGTTAGTTTTGGCGTTATCAGTGGGCTTGTTCATAGCCCCCCATCCTCTTCATTGCTATCGGCATCCGCATGAGAAACGTTATCAGCAAACTGTTCAGCCGCAAGCCTGTTTTCCTCTTCGCGGGCTTCAATAACGGCTGAAAATAACACTTCCATCAAAGATTCCACGCCCATCCCGGCGGCGCCAGATATGGCATAAACCTTTTTACCACAGGCATCTTCCAGCGCTTTGACGTTTTCATCAATAATTTCTTCTATCAGGGCGTCGCATTTATTAAGTGCTACTATTTCTTGTTTATCGGTCAGGGCACCGCCATAGGCATCCAGTTCATTCCTGACAATGCGGTAGTTTTCGGCAACATCATCAGCGGTGCCATCAACCAAATGCAAAATTGCGCCGCAACGCTCCACATGACCAAGAAACCTTGTGCCCAGACCTGCGCCTTCGTGTGCGCCCTGAATAAGGCCCGGAACATCGGCCATAACCATTTCCCTATTGTTGTTTCTAATCACGCCCAGATTGGGATGAAGTGTTGTAAAAGGGTAATCGGCAATTTTAGGCTTGGCCCTAGAAACGACAGAAATAAATGTTGATTTACCGGCGTTGGGAAGCCCAACCAAGCCAATATCGGCAATAAGCTTTAGGCGTAACCACAACCACATTTCAGAACCGCCATGTCCGGGGTCGGCGCGGCGTGGTGCGCGGTTGGTTGATGATTTAAATCTCGCGTTACCAAAACCGCCATCACCACCTGCCAGCAAAACCGTTTCCTGACCAACGGTGGTCATATCGGCCAATAATGTTTCTTTGTCTTCGGCCAATATTTGTGTACCGGCAGGAACCTTTATAACCAGATCCTTGCCCTTGGCACCAAAGCGATCTTTGCCCATGCCATGATGCCCACGTTCGGCCTTGAAATGTTGGCGATAACGAAAATCAATAAGGGTGTTTAAGCCATTCACGCATTCAATAATGATTGCACCACCGCGCCCACCATCACCACCATCGGGGCCGCCGAATTCGACAAAGGCTTCACGGCGCATGGACATACATCCAGCACCGCCGTCACCGCTTTTTACAAAAATTTTTGCTTCGTCAAGAAATTTCATTTTCCGCTCCAGCGGTATACATAAAGGGTCTTAAAAAAAGACCAAAAACAAGGACATAAAAAAGGCCAAAAAAAAGGAACGGCACCCGCCATTCCTTTTTTAACATATTTATGGAAGCGAGCCCTAAGCGTATTGTTACGCAGCCGGCTGCACACCCACGATCATCTTGCCCTTCTTTTCACGGAAGGCAACTACGCCTTCAATGAGGGCGAAAATTGTATGGTCTTTGCCGATGCCAACATTATCGCCGGGGTGGTATTTGGTGCCACGCTGACGAATGATGATGTTACCGGGAATGACAACTTCGCCACCAAATTTTTTCACACCAAGGCGGCGGCCTGCTGTATCGCGACCGTTACGGGAGCTGCCACCTGCTTTTTTATGTGCCATGGTTCAAGTACTCCTTTAAGATTTTTTCTTTGCCGCAGCTTTTTTGGCTGGCGCTTTTTTAGCGGCCGCCTTTTTTGCTGGGGCTTTTTTAGCAGCGGTTTTCTTCGCTACTGGTTTTGTTTCAGCTTTTGCCTTTACTGGCTCTTCTTTTTTCACTGCTGCTTTTTTAGCCGCAGGCTTTGTTCCAGTTGGGCTGATTGCTACAATTTTCACCAACGTCAAATCCTGACGATGGCCTGCCTTGCGGCGATAGTTCTGGCGGCGTTTTTTCTTGAAAACAATAATCTTGTCGCCACGAGTTTGGCGCACAACTTCGCCAAAAACAGAAGCCTTATCAACAAACGGCGCACCAACGGTTGGGGCCTTGCCTTCTTCGCCTAAAATCAGCACTTCTTTAAATTCAATCATGGCGCCGGCGTCGCCTTGCAATTTTTCGACAACGAAAACGTCGTTTTCGCTAACACGGTATTGCTTACCGCCGGTTTTAATTACTGCAAACATTGGTTTTGCTCTCTTTTTATTTTCAATATCGCGCCCTGTGGCGCCGACCCTCAATAAATGGGGACGGACTTTAAAAATTGCGGCCTCGGGCTGCGCGCTTTATCCATTACCTAACCGATGCATAAAACCCCGGAAAGTCGCGGCAATATAGCCGCTTTGGCCCCCAAGTCAACGACATCTGAGGCCACAATAACTAGAAATGAGAAAAAAACAGCCAAGCTACTGTCGCAATTGCATTAAAATCAACAATTACAACATGTTATTAAGATTTATCTTCTTTTTTATCTTCTGGGCTTTTGGGGTCTAGTTCCGGAGATTCTTTGTTTTCCGCCTTTTCTGCGGGCATATCAACATGATCGGGGGCCAGGGCAGGCCCTGCCTCAACTTCCGACTTAGCCTCTGGTCCGGAGCCTGGCTCGGCATCTGGTTCTGCTGGAACCTTTTCCCACACAACCCGATAGGTTGCTATGAGGTGTTCAAAACCCTTCATTTCAAATTCATCGTGCTTTTCAAAGGGTATTTTTTTGCCTTGGGTCAGGCCACGCACCGCTTCGGAAATAAGTATTTCACCAGCTGCCGCCTTGTCCACAATTCGTGCCGCTAATTGAACCGTACTACCGAATAGGTCGTTGTCTTCTGAAATGGGCTCACCAACATTAATACCAATTTTAAGCTGCAACGGCAGGTTGGGATTTCCCTCAACCATTGCCTTTACCTTTCTCTGCATATCAATTGCAGCTTCGACCCCGTTAACCCCGGTACTAAACGATGCCATTATCCCATCGCCCGTATGCTTAACTTCGCGTCCCTGAAAAACACCCAATGCTTCGCGCACAATTCGGTTGTGTTCACGAACAATTTCCTGCGCTCCTTCATCGCCGCGTTCTTGTGTCATGGCGGTTGAACCAGCGATATCTGTAAACAATACAATTACCGGCGGAGCAGAGGTTGGTTTTGGCCTAGGCTTAATCCAATTTTCATAAGACATTGCAAATGCCTCTTGGGCGCCAATTCCAGATTCAAGCCATATTCCCATGGCACTGCGACCAACCTGATACATCTGTAAATATCTAAGATCAGATACCAAATATTCATCAGAGTGCCCAATAAGATAATTAATACGGTCCTGACTAAGGCCAATTGCACGCAAACATTCGCCAAGCACTTCGCTATGAAAATCTTGTTTTATATTGCTTTCTTGGCAAAGCGCATGCGCGGCACCAATCATATAAAGAGAAACCCCGAACGAGGCATAAGGGTCGGACCCGGACATTCCGCCTTCAAGTGCCTTTAGTGAGGTTATTACAAATTTATCAATTTGTTTGATAGTTGTAATAACCTCAGCTGGGAGCGGTTCTATCTTTTCATCATTTTTGATTATCCCTGATACGCTGGGCGATGGGCCATCGATATTTTTATCATCTTTATTGTCTTTATCGTCAGCTTCATTGTCTTTATCGTCAGCTTCATTGTTAGTTTCCGCCAATGGGATATACGATTGTTTCATTTCTGCCATTGCTTCAGCGGGCAAATACAGTCGAGGATCATGCCTTTGCGTTGCAGGATTATTTTCTAAATTAGATTGTTCCGCAGAGGTATAATCATCTCTTTCAACGGTGTTGCTGATTGCACGCCTAGTGCGAGAGAATATTCTGATAATAAGCGTTACCGACCCTATAACAAAAACCAAAATAAATATTCCCACAAGAATGTCGTCTTTTGACATCATGGAAACACGTACAACGTCTTTTAGTATTTGCGATGCAATGGTGGTTACAATAATTGCCGCGGCCAAAGATATCATCAGGGCAAACATAACTTGCACAAAAATCATAAACCCAGAAATGCGCCGAGGCTTATCTAGGGGTTCATTTTTTACTGTGCTTTTTAAATTTTGCTTGCCTTTATTAATGTCTGGCGCAGCTATATGGCGCGGGCCATAAGAACGAGGCATCTCAAACCCAGCTGTTGGTTTTTTTGCTTCAGGCTCATTTGCTGTTTTGGCTGGTGGCGGTTTTGGCGTGTCTTCTTTTGGCGGTTCGCTTTCATACATGGTGCGCTGGCGAATGTTGCCGCTTTCTTCATCATAAAACTCTTTAACTAATTTCACCGATTGAGTTGTTGATATATTTTGCAGGGATTTCGCATCGCCCATGGCGATATTAATTTTATCGGCAGTATAAACGTTATGCGTACGCCATTTGCCATCGGTCATGACCAATAATTCAAATGTAATTTCTTCTTTTTTTGAGGCCATTTCCCTTGGAACGCTTTCTTTTTATATTTGTCATGCAAATTTATTGGCCAAAACAAGTCAATTAACCCATCTTAAAATGACCAAATACGCGCTCGCCCCAAACCCGCTGTGTCTAAGTTATACATTTTGCAGTCGAATTTGCCAAAAGATAGTATTTTCCCTACATTCTGCGCCCAATAAGACTTGCATTATCATCCACGAGCCAATTTTTTTATATCAAAAGCCCAAGAGAACACGTCGCCCATGAAGGTTGAGCTTTTTAATTTTAATTTACCGGAAGGCCTAATCGCCCAACGCCCAATGGTGCCGCGCGATGCGTCGCGCCTTCTTTATGGCCGCTCACAAGATGAATTTTCCGAGCAACCCGTCAGCCAACTGGCAAGTCTTTTGGCGCCCGGTGACATATGCGTGTTCAACGATACCCGGGTTATCCCGGCGCGATTAAAAGGAAAGCGTGGCGAAGCCGGAATTGAAATTACCCTACATAAAAATGCCACTACCGATGTGGGGTCAGATACATGGCATGCTTTTGCCCGTCCGGCTAAAAAATTAAAAATTGGTGACAAAATTATTTTTTCAAAGGCCCTTGATGCAGAGGTAATGGAAAAGCTAGACGGTGGTGAAACCGTGCTGCGTTTTAATATTGGTGGGTCTGATTTTTTGACCGCATTAGAACAAACTGCCGCCATGCCATTGCCACCATATATTAAACGTGAAAATTTAGCCGATGAAAAAGATAATTCAGATTATCAAACAATGTTTGCAAATAATCCCGGTGCGGTTGCCGCACCCACTGCTGGTTTACATTTTACGCCCGAACTAATGACATCATTAAAAGAGCGCGGCATAGGACATGTTCGCCTGACCCTTCATGTGGGGGCTGGAACTTTTTTACCGGTAAAAACCGATGATACTAATGATCATAAAATGCATGCCGAATGGGGCGAAATTAGCTCCCAAGCGGCAAATGAAATAAATGCGGCCAAAGCAAATGGTGGCCGAGTTGTAGCTATTGGCACAACGTCGCTACGTCTGTTGGAAAGCGCGGCCATGCCTGATGGCACACTAATGCCATTTTCTGGCGAAACAGATATTTTCATTACGCCGGGGTATAATTTTAAAATAGTTGATATGCTGATGACTAATTTTCACCTGCCAAAATCAACACTGTTTATGCTAGTTTCTGCATTTGCCGGGTTTGAATATATGCAGGTACTTTATGGCCATGCCATAAAAAATAAATTTCGTTTTTATTCTTATGGTGATGCCTGTCTGTTAGAAAGAACAAAATGAGCAACATTAAATTTGAAATATCCGCAACCAACGGCAAGGCCCGGCGGGGAAAGCTTGAGCTAGCGCACGGTGTCGTCAACACCCCTGCTTTTATGCCGGTTGGGACTGCGGCCACGGTAAAAGCAATGCTGCCGGAAAATGTTGCCCAAACCGGCGCTGAAATAATTTTGGGAAATACCTATCATTTAATGTTGCGCCCGGGTGCTGAGCGAATTGCTGCGCTTGGGGGATTGCATAAATTTATGAACTGGTCTGGCCCCATATTGACCGACAGTGGCGGCTATCAGGTTATGAGCCTATCTGAACTAAGGAAGCTTGATGAAAACGGCGTTACCTTTAGAAGCCATATTGATGGCTCTTACCACACCCTAACGCCCGAACGCTCAGTTGAGGTACAGCATTTATTGGGTGCCGATATAACAATGTGCTTTGATGAATGCCCACCATATCCATGTGAAAAGGACGAGGTTCTGCGCGCGTCTGAGCTTTCCGTGCGTTGGGCCCAGCGCTCAAAAGATGCATTTATTAAACGCCCCGGCCATGCATTATTTGGCATTAATCAAGGCGGCGTGCATGCGGACCTGCGCGAACAAAACGCAAAAGCACTTATAGATATTGGGTTTGATGGTTATGCCGTGGGTGGGCTTGCGGTTGGTGAAGGCCGGGAAAAAATGTTTGCGGCCCTTGACGTGACCGTACCGCATTTGCCCAATGACAGACCGCGCTACCTAATGGGTGTTGGCAAACCAGAGGACATTGTGGGTGCGGTAATGCGGGGAATTGATATGTTTGATTGCGTGCTACCGACCAGATCGGGGCGCACCGCACAAGCATTTACAAGGCGGGGAACGGTTAATTTAAGAAACTCCCGACACAAAGATGATGGCAGGCCGTTGGACGAAACCTGCGCCTGCCCGGCATGCAGCAGCTATTCCCGCGCTTATCTGCGCCATTTGGTTAGGTCAGATGAAATACTTGGCGCAACCCTTTTGACATGGCACAACCTGCACTATTATCAGGTATTAATGGCGGGCCTAAGAGGCGCCATTGAAGCCGGAACATTGGATGGATTTGCCGATGAATTTCATAAAACCCAAGAGCTTGGGGATATTGAGGAATTATGACAATGAAAAAAGAAACCCCCAAAAAGAGCTTGGGCCAACTGGGCAGTGATGCCCCCATTCCTAAAAACCCGGATGCGGCAGTATTGGAAACCGTTGCCAACCCCAAGGGCAAGCTTGATTACATGATACGTTTTGCCGCGCCTGAATTTACCTCCCTTTGCCCCATAACCGGCCAGCCGGATTTTGCCCATTTGGTAATTGATTATGTACCTCTGAAAAAAATTGTCGAAAGCAAATCTTTAAAACTGTACCTCACATCATTTCGCAATCATGGTGCATTTCACGAAGACTGCACAATTTCTATTGCCGAAAAAATTATCAAAGCGACTAAACCTAAATGGTTACGCATTGGTGGATACTGGTATCCGCGCGGCGGCATACCCATAGATGTGTTTTATCAAACTGGCCCTGCACCCAAAGGCGTGTGGGTACCAGAACAGGGCGTAGCGCCCTATCGTGGGCGCGGCTAAAATTCAGCACAAAATAATTGTACCGTTGCAATGTTATTGTGGACGCGCGAACGAGTTTGCTAAATAATTTATGCAACCAAAAATCATGCGGAGAATTAAAATGTCAAAACCAATACTAGTTATCGGTAACAAGAACTATTCAAGCTGGTCTTTGCGCCCATGGCTGGCCATGCGTGTTGCGGAAATTGATTTTGATGAAAAACTAATTGAATTCGGTGATTTCGGCCCCGAATGGCAAAACGCCATTTCTGAATTTTCCCCAACTAAAAAAGTTCCGCTTTTAATTGATGGCCATATAAAAGTTTGGGAATCGCTAGCCATACTTGAATATCTTGCCGATAAGTGGCCGGAAAAAAACCTGTGGCCAACTGATATTGCGGCCCGGGCAATGGCACGTTCGGTATCAGCTGAAATGCACGCGGGCTTTGGTAATTTACGAACCTATATGCCGATGAATATTCGTGCGTCCCACCCCGGGGTTAATCTGGATAAGCCGGGCGTAATGGATGACGTCGAGCGCTTGACCGCCATCTGGAACCAATGCCGGAGCGAATACGGATCAGGCGGGGATTTTTTGTTTGGCCACTTTACCAACGCCGACGCCATGTTCGCGCCAATGGTCTGTCGCCTGACCACCCACGCCGCCCCGGTCGATGCGGTGTCACGCGCCTATATGGATGCAATTCAGGCAATACCGGCCATGGTTAGCTGGTCAGATGCCGGGCGTGCCGAAAAAGCGGTTGTATCTATGGATGAGATTTAGGCGTTAATGCTTTCGCGTTGTTCGCGGTTGCGTATCATGCGCCAAACAATTAATGCACCCACCAGTTTAGACACCGACATTAACGCAATCCCAAGGGGCGAT
>CBFDBQ010000015.1:0-39439 GCA_965603095.1 uncultured Thalassospiraceae bacterium | reverse complement strand
GGTTATCGCGCATAAATTGTTTGGCATTTTCACGCCCCTGACCGATTCGCTCGGAATTATACGAATACCAAGAACCAGATTTTTCTACCAATTCTGCCTTGGTACCAAGGTCAAGCAATTCGCCCATCTTGGAGATACCTTCGCCATACATGATATCAAATTCAATCATTTTGAACGGCGGTGCCAATTTGTTTTTTACGACCTTAACCCGGGTCTGGTTGCCGACAATTTCTTCGCGGTCTTTAATTGCGCCAATGCGGCGAATTTCAAGGCGCATGGAAGAATAAAATTTTAGTGCGTTGCCACCAGTAGTAGTTTCCGGATTGCCAAACATAACGCCAATTTTCATTCTGATTTGGTTGATGAAAATTACCATGGTGTTTGATTTGGAGACCGATGCGGTAAGTTTACGCAATGCTTGGCTCATCAGTCTTGCCTGTAGGCCCATATGATGGTCGCCCATTTCGCCTTCTAGTTCGGCACGCGGCACAAGGGCCGCCACGGAATCAACCACCAAAACATCAACCGCACCAGAACGAACCAAGGTGTCGGTAATTTCCAGCGCCTGTTCGCCGCCATCTGGCTGGGAAATAAGCAATTCATCAATATCAACGCCAAGTTTTTTGGCATAAACCGGATCAAGCGCATGCTCGGCATCGATAAATGCACAGGTGCCGCCGGTTTTTTGTGCTTCAGCCACAACATGCAATGCCAGCGTTGTCTTGCCCGAGCTTTCCGGGCCATAAATTTCAATAATTCGGCCCCTAGGCAGGCCACCAATGCCAAGACCAATGTCGAGCCCCAAAGAGCCGGTTGAAATAGTATCGGCTTCCACGGTTTCGCGCTGGCCCAGCTTCATCAACGAGCCTTTGCCGAATGCGCGTTCTATTTGGCCGACGGCGGCCTCAAGTGCTTTGTTCTTATCCACGTTATCTTTTTCTTCCACTACTACTCTAAGTGCTGCTTTTGCCATTATCTTTCCTCAATATGTTCATACGCTGTGAGTTTGTTCAATGTGTGTTCCTTAGCATTGAATGTACCCTTTTTGTTCTCATTGGCAAGCATTTTTTTAAATAATTGATAATAAAGGCTTTTTCAGTTCATGTTCCTAAACTGTTCGCAAAAAAACCAATTGCCCTCCACACTTATTAGGTGTGGCTGTCACAACCATAGATTATTAGAATAGAAATGGAATCGGGGCTTTTAGCCCTCCATAACCTCTTTGACCTTGGACGCTAGGTCTTTGAGGCTAAATGGCTTGGGCAAAAATGAAAAATCACCAGTGCCAAAACCACCGGGAATTACGTTGTCGGTGTATCCAGAAATAAATATGACTTTTACTTCGGGTATTTCCTGGCGCACAAACTGAACCAATGTGTGACCGTCCATTCCCGGCATGACCACATCGGTAACAATAAGATCAATGGGTGTTTCAGTTGAATTAATAACGTCCAGCGCAGCTTCGCCATTGGCTGCCTCCAACACATCATATCCCTTGTTCTTGAGCGCACGAACGGCAAACATGCGTACCGCGTCTTCGTCTTCTACTAACAATATTGTTCCGACCCCGGTCAAATCAGTAACCGCTGGCGTTGTATCGCCGTTAATTCCTAAAGCGGATTTACCAACCCCATCAACCGCCTGTGGTCGACGTTCACTTTTAGAAAGATTGCACGGCAACAGCACCGTAAAAGTGGTTCCGTCACCCGGCGCGCTATCAACGAACACATATCCACCTGCCTGATGAACAATGCCATATACGGTCGAAAGCCCAAGCCCAGTTCCCTCACCCACTTCCTTGGTTGAAAAGAACGGCTCAAAAATACGGCCAAGGTCTTCCTTGCGGATGCCGGTGCCCGTATCAATTACATCTATGGTGACAAATTCACCTGCTGGAACCAAGTCCATGCCCCGCTGCATGGGTTTGTCGAGCTTAAGGTTTGCGGTACGAACGGTTAACTGCCCACCGCGACGCATTGCATCCTTGGCGTTAACCGCCAAGTTTATAATTACCTGATCAAACTGGTTACGGTCCATCCTTACCATGCCCAGTTCAGGCTCGTTTTCCATATTCAATTCTATGGGGCTTTCCAACAGACGGCCCAGCATGGAAGAAAGGTCGCTCAATACCTCGTTAGGGTCAAACAACACAGGTTCCAGCGAATCCTTGCGTGAAAAAGTTAGCAATTGGCGAACCAAATTAGTTGCCCGATTGGCATTTTGTTTTATCTGCTGAATATCGGCAAACGATGGGTCGTCGGGTCCATGACGAGCAAGCAGCAAATCTGAAAAACCTATCATTGCGGTCAACAGGTTGTTGAAATCATGTGCGATGCCACCTGCCAACTGGCCAATGGCTTGCATTTTTTGTGATTGGGCAAATTGAACTTCCAGATGCTTTTGCTCGGTAGTATCAATAAAATGAAGAATTAACCCGGTTACCTCACCAAAGGCATCCTCCATCCGTGAGGCATAAAGAGACGCCATTACCTCGCGCCCACCTGATGCTGGCATTTTGACCTCAAGATGGGCTGCGCGAGATATTCCCATAACTACCTTTGATAACTGAGCCGCGACATCACCCGTGTCTTCTTTGGCCAGAAGGTCGGTAAATGGACGAGATATTATTACATCTTTGTGGCTACCTAACATGCGCTGAATGGCGCGATTGCAATCGGTGACGTTACCTTGAAGGTCAAGCAAAACAATAGAAACCGGGGCCTCATCAAACAGCCAATAAAGCTTGCGTGCTATTTCACGGGCATCGATCCCATCTTCGGCGCCAGCATCTTTATTTTGTTTGGACCGTCTGGCGTTATCGCGAATTACCACTGAGCGGGTATAAAGAAGGTCTCCATTGCTATTTACCCGACCCGACTGAAACAAAAACGCCCTAAAAGTTGTTCCGTCCCGCGCCTGAAGAGTTACTTCACCATTTAGCCCCTCTTCGTTACCATTTTCATCTTCGCTCGTATTAAATGAGCCTGTTGCAATAACAAAATCAGCAAATGAAATGCCGCCAGCTTTCATTTCTGGCAAGGTTACACCCAGCCATGAGCAAAGCTCCTCGTTAGCAAAAACCATTTCTCCGGAACCATCGATGGAGAAAAACCCAACTGGAAGATTATCGAGAAGGTCAGAGAGCAAATCTTCTTCGCGCCTTCTGATTATTTCCATTTCAAAGGTAGCTGTTATGTCGCGTCCCGACCAAACCACCATATTATTTTTTGCTGCGCGTTTTTTTCCTTTGAAATTATTTTCAATAGGTCTTGCCGACAATCGCCAGCGTTGTATTAATAATTTTTCACCAAAATGTTTCCATATTTCTATTTCATCCCAATCGCGGCCACCGCCAGCCGCCTGCATCAACAAGCGTTCTAATTTATCGGCTGAGGTAACGTCATCATCGGCAATGGAAAGGCCTTTTAATATGTTGGTTTCAGCGTTACCTCTGAATAAATCACGAAAGGATTTGTTGGCATAAACCGATGCGCCTTTGGCGTTTGTAATCATCAAGGCATCACCTGTCTCGCTCTGAGCCTGAAAAACTAGCCTTGCGTCCGCATCGGTGTTTGCTCTCATCCCAAATGCCCACGCCCCTAAAAGCGAGAACACGGCAGTCATTAAGCCTGCTACGTAAGGAACAAATACGACAAAGGGTTCAAGCACAGGCGAAACAATCGCCGCATCCACATAACCAAGGCCAATGATAAGACCAGAGATTGCCGATAGAAGACCGGCCAACAAGAACCACCCCGGCCACGGGCCACGGGTGGGCGCAAACTGAGCGCCATTAATGCCGCTTGCGGACGGGACACCTGTGTCATTGGTATTGTCGTTTATTTTATTACTGCTTGGCATGGTGTTATTAAACTGTGCTTTCTGGTCCTGCGTTTGGAATATCGCCTTTAAGGCGCATAACATAGCCGATAACTTCGGCCACCGCCTTGTAATGTTCTACTGGGATTTCCTCGTCAACCTCAACAGCTGAATAAAGCGCCCGGGCCAATGGCACATTTTCCACAATCGGAACGTCATTTTCCTTGGCAACCTCCCTTATTCTAAGGGCCAGATGGTCAATGCCCTTGGCCAAAACCCTAGGTGCACCCATGGAATCCATCTTGTATTCAAGGGCAATAGAGTAGTGGGTTGGGTTGGTTATAACCACATCGGCATTGGGCACGGCGCTTATCATTCTTTGTTGGGCGCGCTCTGCCCTGATTTTCCTGATCCGGGCCTTAATCTGGGGATCGCCTTCTGATTCTTTGTGTTCGTCTTTTACTTCTTGACGGCTCATCTTTTGTGATTTGTTGTGATCATACTTTTGATACATATAATCAAGTATCGCAATTGCCGTCATAACCATTATGGCGCCAGTGGAAATGGCAATGGTTAAATAAAATATCCTGTCAACAACATCTGCAAGCGCATAGCCGGGCATAATCCCTAAATCGGTCACAAACGGCATGGCCATAGCAACCATCAATACAGTTACAATGCCGAGCTTAAGTATGCCTTTGAGAAATTCCATAAGGGCACGCGAGGAAAAAATTCGCTTAAACCCAGCAATAATAGAAATCTTATTTAATTTTGGAGTGATTTTATCCGGTGCCCACAAAAAACCCGTCTGCATAACGCTGGCTGAAAAAGCTAGTAGCATAAGGGCAATAAAAAGTGGCGAAAGATAAGCCCCAATTTGAAGCAAGACATCTATCAATAATTCTTGCAGGTTGCCAATATCAGTACTGAGGGCGTGAGAATTTTCAATATAGCCGATTGAATAATTTTTAATTCCACCCATCATCCATGGGGCCACAATCGAAAGAGTGAGCAGGCTTCCCATAAGAATAGCCCAGCTTTTTACCTCCTGTGAAACCCCAACCTGACCCTTTTCCCGGGCCTTGGCTAATTTTCGCTCGGTTGGGTCTTCTGTTTTTTGGGAGTCGTCTTCTTCAGCCATCAAGGCCTCCGCATTATTGGCAAAGCTTTATGGTATCGCAATATTAATAAGTTTGCTCTCAAAGTAGGCCATAAATACCAGCATCATGCCTGGTAATGTTATAGCCATAACTGCATACTGCATTGTTATCTGAGCGGGTAAGCCAAAGAAAAATACTGGCAATTGCGGCATCAACCTACCAAGGATGCCCAAACCCACATAATAGGCAAAGCCGGTCAAAATAAGCGGTGCTGACAATTGTATGCCCAGATTAAAACTATCCGCTACCATTCTTGCCAAGACATCGCTCATATCGCCAATGGCTAATGGATCACCTGGCACAAAAACCGTATAGCTTTCGGTAATGGCGGCAAGCATAAGATGGTGGGTATCTGTTACAAACACTAACGTAATGCCCATTATTCCTAGAAAAGTAGAAATCAGCGAGCTTTGCTGTTCGCTAATTGGATCGAGAATGAACATGTTTGCCATGCTCGATACCAACGCCAGAACCGTACCTGCGGTTTGCAATGCGGCCATTGCAATGCGCGGAATTAACCCCAAAAACAGCCCTATCAGTATTTCGCCTATTATAAGCAATGCCACCCCGTCCACTGCTTGGGGCATTGTAGGAAGATCATTCATCAAAACTGGTGTCATTACAAAGCTAATTAGAAGCGCCAGAAGAAGCCTTATGTTTGGAGATACATACTGTTGTCCAATGCCCGGAAGCAGCATCATCGCCGCCCCAACCCGGGAAAAAATCAAAAGAAACGAAAACAGGTTGAGGTTTACGAGTTGCTCAAGCATGAGACCTACCCAAGCCCGACAATTCTATCAAACAGACCGTTTGAAAAATCAATAAGGGTTGAAATCATGAAAGGAAGAAAAAGCACAACTGCAAAAAAGATAACAATAATTTTTGGAACAAAAGTTAGCGTCATTTCCTGAATGGTGGTAAGGGCCTGAAACAGCGCAATTACCAAACCAATTAACAGGCCCGAAAGCATGATTGGCCCGGCCATCTTTAAGATAACCCATAATGCCTGACGGCCAAGTTCGACTACCGTAACTTCGTTCATCGGTGTTCCACTGATGCTTAATTAATGCTGGCAATAAATACTATTAATTCTTAAGGCGATTCTCAAGATAGCTATTAGGAGATTCTTGGGAGATTTTTTCTTTTTATGCTTATTGAGCCAATATTGGGAATGCCTAGATTGGCATCCTGAGTATTTCTCTATATGCATCAACGACCTTGTCACGAACCGCTACAACCGTCTGCAGGGTAATCTCAGCCTCACTAACGGCCAGCGCCAACTGTGCCATATCGGCACCGCCGGTTATGCCGCTTATGGCCACCTGCTCGGATGCCTTGCTCTGCGCCAATGTCTGATTAAGGCTGTTTGACACAAGCTGGGCAAATTGGCCGCTTTGGGGTTGGGGGGCATCTTGCGCTGGAAGCACATTGCCAACAGATCCAGTATTGTTTGCCTGGCTATAGGCCTGCAGGGCATTTGCCACATTAACGGATGGGTCTATGGCCATTTATTAAACTCCCTCTTGAATTAGCGCATTAGCGCAATTGTACCTTGCAACATGATTTTGGATGACTTGATTACACTCATATTAGCTTCATAAGAACGCTGCGCTTCACGCATATCCATCATTTCCATCAACGAATTAACGTTTGGGGTCAAAACATATCCTTCGGCATTTGCTGCCGGATGTGACGGGTCGTATTTGCGAGGAAAACTAGATTTATCAATACCAATTTTATCTACCAGTACTTTTTCAACCCCAATGGTACGGTCAAGCTCATTGCGAAAGGTTATAACCTTGCGCCGATATGGAACACCATCAGGAGAAGTGGGTAGAGAATCAGCATTGGCAACGTTTTCGGAAATAACACGCAAGCGAGTGCCCTGCGCCTTCATTCCGGCGGTTGAAATCCTGAGTGTTCTCAAGAGGTCATCCATAAATCATTTCTCCGTTTACGTTCGTTAACCTATCGGTTCTTTCCAATTGCAGTTTTAAGCATACTTATTTGTTTTCTATAAAGCTCGGTTATCATTTTATGCTCTATTTGGGTTTCACCAATTTTTGCCATCTGCTCTTCCAGCACTACTGAGTTACCGTCAGGAGAGGTTTCATAATTTCTGTTGTCTGTAATTTCTTTGGCAACACCTAGGCGCTGACGACGGCCCTGCAGGTGCTGAGGGTCTACCACAGCCATATTTATCTTGTTTTGTGGCGTTTGAACCATTTCCTTGAAATCAAACGCTTTCAGGTCATGGGGCCGGTAGCCCGGAGTGTCGGAGTTCGCCACGTTTTGGGCAAGAACTTCCTGACGTTGGGTAAGCCACTTGAGCTTGCCCTTCATAAGACCAAACAAAGTAATATTATTTAGGTCCATAGCGAACCATCCTTAACCTTCTAAATGTTCGTGCCCATATTTTTTATTTTTATGCTGTCATTTGCGCCTTAGTGGTGCTTTGCATGACATATAGTTACCATTCTGGTGGTAGGAGGCCCCCATTCTTGAAGGTAGCCTTTATCTTCAGCCTAGTATCAGGGGGCAAGACTTAAGAATCAATGAATCAAGCGCAGTTGAGGCTGTGGAAAAGTGAGTAAAAACGCCAGATTTCTGGGAATTTTTGTATTTATTGATTGTAAATACAGGTGTGGGAACCTTAAGCTTCAACATCTGGGTTAGAAAAATTAGTGCTGGGATGGGTGTGACCCACCCCGAGTCGATACCGACCAAGCGACCAAATGAAAATGGTAAAATTATAGATGAGCGAAAATGATAAAAAAAATCAGGCTTCAGACCTTGCCATAGCGCTTGATTATGATCTGCATAAAAGCTCTGCGCCAAAAGTGGTGGCTAAAGGTACGGGCTGTCTGGCTGAACAAATAATCGCCATAGCCGAGGCCAATGGTATTGAGGTCAAAGAAGATGCCGATCTTGCTCAACTGCTATCTAGTGTTGATGTTGATAGCGAGATTCCACTTGAGGCCTTTACTGCAGTGGCAGAAATATTATCCTATGTTTACAGGCTTAACGATAAATGGCCCGAAGGGATAACCCCCGAGCCCCAGTTGGACAATAATGCAGGTATGGAGAAACCCCAAAAGTGAGCAACCCAACCGCAGCGGAAATCAGCCAGCAAATGGAGCAAGTGGAAAGCCTTATAACCACATCGAGAAGGCTTCTCGAAGAAGGCAAGATGGTTGACCTTAGCGCCATGGAAGAAAGAATCCGTGAATTAACCGACAATTTAAAAAAATGCGACCCGGAAACGGCAAGACCGTTTATTGAGGCGGTGAGCAATCTTATCGATTCGCTGACGGGAATTGAGGAAAGCCTAAAAGATCACCAACAAGAACTGCTTAAGGGCGAGGCCGAACTGGATAGAAAAAAGGCCAGAAACGCTTATCAAAATGATAAAAAACCTGATTAACCGCTATTGATTAATGACCGCATTTTTTAAGTTTTTAAACAATACGCTCTGGGGGGTATTGTCCTGATTATGGAATTACCTGAATATTTTCGTTTCGTTCTTGCCCTTGCTTTTGTTCTGGGACTAATCGGTCTTCTGGCACTGGTGGCCAAACGCTATGGCCCCGGCATGGCGGGTTCTGTAATGACAAAGGGGCGCAAGAAACGTCTCAAGATTGTAGAAGTAATGATGCTGGATGGGAAACGCAGAGCAGTAATCTTTCGCCGTGATGATGTGGAGCATCTTGTAATACTGGGGCCAAATTCAGAAACCGTGGTGGAAACCGGCATAACGCCACCACCTGAAGCTAATGATAAAAACGATGATAATAGCGATACAAAGGATCAACATTGAGAAAGCAGTTTGCCAGCATTAAGTTTGCCAGCCCTAAATTAGGGAGAGAAATATTTGCCCCGCTTTTAAAACTTTCTGTTTTTACCGTAGCGCTTTGCGGTTTTTTATGGCTGCTTCCTGATGGGGCGTCTGCGCAAAGCCTTTCGCTTGACCTTGGCCCCAATCCCAGCGCATCAAGTTCCGGGCGTGTGGTGCAGTTGGTGTTGTTGCTCACCGTTCTTAGTCTTGCGCCTTCTATATTGATAATGGTTACATCATTCACGCGTATAGTTGTGGTTCTTTCATTTCTGCGCACCGCCATGGGTACCCAACAAACACCGCCAAATCAGGTTCTGGTAAGTTTGGCTTTGTTTCTGACCCTGTTCATCATGATGCCATCGTTCGAGAAGGCATACAGCGATGGTGTTCAGCCCATGCTAAACGGTGAAATAGACGAGATGGAGGCATTTACCCGAACCATCGCACCGTTTGAAACGTTTATGCTGTCCCACGTGCGTGAACAAGACCTTGGCCTGTTCGTTGATATGGCGGGCCTTACGCCGGAACAGATTCAGGTAAATATGCCGCTCCGGGTTTTAATACCAGCGTTCATGATAAGTGAATTACGCCGCGCGTTTGAAATAGGCTTTTTATTGTTTTTGCCATTTCTTATTATCGACATGGTTGTTGCGTCTGTATTGATGTCCATGGGCATGATGATGCTGCCACCAATTATTATTGCCATGCCGTTCAAAATTATATTTTTCGTGCTAGTTGATGGCTGGTACATGATAGTAGGCTCGCTGGTGCGTAGCTATGGCGGCGGCTAAGGCAAACTGCCAAGTTCCATTTTTAGCAAAAATGTAGTATAATCCTTAACGCAGGCAGCCTCTGGGATTGTCTGGGATTGCCCCACTACATCACTCACCCCCTAAATGCTATTCTCAGAGGGCTGTAGTTCCTGCTTTTTTATCATTAATGATTGAAAGGAGGCACGCTATGTCTAGCGCTAATAAACCAGTAAAAAAAATTCAACCAGAATCCTCAGAAATAGATTCCTCCAAGGAGTCCATGAGGCAAGATCAGAACGAAGGCTATCACCCTATTCTCGCCCTAAGGGAAGAGGTTGATGAACTTTTCGATAGATTTTTTTCCAACGTTTCTTTTGGAAGGTTTGGCCAATTTAGAAAAGATATTGCTGAAATTGAGCCCCTACGACAACTCGAAGATACCTTTGCTAGATTTGGAAAAATGGCACCACGTTCCGATGTCAACGAAACAGACAAATCATATAAGGTGGAGGTCGAGTTACCGGGAATGAGTAAAGGCGACATCGATATCTCATTTGCCAATGACGTACTAACCATTTCCGGAGAAAAACAAGAAGAGAAGAAAGAAGAAAAGAAAAACTACCACCTTAGCGAAAGGCGTTATGGTTCCGTTGTGCGTGCCTTCCGCATTCCTCTAGGTGTTGATGCGGAAAGCGCAACAGCATCGTTCAAAGATGGTGTACTTTTCGTTGAAATGCAAAAAATACCTGAAACGGAAATACCCGGCGTACGCAAAATTAAAATATCATAATAATTTAGCAAACATACTTCACGCATAAAGCCCGGCTATTTGCCGGACTTTATGTTTTTTTATTAATTGCTAATATGTATCACCTAGTATTTTTCACTTAGCTTGCCGTCTATATTTTTCTCAATAGCCTATAATATTTAGGCAACCTCAACCCGGTTGCGTCCACTTTCTTTTGCCAAATATAGCGCACCATCTGCCCGACGAAGCATATCAACCCCATCATCATTTGCGCCCGATAATTCGCTTATTCCTATGCTTATGGTCATGCGCCAATTTATATCTTGTCCAACAAATATTTCATCCATAACACCATCGCGAATATTATCTGCAATAATAGCTGCATTTTTTGCATTGCACGCTGGCATAACCACAGAGAACTCCTCTCCTCCCCAACGACACATAATGTCTGATTCCCTTAGCATTGGTTTTATAAACCCAATTGCTCTTTTTATTACCTCATCGCCAACTACATGACCGAATGAATCGTTCACAGCTTTAAAATTATCAAAATCAATCATCATTAATGAAACGCTCTCGTCCGTACGACGGGCACGTTTGATGGCATCGCCAAAAGAAACGTCAAATGCCTGACGGTTACCAAGGCCGGTTAATTTATCAGTAACCGCCATGTTTTCTAACTGGCGCTGGGCAAAATTTATCACAAAAATGATCAACGCAAGAGTTATGCCAATAACAACAAAACCAATTACAAGATTTTTTATAAATCCTTGGCGAATACCAGCGGTTGCTTCCGATTCCGGCAATTCAACAAACAAGTACCATTTTAATTCCGGAATATAACGTGTGGTAAGAAGGTATTCTTCACCATCACGTACATATGAAAAAGAACCGCGATCTTTTGATAATGCCTCAACCGCAAGATTTTGAATGCCGTTCATATTATTTATATTTTTGTTGAGGATGCTTTCTTTCGAAGAGACCCGAATAAACCCAGCTTTATCAACAAAGAAAATATTTCTGTTAAAATTTTGTTCGTATTTTTTAACCACAGCCGCAACCGAACTAAGTCCTAGGCCGACACCGGCAACACCGATAAATTTACCATTTGAATCAAGGGTCTTGTAATTGATAAATATGGTAATGGCGCCTCCCTGTTCTTCATTTTCATCGACGTTAATTTCATATTGATCCTTCATATCGCGAACGCGAAAAAACCAATCGTCTTCGGGATTGTTTTTATCAATAGTTCTGGTTGGACCAGAAAAATGATAATAGGCCAAGGTTTTATTTGAGATAAAAAACGTCGTGAAAGCGTCATAGCGATTGCGAATATTATCAAGATACCTAACAATCTTTCCTGTATCATGCTCACCATTAATCACCCATTCACGCAAAAATGTATCGTTCGCCATAAGTGACGACACTAAAACGGGGCGTAGAAAATCTGTTTGAATTTCAGAATAAATATTATCGCTTGTAAGAGGCAATTCATTATTAAGAATTGTTGTGCGAAGTGCGTTTTTTGATACTTGAAAGCTAAGTATATTTGTGGTGAGAAACCCAGTAACCAATATGGCCGTTACCAGCAAAATTAGCCTTGTTCTTATTGATTTTAATTGCACAAGATGGTGCCCCATTTTTATATTTTTTAAACTTTAATATATTTCACTAAGTTTACCAGCGCCAATCTGGTCTTGGTATGACCCCATGAAGCCCTTAAAATCTTCGACCTCTTTTAGTATTTCACCTAGCCCGCGGAAATCAACAAGACCTGCCGCTAGTGGTTGGGCTATTAATGTGAATGCGTCTCCATACGGGCTTTTCATCATTGCCGCGCCATAATTTTCAAGGATGCGCTCAATTGCGTTTTCATTTTTATAAAGAGTTTCCGCTACTGCCCATCGCAAAACCATATAAGCCTGCCTATCGGTCAATGGTTTTCTGGCTTTTGCGCCATAAGACCTAGCCAACTTGCCCAATACCTTGGAAGCATTTTTCCAATCAGCTTTACGCCAGTATACTTCAGCTCTTAATTCATTTGCATCGGCAGAGGGATTTCCTTTTAACATTTCAATCGCATCATCACTCTGGCCAACCCCTATGGTCGCGCGCGCTCTTAATATTAAACGATTATGCACCAAATCATCCGGCAGGTTAGGTTCGTTTGATGCGTTTAAAATCCTCAGGGCATCATCAAACTTGTGATCAAACAAGAATACCAATGCTAGCCTGGCCCCAACCCGGGCTTTTTCAGCACCCTTAAGACGAAATTCAACCTGTCCTTCAAGAAGATCGGCAGCGCGTTCAAGCAGGTCAACCCCAACCAGCCTATCGGCAAGTTTGCGTATCATCTCGTCGCCCTTTTCACCGGCCGGCGTCAATTCACGGTATTCATCATAAAGTGCAATTGCCGTTACCGGGGCAAGTTCATCAGCCGCACCATCAAGATAAAGTTTTTGAAATAAATCTGACATTTGTTTGGTAACGTCTGATGATTCCTCGTAATCGCGGAAATATGTCGCCGCTTGTTTTAGCGCTTGAAGCCCTTCGCGGTACATACCTGTAGAACTATAAAGCTGCCCAAGATTTTTCAATAACCAAAATTCAAACTCACCACCCCGCCATGAAAAACGAAGTTTTTCGTATTCTTCAATCATGTCCTGCGAAGAATATCGATCAAGCTCAAGCAATAATTGCGCTCTGGCGACTGTTGCCTTGGCCCTGCTCGGGCGATGCTGACCATCCATTACTTCTTCAAATTTACCAATTGCACCTTCAAAATCACCACCAAGCTTAAGTAGTTTAGCCGCTACAAAATCAATCTGATTTTGCTGTGAAGGGTCAGGGTTTTCAAGATTGAGTATATCTATATAACTGCCAGCTTGTTTTATATCACCCACTTCAACCGCGGCCGAGGCCACCAATGTTGCCATCGGCATTTTTAATGCCTTGGTATAGGGTCGCGTTATTGCGCCAGTACGTCTTAGATCAAATGCGACTTCAGATAATTTACCTTCTTCGGCTGCTAGTGCTGCACGCCAAAACGCGCTTTCATCATTATCGTTTAATTCCTCGGTAAACAGATAGGTACGAGCATCTTCAAAGCGCCCCATTAATAAACTGGATGCGCCGCGCATAAGAACTATTTCCGGGTCCTTTTGAAGTTCAGGATTTTTTTTAATCATTATCTCGATAATGCCAAGTGTTTCAGCAGAAAATGCGCTAGCAAAATAGAATCGTGTTAGCTCAAGCCGCGTTTCTTCTAGTTTTTTATCAGTTTTTGAAACTGCTATTTCTAATTGCAGTGCCTGTCTTGCATCAATAAATGATTTTAGGTCTGCCCGATTCCATTTTTCCAAATCTAGTATTCGCGTAAGTGGTTTTGAGAATTCTTGCTCATCACCCGGGGCCAGAATTGCCTCTAACTTAACATTTGCAAGCTCTTCTGGGGTAACCGATGAAATTTGCAGGCTGGATGCGCTGGTAACCTCAACCCCCTGTTTTAAGGTTCGCACCCGTAAATCATCGCCCAATGGCTGTATCACTATGCCCTGTTTGGTTTGCAATAATTTTAACTGTGGGTATGACCAAACTCTTCCTATGCCATGACCAAGCGGTATAACCGGTACCACAGCAAGATTATCACCAGCTTCTGGGTCTTTAACTACAATCACCTCGCCCGGTTCGGGGACCGATACAAAAAGCCTTGCCCCCAAAGGCGAGCTTGGTTGAGCGACGGTTTCCAATGGTGCCGACGGTAACATCGGGGCGCGAACAAATTCAAAAACCCAGGCAAGGCCAGAACGCTTAATTTCAGGGTTAATTCCAGCTGTGGTTTTTAACCTGATGGCAGTGCCCCTTGTGGTTTCAATTTGCTCAGCTGACAAAATAGTTGGGGCGGCCTCTCTTGCGATTGCCGGGGCATCTATGGAAATTCGTTTATCAAATATTATCCAAAGATACCCGGCGCGATTAAAAACTGCGGCGGCAACCGGCTCTTCCCAGTCAAACTTAATATCTAACGTTCCGCCTTCGCCCTTGGTTATTTGCATGTTCACAGATGAAATTGACGTGGAATTTTCATCAGATGAATTTTCCGTTTTTGCTGCAGAGCCAATGTTCACTGTCTCTTTTTTTGGCTCTAAACTTACGGGCGCATCGGACTGTTCATTATTTTTTGCAGTTTTGGCCTCTGCTTCGGTTTTTGCCCCAAGCTTAACCCCAGGCTTATCCTCTAGGGTTACGGCTTCAACAGGTTTTTCTACAATTTTTTCTTCTGCAGGTGGTGTTGATTCAGGGTTAGCGGACACAACCACCGCCGGTTTTGCATCTTGAACGGTGGTGGCCGTTTCAATTGCAGTTTGTTTAGCGGTATTTTGAATGGGGACGGCCCCATCAATGGTTCCCGGGGCATAGACATCAACAACCACGCGTTTTTCAATTTTGAAATGCCTTGTCTTTGATGTTGGGTCAATTGTTAATGAAATATCTGTTCCACTGGCGTTAGAGCTTACGCTTGCACCCTTTACAAATGGAACGCGACCAGAAGACAGTCCCTTTATATTTGCGTTACCTGCGGCCTGAAAAGAAAGGTTCAGCTTGTTGCCATCCCTGCTTGCATTGTACGGTACTTGCGTCGGCCAATCGAAAACTACACGAGAGAAGCCCTTGTGTATTCCGGTACGAACGCCAACGCTTAATTTATCTGTAGGCTGTTGCGCGTTGGGGTTAACGGTTCCGGTTGGTGTTTGTGTTGGCACATCATTGGCGTCCAATATATCAACCACAACGCTGTTGCCACTATCATAGCTTCTAAGGCCAAAATTACCTTTCAAGCGAAATATTATGCTAGCCCCATCAGGGCCAATTTCCGCTGCGGAAATATATTTCTGCAAAACACGTATAGAAGTATTTAAATTTGTTTCTATGGGTCTAGAAAATCTAACCAATATAAAGCCATCGCCCGCTTCGCTAACGTGACCAACTGGTTGGGGCCATGCAAAAACCATCCTGCCAAAATTTTCACGCTGTCCTGCGCTTGTGCTTACCGTATCGGCAACAGCCGCACCTGCACCACCCAATAAAATAGGTATGACAAGTGCAAATATTGCTAAAAGGCTACGCATAAAATCAATCACCCCCAACGGTAGGGAAAACAACTATATCAACCCGACGGGCTAATTGTAGGCGTTTTTCTTCTTCTATTTTTGGTAGCTGGTTATAACGGCTAGCGGCATATCCAAACGCGAATATTTCCTCTGTATAACCTGACCTTCTGATTGTATTGGCCACCGCCGACGCACGGGCCAATGACAGCTCCCAGTTAGAGGTAAAATCGCTGCCTGCGGCTGGTGGGCGCGGGTCTGTGTGACCATTGACGCCAATTTGATTGCCAATATTCCTGAGCACGCTTCCTAGTGTAAATAACGCTGATTTTGCTTCATCCGACATAACTGCCCTGCCAGTAGAAAAAAGTAGGTCGCCGGGAAGCGCTATAATCAAGCGATCGTCGAGCATCATTAGCTGACCTTTCGAAAGCAGTGCATCTTGCGTCATGGTTTCTTCCATCACGGTGGAAAGATAATCAAGATTTATTGCGCGTTTACGAAATATTGTACCAACATTGAACTTTGATGTAGCCGCGGCAACCGTTGTCAACTTGGACGGGTTAAGGGTTTGCGTCAAAGTATCAATCATAGCATCCCATTCATCCATCTTTACATTGGACATGGAAAACAACAAAACAAAGAATGTAAGCATCAGGGAAACCAAATCGGTAAACGTTACCATCCATGCGGCCTTGGATGGCCCGGGTGGTTTTGGTTCCTGATCTTGGTTTTCTGCATAAGGCATATTATTGCGCCCCGTCTGCGCCACTAGGTGCGTTTGCGTCTTCCTTGAATTTAAGTTTCGAGTCTTCTATGTCACGAGTATAAAACCATAGCACAACCTCGTCGACACGGCTGGGGCGCATTCCAACGCTTACACTATCTGGCGGAAGACCTCGCTCAAACATGGCTTTTGCAAAGTTTCCGGCCCGGGTCATTTCAAGGGTTTCAACTATGGGCATTGATTTGCCCCCAACCGTCGGTACGCCTATTACAAACTCCAAATCAAACCGCATTCCGGCAGGACGGTTGGAAAGAGAAGCCACGGTTCTGTCAAGCATCGGGTACATGCTGTCGCGAATTGTTGCTTCTCCGGAAACAAAAAGCGAGTCTGATTTAAATACCACTCGCATCAATTTGCCCGGTTGAACTATCTCAATCTTTTCGATGGCAACCGATGTTGCAAATATGCCAGTAACCTGTTCCTGAAATTCCTGAGCCGCCAAAACATCGCCGTCTTTTGATCTAAATGATTGCAGATCAGACGAGGGCGGAATAATTGTTGTAAACGCACTGGACAAGCTATCCATTACCGTTCGTGATTTTGATTCTTCAAGGGTTGATATGGAAACAAGAAGAATGAAAAATGCCAAGACAACAAGATACAATCCCAAAAACAGGGCTATTGTAGAATCGGCGCCTTTTCCAGACTTGGTTATGGTGTCAAAATCGTCCATATGGGACTAATCAAAACTCGCTAAAAGATCATCGATTTCAGCCTGGCTACTGCCACGCCCCTTAAGCTGAGGGCCTTCGAGAAGCCCCTCGTCGCTTACCACCTTAGCTCCCCCCACATTAATTATCTGCTCTTCTTTTTTGATAGATGCAGATTTATCAATTTTTATATCAAACACGGAAATCAGGAGGTCGATGCGCCCTTCAATGTGTTGCAACGCGGTAACCACCTTGTTAATTCGTTGTCCGGTTATGTCTTGGAATGTACATGCCTCATAAATCTTGGTGGTAGAATCCATCAATGTTGACGCCGCTTCGCCGTCTAGTCCGGACATAACCTCTTCCAAACCTTCGCAGGCATCCATAATTGCATGGGTTGCTTCGGCTGTTGCCTCCACAATTGCGCTAAGCTCGATCTCCGCCGTTGGCAGAAAATCGTTTTTAACCTCATTAGGATTTAATGATGAAATTTCCATTTTGGCATCTTGGATATAACCGGCAAGATTCTCTAATTCAGAAAAAATAATTTTCTCAATTTTGGATGCTGGTTTTTTGCTCTTAGACATCTTCTTTGCTGCACTTAATACATTTTTCACAGCAGAGCGCTTTTTGGCGACACTTTTTTTCTTAAGCACTTTTTTCTTTGTGCTTTTCTTTTTCTTGGGATTTTTTGACTTTGCCGTGCTTGCGCGTTTTGCTGACACACGCTTGGGAGACTTGCGCTTGGCAGTCTTGCGTTTGGCGGTTTTGGATTTTGCTGATTTACGTTTCGCCGTCACGCGCTTTGCGGACTTTTTCTTTGGCGATTTCGGCTTTGTAGCCGGGGTGCGTTTTGCCGTTTTGCGCTTAACCGTTTTGCGCTTTGCTGCCTTCCCCCCGGCCATTGGCAACCCCCTTAGAAATCACCAAGTACGCTAACCATCTTTGCCTTAAGAGTTTCGGCGTTAAATGGTTTCACGATGTAGTTTGAAACACCGGCTTCCTTTGCCGCAATAACGTTTTCAGATTTTGATTCTGCTGTAACCATAATAAATGGTATGGCTTTTAGCGCATCTTCGGCCCGAACCTTACGCAACAACTCAATCCCGGTCATGGGTTCCATGTTCCAGTCAGAAATAATCAAACCAAAATTAGGATCCTCAGCAAGAATTGCATGAGCGGCGGTGCCATCAATGGCTTCCTCCACGTTGTCAAAACCCAGTTGCTTTAGCAGATTACGCATAATCCTGAGCATGGTCTTGTAATCATCTACGATTAGGACCTTCATACTCATATCTACAGCCATTTAGAAATCTCCATACGTTAACTGGCAACTTGCCAGTCGAATCTCTTGATAATTACCAGCAACCTAATATTTACAAAAATTAAGCTAACATACTATGAAGTTAGCATATATTAAGCCCCGAACCGTTATTCAATCCTTGTTATACATATTAGGTAAAACAGCCTAGCGCTCTTAGCAACCCTTTAAAAACAATCTATTATATGATCAATCGCCAGATATCGCTTAAATTTTAACAATTTTAAAGAATTTACCCTCAACCAGCGCCTCCGCCGGGTCGGGGTATTTTCCTCATTTTAGCAAGCTCCACGGTCATTTCCATGGCTTTTACCGGGTCCATTTTAGCCATTACAGGGGCCAGAGAACGCTCTTTCATGCGCTCTGTCACCATCAATAATACCCCCATCTCAAGCTCTTCAAATATTCGTGCGGCGTCCTTGGGTTTCATATTTTCATAGATTTTAACCAAGCTTGCTAGCTGGGAGTCCTGCTGACCATCATATTGCTTGATTAGCCCATCCAAGGTTGCCTTTAGAGCTTTAAAATCATCAATTTTTTTATCAATTCGACCCTCTGCCGCCTGCAACATGGCCTCACGGGTCTCTAACTCCTTTGCCCTTAGATCTATTACTTCGCGTCTTTCTGCCAATTTTTGTAACAGGTCTATTTCCGTTTGGGTAAGAAGCGTCGGGTCATCAGCTAGCATTCTTGCCGCCACGGCTGCTGGGTCTTCATTTGGTATTGTCAATGGCTCAGCCGCCATCAATGGATCGTCCGCCATCAATGGATCAGTTGGTGGTGTCGCCGTGCTAGCAGGTGGGGTTGGCGCTTGGGCGGCGGCCTCAGAAACGCCGACCTCACCATCAAGCAGGCCCTCTACGCCCGTCCAGATATCGCTGACCTTTACCGTAAGCATAAGAACAGAAAAGAATATAACCATAGGCATCAATCGCATGCGCGCAAAAACACGCCTAATGGGATTACTGGCTACACTTTTCTTTTTTATTGTTTTTCTTTTTTTGCTACCCATGCCCTAAGGAGTCCTGATTGGTGTTTAAAAATAATTTCACAATAACTAGCTTACGCCGCCAAGAACCTTCATCAGTACCCGTTCTGCATCTATCTGCGGGTCAATATGTGCGCTCGCACCGCTATTGCCGCGCGCCCTAAGCGTATCTTTTACAGAATTGGCCGATGATATGTTTTTACGTCCGGCCTCAATGGCATTTTTAAGCGGGTTGTCGCTTTCAAACTCAGGCGCGGAATTTAAAAAATCACCGGTAAATTCGTTTACGTTACTGCCGGCAAGATCTTCTTCGGAAAATGTTCCCGTATTAACAGGGGCGGAAAATGTGCGGGTTGTGCGAACCCGTTCTAACATTTCATCGGCTGTGGTTCCACCGCGCTCAATCATATAAGCCAGGTCATCTTTTAATACTTCAGCCTTTTTTATTTCTGCCTGTAGTGCATCGGTTGAAACCTTTAATCTATTCACCCCTTCTTCTGCACGATTGGTTGCATTGACGAAAGTTTTAGCAAGCATCTCAAGCTCTGACTTATCGGCACGCAACTGCGAAAGGCGATAATTAAGGCGAACCGCATAAGTTATGGTAAACATCAGCAGAACAGCGATTGTTACATCTAAAACCAAGGAAATAGTCATCGTTTTTCCTTCCCTAAAATTGCGCTATGACAAATATTAAAATGCCAAAAAAACGCGACTGTTAAATAACATGTCCGAAAGTTTATTCTTTCGGTTTTTCGTATTTTCCATCTATTTGAATTGCCATCTGCTCGCCTTTGCGGCCCATTTTACCAACGTACATAGGAACATCGCCGCATTTGAGCAGAACTTGGCTGTCAGGGGTTGCGCCTAATGCAAGGTGTGAGTTCACCTTGAAATCAAAGGCCGACCCCAACCGCATTGATTGCGTATCCAGAACCGCTTCAAGCTCAACCTCGGTAAGCCATAGTTCTTCGGCCAAGTGAGTTTCCCAAATTGAATCGCGACCAAATTTTTCACCCATGAACGATTGCAGCAATAGCTCACGAACAGGTTCCAGCGTTGCATAAGGAAGAAGCAGTTCCATCTGTCCGCCACGGTCTTCCATATCAATTCTTAGTCGCGCCACAATGGCTGCGTTTGATGGCCTGGAAATGGTTGCAAACCGTGGGTTTGTTTCAATACGGTCAAAGCGGAATGTTACCGGCGATAGCGGTTCAAACGAGCCAGATAAATCCGACAGCATTACATGAACCATTCTTTCAACCAGCGAGCGTTCAATGGTGGTGTATGGTCGGCCCTCAATACGCATAGCGGCCGTTCCGCGTCTACCACCCAGCAAAACATCAACGATTGAATAAATAAGAGACGAGTCAACGGTTAGAAGTCCGAAGTTGTCCCATTCTTCGGCCTTAAACACGCTAAGCATGGCAGGAAGTGGGATTGAATTAAGATAATCACCAAAACGTATAGAGGTAATATTATCCAGTGATACTTCAACATTATCAGAGGTAAAATTACGCAAAGACGTGGACATCAGACGTACAAGACGATCAAACACAACTTCGAGCATTGGAAGTCGTTCGTATGAAACCAGCGCCGAATTAAGAATGGCTTGAATGCCTGACTTGTGGTCAACCTCATCAAGTTCGTCATCAAAGCCAAGCAATGAGTCAATTTCGTCTTGATTAAGTACACGGGTTGATTCACGGCCACCACCAGAAGATGCAGAAGAATCACTGCCACTGTCGAGCATGGATGCCCATTCAGCGGCCAGATCGTCCTGTTCGCCATCTTCGCCCGTAGGGGCCGCGGCATCAGGATCCATAGCCGCTTCCCATGCGGCAGCCATTGCATCTTGGTCTACGTCATCACCTGGGGCTGTCATTTATTGCCAATCTTTCTAGTTGTCGTTCGCTACTGAACAAGCATTTCTTTGAATAAAACATCGTTTACTTTTGCCGGACTAACCGCAACATTCACCCGTTTCAATAATTCTTCACGCAGGCGATACATTCCGGCTGAACCCTTCAGGTCATCTATTCGTAATTCACGCAAATAAACCTGAAAATTATCAACAATTCTTGGCATCAGGTTTTCAACATTTGTAACGTCTTCAACGGTTTCAAGCTCAAGGCTTACCCTTATTTTCAAATAGACCGATTTACGGCCACCTGTATTCAGGTTAACTAGCATCTCAGGTAAATCGTAAAAAACTGCATCCCCAGATATCAGTGCTTGCGCTTCATCATCTAGACCGACCTGATCCTCGCCAGCTATCATGTTAATTAAAGGCTGCAAATAACCGAGAAAATACGCTCCCGTTACACCACCAAGGATAAGCACTAAAACTGCGGCAATAACGATTAAAAGTCTTTTTCTGCCAGACTTCCCTTCGCCTTCCTCGCCTTCCTCACCCTCGCCTTCCTCGCCTTCGAGTTCGTCACCATCCAGATCATCTTCGAGTTCGTCATCGTCGGCCATGGCCATACTCATTTCAATTTTAAATACTAGTCAGTTTGACTTTTGGTCAATTCAAATACCGGCTTAAATACCAACGTGCCCGCAACCGCGGACTCTGCCAAAAACTCTTATATTACAAGTTAGGTGCTGATGGTTAACAAGTAGTTGATAAGCGCCCTTGGGGTGGCCAAAAAGCTAATTACTTTCAATATAGTTATGCATTTTTTGCTGGGCAGTTCCTTTATCTACCATTGGGGCCTCAATCTGTATCCAATGGGCAAGTTCTGCCGGGAAAAGACTTCCCCGGTGGGACAGATTAGGCCGGTATTCAGCCCAAACCAATACCATAATTTCATTCAATGCCTTGAAATTAAACAATATTTCAAATTGGCACGGTCTGTGCATTTTTAACGGTAATAATACCGCGCCAAAGAGCGCAGACAAAACGGAACTACGATCGGGAAAAACAAGATGGAAACTACATCATATATTGCGCTTTCGCGCCAGTCGGCCCTCCGTAATGAAATGAGCGCCATTGCCAACAATATGGCGAACATGAACACCACCGGATACAAGGGCGAACGCATGCTCTTCGTTGATCAGGTTGTAAGATCGCGCTCAGACGCATCAATAGCAGCCCAAGGGCTTTCATACGTTCGTAATATTGCAAGCTTTCGCAACACCATGGATGGCCCCATGAACAAAACCGATAATCCGCTGGATCTAGCAATTCAAAAAGACGGCTATTTTTCCGTTCAAACCGAAAACGGCGAACGCTATACCCGCAATGGTAGCCTGACCATGGATAATGGCGGCCAACTTGTCACCCAACAAGGTGACCCGGTTATGACCGATGCCGGAACGCCAATTTTTTTCGCCCCCGAAGATAGACAAATAACAATCTCATCAGATGGAACCATTTCAACAGAAAACGGTGAATTGGGAAAATTAAAGATTGTCAAATTCAACAGCCAACAAGAAATGTTTCGCTCCGAAGGCGGCTACTTTGCCACCGATGAGCAACCAACCGTTATAGAGAGCCCAAAAGTTGTCCAGGGCATGATAGAGGGCTCAAACGTTGAGCCAATTCTTGAAATGGCTCGAATGATGGAAGTTTCAAAACAATACATGTCGACACAAAAAATGATTGACCGTGAGGACGAACGTATTCGCCGCATGGTCCGTGAACTTCCGAGCTTATCAAGCGGGCAATAAAACAAATAGCTGAGCAAGTTTAACAGGAACATACAAATAACAAACGCCTTAGATAAGGCATTTAAAGAAACGCTATAAGAAAGGACTGGAACAATGAGATCGCTTAACATCGCCGCTACGGGCATGCTTGCCCAGCAAAAAAACGTCGAGGTTGTTTCCAACAACCTGGCCAACATGAACACAACCGGTTACATGCGCAGGCGCACTGAATTTCACGATCTGATGTATCAAACCCTGCGCCGGGTTGGCTCAACCTCATCCGATGCCGGCACAGTAGTCCCGTCGGGCGTACAAATAGGGCTTGGTGTTAAATTGGCTGCTGTTTACCGCATCCATGAACAGGGCAACCTAACCCCAACCGACAACACCTTTGATATGGCGGTTCAGGGTAATGGTTATTTTCAGGTTCAAATGCCTGATGGCACAACCGCATACACCCGCGATGGAACGTTTCAGTTAAATGCCGACGGATTAGTGGTTACCCATGATGGTTATTCGGTTTTGCCGGCAATAACGGTGCCAGATAACGCGGTTGACGTTGCCGTCAATACATCTGGCGAAGTTCAGGTAAAGCTAGATGGGCAGGTTGATTATCAAAACGTTGGTCAATTACAAATTGCCAACTTTGCCAATGACACCGGACTAGATTCAGTCGGTTCGAACCTATACCTCGAGACAACGGCGTCTGGTGCGGCTTCAACAGCTACGCCCGGATCCTCTGGATATGGAACAATTCTTCAAGGGTTCCTTGAGACATCCAACGTTAACGCGGTGGAAGAAATTTCAAATCTGATATCAGCCCAGCGTGCATATGAAATGAATTCCAAGGTTATTACTACTTCGGATGAAATGATGCGCACCGTATCACAAATGAGATAGGCCTTAAGAGATTAAGGAGAAAAATTATGAAACAGTTTTTATTCATATTATTTGCGGCATCGATAGTAACTTTGCTATTTACACCGACAAATTCTCTTGCTGGCGCCAAGTCAGAGCCTGCAACATTGAACACTCATGTAATGGTAAGCGGCGAAGTTATATTATTAGGCGATATCTTTACAAACGCCGGCGAAAAATCTAGCCAAGCAGTTGCCTATGCACCCAATGTCGGACAAAAAGCTGTGTTTGATGCCTCCTGGCTAGGGCGTGTTGCAAAAGCGTTCAACATTAATTGGGCATCAACTTCGGGGCTTGAGCGCTCAATAGTTGAGAGGAATTCAGAGGTAATAGAAACTGGCGAAATTAAATCCATACTTACCCAATATTTAATTAAGGAAGGGATTGATCCGTCCTCTGAAATTACCCTTTCGAATAAATCAATGCGTCTTTACGCGCCGGCCGGTCTTGGCAATGAATTAGAAGTTAAAGAAATGTCCTTTGACCGTGTTAGTGGACGCTTTAACGCCAAAATATTTTGGCAAGGCGAAAATAAATCGCAACAAGTTCGTGTCAGCGGCAGGGTTGATGCTGTAACCGAAATTCCGGTTCTGGCCCGGCGCATACTGCGTGGGGACAATATTACAAAACGTGATATTCGCTGGATAAAAGTTCGTTCAACCAGTTTACAGCGCGACACGGTAATTGATCATTCAGACCTAATGGGAATGACCGCACGGCGCACAATTGCTGCGAACCAGCCCATAAGAACATCTGAAATTCAACTACCGCTGATGGTGGAAAAAGGATCAAGCGTAACGATCGAGCTTACAACCCCATTGATGCGATTAACCACCAGGGGACGTGCCCTTGAACATGGTGGTCGTGGCGACATTATTCGTATTTCAAATTTGCAGACAAACACCGTTATTGAGGCCGAGATAACGGGGCCGGGCACCGCCCGCGTCAGTTCTTCGGTCAACCTGGCCATGAAATGACATGTGAAATTCAAGGAGAACGGCCATGAGTACAATTAAAAATAAAAATCTAGCACTGGGAATAGCTATTGGCGTAACCGCCCTAACGCTTTCTGCCTGCCAGACAACTTCGCGTATTTCTGAAATTGGTGATGGGCCGAAACTGTCCCAAATAACCAACCCAGAAGGCATACCCAAGTATCGGCCCGTATCAATGCCGATGCCCCAAGCAGTTGTCGAAAACAAAAATCCCAATTCATTGTGGCGAGCCGGGGCAAAGGCATTTTTCAAAGACCACCGCGCCAAAGAAATTGGCGATACCTTGGTTGTTAATCTTTCGCTGAATGATAGCGCATCGCTGGCAAATTCAACAGCTCGCAAACGCAACGATAGCGAAGATACCGACGTGACAAAGCTTTTGGGCTTTGAAACCGATAAGTCTTTATTAAAAAAATTGCCAATTGGGTTTGACCCAACCAGCGTTATAAGCTTTGGCAACAACCATAATACTTCTGGCGATGGCTCCATCGGCAGAAGCGAACAAATAAATCTAACATTTGCTGCTGTGGTGACACAGATACTTCCCAATGGATCGTTAGTTATATTGGGCAGGCAGGAAGTAATGGTTAATGCAGAATTACGTGAGTTAATGGTGACGGGTGTAGTTCGCCCGGGCGATATTGAATCCGATAACAGCATAACTCACGAACGTATTGCCGAGATGCGTGTGGCCTATGGTGGCCGCGGTACGCTCAGCAATCTCCAGCAACCTCGCTGGGGAACTCAGATCTGGGATATCTTGTTCCCGTTCTGAGCCTTCGATCGTTCCCGTTTGAAAGCGGTGGCCTAATGCCTCCTCTTTCACAAAACTTAAGGCCGGAGTTTTTGCTCCGGCCTTCTTTTGTTTTAAGAGCGTTGCATAAGCGGCGGCGGCCACTTGGCCGTTTAAATGAAGAACGCGCCATAAGGCGCGACGCACGCTTGTGCGCTGGACTTCATTTCCCAATCAATCATCCCTATGAGTTTTTTCCATACGCTCGTGACGTTCCTGCGCATCAATAGAAAGTGTCGCTATGGGACGAGCCTCAAGCCGACGTATAGATATTGGTTCGTGAGTATCTTCACAAAAACCAAAAGAACCATCACCAAGGCGGTCTAATGCTTCATCAATTTTAGAAATTAACTTGCGAGCACGGTCACGGGTGCGTAATTCAAGTGCGTGTTCAGTTTCAAGCGAAGCGCGATCAGCAATATCAGGTTCCAGCATAGAGCTTTCCTGAAGATGCTGAATGGTTTCACTTGATTCACTTAACAGCTCTGCTTTCCATTCATCCAAACGTTTGCGGAAATATTCCCGCATTGTTGGGTTCATGAACTCTTCCTTGTCGGAAGGCTTGTAATCAGGTGGAAGTGTAACGTTCATTTGCAATATATCCCTAACTGAGCATTCGACCATATTGGCCTTAAGCCCCCACTTCATCAGTTGCCGGGACTTATATTGAAGCGAGCGGTTCTAAGCAAGGGGGGTTTTGGAGATTTTAAGGGAAAATATGGTGGAAAAACTGGGTCTAAATCTTATAACTATCTGGTATATTTAGCTATTTCTACCTCAGCACGCAGTTCAATCTCATCTAATATATCGTTGAGTTGTATATCGTCGACCTTTTTGCGCTCTGAGCGTATTTTATGGGCAATTTCCATCAATTTATCCTTGGGAATTGCGCCAAGCAAAAGGCCATCCTGCAATTCACTAAGCCTATCAAGAAGCTCAATACCATAGGCGCGGGCCTGTTTTTTGGCACGTTCTTCACCACCATCACCGGATTCCTGCATGGCAAGAATAGCGTCAACGCCTTCAACCTGAACATTTTCAACAACACCAGTTTTACCAGCCCCTGCTAAACCAGATGCCCCGGAAGCTGCCTTAAGCTGATCAGCAAATGATGACCCACCGGTAGCCCCCGCCCCTTTTGTACGCTTGGGGCCGCTTGGGGACTTGGTTCCTCTTGGTCCTGTTATTTTGATAGACACTTAGCTAGGTAAACTCCTGAAAAACCACTGAATAATCAATGACCATTTATTGTCCATTTGTTGCATAGACTTTGGCCGGGAATATCATATATCACAAGCCCTTAACTAATGAATACCAGCCTCGGGATACTGATCTAAAAGAACAGAAATCATCTGCCACTACATACCGCCAGCCACGGTTTGAGGTAATTTTTCAATTATTCAAGTTGCAATTTACAAGTTTGAAGTATAGTTTATTCATCTAGTTGCGAATAATTCGCAGTTGCAACTCATTCTAAAATAGAGATTTTGGGCAAAATGGCAATAAAAACAACAAGATACTTAAAACATAACGGCTGTAATACCGCCCTTATTGTTGCTATTATAGCTCTTGTATTGGCCGTTCTACCAACAGGTAGCGCCATTGCCACAGGGACGGATGGCCCCATAAACCTTTATTCATACCGTCAATCGTTCCTAATGCGCCCCCTGCTAGAAGCTTTCACCAAGGAAACCGGCATTAAGGTAAATGCTGTTTACGCCAAAAAAGGAATATTGCAACGCCTAAAGGCAGAAGGCGCAAATAGCCCAGCCGATGTAGTATTGGCAGCCGATATCACAAGAATCGATGCCATTGCCCGCGAAGGATTGCTACAGCCAATTACATCTTCATTGCTTGAAGAAAATATTGGTCCAGCGTACCGCCATCCGGATAATTTATGGTTTGGCCTGACCTACCGGGCGCGGGTAATTTTCACTCACAAAAAACGCATTAAACCCGGCGATGTAAAAACTTATGAAGACTTGGCCGACCCACGTTTTAAGGGCCGCATTTGTATGCGTTCGGGCAAGCATGAATATAATATTTCTCTGTTGGCATCTGTCATTAATGCGCTTGGCCCTGAAAAGGCCGAAAGCTGGATTGCTGGTGTAAAAGAAAATCTTGCCCGTCGCCCACAAGGAAATGACCGCGCACAAGTTCGCGCTATCTTTGAGGGCGAATGCGATATTGCAGTCGGTAACAGCTACTATTTGGGTAAAATGCTAACCAACGAAGAAAAACCGGATGAAAAAAAATGGGCGTCAGCGGTAAATATTATTTTTCCTAATCAACCCGCCAAGCAACCTGCCAACCAACCTAATATTGTGGTTTCAGAAAATTTAACGCTTGCACGTGGTGCGCATGTAAATATTTCAGCGGCCGGTATAACCAAAAGCGCCAAACACCTTGTTGGGGCAAAATTATTATTGGAATTTCTTGCTTCCGATACAGCGCAAAAAATATACGCTGCACAAAATTTTGAATACCCCCTTAAAAAAGATGTTCCATTACACCCCATGGTGGCTTCGTGGGGAAATTTCAAACCCGATAAACAACGCTTAATCGATATAGCGGCACTTCATGACGATGCGGCAAGAATGATGGACAGAGTTGGGTTCAACAACTAACCGCGTGTGTCGTTTAAAAGGATTTAGAAGTGACGGCTCAAACATTAGCAAGCAACAAAGATGGCCCATCCATATTTGCCCTGATTGGCGCAAAGTTAGATGGCTGGACTGTGTCTGTTCTTGTTGTGGCGTGCATTGCGGCAATTCCTATTATTACCGTATTGGGGCTTGCCATTGCGCCAACCGAAGATATCTGGCGACACCTTCTTGATACGGTTTTAAGCCGTTATGTCAGAACAACCCTTATTCTAATGATCGGTGTTGGCTTTGGAACATTTGTAATTGGCACCGGGGCCGCCTGGATTGTTACCATGTGTAATTTCCCGGCCAAGCGCATATTTGAATGGGCGCTTTTATTACCCATGGCCGTTCCGGCATATGTAATTGCCTATGTCTACACCGACCTGCTTGAATATTCAGGCCCGTTACAAAACGCACTACGCAGTTCATTTGATTGGCAAACAAAGGGCGAATACTGGTTCCCGGAAATAAGATCCCTTGGCGGGGCCATAACCATGATGACCATGGTTTTGTACCCCTATGTTTATTTACTGGCGCGTTCGGCTTTTCTTGAACAATCGGTTTGCGTGTTAGAGGCAAGCAGAACCCTAGGCCATGGACCGTGGCGAAGTTTTTTCAAGGTAGCCCTGCCACTGGCGCGCCCGGCAATTGCTGTTGGGGTTAGCCTGGTAATGATGGAAACATTAAATGATTTTGGCACAGTTGATTTCTTTGCCGTCGCCACATTTACCGCCGGTATATTTGATGTATGGCTAAACATGAATTCACCCTCGGGCGCGGCGCAACTTGCTAGCGTTTTGCTTATATTTGTGGGTGTTCTGGTTACGCTTGAACGCGTTGGCAGACGTGGACGCAAATTCCACAACACCTCAACCCGCTTGCGTAAACTTCCCGGCTATAAATTAAATGGATGGGTTAAATGGGCCGCATTTACCGCCATGAGCATTCCGGTAATTACCGGGTTTGTGGTTCCGGCATGGGTATTGGGAAGATACGTTACTGATTATCACGCCAGTGCCTTAGAAACATCGTTCTGGGAAACGGTTGGCAATTCCCTAATGCTTTCTACATTGGCAGGGGTTATTGCGGTTAGCGTCGGTATTGTTTTGGCATACGGTTTGCGCCTTGGACAAAACAAAGGAATTCGTTTCCTGACAAGGTTTGCCGCACTTGGCTATGCTGTTCCCGGTGCGGTGCTTGGTATTGGTATAATTGTAGCCCTTGGTTGGGTCGATAATGCTATCGATAGTGTGATGAAAAATAATTTTGGCTTTGCAACTGGATTAATATTTTCCGGAACCATAGCGGCTGTTACATTTGGGTATGTAACAAGGTTTTTATCACTTTCATTTGGCTCTCTTGATTCCGGTCTTACAAAAATAACTGCCAACATGGATGGTGCGGCGAGAACCCTTGGCCTTAACAGATTTGCAACCCTCAGGCGTGTTCATATGCCACTAATGCGGGGATCAATATTAACCGCTGGGCTTTTGGTGTTTGTTGATTGCATGAAAGAATTACCCATGACAATGATTTTGCGCCCATTTAATTTTGAAACACTGGCAACATTCGTTCATCAATATGCATCTGATGAAATGTTGCCCGAAGCATCGCTGGCCGCATTATCAATTGTTGGTGCGGGGATAATTCCTGTTATTTTACTGAGCAGAACAATGATTGTAAAAAATGATCCCGTCAGCGGAGAAGGCAAATGAGCGGTCTTGAAATGAAACGCATCCGTCATGCATTTGGCAACGATAAGGTGCTCGATGATGTTTCGCTAGTTGCTGGACCAGGTAAGCTTACCTGTTTGCTGGGGCCATCTGGCTGTGGAAAAACAACCCTATTACGCCTTGCCGCTGGACTAGAAAACCTTCAACAAGGTCAGGTTGCTATTCAAGGAATTACAGTTGCAGATGGTGCAAGTGGGTTTTCCATAGCACCGGAAAAACGTGATGTCGGATTAATGTTTCAGGATTATGCGCTTTTCCCACACCTAAACGTTTATGAAAACATAGCCTTTGGCATAGAAAAGCTTAGCCCAGAGCGCCGCCAATGGATAAAAGATTCCCTTGAACATATGGGGCTATCCCATCACGCATATAGTTACCCCCACACATTATCGGGCGGACAACAGCAACGGGTTGCCTTGCTTAGGGCGTTAGCGCCGGAACCGGGTGTGTTGTTATTGGATGAGCCTTTTTCTGGGCTTGATGTAACTAGGCGGGCCCAGGTTCGTGAAGAGGCGCTGACATTTCTAAAACAAAGCGGTGTTGCGGTAATGATGGTTACCCACGATCCGGAAGAAGCAATGTTTATGGCCGATCATATTGTAATCATGAACGAAGGTCGTGTGGTACAGGCCGGAACCCCAGTGCAAACATACTTTCACCCGGTCAACGCCTTTGTTACCGAGCTTTTTGGCCCGGTCAACAAATGCCGGGGCACGGTCACCGACGGACAGGCAAAAACACAATTAGGAAATTTTGACGCATCAGGTTTTGAAAATGGAGCAGAGGTTGTGGTTATGCTACGACCCGAAGCCATATTAATCTCAACAGATGGTGAAAATAAGGAAAATACTTCCGCCAGCGGCATGGGTTTTGTTTCCGGTCGGGTTAGCTCTACCCATCCCCTTGGTAGCTCAAGCCATCTTCACATAATTATTGATGATGGAAATGGCGGTGAACAGGTACTGCATGTTCGCACACCCGGCATATCGCTACCTGCGGTTGGTTCAAGCGTAAACGTTAGTGCAGATATGACCAATGCATTCATTTTCGCCGCCGACTAATGCCTGCAACCTACCTAGCCACCTACTTGGGCCATCTACTTGGGCCACCTACCTGGGCCACCCGGCAATTTTTGCACCCCGGCTAACTGTTTTCGCCCAGTTACGGCAAATGATACCCAGTGCAATAAATAGTTTAACTGTTTAATATCAAACGATTAGCTATCTATTCTGGATGGCATCCTTCTTGCATTCTTGATAATGGAATATTGCGCGCCGTTATATGAGAGCGGTGGCGCAAACAGTGAATTTATGGGCGGCAATAGATATGTGTCGCATTAGGAGTTGGCGAAATGTCAATTTACGGTGGTTTTACTTCTAGCATGCTGGCAATGATGAGCCAAAGTCAGGCAATGAATACCATCGCCATGAACATAGCTAACTCCACTACTAACGGCTACAAAGGCTCGGAAACTCGTTTTTCTACCGTTCTTAGCGAACAGGTTTCGTCCGTATCAGATTTGGGTGGCGTTCGCCCTACCGATTACCAGCTCATAAGTAAACAGGGCACCCTGACATCCAGCTCACGCAGTCTTGATGTTGGCATTAACGGTAATGGATTTTTCATACTTAATAGCAACGTTGACGGCAGTGGCGAAACATTTTTGTCCCGCAATGGCTCGTTTAACATGGTCAATGGCGACGATATACAGGCAACAGACGAAAACGGTGACACGATTACCACAAAGGAAGCCTATCTGGTGGATCAAAATGGCTACTACGTTCAAGGATGGGACACTGATTATTTAGGCGATTTCACCCCGGGGGCCGCAACCACATCATTGCGGGTTGACCCATATGCGTTTACCAACGAAGGGCAAGCGACAGCCGGCGCTAGATTGACACTTAATGTTCCTGCGCAAGAAAATGTTGGCGATACACATATTTATGATATTGAAATTTTTGATAGCGCAGGAAATGCCGAAACAGCGGTTTTAAATTTTACCAAAACCGCAACAAACACTTGGGATTTATCGGCAACGTATAACGCGGGTGTCACCACATCGCCTGTGCAGAGCCTGACCTTTAATTCCAACGGAACGCTTGCATCACCAACATCGGCAAGCATAGCATTTGCCTTTACTGGTGGTACGGCCACGGTTGCCTTTGATGTTTCAGGCATTACCCAGTATTCTGGCGATTTTGTCCCCGATAGATTTAACCAAGATGGGTTTGCGGCATCAGCCATGAGCAAATTCTCATTTGATGAAAATGGCGCCATTCTTGGTCATTTTGGCGATTCCACCCAACGTCCACTTTATAGACTGGCGCTCGGTACTGTAAGCAACCCCAACGCATTGGTTATGAAAAACGGAAACTTGTTTAAAGAAAGCTCTGAATCTGGACAAATTGATGTGACCTACGCCATGGGAGGAAGCGGCACTCGATTCAGCCCATTCTCTAATGAGCTTTCAAATGTCGATATTGCTGATGAGTTCGCTAAGATGATAATGACCCAAAATGCCTACAATTCAGCTGCGACAGTTTTCAGAACGGTTGATGAAATGACGGTCTCTGCCAGAGATCTCAAGAGGTAGTCTCAAGAAAACAATTTAAAGGCCTAAATGCTTAAAAGTATGGGCAATATTTAAGTTGTTTGGGCAACCTTGGCACCCAACCCGGCAATTTATTCCCCTACTAACGCATCTGTGCAAGCGGTGCCCAGTTGGCTTCACATATTTACGTGTGATGTATAAAAATAATCAATGATTTCAGTATGTTATATTGATTATTTAGTTGGCACGAAATTCGCATCACATAAGGGAAATACAGACAAAATAACGGGAATAAAGCGAAATGAACCGGACAATAAATACAAATATTTGGCCTGACAGCCGGAACCAAGCTCCAGCTAGGATCCGGCGCCAGGTTTTTCAGGTGCTGTCTGCCGCTCTTTTGAGCCTATCTTTTCTTCTGATCTTGTCCATATTGGCACCGGCAAATGCGGCTTCACGCATCAAAGATATATCCGAATTCGAAGGCGTCAGAGACAACATGCTTGTGGGTTACGGCCTTGTAGTTGGCCTTAACGGCACCGGTGACAGCCTTAGTGATGGGCATTTCACCAAACAAAGCCTTAAATCCATGCTTAACCGTCTGGGTGTAAAGCCAACCGATGGCGGACTGGATTCCGACAACGTTGCAGCCGTAATGGTAACAGCTACCCTGCCGCCATTTGCGGCCAAAGGCGCACGGATTGATGTAACCATTAGCGCGCTTGGCGATGCCGATAGCTTGCTCGGCGGAACATTGCTGGTTACCCCTTTGCTAGGTGCTAATGGTGACGTTTATGCCGTATCCCAAGGCGGCATTGTAGTCGGTGGGTTCACATCTGGTGGGGCCGCTGAAACCATAACCAAGGGTGTGCCCACCAGTGGCCGCATACCCAACGGGGCAATAGTTGAAAACGAAATCGGGTTTGATCTCGAAACAATGAAAAGCGTCAAGCTAAGCCTACGCAACCCAGATTTCACAACATCTAGGCGCATGGCCCAGGCAGTTAATTCATTTCTTGGCACCCTAGCGGCAACATCGACCGATCCCGGAACGGTAAATGTGGTTGTTCCAGACGCCTACAAAGGCCGTGTAGTTGAAATGATTACCGATATTGAACAACTGCGGATTGAGCCTGACCAGATGGCCCGCGTAGTGGTTGATGAGCAATCCGGTGTGATTGTTATGGGTGAAAATGTTCGTCTTTCAACCGTTGCCATTGCCCAAGGCAGCCTTACCATTCGCATAACAGAAACGCCGCTGGTATCGCAACCCAGCCCGTTTGCCCAAGTTGGCAACACCGAGGTTGTCGACCGCACCCAAGTAGCGGTTGATCAGGGCGGCGAGCAAAAGCTAGGCATTGTTGACAGCGGTGTAACGTTGCAGGAATTCGTAAATAGCTTAAACGCACTGGGAATTGGCCCACGTGACATGATTACTATTTTACAAGCGGTAAAAGCAGCTGGCGCGTTACAAGCCGAAATAGAGGTGATGTAATGAGCTCGCTTGATTTACAAATGCAAACAGATATGGCCATGAGCCAAAGTCGCAAAACCCCCAACATAAAAAATATGGGCTCCGCGAATGAAGCCGCCATGCGCAAAACCGCTAAAGAATTTGAAGCCATGTACTTATCGCAAATGATACGGCCAATGTTTGATGGTATCGAAGCCGAAGAACCATTTGGTGGTGGTCAGTCTGAAAAAATGTGGAAATCACTTCAAATTGATGGATACGGCAAGGCAATTTCCAACGCCGGTGGCATTGGTATTGCTGATGCGGTAATGCGTGAAATGATCATGTTACAGGAGGCGAATTAATTATGAATATGGAACAGAGAATTGACGACCTTGTTTTGATTTGCACAAAAATGAATGCGCTGCTTGTTAATGAAAATAACGCGCTACATAAAAAGAAATATGAAGCCATCCAAGATATGGTCGAGACCAAGCTAGCGCTTGGGCATGCCTATGCCAAAAGAATGGAAGGCCTCATAAATGATGAAGATGGATTGAAAAAAATAGACCCAGAAGTAAGAAACAATCTTATGGATTTGGGTAAATCGCTTCAAGATTTAATGAAGGAAAACGAAACATTGCTATCGGGATCAATTGAGGCAAACCGCAGATTCTTGGACGTGGTCGCGCAAGCAGTACAAGAACAAAGAAAAGACGATGCAAAAACATATTCTGAAAACGGAAAAGAAAACGGTTCTGGCAGTATGTCGGCACCCATTTCTGCTCCAATTTCACTAGACCAAAATCTCTAGAACAGAGAAAAATTAAGCAGAAGGCAAAAAACCATGGCTGGAAATCTAACCCTATCATTACTTACCGCGCAAAGCGGGCTTTTATCAAATCAGGCCGCGCTAGATACTGCGGCTAATAATATAGCCAACGCACACACCGAAGGTTATTCAAGAAAAATAACCCAATTTGAACAACGGACCGTGGCTGGCGCAGGCGCTGGCGTGCAGATTGGCCAGATAACCAGAAGGGTTGATGAAGGTCTATTAAAAACTCTGCGTATGGAATATGGCACCCTGAACAGCTATACCGCTCAGAATGATTTTTTTAAACGCATACAAGAAACATTTGGATCTCCGGCTGATAATGCCTCAATAGCCCATAAATTAGGGGACGTCGTTTCGTCAATTGAAGCGTTGTCTATTTCACCTGAAAAAATTCTTGATCAAAGTGAATTTATCAATTCAGTCACCGAGACAGGCATCAAGCTACAGGACATGAGCGACACAGTTCAAAATCTGCGCCTACAGGCAGACCGAGAAATTGAAACTCAGGTAACTGCCATTAACGATATAATCGCCGATATAGCCCGACTGAATGAATCAGTAGTACGCAATGCAGTTGTAAACCGCGACATTACTGATCTTGCTGACCAACGCGACAAAGCGCTGGATGACCTTTCTAAAATTATTGATGTTGGTTACTTTCAGCGTTCGGATGGTGGCATTGTTGTTTTTACCATGGGTGGTCAAACGCTGGTCGATAACATTACCGTTAACGTAAGCCACAGCCCGGCAGGATTTGTTGCCCCCACATCAACATATGCATCAGGCAATATAGGCGCCATCAACATAACCGTTGGTGAAAGCGTTACCGATATTACCAATGATATACGCAATGGCAGCCTAAAAGGGCTTATCCAGATGCGTGATGAAATTTTGCCGGGATTGCAAAGCCAGATTGACGAACTATCAAGCAAGATGAATGACACCTTTAACCAGTATCACAACCGCGGAGTGTCATTCCCTGCGCCCGACGCACTTTCCGGTACCAGACAATTTCTTGATACCACAACACAAACGGTAACTTTTTCTGCAGGAACAACAAAAATTATGTTGTTTGATGATACTGGCAAGCAAACGGCAGTGGGCGACATGGTAACAGAACTGGGCAGTACTGGCCCCCACACCGTAGCCGCAGTTGGCACCGCAATTGAAACATGGTTACAGGCAAATGGTGCGGCATCGGCAACCGTTACATTTGATGCCGATGGTCAAATGAACATTGATTTAAAAAGCACAACTCTGGGGGTTGGGTTTCGCGATGAAGATACAAACGGCGACCATGTTGATGCAACAATCCAGTTTGATAAAAACAACGGCACTTTATCGGTTGATGAAACCATAAGCGGATTTTCAAATTTCTTTGGCTTAAACGATTTATTTGTCAGTGATTTGAAAAACAACATCAAACAATCTTCGTTGGTGTCTAGCACATATTCTTCTACTGCGGGAACGCTTGAATTTTACGACGCCACTGGCCTGCTGGCAGGAAGCCCGCTGGTGGTTGGCAGCGGAAACACATTGCAAGGCATAGCCGACCTTATCAATGCCAATGTTACCAACGTCGTTGCGTCAGTGGTGCCCGAAGGTTCGGGCCAGCGCATTCGCATTCAGCATGCAAATGGGTCTGAGTTGGAAGTTACCCAAACAGCAGGGGCCATACTTGACGATATTGACCTTAAGAATTCAAACATTGGCTTGTCGCAAAGCATAGAAGTAAGGTCTGATATTTCCACTACCCCGTCACTGGTTGTTCGTGGCGGTGCCCAGTGGGATGCGGCTTTGGGTGCGGCGGGTGAATATTTCATCAGCGAAGGTGATGGCAGTATTATGGCCTCCCTCGTGGAAAAGTTGCACTTGAGTGTTGATTTCGATGCGGCAGGCGATCTTGGCGATTCTTCATTGCCATTAACGCAATATGCATCTGCAATAATTTCACGCAACACCAGCCAAGCTAATTCCATGGAGGGGCTGCTGGATAATAAGCAATTCCTTACCGACAGTTTGCAATACACCTCGGACAACATACGCGGCGTTAACCTAGATGAAGAAATGTCGAACCTTATTTTGTTTGAGCAGGCGTATTCAGCATCAGCCAGAGTAATTTCCGTAATCCAAAGCATGCTTGATGCCCTTGAACGGGCCATCGGATAGGCATCTGCAGGAGGACTAGAAAAATGTCTGTAACAATTCGCGATCTTTCGGCAAACAATAGCATTATCGGCTATATGCTGCGCACGCAATCAAACATGTATAAAACTCAAATTCAGGTATCTACCGGCAAGGTATCGCAGGATTACATTGGTATATCCAAAGACAGCGATTATCTTATCACAAGCGAAACCACCAGAAATATAATTGAACAATTTGAAAAAAATAACTCTCTGCATTCTCTGCGACTAACGTCATCGGATGAATCAATAAAAATAATCAACACAACCCTGTCCGATTTTAGGACAACCTTATATGATTTTGGCCAAACAAACGGACAAGACCCAGCCTTGGTTGAAGAATTTCAAATCGAAGCATTCAAAACCATGCAGGTACTTGAAAGTTTTATAAACACCGAAGCAGACGGTAGATATGTTTTTTCAGGCGGTAAAGTTCATACCAAATCAGTAGATTTCGGCTTGACGTCGCTTGCAGATTTTCAGGCAAAATATGATGGTATCGGGGTTACCTTTCCCACCACCCGCGAAGCCCACTTGACCGATTTAAATTTAAGTCAATCGGTAACCGGAGCCACCAGTTGGCTTACCTTTAATGATGATGATGCCACCGGAACCGGCCCCAATGCAGTTGGGAGAATTACCTCAGTCGGGGCTGATTTCGGCAACTTATCTGTGGGCAGTACATTTACGGTCTCCAACGCCAATACCGCCGCCAATGATGGAACCTACACTGTTGTGGGCGTTGACCCCGGTGGCACATGGATACAGGTAAAGACTGAAATGCTAACGGACGAGGCAACGGTTGGTGCAGCAGTTCTGACTGCCGCCGATGGAACGGTGCTGTCGGCAGGTAATGGCGATTTTGTCGATCTATCGTTTCTGCGTGGCGCGGGAACAATTGCGGTTGATGCGGCCACTGCCGCAGGCGGCGACGTCCTTCTTCCCTCTCTTGCCGTGGGATCCACATTCACGGTATCTGGAACCACCAACAACGATGGCACCTACACCGTCGCGTCAAACGATGGTGACACAATAACAATAATTGAGAAAAAGCTTACCGATGATCTGGTTGCCAACACCGGAACATTGGAATCGGTCTCTTATTATAAGGGCGATGAATTGACCTATAACCACCGCGCCAGTAAATCAAGGTCACTTGAGCAAGATCTAAACGCCATCGATCCCGCATTTGAAAAAGCCTTTCGGGCCATGTTCATAGTTATGCAGGGCGTTACCGGAACCGAGGGCGGAATTGATAACAACATGAGCAGAAACCAAGACGCTCTTTACCTTATGGATAGTTCTTTGGGAAAAAACCCCTCTGCCACGGCTCCTTATGGAACTGAACAAAGCGGCAGCCTTGAATATGTACAACGTAGCCTTATTTTCCAGCGTTTGGTGTTGGAAAGAACGTCTGACAACAACCAGACCATGATTGGGTACCTAAGCGAAGCGGAAGAAAGGGTCGAAAACGTAGACCAGACCGAAGCCATTTCCCGTCTGCTGAATTACACCAATTCAATGGAGGCGTCATATCAGGCGTTTGCTAGGGTTCGCCAGCTCAGCCTGTCGAATTTCCTATCGTTCTAATATTCCTAATATTCGTACGGCATAGTGGAATAAATAATATAATATTGTTGTTTTTCAATATGTTATCTTTTTTAGTTGACACTTTAGAAAGCAAGGCTAAAATTACCGACCAGTGCTAAGGCAGTGCAAGAATGCATCCTTTGTACTACGTGGAAATGGTTTCCACACCCGGGAATGAAATTCCCGTATTTTTATCCTAGAATAGGAGACAGCTAAAATGGCTGACAATATTACACTTACTGCCAGTATCCGATCAAACCTACTATCCCTCCAGAACACAAACTCACTCTTGAACCGTACGTCCGAGCGTCTTTCGACCGGTCTGCGTGTTAACAGTGCTTTGGATGATCCGGGTGCTTTCTTTACCGCACGTGGCCTTACCAACCGTGCCAATGACCTTTCAAAACTAAAAGATGGTATTGGCCAGGCTATTCAGACCATTAAGGCAACTGATACTGCCCTTTCTTCCATTACTGCTTTGGTGGAACAGGCTCAATCAATTGCCAACCAGGCGGTTGAAGCTGCTGCTAACGCCGGTACTAGCGTTTCCTCTGTTGTTACTGACGCTGCAGCAACTGCTGGCACAACCACAGCACAGTTATTTGGTACGTCCTTTGGTGGTGGTGCTACCACTGACATAACCATTGCAGTTACTGGCGGCGCAAGCATTACCATCACTGGTGGCGCAACCATTGCTGCCGCTATCTCAGCAATATCTGCCATTGATAGCAGTGTTACAGCTACCTTTTCTACCGCCACAGATAAAATTACAATTGTGGGTGGCGATGCGGTTGAACTTACCTTCACCAATGCTGGTGGTGGTGCATTAACGCCCGCTCTGTTTGGCGATGAAGCCATTGCATCTGGTGGAACGAAAACATTCGGTTCAGTTGGTGGTGCCGATACGAG
>CBFDBQ010000014.1:0-39492 GCA_965603095.1 uncultured Thalassospiraceae bacterium | reverse complement strand
CGATCGAAGTTCCCGGTGGTTTTCGTATCAAGGCACCGTTCCCCAAACCAATTCCGCCCACCAACAAACCAACCGGCAAGGTTGACCATATAAAACCCGGTACTCACCTGCCCGGCATGGCCTTGGGCTTTCCCACCGAACCTGCTGATTTGTTATTAAAAGAAGACGGCTCGGCGGTGCGTATTGATAAGGCCTATACATGGGAACACCCGCTTTCCAGCCACGGCCTGATGCACATGGTTATTCACAACGCATGGAAGGGTGATCCATATAAAATTGATACCCTGTTGCTGTTCATGGCCAACATGAGCTGGAATTCATCCATGAACACCTCAAAAACCATCGAGATGTTGACCGACAAAGACGAAAACGGCGAATACAAAATACCTAACATCATTTATTCCGATGCCTATTATTCAGAAATGGTGGCTTATTCCGATTTGATTTTGCCTGACACTACATATCTGGAACGCTTTGATTGCATTTCATTGCTTGATAGGCCCATTTCATCACCGCATTCAGCGGCCGATGCAATTCGCTACCCGATAGTTGAACCCGACCGTGATGTTCGCGGGTTCCAAGGGGTTCTTTTGGACATTGGCGCAAGGTTGCAGCTTCCAGGGTTGGTAAATGATGACGGTTCGCCAAAATATCCCGGCGGTTATGCCGATTATATTGCAAACCATGAACGTCAGCCCGGTGTTGGCTTGTTAGCTGGTTGGCGATTAGAAGACGAAGACGGCGACCATATGGATTGCCGTGGCCCCGCCAACCCCAAACAGTTGGAAAAATATCTTGAAAACGAAAGTTTCTGGCATCATGAATTTTTGCCCGAACACACGTACTACAAAATGGCCAACAAGGGCTATTTGGAATGGGCGCATGAATTAGGTTGCGTTGTTACCAAGGAACAAATTGTTTTTCATATGTATTCGGAAATATTGCAATCGTTCAAGCTGGCGGGCGAAGGTCATGGTGATCATCAGCCACCGGAATCAGAACGGATGCGTATAAAAACATATTTTGATCCGCTACCCATCTGGTATCAGCCATTAGAAGAAACCATGACCGATTTGGATGAATACCCCCTGCACGCGTTAACCCAGCGCCCAATGCATATGTATCATTCTTGGGGTTCACAAAATGCGTGGCTAAGGCAAATTACCAATCAAAACCGTCTTTACATAAGCAATGAACTGGGTGCTGAAAAAGGCATTGTTGATGATGATTGGGTTTGGGTTGCTAGCCCCTATAACCGCATTAAGGTGCAGGTAAAATTAATGGATGGGGTTAACCCCAACACGGTTTGGACATGGAACGCCATCGGCAAACGATCGGGCGCGTGGAATTTGGATAAAGATTCTCCCGAAGCTAAAAAAGGTTTCTTGCTTAACCATATTATCAGCGAACTATTGCCGCCACGCGAAGATGGCTATCGCTATTCCAATTCCGATCCGGTTACCGGACAGGCCGCATGGTTTGATGTGCGTGTAAAAATTGAAAAAGCAGACGCGGAAGAATTTGGCGAAACATGGCCGCAATTTGATGAAATCAAAAGACCGCCCAGCATGAAAAAGGCGCCGGACATTTTGCGCTATGGTTCCGAATTTAAGAACGGAAAGGAGGGCAAGAAGAAATGACATCCCTCCCCCAAGCAACTAATAAAAAGCTAGGTCTGGTAATTGACCTTGATACCTGTGTCGGCTGTCATGCCTGTGCTACCAACTGCAAAGAATGGAACACCGGTGGCCACATGGCACCATTAACCGATCAAAACCCTTACGGCAAAAAACCAGATGGGGTTTGGTTTAACCGTGTGCATTCGTTTGAGGTAAAGCGCGGAAAAACCAACCCGGGTATAACGGTTAATTTCCCCCGTTCATGCCTGCACTGTGAAAATGCTGCTTGTGTTACCGTGTGCCCAACAGGTGCCAGCTATAAACGCGTCGAAGACGGAATTGTTTTGGTAAATACCGATAAATGTATCGGTTGCAAACTATGCAGCTGGGCTTGCCCATATGGTGCGCGTGAATTTGATGAAGACGAAGGGGTGATGAAAAAATGCACCCTTTGCATTGATCGTATTTACAACGAAACTCTTGACCCCGAAGACCACAAACCAGCATGCGTACTTACCTGCCCGGCAGGCGCGCGTCATTTTGGCGATTTATCTGATCCTGATTCAGATGTATCTAGGCTTGTTGCCGAACGCGCCGGACGTCCGTTAATGCCGGAACTTGGCTACAAACCAACCAACAGTTACCTGCCGCCACGCGCTAGGCGGGTTGAAGCATCTAATATCGGTGCCGAAAAACAATTAGAAGCAGTAAGCCCGCGCAAGGGATTCCTTTCGTGGGTGGACAACACGCTATCGCGCTAGCGCGCTCTTTATTTTTTGCGCGAGGAGTAGAACGCGACTTATTTTTTGTGCGAGGAGTAGAGCGCACAGTACTTACTAAAGAAAAAGGTTAAGAAATATGCATCCAGCGTTTTCAGTTATTTTATTTACCACTAGCTCTGGTGCCGGTTACGGCCTGTTGGCATTGATGGGTATTTTTGGCGCTGCCGGAATATTACCTGAAGAGCGTTGGTTTGGATTTAGCGGATTATTTATTGCCCTTGGCCTTGTGACCATAGGATTACTTTCATCGACATTTCATCTTGGCCATCCCGAACGGGCTTGGCGCGCCATTAGCCAATGGCGTTCAAGTTGGCTTTCGCGTGAAGGTGTGCTTGCCATTGTTACTTTTATTCCGGCAGGGCTTTTGGGTATCGGTTGGGTTTTTCTTGAAACCACCCAAGGGTTTTGGGGTGTTATGGGAATTGTTAGCGCGTTGCTGGCAATGTTAACGGTTGTTGCTACCGCCATGATTTATCGTTCGCTTAAAACTATTCACCAATGGGCAAATTGCTGGACGCTTCCCGGTTATATAACGTTAAGCATTATGACCGGATCGCTATTGTTGAGTGCGCTACTTATGGTTTTTGATGAACGCGCCCGTGCGGTACATGGAATGGTAATTTTTGCAATCGCCATTGCATGGGTTGTTAAATATGTTTACTGGCGTTTTATTTCCACCAGCAAAAGCCTAGCAACGCCAAGTTCAGCAATTGCGGTAGATGGTGCAGAAATTACACCTCTAGATCCACCACACAATTCGGCAAATTATCTAATGAAAGAAATGGGTTTTATTGTTGCACGCAAACATGCTGACAAGCTTCGCCTAATTTCATACATAACACTTTTTGTTATACCTCTGGCGCTTAGCCTGATGGCATACCTTTCAGAAGGAACGCCCAGCACCATAAGTGCGGTTGTAGCGGTTATGTCGGCCATCGTTGGGATTGCGGTTGAGCGTTGGTTGTTTTTTGCCGAAGCAAAACACACTGTTAATCTTTATTACGGTGCCACTTCGGTCTAATGGCAATGCCTAAGTATTATTTAATAATACCCTTTTCCCGGTAATATTTTATAGCACCTGCGTGAAGAGGTGCGCTCAAGCCCTCAGCAGCCATTTTAACCGGATCAACCTCTGAAAATGCAGGGTGAAGCTCGCGGAACGTTTCAATGTTATCAAAAACCGCCTTGACCATCTCATAAACAACTCCTTCGCTCATATTGGCGCTAGTTACCAAGGTTGCACCAACACCAAATGTGTTTGTGTTGGAATTGGTTCCGCGATACATGCCGCCGGGAATTGTAACAAAAGAATAATAATCATTATTTGCAACTAGTTCAGATATTTCCTCTCCTCCGACGTCAACTAAACCGCTATCACAAAGGGAGGTTGCTTCTTTAATCGATGCATTAGGGTGGCCAGCGGTATAAACCATTGCATCAATGGTGCCGTCACAAAGTGCGCGTGATTGTTCCGATGCTTTTAATTCATGAACCTCTGCAAAGGTATTTTCCGTCCACCCCATGGCAAGCATAACGATGTCCATTGTACTGCGCTGGCCGGAACCAATGTTTCCTATGTTAACTCGCTTTCCTACTAAATCATTAATCGAGTTTATATTGCTATCAGAACGCACAGCTAGGGTGAATGCTTCAAAATACAACGACATAACGGAACGAAGCCCGTCATAGGGGCCATCTTTGGCAAAACTAGAAAGGCCGTTTACCGATTGATATTGAGCATCTGACTGAACCACGCCAAAATCAATTTCATTGGCGCGAATATTATTAATGTTTTCTACCGAACCAGACGAGCTTTCCACTGAACAGCGAATTCCATGTGTGCGCCTGCCCCGATTAAGCAAATGACAGATTGACCCGCCAGCTGGATAATAAACCCCGGTTACGCTACCGGTACCTATGGCAATAAAGTTCTTTTCGCTGCTTTGCGCGCGCGATTGCTCTGGCATTAAAATAATGGTGCAAATAAATAGAACTGCCGCAAAAGCAGTTCCGGGCTTGAACATCATCCCAGTCATAAAATTCCCATTTTAATGTGGTGGGATTATTTTTATCCGTTGTTTCAGGGCTTTTTCCACCATGGTGACTATACCAGCCAATATGTAAGTATTTCCAGTATAAAACTTAAATCATAAATCTTGGGGTTGAAAAAAGCCTGCCCACTAATACCTTGCGTGGGCAGGCTTTAAATCAAACCTCAAAATGCTGTCTTAAATCAGAACAGATGGCGGTGGGCCAAGTTGTTCATCAGATCAGCAATGCCAAAGTTCCATGGCGGCAACTTATCCGAGGTGTTTACTCGGTTAACCAGCTTGCCTAGTTGTGGAGATGAAATTGTTACAACATCACCAACCTTGTGGGTAAAGCGCTCACCTTCCCCTGCCGAAGCATGCGCCGGGAAATACATTGTTCCAGTAAACAAGGCTAATCCATCGGGGTACTGATGGTTTCTGTTCAGGGTCTGGCCAACCAGCTCGCTCATTTCGCGGGTCATTTCTGCGGTAGAGAAAGTTTCGGTTAACATAAAACCATCTTCGCGTTCGATTGTTATGGTGATGCTCATGTTCTCGGTATCTTCGAGAGAGAATGTATTATCAAAAAAACGAATAAACGGGCCGATGGCACAAGAGCCATTGTTGTCTTTAGCGCGACTAAGGTATAACGAACCTAATTCTTCAACATCATGAAGGTTGACGTCATTACCCAGCGTTGCACCAACTGGCCTGCCATCTGCATTGGTTATAATTACTGCTTCGGGTTCAGAATGGCTCCATCTGGATTCTGAATGAATTCCAATTTCAGAGCCTGAACCAACAGAAGAAAGTGGCTGTGCCTTGGTAAATACTTCAACATACGGCCCGATGCCGGCTTCTAGATATTGTGACCACAGCCCCATACCAATAAGAGCTTTTTTTAGATCTTTTGCTTCTTCCGAGCCCGGTTCAACGGTTGCTATTTCGCCACCTATTTCACCTTCAAGGGTTTTACGGATTTCCTTTTCCTTTTTAGCATCACCTTGGGCGTGTTCTTCAATAACGCGAAGTAGGATGCTTTTTGCATATGTCATGCCGCAAGCCTTAACCGCCTGTAAATCGATGGGTGAAAGGAAATATGGTTTTAATGGATCGCGGGTATCGGGGGTTGAGTTAGCAAGAACCTCATCCACACTGCCCAGGTTAACGCAATTGCGCGTAGCCTTGATGGCGGTAGCAATGGGCTGACGGTCATTCAATAATTCTGACATTGTAGGAACGGTGCCTGAAATATTGTGAACACCATCTTCGCGAATAACGACCACACATGGGCCGGGGTTCAAACCAGGAAACCATGCGCGCCCAATAAGGGTTCCGGCATAACCGTCTGCTGGCATGGTGTTGGCTGCGGTAATATTGGGAAACATCTTTAAATCGCTCCTTTAGCTTCCCCCCACGAAAAGCCTACTTTTTAATACCCCCGATTAAACATACCTTAAGGCATAAAATGCTGAAAAATCCCTATTATTTCAGCTACCGTATCCCCCCAAAGGATAGCGGATTAATGCCATATTATTGTCGTGATGGATACTAGATAAGGGGCAATATGTCCATGACCAGATAGGCTTAAAAGCTATATTTTTACCTATTTTTTGCCTTGCAAACCATATGGCTATGGGCTGGCAAACCATATGGCTATGGGCTGGTAAACCATGTGAATGTGGACTGGGCCAAAATGCTCATAAAAACGCACCTTTCCCCCTTGATTTCATGTGGGCTATACCCGATACCTTGACTATAAAGACCCATAGGGCAAGACCTGATAATAGAAAGCCATAAACCGCCATGTCTAAGAACGCTAAAAAAACAGCCATCCGTATTACCCGGGCCGAAGATTTTCCCGCATGGTATCAAGAAGTAATCAAAGAAGCCGACATGGCAGAAAATTCAGGTGTGCGCGGCTGCATGGTTATTAAGCCGTGGGGTTATGGTATCTGGGAACGGTTGCAACGCAGGCTCGATCAACGCATTCGTGAGACCGGGCATGAAAATTGTTATTTCCCAATTTTTATTCCGCTTGAACTAATCGAAAAAGAAGCTTCCCACGTTGAAGGATTTGCCAAGGAAATGGCCGTAGTTACCCACCACCGGTTGGTGGAAAAAGATGGCAAGCTAGTCCCCGATGGCAAGCTTGAAAGCCCGTTGGTAATTCGTCCAACATCGGAAGCCATGATTGGTGAAAGCTTTGCCAAATGGATACGTTCATATCGTGATCTGCCAGTTAAAATTAACCAGTGGGCCAATGTTGTGCGCTGGGAAATGCGCCCGCGTATGTTTTTGCGTACTTCTGAATTTCTTTGGCAAGAAGGCCACACCGCACACGCAACCGAAGCCGAGGCCCGCGAGGAAACCGAAACCATGCTTGAGGTTTACAAGCAGTTGGCCGAAGAATGGTTATCTATTCCGGTAATCCCCGGAGAAAAATCAGAATCAGAACGTTTCCCCGGTGCGGTTGAAACCCACACCATCGAAGCAATTATGCAAGACGGCAAAGCATTACAAGCCGGAACTTCGCATTTTCTTGGTCAAAACTTTGCCAAGGCCGCAAACATAAAATATCAGGCAAAAGACGGTTCGGAAGAATTCGTCTACACAACATCATGGGGCGTTTCGACCCGGATGATTGGTGCGCTAATAATGACCCACGGTGATGATGATGGCCTGCGCGTACCACCAACCGTAGCCCCACATCAAATTGTGATATTGCCAATAGCCCGAGACGAAGAAACCGCAGCGGTGGTGAGCCCGGCGGCAGCTGAATTGGCAAAACGCCTGAATGCAGAAAACGTATTCGGCGAAGCAGTGCGCGCCCATGTTGATACCCGCGATATCAACACCGGTGAAAAACGCTGGGGCTGGATTAAAAAAGGTGTTCCTTTAATTGTTGAATTGGGGCCAAAGGACCTTGAAAAAAGTTCTGTCATGGTAACCCGGCGTACCGATATATACGCCAAAGCCCCAGAAGACATGGATGTGTTTGTTGGTGCGGTTCCGGAGCACCTTGAAGCAATACAAAAGCAACTGTTTGATGATGCGGCTACCCTTCAGGGTGAACGCCTCGAAACCGGGATATCTGACTTTGCTGCATTCAAGGAATATTTTGATACCGAAGATCCATCCAAGCTTGGTTTTGTTCGGGCAAAATGGTGCGGCGATGCAAAAACTGAAGAGCAGTTGAAAAAGTTTTCCGTTACTATTCGCTGCCTTCCCTATGACCAAGATGGCGTTGAAGGTGTTTGCGTTATAACCGGCAAGCCCGCCACTGTTGATGCAATTTTCGCCAAAGCATATTAAAGGTACGCAGTTATGGGCGAACCAAGCTCAATAGCACTTTGCCAACCGGGCATTGCAACAATGTTGCAACGCTGGGTCATGGCCACCCGACCCGCATTTTTAAGTGCTTCAATAATTCCAGTTATCGCTGGCACCGTGTGGGGTTACGGACAAACAGGTTCGTTTGATTTATATGCATTTTTGTTGGCACTTGCGGCAACCGCGCTGGCGCATGGTGGGATAAATGTTCTCAACGATGTTTATGATGACAAAAATGGAACTGACCGCATAAATGATGGTCGGATATTTCCCTTTACCGGTGGTTCGCGCTTTATTCAAAACGAAATTATGAATGCATCTCAAATGGCATGCCTTGGCTGGGCATTGTTATTGCTGTCATTGGTTGTTGGGTTGTGGCTGGCCGCCATAAAAGGTTGGATGATAATCGCATTGGGAACTGGCGGGGTGTTGCTTGGCATCGCCTATTCAGCACCACCGCTAGCACTTTCAGCGCGGGGTTGGGGCGAGATTGCAGTGGGAATTGGCTTTGGCCCCCTGCCCGTAATGGGTGCGGCATGGCTACAAGGATCAGGTGTTAGTATTGATGGATTTATATTTTCAGCAATTATCGGTTTGTGGGTGGCACTAGTGCTTATTGCGAACGAAGTTCCCGATATGGATGCCGACGGCGCATCGGGCAAGCGCACACTGGCGGTCAGGCTGGGGCATAAAAATACCGCCATATTATATTTTGGGTTGCACCTGCTGGCATTTTTGCTAATCGGATTTATGGTTTACCAACAATTATTGCCGGGTATTTCTTTGCTACTGCCCTTAGCAATTATGGCCGGGGCGCTTAAAAGCGCATTTATAATTAGCGCACCCACAAACAGCAAAGACATGGCCATGGCCATAAAAACAACCCTTGCTATTCATGCGCTTGGTTCATTGTGGCTAGCAGGATTTGTTATTGTTTAAACAGCTTTGCGAAGGCGGCAAACAAAAAAACCTTCCATATGTTCGGATGGCATTACGCGTATGGCGTCTTTAATATCTGGGTGAAATTGCGTTCCATCCCATGATTTAAGACCATGCATACGTCCGCCAATATTTAAATCAACAAATTCTATACTGGCATCTGGATTGTGTTTTAAATGTCGGCTTATGGGGGCTTCGTTTTCTTCCGGGCCATAGGTGCAGGTGGAATAAACCAACACCCCGCCCGGTTTTAATACTTTCCACGCAGAGCTAAGCATTTTTTGTTGCAGGTATGCCATTTTTTGCACCCGGTCTAAACTCCAATGTTTTAATGCGTCTGATCGCGATAGGTTGTACATCCCCTCGCCCGAACATTGGGCATCTAACAAAATGCGGTCAAACTGGGCATCAAAGCTGCGGTCAATGAATTGACCCTGATGGGCGCTTAGGTGAACATTTGGTACGTGAAAGATTGTTAAAACGTCTTCTAATTTTTTTACCCTGAGGGCGTCGTTCGCCCATATATCAGCAGGCGCACCGGCGCTGGCGGATATGGCCGCCATATGGGCCGACTTGCCACCGGGGGCGGCGCATAAATCAAGCAACTGTTCACCCGGTTCTGGGCTCATCACCAATGCAGGGATAAGGCTTGATGCATTTTGAATGTAAACATGACCGCCTTTGAATAGTTCGCTTTCGGCCAATATTCCCTTTTCACTTTTAAGAAAATAAGCATCATCGCACCATGATATGGGTTCAAGCTCAGGGCCCAATTCATTTAGTTTTGAAATTATTTCATCAACAGTCATTGGTGAAAGACGGTTTATGCGAATAGAGCTTTTTAATTTTATGGATACAATCTTTTCAGCCCTTGGAACAGAAACCGAAAAGATTTTCGCAATTCGATTTAGGAAAATTCTTCGCTTTTGCTCTGCCCCACCCTTTGATGGCCCGCCTTTTGATATTTTATGTCCAGCCATCAGTTATCCATTTTTTTCTTTTGGGTATTTATTTTCTTTTTTGCGAGGGGCGCGAGCCATGCCTTCGATAATTACGGTTATTTCACCTTTTGGTTTTTCATCTGCAAATATTTCGGCCAGATAGGAAAGCGTTCCGCGACTAAAGCGTTCAAACTTTTTTGTTAGCTCCATTGCTACCACGGCCTTGCGGTCACCCAAAACATCAAACGCGTCTTGCAAAAATGCCCCTATACGGTGCGGGCTTTCATATAAAACTATTGTGTGCGGGCTTTCACGTTCGGCCTCTAGTTGGCTTTTGCGTTTTCCGCTTTTGCGGGACGGAAACCCTAAAAATGTAAAACTAGCTGTCCCCAGACCTGATGCCACCAACGCAGACGTTGCGGCATTGGCACCGGGCATTACCTCTACATGGATACCTTCTTCTAATAATGTACTAATTACCTTAAAGCCGGGGTCGGAAATGCCGGGCAACCCAGCATCGGATACCAACCCAACCGCTTTGCCATCATCAACCAGCGAGCGAATACGCGTCACCGCACGGGATTCATTGTGTTCAAAACATGAAAATGTTGGATTTGGTTTAGCAATTCCGTAACGCAACAACAATTTTGATGTAACCCGAGTGTCTTCGGTTGCCAGCGCATCGACAGATTTAAGCATCCTCACCGCCCGATAGGTAATGTCTTCCATGTTGCCAATGGGGGTAGCAATAACGTAAAGCCCGGGCAAAAGCTGGGTGTCATCTGCATTGGCAAAATCCTTATCGGTTGAGGCCATATTAACGTTAACGGCTTCATTTTTTTTGGGCGGTTTTGCTTTCTTCATGGGGGCTGGCTTTCCGGTTTTGGTGTTTTCACAGCCACTTATAGCACCGATAAGCACCTGAAACAGCGCCATATTCACCTGCGGCCACCTGGCGGCATTGGCACAGCATATTTTAGTATGTATATTTTATACACTTATTAAGAGTATTTTATTATAGTTTCGTGGTATTGTTGAAATACTGACCGCGGCCCCCAATATGAAATTAATGCGCTATCTAACGCTAACGGCTATTTTTGTTTACGCCATAATTCAGGGCATTCCTGCAAATGGTGCTATGGATTTTGTCGGGTGCAAGGTAGCCTTTGCCAAAAGTCAGGCCCCAAAATACACAAACCATGCAAAGCAAATTATCAGCCTATGCAAAGGCGATAAAATTAAATTTGCGGTTTCATTTAATAAAGAACGCCGTACAGCCGATTTTGTCGCATATCGACTGACACCGGAAATGGTTATAGCGACACCTGCCATCAAAAGAAAAAACAATTGGTTTTCTCCGGATAGCAGTATTTTCAATAGCAGAAATGAAACATTCCAAGCAACAAGGGCATCATACAGGAATAGTGGATTTGACCGTGGGCATTTAATAAAAGCCGAAGATATGAAGCTTGATGCGAAAGCATACAAATCTACATTTTTGTTTTCATCAATCGTTCCACAATTTCCAAAATTCAACCGTTTAGGATGGCGCAAGGTCGAACAGATTCCGCGTACAAAAATAAAAAATAGGGTATTTGATGAAGTGTGGATTATTGCCGGCGTAACCGGGGCTCACCCCCACAGTAAAAATATGGGAGTTACGGTTCCGTCTTGTTTTTACAGGGTGCTGATAGGAAAAAAATATGGCAACTATTAAGTTATTGCCATGCTAATACCCAATGACAATAAAATTGATAATAGCATTATTGTTTCTGATTATATTGTTGGCATAGATTTTTTAGAAAAAATAACCAACATTGATTTATTGCCGGATTATAATTCTTTTGATTATGACGCAGGAAATTGGGGGCTTGAGGCAAGCAAAGAATTAAATAACCCTGCCCCTGCTTGCGATTGAACCTGCCCGGGTGTATTTATTTAAATTATGAATAACCCTGTCAAAAATCCTGGCAAAAATGTAGCTGTATTGTTTAATAGCGGCACCGCAAATGATGATCTTTTTGCAATCTTTGCAGACAAGCTGTTGTCTGCTGGCGCAAAGGTCGGCGGCATTGTTCAGGAAATTAGCTCAAAAACCGATGGCAAGCTAGGTTCCATCGATGCCATTGAAATTGATAGCGGCAAGCGCATCCCCATAAAAACGCCTCATCTCAAAACCACACCTGCGGGAACCTGCATGTTGGAGCTTTCAATGCTGGCCGAATGCTCTGGTGCCATAACGCGTGCCCTATCGGGTGGTTTTGATATTGTGGTAATTGAAAAATTTGGCCGCCAAGAAGCCAAGGGCGAGGGATTAATAGATGAAATAATGGCGGCATTGGCAAGCGACACCCCGGCCATTATCGCCCTGCCGGAAAGCTATCAAACCGAATGGAATAATATAACCGGTGGCGATATAGAAATAATTCCAGCCAATATTAACGCCATGCTTGAATGGTGGAATAAATAAAAAACCCGCCCCCTTAATTTTTATCAAATTAAAGAGAACGGGTTTTTAAAATAAATACCGATTTCGAAAGCTTTATTTAAGCGGTCTCGTAACCTTGCATTTTCCAGCTCATGATACCGCCGGCTAGATGGAACACATCGTTCGCTGCCTGAGTTACGGACGCAAGTTGTGCGCCGAACTGGGCGGTACGCCCACCACTAGCACAGTGATAAACCACAAACTTGCCGCTGTGTGCAGGCAGGCCATCAGGGTTGAACTGTGAAAGTGGCATGTGGTGGGCTTCGGGGATGCGTTCACGGGCAACTTCACCAGGCTCGCGTACATCTACAAGAATTGCTTTGCCTTCTGTAATCCAGCCTTTAAGTGTCTGGGGATCGATGGTTTTAAGGCTCATCTTATTATTTCTCCAATAAACTATTACTATTGCTACGGCCCGGTTAAGACGAATATCTATGCGGGGGTTGCATTTATATATATAAGTATTATCTAATATTGCAAGCATGAATGTCGTCTATATGGTAAAACAGACGTGATTTCAGAAAAATACTGTATTTTCAAGGAATTAGCTACATGAGCAATACAACCATACCAACCGTAAAGGCGTTTTTTGACCCAGATACCTATACCGTTACCTATCTGGTGAGCGATTCCGCTTCCAAATCTACCGCAATCATCGACCCAGTTTTAGATTATGACCCCAAATCAGGGCGCACCAGCACCAAATCAGCCGACCAGGTAATTGCCTATGTTCAGGCCGAGGGCCTAAAGATTGAATGGATTTTAGAAACCCACGTCCATGCCGACCATATAACCGCAGCGCCTTATATAAAGGAAAAGCTGGGCGGTAAAATCGCCATTGGCGCCAAGGTTCCATTGGTGCAAGAAGTATTCAAAGGCCTATTTAACGAGGGCGAAAGCTTTACCGCCGATGGTTCGCAATTTGATGTGTTGCTTGGCGAAGGTGATATAATAAAACTTGGCAATATGGAGGGTTCCGTAATGGAAACCCCCGGCCATACACCAGCTTGCGTAACATATATATTTGGCGATGCGGTGTTCATTGGCGATACTATGTTCATGCCAGATTTCGGCACAGCGCGCTGTGATTTCCCCGGTGGTGATGCACAAACTCTTTATAAATCCATCAACCGCATTCTTGAACTGCCCGGCGATACCCGCGTATTTACCTGCCACGACTATCTGGCCGAAGGGCGTGATGAACATGCATGGGAATCAACCATTGCCGAACAAAAATCCAAAAACGTTCACATCAACGAAAACGTTTCCAAAGACCTGGAACGAAAAGAACAGCTGGAGGATTTTGTAAAAATGCGCATAATTAAGGACAAGGCATTAAACATGCCCGTTCTTATTTTGCCTTCGGTACAGGTAAACATGCGCGCAGGCAAAATGCCAAAAGCAGAATCAAACGGCGTAAGCTATTTAAAAATACCCGTAAACGGAGTTTAAATAACCTTTAGGCCCCAATCATTGTCGCAACCGTCGTGCCCAATACACCCGGATTGGGTGCGACGATTACGCCGGCATCTTTTAACATCTCAACTTTTTCTTCTGCGCTTTCGCCAACGGTTGTAACGATTGCCCCGGCATGGCCCATGGTGCGACCCTTTGGTGCGGTTAAGCCAGCAATGTATGCCGCTACCGGTTTTGACATTTCCTTGGAAACATATTCGGCCGCTTCGGCTTCTTGTGGGCCACCGATTTCACCAATCATCAAAATTGCATCGGTTTCATCATCTGTTTCAAACAGTTTTAGTATTTCCTTGAACGAACTGCCATTGATGGGGTCACCGCCAATACCAACGCTGGTGGAAATACCGATGCCAAGCTCGCTCATCTGGGCGGCGGCTTCGTAACCTAACGTGCCCGAACGGCCAATAACGCCAACCCTGCCCTGTTTGTAAATATGGCCCGGCATAATTCCCATCATTGCCTTGCCCGGTGATATGACGCCAGCGCAATTTGGCCCGGCCATTAACATGCGGCGTTCTTCTGGATAGCGTGACAAATAACGCTTTACCCTGATCATGTCTTGGGCCGGAATGCCGTCAACAATATTTACGCAAAACTTTATCCCAGCAGATGCCGCTTCCATTACTGAATCAGCCGCATAAGGTGGTGGAACAAAAATACAACTGGCCTCGGCCCCGGTGGCGGCAACCGCATCACTGACCGAATTAAAAACCGGAACACCTTCGTGGGTGGTACCGCCTTTGCCAGGCGTTACGCCACCGACCACATTGGTTCCATACTCAACCATTTCCTTGGTGTGAAACGATCCAATCCGTCCGGTTATTCCCTGAACTATTACCGGGGTTTTTTCATTTAAAAGAATTGTCATTTTTTATCCCCTATCTTAAAGATTTTAGCGTGGCTACAGCTTTGTCAGCGGCCTCGACCAATGTGGTAGCGGTAATTATGGGCAGGCCGCTATCTTCTAATATTTTGCGACCTTCATTAACATTGGTGCCTGATAAACGCGCCACCAGTGGGACTTTTACTCCCACTTCTTTGAATGCCTGCACAATGCCTTCGGCAACCCAGTCGCACCTGTTGATGCCTGCAAAAATATTTATGAGTATGGCATCGACTTTGGCATCAGACAGCACAACCGAAAAAGCCTTGGCGACCCGTTCTGGCGATGCGCCGCCGCCAATATCTAAAAAGTTTGCTGGCTCGCCGCCCGCTAGTTTAATCATATCCATGGTTGCCATGGCTAACCCGGCACCATTAATTATACAGCCGATGTTTCCATCCAATCCGACGTAACTTAAACCGTGGTCGGCGGCCAATGTTTCGCGTGGGTCTTCTTGGGTGCGGTCACGCAGTTCGCCAATGGCTACGCGGCGAAAAAGCGCGTTATCATCAAAGGTCATTTTTGAATCAAGCGCCAACAATGCGCCGCCTTTGGTTATGACCAATGGATTTATTTCCACCATGGTTGCATCAAGGTCACGAAAGGCGCGATAGCAACCAAGGATTGTTTTGACGGTTTTACTGATTAACTTGGCCGGGATACCCAGACCAAAAGCAATATTGCGAGCCTGAAAATCTTGCATGCCAACGGCTGGTTCTATGTTTACCCTAATCATTGAATCCGGGTCATTTTCGGATATTTCCTCAATATCCATACCACCAGCGCTGGATGCCACAACCATTACCCGTTGGGTTGAACGGTTAAGAACAAAACCAAGATATATTTCGCGCTCAATATCGTGGGCTTGCTCAACCCAAACTGAATGAACCTCGCGTCCGCGCGGGCCAGTTTGGGTTGTAACTAATGTACCGCCAAGAATTTCTTCGGCCGCGTCCCATATTTCTTTTTCGTCCGTGCAGAGTTTGATGCCGCCCGCTTTGCCGCGCGCGCCGGAATGGACTTGTGCTTTTACCACCCAACGTTCGCCACCAATTTCGGTGGCGCGGTATGCCGCCTCGCCCGGTGTTCGGGCAAGCCCGCCGCTGGGAATTGGCACGCCAAATCCCGATAATAATTCTTTAGCTTGGTATTCGTGAATATCCATATTTAGACACTTCCCTATTTTTGTTTTTTGTGGGCAATTGCCCATTGCCCACCAGTTAGCTGGAGGCTTTTTTTAAGGGGAGGTCTTCAAAAGCTGATGATTACTTATACACCAATGAATAAGGCGTAATTAAGATAAAAAAAGTATTTACCAATAAAATATTATTAAATTAACAGATTATATCAATTCTCTGCTCATATAAGTAATTTTAGCACCATTCTATTTTTTAGTCCTTAAGCGCAGACGGTTTATTTTTCAGTATTTCTTCTTCGCTCAGGCCTTGTAATTCGTGGGGAAACACCAACCATTTGTCGGTTTGGTGAATATAATAATCCGGCGAAAAATCAACCTTGGCCTTAGACGGTTTATAATAAACCGTGGCAATACGAATAGTTTTTGGTGTATTGCTGCGGGAAAGTTCTTTTATTTTTTTGATGATTGCATCAATGCTACGCCCAGAATCAAATACATCGTCAATAATCAACATGGAATCATCGGCGTTTGCATTTTCAATTATATAATGCAGTCCATGCACCTTTATGTTGTCGTTTTGTTTTTCTATACCTTCGTATGATGATGTTCTAATGGAAATATGGTCAGTTGAAACACCGTGGTATTCCATCAATTCCTGAACCGCAATCCCCACCGGGGTTCCACCACGCCACACACCAACGATGTAATTTGGCTTAAAGCCAGATTTAAGTATTTGATGACCGAGCAAGAAAGAATCCTGCAATAGCTCTTCAGCAGATATAAATTGCTTTTCAACCATTGCAGGACTTCTCTTTTCTTTCTTATCTAAAAAACGTAGTGCAAAACGCCCAGAACAGCCACCAGCAACACAGCTGGATTAGCGTCTGAAACACGGCCACTGGCAATTTTAACCACAGCATAGACAATAAAGCCGATGGCTATACCGTTGGCGATGGAAAATGTCAGGGGCATTAATATTGCCGCCAAAACTGCAGGTGCATATTCGGTTGCATCATCCCAATTAATATCAAGCATATTGCGCATGAAATGAGTTGCCACAAACACCAAGGCCGCCGCCGATGCAAACGCCGGAATACTTTGCGCCAATGGGGCAAAGCCAAGGCATAGCAAAAACAATATTGCCACAACCACTGCGGTTAGGCCTGTGCGCCCACCCTCTTTAATGCCGGCGGCGCTTTCAATGTATGAGGTTGTATTGGATGTGCCGAATAATGCGCCGACAATGGTTGCCAATGAATCGCTAACAACCGCACGGCCAATGTTTTCAATTTTACCATCGGGGCCAATTTTACCAGCTATGTTAGCAACACTGGTAAGCGTTCCGGCGGTATCGAAAAAATCGACAAACAAAAGCGAGAACACTACGCCAATCATTACGGCGGTTAGCGCGCCAGCGATATCAAGCTTTAGAAAGGTTGGCTCAAGACTTGGAACCGAACCTATAACCCCGCCAAATTCAGCCGCACCTGTAACCCAGCCAACTATGCTAACCGCAAGAATGCCAATAACGATGCCGCCGGGAATACGTAGCTTGTCCAGAATGATCATTATTGCAAAGCCAATGGTAAATAAAATAACCGGAAGGCTGGAAACATCACCAAGACCCACAAGGGTTGCCGGATGGTCAACCACCACGCCAGCGTTCTTTAGGCCAATAATAGCAAGAAACATTCCAATGCCGGCGCCGATGCCCAATTTCATTGATTTGGGGATTGAATTAATAACCCATTCCCGCAGGCCCGTCAGGCTAAGGATAAGAAACAAAACACCGCTGACAAAAACCGCACCAAGGGCAACTTCCCACGGTTGTTTCATTCCTAATACAACGCCGAATGTGAAAAACGCATTGAGGCCCATTCCCGGTGCCAGCGCAACCGGCCACTTGGCCCACCAGCCCATTATTGATGTGCCAACAACGGCGGCAACAATGGTGGCAACAAATACCGAACCAAAATCTAGGCCCGCATTTGAAAGTATCGCCGGATTAACGACAATGATGTAGGCCATGGTCAAAAATGTTGCCAAACCGGCCAAGGCTTCGGTTCTTATTGTTGATCCCTTGGCGCTGATGCCAAAGTAATTATCAAGCCACTGCATCTGTATCCCCCCATAAGATTGATTTATTTCAAGTGGGGAAAATAGAGCACCGGGAAACATTTCAAATCAATGTAAAATTATCAATACCGCTTGATTCTGCGGGTTTTCCAATGACTTGCGGCTACTCTATACGGAAACATACCGTTCGTTGCGAATCGATTTGTATTCAAATGCATTCAGTTAATAATGCTTTGGCGTCACCTAATGTCAGCTCAACCGGATTACCACCAGCACATGGGTCTTGTACCGCTAGTGCTGCCAGTTCATCAATGCGGTCATTACCCACACCAAGCGCGCTAAGTTTATCGGGAACGTCAAGTTCGGTCCGCATTTTAATTATGAAATCGTAAAAACCGTCAAACCCACCATCTATGTCCATGTAGGCACCTGCACGGGCAATTATTTCTTCTATGGCTGGGCGATTAAATTTTAAAACATAAGGCAAAATAATTGCATTGGTCATACCGTGATGGGTGTTGTAGGTAGCCCCCACCGCGTGGGCCAACGCATGAATACCGCCAAGACCTTTTTGAAATGCAACCGCGCCCATGGCGGCGGCTGCCATCATATGGGCACGCGCCTCAATATCATTTGGGTTTTTTGCCACCAGGGCTAAGTTTTCCTTTGCCATGCGCATACCTTCTAGCGCAATGCCTTGGCTTGCAGGGTGATAAAATGGCGAACAATATGCTTCAAGACAGTGAATGAATGCATCCATGCCTGTACCCACGGTAATTACACGCGGCATGCCAACGGTTAATTCAGGGTCGCAAATAACCACCGCAGGTAAAATGCGCGGATGAAAAATTATTTTTTTCACGTGGGTTTGGGAATTGGTCAGCACGCCGGCGCGACCAACTTCGGAGCCAGTTCCAGCCGTGGTTGGTACCGCAACATTGGGAAAAATTGCCCCTTCATTGGCACGTTTCCACCAATCGTCAATATCTTCAAAATCCCATACCGGGCGGGCTTGCCCAGCCATGAATGCCACCAGCTTGCCCAAATCAAGGCCCGAACCACCACCAAATGCAATGACACCGTCATGGTCACCTGCTTTAAAAGCCTTAACCCCTGCTTCTAGGTTTGTCTCACTTGGGTTGGGGTCGACATCGAAAAACATTGCGCGACCAAGGCCAGCTTTTTCCATCAGATCGAGTGTGCTTTTTGTTATCGGCAGATCAGCCATGCCGCGGTCTGTTACCAATAGCGGTTTTTTAATTCCCGCTTCGGCGCAGGCTTCGCCTATTTCGTTAATTCTTCCAGCACCAAAACGAATTGCGGTTGGGTAGCTCCAGTTTGCTGTTGTCATATTATTAGGCTTTCTATTATTAGGTTTTCTTAAGGTGATATGATTTTGGACGAGTAAGGTTGCGATAGCCAATTTGTGAAAGCGCGCCACCGCGCCCAGTGTCTTTGCATCCAGTCCAGCAAAGGCCGGGGTCAACATAATCGCAACGGTTCATATAAACGGTTCCGGTTTCAATTTGCGCAGCAATTTTTGCGGCCCGTTCGGTATCATTGGTCCAAAGCGATGCGGTCAGACCAAAATAGCTATCGTTCATTAATGCTATGGCTTCCTCGTCAGATGAAACCTTCATAATGCCAACAGCCGGGCCAAAGGTTTCGTCTTTCATTATCCGCATGTCGTGATTTACGTTGGTGAGTATCTGCGGCGCAAGATACGCCCCGCCATCATCGGCTGGGAAAAGTTTAGGGTCTATCATCGGTTTTGCGCCATCGGCAATGGCTTCGGACGTTTGCGCGCGAACTTCGTCAGCAAAACGTTTGTGCGCCATTGGCCCCATGGTGGTTGCTTCATCCAATGGGTTGCCGAGAACGTTGCTTGATACAATTTTTACTGCACGCGCAACAAATTCATCATAAAGCGATGCGCTAACGTAAATACGCTCAACCCCACAACAGCTTTGCCCGGAATTAAAAAACGCACCATCGATTAAGGTTTCAACTGCGACGTCCAAATCGGCGTCTTCCATAACGTAGCCCGGATCTTTACCGCCTAATTCAAGCCCCATGTTGGTAAATGTTCCAACTGCGGCTTTTTCCATTGCCGCCCCACCGCCAACCGAGCCAGTAAAATTAACAAAGCCAAAATGACGCTCGCCAATTAGCGCGGACGTTGTCGAATGGTCAAGAAATAGGTTTATAAAAACATCATCCGGAATGCCAGCGCTAACAAATGCCTTAACCATGCGCTCGCCAATAAGCACCGTCTGGCTGGCATGTTTTATAACAACCGCATTGCCGGCTATTAACGCTGGAACAACGGTGTTGATGGCGGTCATGTATGGGTAATTCCACGGCGCAATTACAAACACTACGCCATGGGGTTCTTGCACTATCCGTCGTTCAAACGTGTCTGATTGTTCAACTATTATGGGTTTAAGAGATTCCTCGGCAATAGACGCCATGTATGAAGCGCGTTCATTAACGCCGCTGAATTCACCACCATAACGAACCGGACGCCCCATCATCCATGCCAGTTCGGGAACAATTTCATCATTCATTTCACCCAAAGCACCAACGCCTGCTTGAACCAGCTTTATACGCTCGGAAATTGGCCTAGCGGCCCATGCTTTTTGCGCGGCTTTAGCGGCTAAAATAGCTTTGCGGGCTTCATCGATGCCCGCTATGGGGCGCTCGGCATATGTTGATTGGTCTATTGGGGAGATACATTTTATGGAGTTTGTCATTTTTGTCTTTGTCTCGGTATTGTTTTAGATTTTTTTAAGTTCGCTCGAAACCGCGACCCACTTCCCAGTCGGTAACACGGCGGTCATATTCAAACTGTTCCCATTTTGCGGCATGAACATAATGGTCAATTACATCGTCACCTAGCGCGCTACGCAACATTTTGGAATTATCAAGCTCTGTTGTGGCATCGCGCAGTGTCGAAGGTATTTCGCGTGCGCCATCTCCACCGTAGGCATCACCAACAAATTGTGGTTCAAGCTCACGCTTGTTTTCAATTCCATCTATTCCGGCCGCCAGCAATGCCGCCATGGCCAGATATGGATTAAGGTCGGAACCGCCGACCCTACATTCAACCCTTATTGCGCTGGATGCTTCACCGCAGATGCGATAACCAGCGGTACGGTTATCCATTGACCATATGGCCTTGGTCGGCGCAAAGGTCCCCTCCATGAAGCGTTTATATGAATTTATGTTGGGTGCCAGAAAATAGGTTATTTCAGCGGCATGATGCAAAAGGCCGGCCAAATAATTACGCATTAATTCCGACATTCCAAATTCCGCATCCGGATCATGGAATAATGATTTCTTGCCATCAAGGCTCCACAGCGATTGATGAATGTGTGATGAATTACCGGCAAAATCATAATTCCATTTTGCCATGAAGCTGATGGAATAGCCTTTGTCCCACGCTATTTCCTTGCAAGCATTTTTAATAATTGAATGACGGTCTGCCATGGTCAAGGCATCAGTATAGCAAACATTTATTTCTTCTTGTCCGGCACTGGCCTCGCCTTTGGAATTTTCAACCGGAACGTCTGCGCCTTGTAATCCGTTGCGGATTGCACGCATGATGTCTTCTTCTTTGGTTGTTTGGAAGATGTGGTAGTCCTCGTTATAGGCGCCGATAGGCGTAAGGTCGCGATGGCCCAACGCCTGAGCCTCTTCGTAGCTTTCCATAAACAAAAAGAACTCAAGCTCGGATGCCATAAACGGTTTCATGCCCATAGCTTCGAGACGGGCAACCTGTTTTTTCAAAATGGCACGGGGCGAATGGGGAATTTCTTCGTGGGTTTTGTGGTCAAGCATATCGCAAAGAACAAGCGCTGTTCCTTCTAACCATGGAATACGCCGCAAGGTAGAAAGATCGGGCTTCATAGCATAATCGCCATAGCCGGCTTCCCAGCTGGTGGATTTGTATCCCTCAACCGTATTCATTTCCATATCGGTTGCTAAAAGATAATTGCAGCAATGGGTTTCTTTGTATGCGCTGTCGATGAAAAATTCAGCCTGAAAGCGCTTTCCCGAAAGGCGGCCCTGCATATCAACCTGGGCGGCAACTACCGTGTCTATCTCGCCGTCATTTACCGCTTTTTTAAGTTCATCCAGTGTTAATTTACCTGCCATGTTTTCCACCATTTAAATTACAATTTAGAAATCAACTCCGACCGAGATATATCCCGGCCGGAGTATCATTTCGATACTGATAAATATCAGCCGTAGCGATATGGACGCCCTGCTTTGTCCATGTCATCGTTGTACTGTTTAAAGATATCAACCACCTTTCTGGCAACCGGGCCAGTGGCGGCGACTTCTTCCCAGAACAAACGTGCTTTGGCTTCAACCGTTGCCCATTCTTCATCGGGAATAGACGTCAGCTTCATTTTGGTGCCATGAACACGTAGTTTTGCTTCACCACCCCAATACCAATGCTGGCGATAATAGTGTGAACTATCCATCGCAAGATTGAGAAGTGTTTTAAGGTGTTCAGGCAACGCATTATAGCGATCCTGATTGGCAAAGAAAGAACCACACCATGCACCAGAGATATTATTGGTCAAGAAGTAGTTGGTAACATCTGCCCAGCCAACTGTGTAATCTTCGGTGATGCCCGACCATGCGATACCATCTAATTCGCCAGTTTGTACGGCGACTTCGATGTCTTCCCATGGAAGGGTAACGGGAACCACGCCAAACTGGGAAAGGAACTTACCCGCAGTTGGGAACGTAAACACCCGCTTGCCTTTAAGATCCGCCAAGCTACGAATTGGATCTTTAGTGGCAAAATGACAAGGATCCCAAGAGCCGGCACTGATATGTTTAATGCCAACTTTACTATATTCGGATTCCCATATTTCTTTCAAACCGTACTGGTTGAAAAGAACCGGCACATCAAGCGAATAGCGAGATGCAAACGGGAAGTACCCGCCAAACTGACGAACAGCCGTTGGTGAGTTCATTGAATCATCGTCTGATTGTACCGCGTCAATTGTTCCTTTTTGCATTGCCTGAAACAGCTCGCCAGTTGGAACCAATTGGTCACCATGAAAAAGTTCGATGACCATTTCGCCGTTTGCAGCTTTGTTAAAATCATCAATAGCAGGCTTGATAACATGTTCTGCCAAAGCTGGTCCGGCATATGTTTGCAAGCGCCATTTGATGGTCTTGTTTGATTTTGCAGCAACGGCTGGTGCCGCAGGTGACGATGCCTTTTCTTCTTTCTTTCCACAAGCGGCAAGCGTTAACGCAGCTGCGCCACCAGCGGCAACAACACCGGCCGTTTTTAGAAAGTCTCTTCTTTTTTTGGCTGGATTGCCCTTATCGTTAATTTTATCGATCATTTTATTTTACTCCCTTTCCACGATTTATAATTTCTTTATCAATTTTTGGACTCAATATAAAATTTTATTGTGGCTGTTTTTCCGTGAATCCAGTACGCTGGCAAGCCACTTGTTTTATTTCAATGTTAAAAAATTACTTCATACACACCTTATTTTTACTATTTTAAATAGAAATGATTAGGTAGCCACATTGCTATCTCAGGAAACATCATTACAAGCGAAAGACCAAATACCATGATGAACACAAATGGTATGATCGACCTGTAAATATCTGTAAGGGTTATTTCCGGAGGTGCCATAGCCCGCATTAAGAACAAGTTGTAACCAAACGGTGGCGTCATATACGCAATTTGACAGGTTATGGTATAAAGAACGCCATACCAGATTAAATCAAACCCAAGCATACCAACCAGCGGCACATAAAGCGGCGCCACAATAACCAGCATGGCGGTGTCATCCAAAAACATTCCCATTATCAGGTATGACAACTGCATCATTATAAGAATCTCCCAAGGAGATAACCCAAGTTTTCCTACAAAAAATCCTTCGATAGCCTTGCCCGCGCCAAGGCCATCAAACACAGCACCAAATGCAAGGGCGGCTAGGATAATCCACATGAACATGCAGCTAACACCAAGGGATTTTCGCATGGTTTCTTCCAATACGTGACGATTAAGGCGACCCTTAATTAATGCGGCCAATGTTGCCGCAACCGCACCCACGGCAGAACTTTCAACCAGGCTGGTTATTCCCATTAGGAAAAGCCCGGTCATTGAAATGAATATAGCCAACGGCAAAACACCGGCATTGAGCAAACGAATTTTTTCTCGCAACGAAACTTGTCTTTCTTCCTTAGGCAAAGCAGGGCCAAGTTCGGGTTGAATTTTGCAACGCACAACAATGTAAAGAATAAATAACCCGGCCATCATTAGGCCCGGAAGAACGCCAGCCAACCACAACTGTCCAATAGGCTGGCGGGCAATCATGCCGTACAAAACCAAAACAACACTGGGCGGAACTAAAATACCAAGCGAGCTACCCGCCTGAATAACGCCTGTAACCATGATTTTATCATAACCACGACGAAGAAGTTCCGGCAGCGCAATGGTGGCGCCAATGGCCATACCTGCCACGCTAAGACCGTTCATTGCAGAAATAACAACCATCAAAATAATGGTGCCAATGGCTAGCCCGCCATTTAACGGCCCCATCCAAACATGAAACATTTTGTAAAGATCGTCGGCGATGCCAGATTCCGAAAGCATGTAGCCCATATAAATAAACATTGGTAACGTCAGTAGCGGATACCATTTCATCAATTTCATTGCGGCGCTGAACCCCATGGTAGAACCGCCTGTTCCCCACAGAAAAAACGATGCCACAACGGCAACAAAACCAATTGCCCCAAACACCCGCTGGCCAGTCATCAACATTACGATCATGGAAGAAAACATGAGAATGGCTATCATTTCATAGCTCATATTGTTGGCCCCGCTTCTTCATAGGTGTCTGAAAGCGGTTCACCCTCTAGGGTCATGCCTCGAGATTTTGCTAAATCTCTGAAAAATGTTGCAATGGTTTGCAGTATCATTAAGGAAACACCAAAAACCATTATTATTTTGATGGGTGCCATATAGGGGGCCCACGAAGAGTAGCTTGCTTCGCCGTACTTGATTGCATAGCTAGTACTGGAAACTCCGCCATATAATATAAACAGTAAATATGTAACCAATACCAACGATGTAATGGAGTCTGCAAAACCTCTGTGCTTTGGCGACCATTGGCCATACAGAAGATCCATCCGCACATGGTCGCCTAGCTGCATGGAATACGCACCACCCAACAAATAATAAGAGGCCATTAAAAACTGAGCCATTTCCAGCGTCCATAATGATGGCTGAAAAAAAGATTTGGTTATGGTTGAGTAAAATAGCACGCCAATCATCGCAAAAATTCCATACATTGCGATGCGGCCGAAGAAATAATTTATCTTCTCTATAAAATATACAAATTTAACTATTGCTGTTGGCATTTAATTTAATTCCCGCTTGCACAACATGGAAAATTTTCAGAAATAGATTTATTACAAATAGAATTAACCGCACCGGTAATGTAATTTGCCAATTTTTGCGCCATTGATTTTTGCGCATCGCTATCGGCAATCAAATCATTACGAATTTCTATCATCACATTTAATAGGCCTTGTGAAACCGCGTGTTCAACAATGGTAAATGTTACATTGTCATCGGGGCCATAAGGTTCATTTCGCCTTATATCAAAGCTTTTGTCTGAATTTGCGATTGTTATTATTTCATCGGCAAGGCGGCTGTCGCTATCGTGAATAATTCCAATATCCATGTTTCTTTTTTCATCACCAAAGATCGGGGTAAAAGAATGGATGGTTATTAGTGCCGCGCTTTTAGCCGTGGCGGTGTGGGATTTAATTATATTGGCCAGTTCTTCTCTGAACGGTTCATAATATTTATTTTTTCGTGCGGTACGCTCAGCCGCGCTAATTCCCTTGTTGCCGGGGATATTATAAATTTCGCTTTTTTCAATTGCTGTGTCCCTTATTGTGTCTCTGGCATCAGGCGAACGGTTGCAATCGTAAACAAGCCGGGAAACGCACTGTGCAACAAGCGGTGCATCCAGCAGTGCTGATATTTCTTTGGCCACAGCTAATGCGCCTATATCCCATGCGATGTGACTTTGTTGGGTTTTATCGTCAATGCCGAGATTTTCAAATTCTGAAGGGATAAAGTTTGAGGCATGCTCGCAGGCAATAATCATACCGCTTGCGCCCGCACGGTTCGTAACGGCCACAGTTGCAGCAGTTAAGGCAGCTTTGTTGCTGGTTTTATCCCCTTGCCCCAACTTATCCTCCCCGTATCATATATATTTTATATATATTTTGAGCATATCCTTTCATAAGTGACGTGATAGTCAAGCAACTTTCTGAAACATTTGTTTCTTATAGTATTTATGTGGAATATACTTTTCATAAATGATAAAATTGACGTGGTGGTTTCCTATTTCCACCATAGATTGAGGGATTGTAGCCATGGCCAAAGCCCCAGACCTTAATAAAGACCTTACTGTTGCGGAGCTGATGCGCGCTAAATTTGAGCAATTGACCCGGGCCGAGCGTCAACTAGCCAATGCTATGCTTGAAAATTACCCAGTATCGGGGCTGGGTAGCATTACCACCGTTGCCGAAATATCGGATGTTTCGACCCCTACTGTTGTTAGAATGGCTAAAAAGCTTGGCTTTAGGGGGTTTCCTGAAATGCAGGCCGCCCTTCGTGGCGAACTTGAAGAGACAATTTCAAACCCCATAACCAAACATAATCGTTGGACGGAAAGCGCACCTGACACACACATGCTTAATCTATTTGCCGATGCGGTAATGGATAATATGCGCCAAACCCTGCGCCAAATTGACCCGGAAGAATTCAATGCTACGGCCAAACTTCTTTCAAATAGAAAAAAATCCATCCATGTGGTTGGCGGGCGCATTACCAGGTCCATTGCCGATTATTTCTTTACCCATATGCAGGTTATACGCGGCGGAATGACGTTAATTGCAACCAATGCAAACACATGGCCGCACTACGTGCTAAATATGGAAGAAGGTGATGTGCTGGTAGCATTTGATATTAGGCGCTATGAACATGATATTTTACGCCTTGTTAAAATGGCCAAAGAAAAGGGTGTTAGCCTAATTTTATTTACCGACCAATGGGGTTCGCCAACATCAAAATATGCAACCCATAGTTTTCATTCACGGATTGAGGCGCCATCGGCATGGGATTCTTCTGTTGTAACAATGTTCATTGTTGAAGCAGTAATAGCTGCTGTTGAAAATAACACCTGGGACGAAACAAAAGATAGAATGAAAACGCTGGAAGAACTATTCGATCAGACTAAGATGTTTAGGAAATTCACTTAAAATAAAAGATCGAATAAAGGTTATTTTTAATGGCAGACGAAGAAGTATTTAAAAAAGGAATGTCTCTTCTTGCTGGCGGGGTAACCATTATATCCACTGGCACCGGGAATGAGCGCAGGGGAATAACTGCCACCGCCGTATGTTCGCTTTCAGTATCTCCGCCCAGTTTGGTTGCGTGTGCCAACAAAGATACGGGCACCGCGCAATCAATAAAAGAATCCGGTGTTTTTGCCGTTAACGTGCTGGGCCATAGCCACAAAGATTTATCTATGGTGTTTGCGGGCGCTACCGGCCTTTCTGGTGAGAATAGGTTTGAGCATGGAAACTGGACCGAACACCATAATCGCGTCCCGTACCTTGACGATGCCATAGCAGTATTTGTTTGCAAAACCGAAGAATGTGTTTCTCACGGTACGCATTATGCTTTCATTGGTAATGTTACGGACGTAGTGCTAATAAACGAAAATGAAATGCCCATAGCTTGGCTGGGGTCATCATTTCACAATCTTTCTTCATTAGGCTGAAATGCAGGCTAAAACAAAATGGGTTCCGTTCTTTTATTGGGGTTTTTAATGGGGTTGCGTCATGCGGTCGAAGCCGACCACGTTGCCGCCGTTGCCACCCTTGGCGCACAAAGCAAAGCACAAAACAGTGTGCTTCATCGTGCCGTTAAATTAGGTGCTCTTTGGGGGCTGGGGCATGCGTTGGCCCTGTTTTCCATTGGTGCAATATTTATTGGATTGAATATATCCGCCCCTGCAGGTTTTTCAGGTTGGTTGGAATTTGCCGTTGGTATAATGCTTATGGCGCTTGGCGGCGACCTTCTTTACCGTCTTGTAAAAAAGAGAATCCATTTTCATGTCCACCGCCACAAAGATGGGCATGTACATTTCCATGCTCACAGTCACGCCACTACCATGGAACACTCACATCCCCATGACAGGGTCGCTTCATGGCGTTCATTAATTATAGGAATGATGCATGGCATGGCTGGATCAGCCGCCTTGGTGGTGTTGGCCGCTGGGGCTTTTAGATCATATGAAATGAGCCTTCTATACATGGCTATATTTGCTATTGGATCCATGGTCGGAATGGTTGTTCTTAGTTTTATAATAGCCTTACCGTTACGAAAGATTAGCAAATCACTCTCGTGGGCGCACAATGGTATTCAGTTTGCACTGTCATTGCTGACAATTGGTGTTGGTGCATCCCTTTCTCTGTTGAATATACCACCTAGTGTATTAGCCACATTGGTTATAATTTAAAACCATAATTCCATCTTGTTTGTATTTTAGAGTGTTGCGCAAACTCAATACAACCTACTGAAATGTTACGATTATGTAATACAGTATAATGGGTGGGATATGGGTCTCATTAATGGTGTTTCCAATTTATATTGCTAACATTCAGTGCAATGCATGACCATAAGCTAATATAAACAAATGATTTTTATGAATAAAAAGTAATAAAAGATTGTTTTGCCAATTGATGTTTATAACGCATTTGAACTAGTATGCTCGTGGTATCCATTACTTGCGATTTTACTAATATTAATTTGTATTTGTGAACTCGCTATTATTTTTTGGATTTAGTTAGTTAATCAAAATGAGAAAACTAGGGGGACTTCATATGAAGACCAAATCAATAAAATCAACGCTTGTAGGCGCCGCGCTAGCTACTGTAGCTATCGTTGCAACTGCATGTGCAGGAGGATCGGGTGACGTTAGCGAAAGCAGCCCCGGTGCTATTAAAGCAGTAGATCTTATGGCTGCCTGGGTTGAAGCCGGTGCTCCAAACGGAAGCTTTACCTACGAAGACATGAGCGGCAATTCAGCCAACGGTACCTTTGACGGTGACGTACTTCCGTTATTCACCACCGATGGCGTATTCGGCGAAGATACAGCGTCTTGTACTTCTTGCCATTTCGACAACTCCGAAGATTCCTATCATGAGATGGATCTTTCCTCTTATGCAGGCATGATGAAAGGGGCTGACGTTAATGAACAGCCTCCTGGAGTTCCGCTGTTTGGTCAATCCATGGGTGTTGGCAAAACTGACTTCGATTGGGGTCACTCAAAAATGAAGGAACGTATGCGTAACAACCGTATGCCTCCTGAAGTTGAGTTTGACATCACCGAAGAAAACCGTGATGGCCCAACTGGTAAAGAAGTTGGCATGATTGGTGATTGGATTGCAGCTGGCGGTAAGAACAACGCCAACTTTAAAAACAACATCCTGCCACTCTTCACCGAAGATGGTGCTTGGGGCGAAGGCACAGCATCTTGTGTTTCTTGCCATTTCGACAACTCCGAAGATTCTTATCATGAGATGGATCTTTCCTCTTATGAAGGTCTGATGAGAGGAGCTGACGTTAATGAACAGCCTCCTGGAGTTCCACTGTTTGGTCAATCCAAAGGTACTGGTATGACCGACTATGACTGGGGTCACTCAAAAATGAGGGCGCGCCTACGTAATAACCGTATGCCTCCTGAAGTTGAGTTTGACATCACCGAAGAAAACCGCGATGGACCAATTGTCCTTCACGGAGCAATCGGACCTATGTAAGGTCGTACCATCTTGGTATAGAATGAAGGCGGGGGGGAAACCTCCCGCCTTTATTTTAACTACAATCTAACAGCCCTCCCCTTAATATCTTGCGGAAAAAATAAATGACCAATTTAAGAACAAGAATTTTATTCCTAGTTTTTGCCGGCGCCGCCGTGTGGCTGGGACTGAGCGCTTATCCATCTATTGCCGATAGCGATGGCGCAAAACTGGTGTGGAGTGCCCAAACCAGCGCGCCGATCAACCTCCCCCCGGTGGTTGCCGCCAATTTGGTTATGGTTGTCCCGAAAGATGGCCCGCTAATCGCGTTTGATGCCCGTAGCGGCAAGGAAAAGTGGCAATACGCACCGCCCGAGGGTATCTGGTCCCGGGGCTATGGAAGTGACGGCAAGAAGATTTACGTCTGTCATAAAGGCGGCGCACTAGCGGCCCTCAACGTAACCGATGGTACTGAGCTATGGAAAATTAACTTAGGCATCAATTGCCAACGCCCACCGCTAATTTCAGGAAAAACCATTTTTATGTCGACGGCCCATGTCGGCACAGGATTGCCAAGTAATATATTTACCGGTGCCAAACTGTTTTCAATCAACTCCGCCGATGGTCGGATTAACTGGGAATTTACCAGCGACAACTACCTGCTGCAGGTTCCCTACCGCTACGGAAAAACTATCTATGTCGGTGGAAATTATCGTGACCTGGATATTGAGCTTGATGAAGCAGGCACGATCCGCATTTACGCCTTGGACGTTGCAACTGGACAGCCAAAATGGGAACACCTATCGCTGATGGGTCTTCCAAAGGCCCTTTATGCCACCAAAGACAGGCTGGTTTATGTGGGCTATCAGGACTTTCTCGTCGGTGTCGATACCACCAACGGCAAAAAGGTTTGGAAGCGCGACACTGGCAACTGGGTTCCCTCAATGGCCGGCATTGGTAATGTGGTGTATTATGGGGCCGCCAATACCAAGGTTCATGCATGGGATGTCATGACCGGAAAAACCAAGTGGAAATATAATATTCCGAACGGTTCGTTCAATTATCTTATGGGTAAGCCGGTGTTCATAGGCGATACCATGTATTTTAAAACCCAAAAAGGTGGGCTTTACGCCCTTGATCGTAATGACGGTGATGTACTGTGGTCGCAACAAACCGATATCGAAACCAGAACCGGCATAAGCGTAAGCGGAAAATCAATTTATATTGGCGGTACCAATGGCAAGGTTTATGCCTACGATATATTGAAGTAGCCACGACTTAGATAAAATAAAAAAACCGGGGCGCGTGTCAAAACGTACCCCGGTTTTTATTTGCTCTATTTAGTACTCTATTCCGTGCTGGGATTGATTTAGTTACTATCCTCTTTTTTCCCAAAAACTACCTCAACAGGTGCGGCAAAGATAATGTTAACGCAGGAAACATTATCAACAACACAATGCGAATGATGTCAGATAGCAAAAATGGCATTACACCGATGAAGGTTTCCTTTAACTTCACCGCCTTTGACATGGAATTAATGACAAACACATTCAATCCCACAGGTGGAGTTATCAGGCCCACCTCAACCACAATCAGCACTATTATGCCGAACCACATTTTAAGGTCGTCTTCCGGCATACCAAAATCCTGCACAGCGATTATGGGCCAAAAAATAGGAACGGTCAGAAGTATCATCGCCATGCTGTCCATTACGCACCCCAACAGCAGGTATGTGATTAACATGGCAACAAGTATCACCATGGGGGAAAGGCCACTGCCGCCAATTAATGCGGTCAATTCCATGGGCATGCGCGAAAGGCCAAGAAATGCGCTAAAGAAATCTGCGCCCAACAAAATAAGAAAAATCATCGCGGTTGAGGTGGCGGTGCCTTTGAGGCAATCAATAAATCCCTGCCACCTTAATCCACCGCGCCATACCGCTATCAGACCAGTGCCCAAGGCACCAAAGGCCGCACCTTCGGTCGGGGTAAACACACCAAGATAAATACCGCCAATAACCACCAGAAAAATAAGTATCACCGGCCACGTTTCTAGCAACGCTTTGCGACGTTCGGCCTTGTCCGCTTTTGGCCCCACCGGGCCAGCTTTGGGCCTGATACGCACATAAATGGCAATGGTCAAAATATAACCAACTGCCGCTAGTAAACCTGGAACAAACGCGGCCTGAAACAAGGTGACAATATTAGCCTCAACCGCGATGGCTAGAATTACCAGCACCACCGATGGCGGTATCAAAATACCCAGCGTGCCACCAGCGGCCAAAGAACCAGTCGCCAGTGCGTTTGAATAATTAAATTTTTTCAATTCCGGCAACGCCACCTGCGCCATGGTCGCGGCAGTCGCTAACGATGATCCACAAATGGCACCGAACCCGGCACACCCACCAACCGCCGCCATAGCAACCCCGCCCCGGCGATGGCCCAGATAAGCATTGGCCGATTTAAACAGTGCGCTCGATAACCCGGCCTTGGTTGCGAACTGGCTCATCAACAAAAACATTGGCACCACTGATAAATCATAAGTGGAAAAACGCCAGTAAGGGGCCGTCTTGGCATAGTTAATTAAGGGATCAATCCCGGCAATGGACGCGTAACCGCCCATGCCGACCAATATCATGGCAACCCCTACTGGAATACGTAACGCCAACAAGGTTAGCAATAGGCCAATGGCCAACAGTGCAATTTCAAAACTACTCACCGCAGTATCCTCAAGCCGTCATGCACGGCTGTATAGGCACCACACAAAGCAAGTAATATTAGTGATGCTACAGCGAATGGAAATGCGCCCCATACTGGTAACGCCAATATGTATGTGGTTTCGTTGTATTCAAACATATCGAAACCGCCGATGGTCATGCGCCACGCCAGCAACCCAGCAATTGCGGAAAGTGCAATGGAGCCTAAAATATCAAATATGGTCTGAACTGTTTTTGGGGTCCACGCGAGAAACAAATCAACAATCACGTTACCCCGGTTCATGTGGCAATAAGGCAAAAACAAAAATACCGAAACTGCTGTTCCCAGTTCCACCAATTCAAAATCCCCAAATATTGGAGCGGAGAACAACCAGCGACCGATAACACTAACCACTGTCATGACCGTTAATGCGGTCATTATCAAACCGCCCAGCATGGCAAATATATATGAAGCAAAGTGCAAAGCCCGCCCGATGGCCATTTCCGAATTTATATCGGGGTCAGATTGTAGAGTTGTGGTTTCGGTGGTGGCATCGCTCATGAACAGTTTCTCAAAGGTGCTTGAAAAATTAACGCGTGACTAAGGTATTGGCATCAAGCCAGCACCTGGGTCCCGCGTCAAGGTCGGACTAATTAGTTGGAATATTTAGCAAGTAGCGCGCGGGCTTCTTCAACCAATGCGGTGCCATCAATGCCTTTTTCGTTCATTTCTGCGATCCAGTGGTCGGTAACCGGCTTTTCGGTCATAACGCGGAGTTTGGCCGTTTCTTCAGCCGACATAACAATGAGTTCACCTGATTGTGCCGCTTTGGCAATTCCTATTTCTTCGGCAGCATCCCATATTTCGGCAAGCCACTTAGCGAGACCGGGGCCGGAGTTATTGTCGATAACCTTTTGCAGGTCGGCAGGAAGGCTATCATACCTAGCTTTATTCATAGCAATCATAAAGGTTGATGTATTAATGCGCTTAACCTTGGGATCACCCAATGTGGTGTGATAATCCACCATCTCATATGTCTTGAGCGTCGTGGTCACTTCAAAAGGAATTAATACGGCATCAACAATTTTCTTTGACAGCATTTCCGGAATCTTCGGAACCGGTGCACCAATCGGGGTTGCGTCCATGGCTTCAATCATCCAACCGCCAGTACGCGTAGGAGTGCGAATTTTTAACCCCCTAAGGTCGGCAACGGTGCGAATTGGATCATGTGAGTGAAAAGCCTGACCAGCATGAACAAGGATTGAAATGAGTTTGTAATCTTTAAATTCGTCGCCATGTTTTTGCACATATTCGGCTAGCGCCTGATTGGTGGCTTTGGTGCTGGTGTGCATGAACGGCAATTCAAATACTTCGGTCTTGGTGAAACGACCTGGGGTGTATCCCGGTAGCGTCCACACAATATCAACTACGCCATCACGTGCCTGGTCAGCCAGTTGTGGTGGTTTTCCACCCAGTTGCATGGCGGGATAGATATCTATCTTTATGCGCCCACCCGATTCCTTCATTACCTTATCGGCCCACGGAACAAGCATGTTTTTGTGTCCATGCGTCACAGGCGGAAGAAAATGATGAAGTTTCAAGGTAATTACATCTTCTGCTGCATTGGCGATGTAAGAAACACCGCCCATCAGACCAAGAGCCAAAACACCAACAGCGGCGAGTTTCAAAGTTTTAGACATTTATCGCCCCCTAGATTGCTGTGTGTATCTATCCAATGAATTTAAGAAAATAGCACGTATTGGCCAAATAAATCAAAAAAAACGGAGAAAAATGGCGGAAAACTAGCCTTTGCACAGGTTTTGCTGGCCACCTACCCCCCCAAACCCCGCCTCATTGAGACGGGGTTTTAATAATGGCTACTAAGGGGGTTGGGTTCAAATTTTAGCGTACGCTTAAGCTCCTAATGCGTTTTGAGAAATGGTTTTGCTAAATTTAAAAAGAGTAGCCAATGCAGCCATGCCAATAACAAGCTCCAGCCCCGCAGCGGCCACCATCACCGATTCCGGCATGCCGTCGACAGTCATGCCAATAATCCTTGATGTGCCATAAGACAAATACGTTGCTGCGGCAATCACCATAGAGGTAAAGGTAAAATTGGGCACAAAAACGCCAGCTAACATCAATATTCCGGCAATTAACAAAGCGCCGCCCATGGCCCTTATGTCGCTAAGCAGGTTAACATTGCCGCCAAGATTTATATTGTAGGCTCCATAAAATTCTTCCGGCGTGAACAAAATAGACCCGCCTATGCCAGCGGCTATCAATCCTGCCGTTGCGAGTAGGGCTATGACTGTTTTTCGGTTTTTCATTTTGGCTATTCCTTCTTTTAAGTTGTTAATTAGCGATTTCGTTTTGCTGAACCCATTTGCAATAGATTCTTAAAATATGAGTATTCCTCATATTGACTAATGTGATAAACCCTCATATTATCTAAGTCAACAAATAAAATGCCAAGTTGGATTTAGGGTGCCATATGACTGACAACACATTGATTTTAAACAATATACCAAAAAATAAGACCTCCTTGCGGAGAACGCCAAGCCAGAAGCGAAGCCGTGAGCGTGTGGATCGCATGCTGAAATGTGCCACAGAAATAATCTCCGAGGTGGGGAGTGACGCCCTCAGAATGAGCGAGGTAGCCGAACGGGCTGATGTTTCAATCGGGTCGCTGTATCAGTATTTTCCTGACAAAACGGCAATAATAAGAACCTTGGCCGAGCACTATAACGGTGAATGTCACAAGTACATTGTGGACGGGTTAGCTGAAGCAAAAACCATTGATGAGCTATGCGATGCATTTGGAAAACTATTTGACGATTATTATGAATACTTTCTTGCCGAGCCTGTAATTCGCGACATTCGTACCGCCACATCAGCCGACAAGGCATTAAGAGATATTGAGCTTGATGATAGCCGGGCAAATGGAATGGTATTGGCTGAGGCCATAAAACGAATTAATCCCGTCTCATCAGCAGAAGATTATTTTACAACAACTTTTTTAATTATGAATCTTGGCGAAGCAACCGTGCGACTTGCCATAACTGTGGGTAGCGATGAAGGAAAAGCAATTGTGAACGCCTACAAACATATGTCAGAAAAGGGAATACGCGGTATTTACTCCAACACAAAACTGGAAAAAAACAATGGCTAAATTAAGCAGATTTTGGGAATGGCACGCAAAACGATATGCGAAACAAAAAGTTGGTGATGAGGCATCTTATCAAAACAAGTTAAAGCTCACGCAGGAACGTCTAAAGCCCAACATGGAAGTGCTGGAGTTTGGTTGCGGCACCGGCACAACGGCGCTTACTCACGCGCCGTTCGTTAACAACATCCGGGCCATTGATGGTTCAGCAATATGGTGAAAATTGCAAAAGAAAAGGCCAAAAAAGATGGAATTACGAACGTTTCGTTCGAACAAGCCGCTATAGAGGATTTAGATATATCCGATAAAACCTATGATGCAGTGATGGGGCACAGTATTTTGCATCTACTAGAAAATAAAGAAGCCGTTGTTGACGATGTGTTTAGAATTTTAAAACCAGGCGGGATTTTTATAACATCGACAACCTGCCTTGGTGGCGCAAACTTCGTGTTAGAGTGGATATTGGCCATTGGCCAGTTTATTGGCCTGTTGCCGTTGGTAAAATTCTTTACAACCGATGAGCTGGTAAAATGCCTAACCAACGCTGGCTTTATGGTTGATTACCAATGGCAGCCAGGAAAAGACAAGGCGGTGTTTATTATTGCATCGAAGCCAGATTAAGTAACTGAACATAACAAAAAATGGCCACTCTAAATTAGCGATTATTTTGCCGAAACCTTGGCCCATAGTCGCCCGTCAATTGCCGCCAACCCCAAACCGATTAACGCCATGCCCGCCATGTGCTTGGGCAAGAGAATTTCGTCTAACACACCAATGCCTAACAAAATTGCACTAACCGGAACCAAAAATGTAACCAGCAGTATATTCGTCGCACCCGCAGTTGCTAGGATTCGAAAATAAATAACATAGGCCAAGGCTGTCGATAATACGGCCAACCCCAACAATGCCCCCGAGACAGCCATGCTTGGCATGGGCAAGTTCCAAGGTTGGTCTACCACTATCATCACCGGAACAAGAATTATGCTAGACGCTACGACCTGTCCTGTGGCCGTTGCCATAGGGGTTACACCAAAGTCTTTAAAGCGGCGGCCATAGACCCCAGCAAAAGCATAGGACAAAGCCGCACAAATAATTGCCAACGGTGCCAAAAGATCTAGACCAAAATCATGGAATGAATCCTTGCCGATCATAACAACCACCCCGATAAACCCCAAGCCAACCCCAAGCAAACGACCCTTGGTCATTTTTTCATCCGAGGTAAGAAAATGGGCAACCATTACCGTGAACAAGGGGGTCGTTGCATTGAGAATGGATGCAACGCCAGATGCCACATGGGCCTGCCCCCAAACAATCAAGGTGAACGGTATGACATTATTTAAAAATCCCATGGCGAAAAAAGCGCGCCAAATGCGCCCTTCCATAGGCATGCGCTGACCCATTAATCGAATTACCACCAAAAGCAACATTGCGCCCAAGGCCACTCGACTGACAACAACGGTTAGGGTTGGAAGCTCACGAACAGCCACACCGTTGAAAAAGAACGACCCGCCCCACAAGACCGACAACGTGACCAGCAGGCCCCATTCAAATAAAGTCATCGATTTGTTGATGGTGTGTTTTTCGCTCACAAAATCCCCCCTCACCTGCTTCCGACTAAAGGCACGCCAGCTTAATATTCCCAGCTAATTACCCTAAGCTTGCGTGATAGATTTTATTTTGGCGCGGCGCTGATTAGATCGTTGGGATATCTCATTGTCCTGGTCCTGGATGGCCGAGCGTGCTAGCTCCACAATACCTTCGCCAAAAGATTGATCAAGCAGTTCGCTTGCCACGCGACGGTTTGAAGTTACCGTACCGTCTTCGTAGGTTACGTTAAACATCGTAAATGCGGCGCTTTTGCCTTTTGGTTTCTTGCGAGACATTGCTCGGTCTCCATCTAAACGTTAAGGGATGCGGACTGGTCTGAGGTTATACTACTTGTATATCGGCGGGTTCGCGAAACATTTCCTTGATGAGGTGTTTTGCATGGCTAATCATATGCAAACTTTCCGATCCTCTGATGAAGAAGGCATGCTTTGCATTTGCTTCGGTATGCGTCACGAAATTATGCAGACCGTATGTTATTAAAAATAGTTGTGCGTTATTCATTATATTTCCTTAAATTTAAAAGCATCAACAGCTGGCACTTCTAAGCGCGGCCGGATGCGTCGTTGGTTGTGATTATTATGCTTTCTGGAAAGTTGGACCGACAGAGCCAGCAGGCTCAGCCATCGGGTGGCGGCGCTAGCGCGCCATCATTTAGCTTCAGTTGGCATGAGTTAGTTGATGTTCGAGTTCTAAGCTTTTTTATCGGCCGCTTTTTTGGCTAGCCGCAAGGTGCGCAAACGCGCCACCTTTTCTGCTTTCTCTTGGCGTATAAGTTCTTTTTCTTCTTCGATACGCATACGCTTTCTTTGGCTCGCGGCGACCTGTTCTTCTGCACTAGATTTTTCGATCATAAACATTTGGCATCCTATATTTTCATTTAAAACATCAGGAGTGGAAATGCGGCCCAGAAATACAGTTGAAGCGCGCTAATGATAGTATTAAGCAACCGCCCCCAACAAAAGTTGAGGGCGGTGCTAAGCCTGCTTATTCAGCGAGCGTAAGGTTTTCGGCTGATTCTTTGCCGTTCTGCCCAGCTTGGAGCTCATAATTAACCTTTTGTCCTTCGCTAAGCGAACCCATTCCAGCTTTTTCTACGGCTGAAATGTGAACAAAGGCGTCTTTTGAACCATCTTCTGGTTCGATAAAGCCAAAGCCTTTTGCGGAATTAAAAAATTTTACAGTACCTGTGGTCATTGTCATTTCCTCTAACAATAAATAAGTGTTCCGCACCTCACATTATGTGGCGGGCGGTTGGTTTAACGCTCAAAATGTTAGGGGATATATAAGCTAACCGGCGTACCGATTGTTCATGTAACATAAAACAAATATAAGACGTATGGGGTGTATATACAGCATTATCTGGAAAAGTCAAGGGGAAACCACCGCGTCTCATCTGGATATTTTAAGCGAACTTAAGCGAATTTCACCGCATATGGTTACGTCAAATTCAACCGCTGGGGAGCCAAGTTCCCCGGCACGGGCAATGGTAGCCAGTCTATTTTATCTTGTGCCGCCAGTGGTCGCCGTCGAAGCCTATCTGCTTTTCAACGAAACCCTGACAATAACCGATTTCATCGGCATGCGTTCATCATGCTTATTTAAAATAATAAGGGCCGACGCTCAAATAAACGCCGACCCTTAATGTTTCAGTCACAGTCCAGCAATATTTAAGCGGCGGCGGCATGTTTTTCATTAGATGAAAATGTTTTATTGGTTGGGAATTTGACCACATCTGCTAGTGCGGTTGCGGCTGGAACATTTTCCAATACAGCCTTCTTGCGCACGATGCTTTCAATTTCATAACGATGAATGCCCATATCATCCAAAATTATGTCGCTTAAGGAATGTAGCACACGTATATCAGAGCGATATTTAAGCTCCTTGCGAATAGCGGTTGCACCATTTTTAAAAATGCCCATTAAAGCACCGACAAAAGCATGGATTGATCCTGCGGGAATAGTTATTTCTCTTGAATTCATGACGCCAACTCCTTTAAATTTTTTAGTGGCATGTTCTATTTTTAGTTGAAGGAGAACATAGACCCAAACCCAGTAAGTGAAGTATGGTCATTCGATATCCGAGCCATGCAATTAACGCATACCTACATCGTACATATGTCTATATTTGCTAGAGGTGGATCTAATCTGCTTACACGGTGCTTACATGGCGCACCCACCACCAAAATCCGAACAAACAAAAAGCCCGCAACCTACCTAAGGTTACGGGCTTATTTTGGTTGCGGGGGCACGCAACCACCGAGAATTGAATCTGCAGGTATTTATATAATATAGACCACTTATCGATCTACTGGTTCTGTGCAGGAATGTCAGTTATGCGCCATATAGCGGACCATTTTGAAAGCTGGTATTTACGTCCGCTTCTGACCCAATTCGGACATTATGCCGACTCCGATAACCTCAGCAATCCAATTTGGTCTGACAGTACCTTTCTG
>CBFDBQ010000013.1:0-39667 GCA_965603095.1 uncultured Thalassospiraceae bacterium | reverse complement strand
GAGGAGATATGTAACGATCTCGGCGTCGATATTGCGCTGCCCTCGGTTGCATTGCGTAACAAACTGGACTCCAAGATCGAACTCACACGGCTGGCCAACGAGGCCGGCATCGATAGCGCACCGAATGTGCTGGGCAAGGCAGACAGTTTCGAAGAACTGATGAAAGTCGCAACCGAAGGCAAACTTGGCAAGGACCTCGTCGTGCAGACACCCTATGGTGATTCAGGGCGTACCACCTTCTTTATCAAGTCCGAGGCAGACTGGGACAAAAACGCCGACGACATGAAAAACGAACTGCACGGCTCAATTCTTCGCTATCATCAACAACACAAAGGAAGGTAAAGCCCTTTTTCTTGTTGGCATCAGTGGTTGGCATGCAACTTATATCTGGCGCTTTAAGATCTGGCATTTTTAAATCAACCTTTCCGGAACATGGCGTTGGCTGTCCATCCTGCCGCTACGGCAATAATAACAGCAAGAATACCATATAAAAGAGCATAATCGTGGGCAAAATTGTAAATACCAGCTTCAATCCCCACCTTGTGCACCACTATATTAGTATCCTTGGTATTTATTATATTGCCATCCTTTACAAGGTGGGTGGTAACAACATAATCACCGACCGATACGTTTGATGGAAACCATAAATTGGTGCGAAATAGCTGTCTGCCGACCTTGATAATTTTTGAAACATCACTGCCATAAAGATCAACGCTTGCCATGTTTCGTATCAGGCCATCGGAAAATAATTTTATCTCGTCTTTTGAAACTGTTGAGTTTTCAATCTCTAGATTTAAATTTTCCACACCAATTTCATATTGTTTAAGCGTCTTGGCAGGTAATATTTCATTTGGCGGCAAGGTAGATGCAGATGAATAAAACGTTGGCACGTTTTTGAATGTTATTTCATCGCTGTTTACCCAAATGCCCGCAACGCGCTCTTTTCGCCTTACGGGGGTGTCTAATCCGGGGCCGCGAACAACAATAATTACGTCTGTTCCTGGATTGTGAATACCGAAAAGCAGAAGCTCAGCCCCATCAAATGATGCGGTAAGCTCAACCTCGGGTTTTGATAGATCAATATCAATATACCCAGACCCAGCTGCCTGAGGTGATGACATCGAAAGCAGGGCGCTGAAAATAATTGCGGTAATAGCTGGTATATATTTATGCATTTTCATCAGTGGCCACCCGCTTTGCCGATGGCATAAATATCGTTGGGCTCTAGCGTTAGATCCAAACCAATTTTTACACATACGCCAAGAACCATTAGCGCCAATAGAATGCGAAGCTGTTCGCCGCCCAATTTTGCTCCGGCGCGCGCACCAAACTGTGCGCCGATTACCGCGCCAATAAGAAGAAGTAAGGCCAGAACCACATCAACCGCAAAGTTATTTACTGACTGCAATACGGTTACGTTTGCAGTAACAAAAATAATTTGGAACAACGAAGTGCCAACCACAACCGACGTTGGCATTCCTAGCAAGTAAATCATGGCCGGAACCATAACAAACCCACCGCCAACACCCATAATGGCAGAAAGAACACCAACTATCATACCAATAGCAATTGGCAGAAGGGCGCTAATGTAAACTTTCGAATGCTTAAAGCGCACTTTAAAAGGAAGGCCGTGTATCCAATAATGCTGGCGGCGCTTTGGTGGAACCTTGTTTTTAGAGCGCAACAAAGCACGCAGGCTTTCGCCAAACATTAGCGAGCCAATTATGCCAAGGAAAATAACGTAGGAAAGTTTAATAACAAGGTCGATTTGGCCAAGTTCGCGCAAAAATGTAAATAACCAAACGCCAAGCGTTGAACCAATAACACCACCAACCAATAAAGCGGCACCCATTTTAAAATCTACGTTGCCGCGTTTCCAGTGAGCCAAAACCCCAGAAACCGAAGATGCAACAATTTGATTGGCCTCGGTTGCAACCGCAACTGCCGGAGGTATGCCAATAAAAATAAGAAGCGGCGTCATTAAAAATCCGCCGCCAACACCAAACAGGCCAGATAGGAAGCCAACACCACCACCCATGCCCAAGATTAGGAATATGTTTACCGAGACTTCGGCAATAGGAAGATATATTTGCATTTGCTTTGGCCGAAATGTTGCCGCATTGGCAAGCGTGATTAAAAAATATGGCTATTTAAATTAAAATAACGTTAGGCGCAACTTTCATCGCCCTGATTATATATACTGTATAAAACTTCAATAATTGCTCTGGGTTCTTCACCAGCAAGGGAATAATATATATTTTGTGATTGTCTTCTGGTTTGAACCAGTCCGTTATCACGTAAAACCGCTAAATGTTGCGATAGTGCAGATTGGCTTAGTTGGGTGGCTCTATCTAATTCGCCAGCAGTTTTTTCACCATGTAGAAGCTGGCATAAAATCATCAATCTAGTCTGGTTGCTCATGGCTTTTAAAAGGCCACTTGCTGCACCAGATGATCTTTCCATATCTTCTATATTGATGACTTTTTCTGTCATTCCGCGTTCCAACCCAATATTTGACGTATGTATTGCCTAGAATCGCCTAGAATAAATAGGCGTTATTTGTGAGTATTAGATATACCTAATATTACTGTAGGTCAACAGTACTAAAGGCCACCACCTGCCATAAGCCTATCAACCGGGGCAAAATCATCGGTCAAAATGGCTAAATCCCGCCCTAATAGACGTTTTTCAAGGTTTTTTGGCTCCCATTTTACCCAAGTCCTGTTTTCACCCCGGGTATTTGTTAAGCGCCCTTGCTCAAGTCCTTTATTTCCAGAGACAAGCACATAGGTAACCCTGCCAATGGTGCCAATTAGGGTTTCATCGACCCAAACCTCAACAACGGGGAAGCTTTCTTTTAGGGTTTTGGCCAGACTAAGCATAAATCTAGGGTTTGAGCCGCGATCAACTACGTTTATGGCGTAAAAACCACTTGGTTTTAGCCTTCTGGCTATTTCGTCGTGAAATTCAAGGCTTACCAAATGCGGTGGTATTGAAATATCGTGAAAGGCATCGCCAAAAACAACATCATAAATTGGCCGGGGAGGGGATTTCTGTAGTGCCAATCTGCCATCTTGATGGATTATATTAATGCCCGGCGCGCTTGCATTAAACCAAAGTAGGTTTTTTGCGGCCATGGTTACTGCCGGGTCAATTTCGGCAACAGTAATTTTGGCATTATTATAGTCGTTCGCCCATGCGCGCGGCAGGGTAAAGCCACCACCGCCAATGAAAAAAGCATTGGGAGATTTGGCCCCAAGTTTATGCTTGGTGTATTCATCAACAAAATGAATATAAGGGCTTAAAAGCAGTCCGGGGTTATCTTTTACATTAATTGAATGAACCAGGTTATCTAGCACCATAATTCGGCTGTCCCCAATGTTTGCCCTTGCATCATCATGGCTGTTAATGCGTATGCAAAAATAATCACTTTCAATATCGCAGGGGCTATCAAATGCATCAATGCCATCCCCAATGGTTGCCATAAGCGCGCCGCCGCCACCAACCGCCATCACCAAAAGAAACCGAAATTGGTCAGTGATGGCAAAAAGCAAAGATAGCATTGCATATATTGCGGCAACCATAATTATGGTTCCGCTAGAGCCAATCCATGAAATAAAGAAATATCCTGCCGATAACGTCCCGGCAATGGAACCTAATGTTCCCAAAGCATACATTCTTCCAATTACTCGACCGCTATGATGGTTGCTTTCATCAATAGTAATTTTTGTAAGAATAGGAGACACGATGCCAACAAAAAAACTAGGTAAAAAGAAAAGCGCGGTAGCAAGCAATATAATTATTGGTATTGGTTCGATGGAACTTTGCAAAAGATATCCAGATACAGTTCTTATAATAACCAGAGACGCAAGCGTAGAAATAGAAGAAAACCCCAGCGCCCATGCAACGCGGCGAGACCCAATTTTTGCATTTACGTTTGGCGCCGCTAAAACGCCACCAACCCAGTGCCCAATCGAAAGCACAGCCAGCACCACGGCAATAATGGCGGTCCATGTGTAAAGCGACATTCCGACGTAGGGCGCCAACATTCTTCCGGCGACAATTTCTACAATCAACCCACAAGCAGAACTGATAAAAAGTGCCAGACCGAACAAAAATTGACGCATAAGTAGGGTTCCAGATTTAGCGATAAAACACTGTAAATAGGCAAAAAAATCTAATCAAACAGTGCGATTTGTAGTTGAATAAGTTATAATAACTTAACCCTGAAAACACATTTTTGAAAGAAACAAAAGCATGAATAAGCGAGCTAGATTAATTGTTCTTGTAGCTCCATTTTTAGCGGTGATATTTTTATCCGCTCCAGCACTATCTCAAGCGTTATCCCCAGCAAGGGCAGACCCTGAGCCATCCATGGACAACCCAAGGAAGATTTTGGTGTCGCTAAATTTTAATGACGAGAAAAAAGTTGCTTCGCTTCTTTATAATGCAATCAATATTCAAAAAGAATATGGGCAGGATAATTTAGAAATTGCGGTTCTTGGCTGGGGGCCGGGGGTGAGAATGCTATTAAAGGATTCCGCCCTAAGGTCGCGCATTGAAAGCCAAATGCAATACGATATTAAATTTATCGCCTGTGGAAACACATTAAAAACAATAGGCATTAGCCCGGATAATCTAATAGACGGGGTTGATGTGGTAAAAGCTGGATTGCCAGAAATAATTGAACGCGAACTTATGGGCTGGTCGGTTATTTGGCCCTGAGAAATAAGAAAATTAAACGGAGACACCTTATGCTTATTACCAGATTTATTGCCATCATGATTGGCATGATTATATCTAGCAGTGCCTTAGCAGATAGTCATCTATTGCCGGTTCCCGCTACTGGCGAGGACGGAATGCATGAGCAAGGCTGGTTCCACGAAGGCTTCCTTGATCTTGCTGAAGATTTGGCCGAGGCCACAGCAAGCGGTAAACGCCTTGTGATAATATGGGAACAACGTGGTTGTCCATATTGCAAACGTATGCATGAAGTAAATCTTCGTATCCCACGTATAGTTGATTCTATCAAAAATAATTTTATTGTTATCCAGCTAAACATGTGGGGAGATCGTGAGGTAACAGATTTTGATGGTGAGGTTCTAAAAGAAAAAGATTTAGCTAGCAAATGGGGCATATTATTTACCCCAACATCAATTTTTTATCCCGAAAGTGTTGAAAAGATTGCAGGAAAATCAGGAAAAGAAGCCGAGGTTTTGCGTATCCCCGGGTATTTCAAGCCGTTTCATTTTTATTTCTTGTTCAAATACGCGCGCACAAACGGCTATGAGCAGGAGCCAAACTTTCAACGTTGGCTGGGTAACATAGGCGAAGAGCTTGATAAAAAAGGTATCAAATATGATCTTTACGCAGATGAACTGCCCAAGGACCTTCCACCAGAAATGTGAAGATATATAGCTGTTACTTATCCGAAATTGGTAAAGGCAGGGAATGTTTCCAGCAACCATTGCGCCGCATCGGCAAGCGAACCGGTGAATATTGCTACGCCTGTTATAATCAGAAGAGCACCGATTGATATTTCAACCGTATGCATATGTTTTCTAAAGCGTGCAAGAAATGTCATAAATGGCTTAACCGCAAATGCTGCCAGCAAAAATGGTAATCCTATTCCCGCTGCATAAACTGCCAGCAATGAAGTTCCGTACCATATATCACTATTAGACCCGGCAACCATAAGGATTGTTGCCAATATTGGGCCGACACACGGTGTCCAGCCAAAAGCGAAGGCTAGGCCAATTATATAACTGCCGACCAGACCCGAAGGCTTGTTTTGCAGATGGAACCTTCCTTCAAAATTAAGGAAGCTAATGCGAAACGCACCTGCGTAATGCAGACCAAATATAACAATAACAACACCGGCAATTTTTGACAGTATTTCCATGTTCTCTGCCACCATCATGCTGACGGTGGTCGCGGTTGCACCTAATGCTATGAATACGGTAGAAAACCCAATAACAAACGCTATGGATGAGCGAAAGACCCGGCGTTGCACCGCGCGATCAACACCACCTTCTGCGGTGAGCTCATCTAGCGATGCGCCACCTAAAAAACAAAGATATGCTGGTATCAACGGCAATACACAAGGTGAAGCAAAGCTTAGCAGTCCGGCAATGAACGACCCAAAATACGTAATATTAAACGGATCCATTAACTGAACACTCCTTTATACATTAAGCACCAATAACTTTTATGTCTGAATTTGGCTGAACATTAACGGTTTTTTTCTTGCGAATGTAATCGGAAACCAAATCATAAATTGCTGGGCCTTCGGCGCCTTCGTTTACCGATGCCCAGCCACCTACGGTGTAAGTTTTTGATGCACTAATTGCTTCATTACTGGAAAGAAGCGTCATATCTGATATGCGGTTACCTATTTTTTGTTTTATATCGATACGGTACCCCATGCCACCAACCCGAACCATGTCGCCGCCCTGTTGATAGTAGGGATCAGTATTAAACAGGTTGTCGGCAACATCTTCTAAGATGAGTTTGAGATTTTCACCGGTCATTTCATTGCGATAAACATTGGGATAAGTAATTGATGTTTGGTTGTAAACATCATCAACCGTAATGTCTTGGCCTGGGAGTATGCTTGACCCCCAACGGAAACCGGGTGAAAGCGCAATTTGGGTATCGCGCTCTTCTATAATTGCATCGCAAATAAGGTCATCAAAGGTGCCATTAAAGTTTCCGCGACGATATAAAAGAGATTCTGATTTACCCAAAACTTCGGAAATTACAGCCTGATGCGGTTTGCGTATTGTATCTACCACTGCGGCAATTTCAGGGTCTGGTGTAATGGCATCCGAGAATATTGGCATTAGTTTATAATTGTAGCTTTTGATTTTCTTGTTCTGAATATCGAGATCAAGCCGGCCAAGGAATTTGCCATGCGAACCAGTTGCAATCAACAGCGTGTTGTTAACCTCAACAACGCCGGGTATTGCATCATGGGTATGCCCGGTCAGGATAACATCAATTCCATCAACCCGGCTTGCCATCTTGCGGTCAACATCAAACCCATTATGGCTTGCCAATACCACAAGGTCGGCACCGGCTGCGCGTGCGGCATTAATATTTTCCCTAACCATGTCTTCGTTAACACCAAACGACCAGTCAGGAATCATATAACGTGGATTGGCAACCGGGGTATAGGGGAAAGCTTGTCCAACAACGGCAATTTTTACACCGGCGCGTTCAAAGAATGTGGTCGATTCAAAAACACGTTCTTGCCATTCATTGTCTTTTACGTTGCCAGCCAAAAATGGGAAATTTAATTTTTCGATTAATTCCTGCACACGTTCGGCACCATAGGTAAATTCCCAATGCGGAACCATAACCTCAACGCCTAATGCGTTCATGGCATCAACCATGTCTTCGCCCCGTGTTTGCAATGAGGTGTATGAGCCCTGCCATGTATCACCGCAATCAATAAGAAGGGTGTTGTTGGGGCGTTCTGCGCGAATTGATTTAATTAGTGTGGCCATGTGGGCAAGACCGCCAATGCGGCCGTACTGCGAACCTAATGCCGCGAAATCAACGCTAGAGAATGCATATGCTTCTGGTGTTCCGGCACGAAGGCCGAAGTTTTTGAGAAATTGCTCGCCAGTTAAATGTGGCGGCAAGCCGTGCACTTCGCCAACCCCAATGTTGACAGATGGTTCACGAAAATAAAGCGGCATCAGTTGAGCGTGAATATCGGTAAAATTTAAAAGCGTAATCTGACCAACGGAATTAAATTCAAGCAATTTTTCCTGAGTAATGGTTTGCCCTGCGGCGGCACGGGCAATTCCTGCGCCGGGGCCTAGAAGCGCCGCAGTTGCGGCAGTTACCTGAAGGAAATCTCTACGGGTCAGCATGGTTTATTATCCGTTTGTTATTATATAAATAAGACACAAAAGGGGCGGCAACTCATTACAAGAAACCGCCCCCCATGTTGAGTTTAAGCGTTACTTACGCACGGCTGGTCCTTCAACCGGAAGACCACGCCCGCGCCATGCGAGATAGGTTTCCAAGTTTAGGTATTCATCCGAACCGCGACCAAAAGCTTCCGCACGGATGTTCTTGTTGCAGCCGGCGAAGCGACGATGCAATGTACCCGGCTTTTGCCATTTGAAACGATAAGTCGGGAAGCCGTTGCTTTGGCCCTGTGACAGGGTTTCGGCACGGATAATGTTTCCGGCATTATCTTCATGGCAATGCTTGCAAGCCATGTCGAGTTGTCCACGACGCTGGTAATAAAAATCTTTACCAGTTTGCCATGCGTTATGCAGTTCATCATCAGGGTTGGCAGCGGTTGAAACCATTGGCATTCCCCGTGACTGATAACGAACAAGCGCCGTCATGCCCATCATTTCATCGGATTCATATTTGAAACCTTTTTCTGCTTGGCGTTCTTCACGGCATTTGTTGATTTGAAGCTCAACGTTAATGGGCTTTCCGGTATCGGCATTAAAGCGTGGATAAGAAGCGCCCACACCTTTCATGGGAATACCGGTACGACCACCAGCTTCGTCTTCTGGTGCACCATGACAATCGGTGCAAGAAATATTACCTTTGTTGTCACGGCTGTCATAAATACCAGCCGCCAAATCAACATAAGGCATAACCGGATTTTCGAAGTCGTCGTCATTCATGGCACGAACGCCTGCACGTGCGGTTTGGTATCCTGACCACGCATCCGGGTTATCGGAAATACCGTTTTCACCAGTAGTGTTCATTGGATCACCACCACTGCAAGCTGCCACAAGCAACCCGGCACCGACCAGCGTAATTGCTGTTGTGATAAGTTTTTTCATAAAAATATCCCTCCCTTGGGGCCAGATTTAAGACACAGCCATGTCAGCGGATGCTGTCACGGATTTGCCCTTATCATCGGTCCAGGTGAAGTTAAATGTTCCGCTTGCTTCTGCCTTATAAAAAAAGGCGATATAAGGGTTAGCGGACACGGCGGTGTGCAAATCGGCACTGAATACTTCAGCCCCGTTGAACTTGGCCTCAAATTTATTGAGGATAAGACGAGGTATTTTTTCGCCTTTTTTGTCCTTGCGCAAACCGGTTTCCATTTTATGTGAAACCAGGGTCTTGATGTTTACCAAATCACCCTTGGCGGCTTTTTTCGGCACTTTCACACGAGGTGGTTTTGTAGCCATTTTAAATCACTCCTTTTAAAAATATATTCGGACTATGCCGCGGGGTTAACCGCCGCAACCGCCGATGGTAACTTTCACGTTCTTCAGGTTGGTGTGAACCGTACCGTCGCTCATGACGGCAGCAGCAATAACGTTTTGGGTTTTACCCAAACGCATACGGGTTGCTACTTCGGCCTTGCCATTAGAAGGCGTGAGGTTAAAGGAAATGACTTCTGGGCTTGGATTGCCTTCGGCCACAATGTGAATGTTCTTTACGTAGTTACCAGCTGTCATCGGGCTATCTACGGAAACGGTGACGGGGACCGTAGCGCCGTTTTCGGCAATTTCCGGAAGGTTAATGCTAACTTTTCCAGAATTGGCCATGCCTTTGGCACCGCCAGTCATTTTGCCAAGATAGGCAGCTGCGCTTTCCGGAGATGCATTTGCGCTTGAAGCAATGCCTGCACCGGTTAAGGCCAATGCGCCCATACCGGCAGCTTTAAGAAGTGCGCGGCGGTCCATTTCGGCCATGTTGAGAATGTTTTTATTCATATCAACCTCTATTAATTTTTGATGGGTTATAATTGCCTTATTTCAAGGTCATTAGATAGGCGACCACATCTTCGACTTCTTGTGCCGAAAGAATGGTTTTACCTTCGAATTTTTTCAGAACCATATGTTGCCCGGTTTTATAAAAACTTGGCATCATGGTGTCTTCGTCAATGACCTTGGCGTCAACCATGCGCATCCGAAGTTCTGCTTCGCTGAATCTGTCACCAGCATCCATAATTGGAGGGGCGACTTCACCGTGAAACTGTTGTTCGGGGATAGGCATCACATGACAAGCTAGGCAATTGCCCTTTTTGCGGTTGATTACCGTTTTACGTCCGGCATCTGGATCGCCAGCTTTACCGGTAAGTGACTGTGGTATGGTTCCATCGACTATTTCGAAGGAAGCCATTTCCTCAGCTTGTGCCCCGAAGCTGATTGCTCCGGCCACGGCAACGCCAAAAGCGGTTGCCAAGAGTTTTGTGTGTTTCATTGTCCCTCCCATAAACCGTGTCGGGATATTCCGATCATAAGCTCCGGAAATTAATCAGACCCATCTGCCTCAAGCGAAGCTGTTTGCCCCTCAAAAACAAAGGTGCCTGATATATAAATATAATCAAAAAAAACTCAGTTTCCCCCGTTTTTAAGGTTCGGGTTTTAGTGGCTACTGTGTTGCTTTCCAATTACGGCGTACGTCATATTAGATATGCGATTGTATAACATATCAACCTAAATCGCCCAATATCAGTAAAGGTTCTACTGAGATATTCCCAATATTATTGTGTAAGAACCCCACCAAATATAAAGCATATTAGGAAATACTTTTATATGAGATTCTGTTTTATGAGGGAATTGGGTCAACTCCCAAGCAGGGTTAGGGTTTTCCCTAATTTCAGACAAATTTGATAGGTATTTCAAGGTGGTTAGACGTCCAACCATAATGCCACAAAAGACAAATTCATTCGACTTTCGGGGAGGCGGACGAGGCTGGATGTTTTTCCAATAACAATAATAAAGGCATTAAAAAACGCGACACCCAAAATCGAATGTCGCGTTTTTTTTGTTTAACCCTAGGGGGGTTATGGTATTGGGTACGTTCAGCCCTGTTCTTGCTGAATTCAGTTAAACAACTTGTTACGGAATTTGTTTTAGCGCCGTTTCTTCGCGCGATGCGCTGACGAAACCATATTTGGCGTAAATATTCTGCGCCGCATCGGTGCGTAAATATCCGACATAGTGCATGGCAGCATGAGTTGCAATTGATTTTAGATTCATTTTTTATTCCCCTCATGCATATTGAAATTGAGGCCTGAAACGTTAGGGCCATGCAAGCTATCGGTAAATTAGGGGTAGTTCTAAAATGATGTAGGGATTACCCCTAGTTGGCGCGGTATCGTGTGGGGAAAAATTCAGCCTTGTTTGAGTATCATTACCATTTTTATTAGCTCGGCTAACGATCCTGGGCGCATCTTGCTCATTACCTTGGCGCGATGGGCCTCGACTGTTTTTTCACTGATTTCAAGCTGCCGGGCGATTTTTTTGTTGGACTGGCCGGCGGCAATCAATACCAAAACTTGTTGTTCGCGCGGCGTCAGGCTGTCGTGGCGGGCGCGAAGTTCGGTCTGCTGGGCGCTAGCGGCAATTGATGACAGGCTATGGAAAACGGCCCGATTGACAATATCTAGTAGCAGTTGGTCGTTAAATGGTTTTTCAATAAAATCGAATGCACCGGCCTTCATGGCCCTAACCGCAGTTTGCACATCACCATGGCCAGTAATAAGAATGATCGGAATATCAATTCCGCGTCCGGTAAGTTCTTTTTGTAAATCAAGCCCGCTCAGCCCGGGCATGCGAATATCAGTAATAACACACCCGACCTGTACCTGCTCGTACTGTTCCAGAAAATCATTGGCCGAAGCATAAGCGCAAACCTTGAAATCGATTGATGAAATCAACCATGTCAAGGATTCGCGCACAGCATTATCATCATCGATAATATAAACAACTGGCTCGGGCGCACTCATTGGATTTCACCTTCATGTGTATCGGGAGTTTCGTCAATGGGCAGGGTAAAGGTCAGCGTTGCGCCCGTCCCATTATCGTTTGAAATTTGCAGGCGACCACCATGGGCTTCGACTATGGAGCGGCTGATTGATAGCCCCAGGCCCAGACCATTAGCCTTGGAAGTAACAAACGGATCGAATATCGATTCCTCGGCCTCAGGAAATCCCGGCCCGTTGTCGATAACGGTAATTATAATATCTTCTCCCGATACTCTGGTTTGAATGTTTAGTTTATTTTCTATCGAGGATGTTTTGCTCATGGCTTCCATGGCATTGCGAAGCAAATTTAAAATCACTTGCTCGATCTGAATGTGATCAACGGTAACGGTGGGAAGTTCAAGCTGAAGATCCATAACGATATTTATATTTTGCCAATCCGTATCGTCTTCTAAAAATACCAAGGCTTCCTTAATAACAATGTTTATATCTGCCGTCACCCGCACAGGTTCTTCCTTGCGGACAAAAGCACGGATGCGTTTTATTACTTCTCCGGCCCTGGTCGCCTGCTGTGTCACAGAATCTAAAGTGCTAAGAATCATTTCGTTGTTACATTGTTGTTTTTTAATGCGCCGGGTACAACCACGGGCATAGTTGACTATGGCCGATAGGGGTTGGTTTAGTTCGTGGGCAAAGCCCGATGCCATTTCTCCCATGGTGTTTAAGCGGTCTATATGGGCCAGCTCGGCACGGCGGCGGCGGGCATCATCTTCGGCCCGCAGGCGTTCTGAAATTTGGCGTTCCAGCTCAAGGTTTGTATCGGATAATTCTTTTGTCCTACGGTTGACCAGCACCTCAATCCACGTTGCCCATGCAACGGTTATGACAAGCAGGGAAGCAGCCATAAATATCCAGTGACTGTATTGATTCAATATATCGCTAAATGTTATCTCACCTATGTCTTCATAGGGACCTATACGCAATTCGCGAAATAGTTCATGCACGGGCTGGTAATCCAATGGCACCGTCCAGCCACCATAATTCCCTTTCAATGCCGCTGGACTGTTTGACGGCATGGACAGCAGAGCGATGGCAACTTTCTGGGCCAAGTCCTGAGACGTATCCTTCATTCGCGCAAACGGCCATTCCGGATAAAGCTGGGTAGAAACCACGAAGGGGAAGCCGGGAAATTCCTGTGAATTGAGGATTCGAAAATCGCTCATATCAATTAAACCTTCGGCCTGCATCAGCTCTAGCGTGTTGGTGCGAAATGTTGCGGCATCTACACGGCCGTCCAGAACGGCATATACGGACTGATCTTGGGGGAACCCGGTGAAGGTAATTTTGGAAAAATCGTTAAAAGGGTCAATACCTTGTTTCTTCAATTCCCGCCAAGCCATTTGAAAGCCACCAAACCCGTTGCGCTCTACGGCCATAAAGGATTTACCCTTTAAATCCTCTAGGTTTTGTATGTCGGTCCGATCGGCCCGGGTGAAAATGATTGCGCCAAACACATTTCCAGCGAGAACCGCGATGGGGGAACGCATGGTGGCTATTCTGGTGATGCCAAATCGAGCCTCAAGATCGACGTAATTGCCCGTATTGGTCAGAACGAAGTCCAGTTTGTTGTTGGAAACGGCTTTTTTCATATCGCCAAGGGAAAGCGGCACCATTTCAAAATCAAAACCCTCAATGGAATGGCTTAGGTATTGGGCGGTGGTTGACCAACGTTTAAGGGTGGCCTCGGCACCCTGAAATGCCAAAACCCCGATGATTACACTGTTTGGTTTGTTTGTTTGGGAATTTTCCAGAGAATTCGCTTGGGCGTAAACGGAATCTGGCAAAGCTCCGCTGAGGAAGGCAGAGAAAATAGATAAAACCAGTAACCTCTTAAACCAAATCATAAACCATCCTCACCCGGTAAGGGCCAGTAAGACGGGGGTATTAATATTTCATTTCTTATATTAATTGAGATGAATTAGTCATCACGGTTGAATATGGCCTTAAATCCACCGAGAACCGAATCTTCTTCCAAGGACCTGAGCCCCCAAAGCGCACCAAACAAAATGGAAAGAAGGGCTGCCACTGAACCTAGCGAAAGGGTCGACATTCCGGTAATGCCCTGACCAATGGTGCAGCCAAGGGACAAAATACCACCCACACCCATAATAGCGGCACCAACCATGTGCCGCATCATGTCTGATTTGTCTGAAAATGCTTCGATATGAAAGCTTTTGGTTGATATGGCTACAAGGAACGATCCAACAATCACCCCGGCAACGGTTGCTATGCCAAAATTGATGGTAGCTCCGGTAAAGGTCATAAGGTATTGCAGCGAATCGGCGGTAGGGGAAACAAAGGTAAACGAGAAAAGCGGAGTAGGGTCAAAATCATCAAAGCCCAAAACACCCGTAATCCACCAGCCAATGGGAACCATTGCGCCAATAATAAGCCCGGCAGCCATATCTGACAGGGAAGACCTGAATTCAGCACTTTTAAATACATAAATTAAGATAGCACCGGCAATAATTAACGCCACGGCAAGACGAATGCTTTCGGTTTCAGCGTTTATCAAGCGTGCAACCATTTCAACAATGCTTTGAGTTTCAAGTTTTGAGGTTTCAGAAAGATCTATGTTTGTTTTTTCTAACTCCAAACGGGCAAGGCCTATCAGGCCGCGCAATGTCATATAGGCGAAAATGCCCATTATAATGGCCACAACAATGGATTTGAGGTTACCGCCACCAATTCTCACCAGGGTTTTGTTGCCGCAACCGCCAGCCATGGTCATGCCATAGCCAAACAGCAATCCGCCAACAATGGCGCCCAACCAACCAAAGTTTGATGTTAGGTAAATTGAGGACGAGATATCTATTTGTCCTGAAATGTGTAGGGCCTGAGTTCCCAGTATGGCTACGCCAATGGCCATCATCCATGCGCGAAAACGGTTTGAATCTCCCATGAAAACCATATCTGATATCGCACCCATGGTGCAGAAGTTGGTTTTATTGGCTACACCACCAAAAATAATGCCTGCGGCGAATCCGGCAATGGCTACAATTACGTGTACGGGGAGCCCGTCTTCCATGAATAATCTCCTGTAAGGTCTAAAGTCGTTAAATTTGGCCAATTATGGTTATGTGATATAATTCATATTGGAGCTTATGTGTATTAGAAATTACTAATTACGCACATTTAATTTAATAATAGAAATAATTATTTTGGTTTATCAATTGGTTATACTATTTATTATAGTGGGCGATAAATACTACCTATCAACATATAATAAATAATAGATTGAACTTATATAAGAAGAATCTAAAATCAAATCAAAATGGGAAATGGCCGCTATCCATCATAATGTTGGCGCGCCGGGATTTATATTAATTGGGAGAACTGAGACCATGCCTAACGACGGAAGCAACAACAAAAAAATGTCTATCATTGTTACCAAGGGAACCCTGGATTGGGCTTACCCACCGTTTATTCTTGCCACCACAGCGGCGGCTATGGATGTTGATGTAACAATGTTCTTTACATTTTATGGCCTTCAGCTTTTGAAAAAAGATTTGGGTCACCTGCAAATTTCCACTCTGGGCAACCCCGGAATGGAAATGCCGATGATGGGTATGCATATGACCATGCCTAACATTGTTTCTGCAATTCCTGGCGTGGATGCTATGGCGTCTACCATGATGCGCAGCCTAATTAAGAAAAAGGGCGTAGCCTCAATTCCTGAGCTTCGCGACATGGCAGTTGAAAGCGATATCAAGATTATTGGTTGCCAGATGACGCTCGATCTATTTGAGTGGGGAGAAAAAGATATGATCCCTGAAATGGAATTGGGTGGTGCGGCAACCTATATGTCTGGCGCGTTGGAGTCTGATATTAACCTGTTTATCTAAAGGATGTTTTAGTGAGTACCATTATCAGCAGAGAGTCGCTGGTCGGTGAAGAAACCCCGTTAAGCGAGCTGTTTGGGTTATGTAGCGGCGAACAAGATATGGAGTTTCTTCCCGAAAGAAGGTCGCTCAGGATACATGGTCACTCTACTACCATCAGGTTGGAACGAGCTTTTTGGAATGTTTTGGAAGATTTGGCTAAAATTGAAGAAACAACGGTAGTTGGTTTGGTTACCAAAATTTATGACCACTGCCAATTTTCCAATAGCAAGAACCTAGCTTCGTGTTTACGTGTTTTTTGCTTAAAGTTTATTAACATAGGGCTGTAAATACCAAGCGTTAAGAATCAAGAAATAAAATACAATATACAAAAAAAGAGAGAGAAAAATGATTACACAAACACTCGACACAAAAGGCATGAACTGCCCACTTCCAATTCTTAAAACCAAAAAGGCCATTAAGGGCTTGAATGCGGGCGAAACACTTGAGGTTCTTTCAACTGACCCAGGTTCAGTTAAAGATTTCGAAGCTTTTTGCAAATCTACCGGCAACAAGTTGATGGAAAGCACCGAAGACGGTGGAATTTTTCGTTATATAATCGAAAAACCATAGTAACGTTTTGCGTTTTTATGTTTCATTAAAAAACCCGGCCGGGCACATGAGTGCCTGCTGGGTTTTTTTATTGTTGGTTATGGCACCATTACAAGCAACGGCAGCAGAGCTTCTCTATTTTTATTCAGACGCCTGCGAATATTGCGAACAATGGGATGAGGATGTTGGCGCTATTTATAATAAGACAGATGAAGCAAAGGTTCTTAAGCTTCGCCGTGTCGATATCCACGAAAAAACTCCCAAAGATATAGAATACGTCAAGGGGGTTATCTATACCCCAACCTTCGTGGCCATAGATGGCGGGCGCGAAATGGGCAGGATAGTTGGCTACGGCGGCGATCTCTTCTTTTGGCAACATATGGAAATATTGCTCGAAGACATCAAAAAATTAAAGGCAACACCCAAACGATCTTGCATCGACGGGGTTGCGCCTGATGGCGGTTTACCTTGCTAATTGAAAAAAAATTTTAATAATCTTACCCATACATTAGTTGTTAATGTTACAGCCTATAAATTACTAATGCTTGGTAGTTTGTGGTTTGTATAAATGTGTTATTAATTGGGTTGAGACGCTGTTTTACAATAAATTATATATGGGGCGCCTAAGCTAACAGGGAAAGCGTGGGAAACTAGCTTGGCAAAGAAGGGTCTATCATCCGTTAAATCAACCGCCAGAAAAAAGGCGGCCAAATCTTCGCGCCCAAAAAATAAAAAAACAGTTAAAAAAACTGCCAAAAAAACCGTGAAGAAAACAGCAAAAAAGGCTGTTAAAAAAACTGCAAAAATAATCAAAAAGAATCCCAATAAAAAACCATCACCATCACCTGTCTCGCTCTTATCAGATAAAGAAAATATGGGCTGGTCTAGCGTATTTATTTCTTCGCTAACGAACGAGGGAATGTTTTTGTTAAGCGATGGAAAAATTGTCGACGTTGATGGTTCAGGCATTAGGATGCTGGGTTTTAAAAATATTAATGAAGCAAAAAAACATCATCTTGCTGATTTTGTTGAACCGAGCAAACTTTCCGTTTCCATTCCAGTTCTTTCTGGTACATCAACAATTGGTCTGGAAACTCTTATTGAATTTATCACCATCAAGGGTAATAAATTTTCTGCCTCAGTTTGCTCCATACCCTTTAACGACAAAAATGGCGACTATTTAGTCGTAAGAGTGCGTGATGCATCACGTGAAATTGCATGGCGTCGCGATGCAAAAATGACTGGCGAGATGTATAAGCACTTGTTTAATTCATCTCAGGCCATGAACTGTGTTCTTGATGGCGAGGGATATATCCTTCTTGCCAACGAAGCTGGTTCAAAGATGCTTAATCACGATTCTTCATTTTCATTGTCTGGAAAATATTTCCTAACAATTGTGCACCCCGATTATCAAGACATATTTAAATTAAGTATGAATAACTTGATTAAATCAAACGATGTTATTCATGCAAAGTTTCTAAAAGCAGATGCATCAATAATAGACGTGGAGGTAACTGCCCACGATGTTGGTGATGGCCAAGTAATGATCGAGGCTCGTGATGTCACAGACAGAGTAAGTACTGCAGAAGCTCTGCGTGACAGAGAAGAAAGATTACATGGTATTTTAAATACCGTCGCTGATGCAATTGTTACAATCAATGAAAAAGGAAAAATAATTGCATTTAACAAGGCCGCTGAAACCATATTTGGCTATAGCGCAGAAGAGGCAATCGGTAAAAACATAAGTATCTTAATTAGCGCGAAACATTCGGCTTCCCACGATAAATACATGGGTGATTATAAAACTAAAAGCATATCAACAATTATTGGTGTTCAGGGGCGCGAAGAATGTGGGCGCAAAAAAGATGGAACCGAATTTCCGCTGGAACTTTCTGTTACAGAATTAACGCATGGTAAACGAAAGTTTTTTACCGGCATTATGCGCGATATTACAGATCGTAAAGAAGCGGAAAAAGAAATTCGCCATGCCAATGAACAACTGGAAGCGCGCGTCAAGGACAGGACAAAAGAACTAACACAGGAAATTGTTGTGCGCGAGCAGGCCGAAGGAAGATTACGCCTTGCCGCGCAGGTAATTGAAAACCTAACCGAAGGTGTAATTATTATCGATCCTGAATTTAGGATCATATCTGTTAACCCGGCCTATACAGATATAACCGGATACAGCCCAAGCGAGGTTATAGGAAAGCAACCAACCAACCACACCGCGCTTTGCAGTAGCGGAGAAATGTTTGAAGAAATGTGGGCTGGAATAGAAAATAGAGGACGGTGGAGCGGAGAGTTTTGGAATAAACGAAAAGACGGAGAAGAATATGCTGAACGTCTTTCCGTTACTGCAATAATTGGAAATTTAGGAGAGGTAAGACAATTTGCAGCGGTTATAGCCGATATTACAAAGCGAAAGCAGGATGAGGAACGTATTCTCTATCAAGCTAATTATGATAAATTAACCGGCCTTCCAAATAGGTCGTTGTTTATTGACCGTCTAAATCAATCTCTGCCTGCCATGGCGCGATCTGAAAAAAAGCTAGCGTTGCTGTTTATAGATTTGGATGGTTTCAAGCTTGTAAATGATACCCTTGGCCATGATTATGGCGATGAGCTTTTAAAAGAAGCCGCAGAAAGGCTTGGCCATTGCGTTCGTACCGGTGACACGGTTGCAAGGCTTGGCGGTGATGAGTTTACCATAACCATGCCAAATCTTGATGATCTTAGAAACGCACCAATTGTAGCCCAACGTAGCCTTGATGCACTCGCAAAGCCTTTTAATATTTCTGGTCATGAATCGTTTGTTTCTGCATCCATAGGCATAACCATCTTCCCCGATGACGCCGTTACATCGCAAGAGCTACTTAAAAATGCAGATGCCGCCATGTACAAGGCTAAGGATGAAGGCAAAGCAAATTACCAATATTTTACCGCAGACATGAATAAGCAGGTAAAGGAACGGATGATTCTTAAAAACGGGCTAATCAAGGCCCTTGAAAATGACGAACTGTCGCTTTTCTACCAAGCCAAAATGGATTTAAAAAGCAATTCAATTACCGCGGTTGAGGCATTAATGCGTTGGAATAATCCAGAGATGGGAAATGTAACTCCGGATGTGTTTATTCCAATCCTTGAAGAAAGCGGTCTGGTTGTTGAGGTTGGTGCATGGGCCATACGCACGGCCTGTAAACAGCACAATTATTGGTTGGAGCGGGGCGTACCGCCAATGAAAATAGCGGTAAACCTTTCCGCAAGACAGCTTCGAGAAAAATCATTCATTGATATTGTTGAAAACGCATTAAAGGATATGAATATTTCTCCTGAATATTTTGAAGTTGAAATTACGGAAAGCATGTTGATGTCAGATTCGCCTAATATAGTGGCAGCATTAAATACAATTCATGAACTTGGAATCCATGTGTCGATGGACGATTTTGGAACTGGCTATTCTTCGCTTAGCTATCTTAAGAAATTTCCAATTGATACGATTAAAATTGATAGATCTTTTGTTTCTGATATCGCCACCAACCATGATGACGCAGAAATTATTCGCACAATTATCAATATGGGAAAAACACTTAATCGCAAATTAATAGCCGAAGGCGTAGAAACAATAGAACAGCTAGATATGTTGAGGGAATACGGTTGCGATGAAATTCAGGGGTTTTATATCAGTAGGCCGCTTTCAGGAGAAAAATTCGTTTCATTCCACGAGGAGTGGATTAAGGGCGAAAAGTTTTCTTAATATTTAAATTTTGTGATTTATAAATATTTTTTATTCTTTTGTTTCAATCCATTCACAATTTAACCCAAGATCACCAGAGGCGCTTGATATGTGCGCCAAACAAGTTTTTGTGGACTCCGGTGGAATTGAAACGGCCACGCTAATTACATACCGGCCACCGCCTGGTCCCGACCTATGTTTGGAATTAAGCTGCACAATGTTTGCGCCAAATTGTTGAAAAACTTCGCATAACAGGGCAAGTAAACCGGGCCTATCACCACCAGAAATTGTTATATTGTGGGTTACGCTTTTTGATCTAGGTAGTTCATTCTCAGTATCGACGGATGAAATTGATATTTTTGAATCGCTCAGTTGATCAAGGGCCTCTAATTCAGCTTTTATAATATTAATGTCAGTTTCACCCTGTAATTCACAAACCGCGCTAAATTCGGCATTACCCCCCAGTACAGTAAATGCTGTATTGATTAAATTTATCCCCAAATCAAACAATCTACCGGAAACGGCTGAAATAAGGCCTACTTTATCTGGGCCTTTTATTGAAATTATAGCGCGTTTGACTTTTTCTGAATTAGCGTTCATTGGGGACATCCTTTGCTTTTGTGGCAATTATGTATTTATGCCTTAGTAATATTTTACTATAGTACAGCTATGTTGTCGCTATTCAAAACATCTGGCAAAATCGATAGAATGTTACTGCCCACCGGTGCCGTGCTTGTGGCTATATTTGTATTTAGCGTTGTATTTCCGGTCAATGCCAAAAATCCTAATGCCGATGAAATATCAAAATATTTTATACAAATTGCACTGGGTAGTGAATATGGAAATATTTCAAGTAAGCCAAAAGTTATATCAAAATGGTCGGGCGATATTGGTATCTCAATACAGGGTCGTGCAACAAATGAATTGGCCTCCATTGCCAGCAAACATCTTAACAGCCTTAGCAAAATAACTGGCCTACGCTTTAAACAAGTAAAGCCCGACAACCCCATGCAATCCATAAGCATAATATTTCTCAAGCGAGAAGAAATGTTTTCAATAAAAGGGGAGGGAATAGATCCAAAGGTAATTAAAAAATTAGCATTAGCTGGTGGGTGCTATTTTATGGCGTTTCATAAACCGCCACAGAAAATAGTTAAGGCTATTATTGCGGTTAATGTCGAGCGACCAATCGGGTTAACCGATAGCTGCATACTTGAAGAAATTACGCAGTCTCTGGGCTTGCCAAATGATAGCAATAATATGCGGCCTTCAATTTTTAGCGATCTTGACCACGAAACCAATCTTTCACAAATTGACGAAATTTTGGTGAAAACCCTTTACGACAAGAGGATGCCCGCTGGGGCCTCTGTCGATGAAGCATTTATTAAAGCCCGTGAAATAATTTTGGAGCTAAATACCAACATTCAGTAACTATCTGTGACCGTGCGTTTAAATATTTTAACCCAAGCACAAGAATCGGTGCATTATTGATATTGGGGCCATGGAAGACACTGGGGAAATGCAATGCGTAGCGATAATATAATCGAACGAAAAACCTATCCCGAGGGTGCAAGTATATTTAGAGAGGGCGACCACGGAGCTACGGCTTATATAATTCAAAATGGAACTGTAGGGATATACAAAGCAGTTGATGGTAAAGAAAAAGTTCTTGCCACCATTTCAAAGGGCGCGATTTTTGGCGAGATGGCCTTGATTGATAAAGGCCAACGCGCAGCAAGCGCACGCGCACTGGAGCCAACCACGGTAATTGTTGTTAACGAAGCAATGTTTAATGAAAAAATGAAAAAGTCAGATCCTTTTATACGCGGCCTGCTTGGTATTCTTGCCGATACTGTGCGCAATCAAAACAGCTAATGGATTACCCTGAAATATGAACACAAAAAATTCAGATACTAACCACCCAAAAGCACGCATGGGGTTATTAGGAAAACTTAGAAATTATTTCATGGCCGGTATTTTGGTAACGGCTCCAATTTCCATTACAATATATCTTGGATGGTTATTCATCACGTTTGTTGATGACAGGGTAACTCCGCTTATCCCCAAGGCATACAATCCTGAAAACTATTTACCCTTTGCCGTTCCGGGAATAGGGGTAGTTATAGTAATTATTACAATGATACTTGTTGGTGCGGTGACCGCAGGGTTTGTTGGTAGAATATTTAACCGTATTTCAGAACGCATAATGAACCGTGTTCCGGTATTGCGCGGGGTTTACAAAGCAACCCGACAAATTCTTGAAACAATTTTAGCGCAACAATCAAAAGCATTTCGCGAAGCAGTACTGGTCGAATACCCACGCAAAGACATGTGGGTTATTGCATTTATAACCGGCACCACCGAGGGTGAGGTTCAGGCCATAACCGATGATGATCTTATAAATGTATTTGTTCCCACAACCCCAAACCCGACATCGGGGTTTTTAATATTTGTGCCCAAATCTGATGTATTACCCTTGGCCATGAGCGTTGAAGATGCGCTTAAAATGGTAATTTCGGGTGGGATAGTAACCCCACCCGATAATAGATAAATATTCTATCCAGACCTTAAATATTTAATCGCCCCATCCCGCTGAAACAGATAAAGCAATACTCTAAGAGCTTTTCCTCGCTCACTTTCAAGGGATGGGTCTTTGTTTAATATCAATTCTGTATCATCGCGTGCAGTTTGAATAAGTTCACCCAACTGGGCCACGTCACCAAGGCGAAACCGGGGCAGGCCGCTTTGTTTGGTTCCCAGCAATTCACCGCTTCCGCGCAAACGTAAATCTTCTTCGGCTATTACAAAACCGTCTTCGGTGCTTCGCATAATTTCAAGGCGGGCACTGGCAGTTTCACCCAACGGCGTTTGGTAAAGCAATATACATGATGAGCTATCATCCCCACGTCCAACCCGGCCGCGTAATTGGTGCAACTGGGCAAGGCCAAAACGCTCGGCATGCTCAACCACCATAACCGTGGCCGCGCTAACATCTACGCCTACCTCTATAACCGTGGTTGCAACTAGTATGGAAATTGATCCTTCGGCAAATGCCTGCATGGCGGCATCTTTCTCTTTTGCCTTCATCCGCCCATGTACCAGCCCGACCCTTTCACCAAAGCGCGAGCGCAAATATTCAAACCTATCTTTAGCCGCAGAAAGATCCAATTTTTCAGATTCTTCTACCAATGGGCAAACCCAAAATGCCCTGGCCCCGGTTTTTATCTTGCGATCCATTGCATCAATTAATTTATCCAATTTTGATATTGGCATGACACGGGTATCAATTGGTTTTCGCCCCTTTGGTTTTTCCAACAACCTAGAAACATCCATGTCGCCATATGCGGTCAACATTAGCGTGCGCGGTATGGGTGTTGCTGTCATTACCAACACATCAACCGCATCTCCTTTATCGGTCAAGCTAAGACGTTGATGCACACCAAAGCGATGCTGTTCGTCAATAACCGCAATGCGCATATCGTTATAAATAACGTCATCTTGAAAAAGCGCATGAGTACCAATTGCAATGGCTATTTTTCCTGATGCCAGTGCAGCAAGGATTGCCTCACGGTTTTTTCCTTTTTCCCGTCCGGTCAAAAGAATAATTTCAATACCGGCGGCCACGGCCAGCGGCTCAATGGTTTTCATGTGTTGCCGCGCTAAGACTTCTGTTGGGGCCAACAGCGCACCCTGGCCACCCGCTTCAACTGCCGATAGCATTGCCATTAGGGCAACAACGGTTTTTCCGCTTCCAACATCACCTTGTAAAAGTCGTAACATGCGGATGTTACTTTTCATGTCGGTATCAATTTCAGACATTGCCGTTATTTGTGATGTGGTCAATTCAAAACTCAAGGCATCCAGAACTTTTTTTCTTAAAATACCATCACTAATTATTGGTCTGCCTTTGGCACGGCGCATCCCGTTTCGAACCAATCCAAGCGCTAACTGGTTCGCCAATAATTCGTCATAGGCAAGACGTTTCCTTGCCGGGCTGTCTGGTTGTAAATCAGTTTCGTTTTCCGGGTTATGTGCTTTGGAGATAGCATCAACCCATGTGGGCCAGCTCATTTTTTTTACATACGCATCATCCAGCCATTCTGGCAGTGCAGTTGCGTGTTCAAGCGCGCCACTTACTATTTTGCCCATAACCTTTTGCGACACACCGGCGGAAAGGGGGTATATGGGCTCTAGCCCCAAAATACTTTCTATTTCATCCAGTTTGACCATATGGTCGGGGTGGGTCATCTGAACTGCACCCTGGTAATGTTCGATGGTTCCACTAATTACACGGGTCTCGCCTTCGGGCATGGTTTTTTTCAGGTAATCTAAGTGGGCATGAAAAAAAACCAACCCAATCTCACCGCTATGGTCGTGGCACTTAATTCTATATGGCAGACGCTTGTTTCTAGGGGCTTCGTGTTTTCCCACGGTTATGCTGAGAGTGGCAATTCGCCCGGGTTCTGCCTCCATTACGGTCGGCTGATAGCTTCTATCTATTACGCCAACGGGCAAATGCCATATAAGATCGACTATTTCCTCGCCGGCAGCCTTTTTAATGGCACTGGCAATGCGCGGGCCAACACCTTTTAACGTGGTTACGGGCTTGAATAATGGATATAAAATTTCAGGGCGCATTTTGTATTTATACCCTATAACAACTGGCGGCATAACCTGATGGATAAAAGCTAATGGACGACAGAAGAAAACGCCTTCTCTATCAGTGTAATCATTGTGGGATGAAGGAAAACGACGTTCTTTTAGGCGGATTTGCAACGGCCATGGTTGAAAGCCTTGATGATACAGAATTGGGGCAATTGGAAGCCATTATTTCAGTGCCCGATAATGATCTTTTAAACTGGATATTGGGCAAGGTTTCCCCAGACCCAGAATACGACACACCTATTTTGAAGCGAATCCAGCACTTTAATAAAAGCAATTAACACATTGAATAATAATGAATATTTATAACAAGATAGGCAAGACATCCATATTTGGTGCGCCGTCTGGAATAGACGCTATCGAGATTGCAAATCTGTCTAGGGCAGGAAATGAAATCTTGTTCGTGGCCCGTGATGACGTGGCCATGGCCGCCATGGATGAAGAGCTTTCATTTATTGCCCCAGAAATAGAAACGGTGCCGTTCCCAGCGTGGGATTGCCTGCCCTATGATCGGGTTTCCCCGGCACCATCAATCGCAAGTGCGCGCATCGAAGCCATTTCCACAATTTCTACAAAAACATCCGAAGGTGGTCTGGGGACTGTTGTTTTAAGCACAATATCTGCGGTTCTTCAGCGAATTCCACCAAAATCTGTATTTGGTGCATCAGTATTGCAAATATCGAAAGGTTCCGACTGTGACCAAGACGAGCTTTCATCATTTTTGGTAAAAAATGGTTATCGCAGTTCACATACGGTGGTTGAGGCCGGTGAATTTGCCCGGCGTGGTGGATTAATGGATATTTTTCCATCTGGGGCTGAAAATCCAGTAAGGCTAGATTTTTTTGGTGATGAGGTTGAAGAAATTCGCATTTTTGATGCAATAAGCCAACGCACAACCGGAAATCTTGATGAGCTTTATTTAAAACCAGTTAGCGAAGTCCCCTTGGACGATGCATCCATAAGCAGGTTTAGAACAGGCTACCGCGAACTTTTTGGCGCGCCTAGGGCCAACGATATTCTTTATGAGGCAGTTTCAGGCGGGTTGCGCCATCCCGGCATGGAGCACTGGATTTCATTATTTTATGAAAATATGGAAACCATTTTTGATTATTTGCCAAATGCAGTTATCGCGCTTGACCATCAGGCAGGCGAGGCCGCGGCATCTAGGTTTGAGCTTATTGATGAATATTATTCAGCCAGAAAGGCAATGAGTAAACAAAAGGTCACTAACATTAATGATCAGCCGCCATACAACCCGGTTCCACCCCATAGTATTTATCTTTCACTAGGTGAGCTTGAAAAAACCTTAAGCAACCGAGCGGTGATTGAATTTAGCCCCTTTGTGGCTCCGAAAGAAACCGCCAACGCAACCGATGCCGGTGGTGTAATGGGGCGTGAATTTTCCGATGCCCGTATAAATCCAGAAACAAATGTGTTTGAAGCGCTGACTGCACACGTCAAGGAACTTCAGGCAAAGGGACTGAAGGTAATAATAGGCGCATACTCACAAGGTTCAGGTGAGCGCCTGCAAACCTTGATGGGTGAACACTCCATAAACTCTGAATGGGCAAACTCCATGGATGATGCTCTTGCCTTACCCGGCAGCAGCCTTGGTATTGGTGTGTTTGGAGTGGAAAGGGGCTTTGTTCAGGTTTCTGCTGGTTTTGCGGTAATTACCGAGCCAGATATTTTGGGCGAACGCCTTAGCCGCCCGGGAAAACGTAAAATAAGGGCGGAAAACTTTATTGCCGATATTTCAACCCTAGGTGAAGGCGATATGGTTGTTCATGCCGAACACGGCATCGCCCGCTTTAATGGGCTTATGACCATAGAAGTCCAAGGTGCATCGCACGATTGCTTGCGCCTTGTTTATTCCGGTGATGATAAGCTTTTCTTACCAGTAGAAAACATTGACGTAATTACCCGCTTTGGCTCCGAAGATGCTGGTGCAAATCTAGACAAGCTAGGCGGCGCATCGTGGCAAGCCCGAAAAGCCGGAATGAAAAAACGCCTACGCGACATGGCGGAAGAATTAATAAAAATAGCCGCAGGCCGCGAGCTAAAAAATGCAGAGGTGATGGACGTTGATATTGGTGCATTTGATGAGTTTCAATCACGCTTTCCATTTACCGAAACCGAAGACCAGGCTCGGGCAATTTCCGATGTTGTAAGCGACCTTGGTTCAGGTAGGCCAACCGATCGCTTGGTTTGTGGTGATGTTGGTTTTGGCAAAACCGAGGTCGCATTGCGGGCCGCCTTTGTTGCCGCCATGAGCGGGCGTCAGGTGGCATTGGTGGTTCCAACAACTTTATTGGCCAGACAACATTTTAGACAATTCAAAGAACGCTTTAGTGGCTTCCCCATACGGGTGGCTCAGCTTTCAAGACTTGTAGCCGCAAGCCAAGCCAAAGAAACAAAAGAGGGCCTAAAAGACGGAACCGTTGATATTGTTGTCGGAACTCATGCGCTTTTGGCAAAAGATATTGAAATTAAAAATATTGGTTTGCTGATAATTGACGAAGAACAGCATTTTGGCGTTAAGCACAAGGAACGCCTTAAATCCATCAAAGATAACGTCCATGTTTTAACCTTATCTGCCACGCCCATACCCCGAACGCTACAATTGGCCCTTAGTGGGGTCAGAAAAATGAGCCTTATTGCCACTCCACCGGTTGACCGTCTTGCGGTTCGCACATTCATAACCCCGTTTGATCCGGTTGTGGTGCGCGAAGCCATAATGCGGGAACGTTTTCGTGGTGGACAAACATTTTACGTCTGTCCACGCATTAGCGACCAAGGGTTTATGTTAAAACAATTAAAAGAGCTTGTTCCCGAAGTGCAGGTAGCGGTGGTTAATGGGCAAATGCCACCAAGCGATTTGGAAGAAACCATCGGATCATTTTACGAAGGCAAATTTGATATATTGCTAGCCACAAACATTATTGAATCCGGGCTTGATCTTCCGCAGGTAAACACAATCATCATTCATCGGGCCGATATGTTTGGCCTTTCCCAGCTTTATCAATTGCGGGGTCGGGTCGGGCGTTCAAAAACTAGGGCTTATGCCTATCTTACATTACCCGATGGAAAGGCGCTTACACCGGCCGCAGAAAAAAGACTTTCTGTTATGCAATCGCTAGATAGCCTTGGCGCTGGGTTCCAGCTTGCCAGCCACGATTTAGACATTCGTGGTGCTGGTAATTTGTTGGGCGAAGAGCAATCGGGCCATATTCGCGAAGTCGGTATCGAGCTTTATCAACAAATGTTGGAAGAAGCTGTTGCCGAAGCACGTGGTGGCGGTGAAAACGGATTGGAAGAAGATTACTCGCCACAGGTCGCTATTGGAATATCGGTCATGATACCGGAAAATTATGTTTCCGATTTGCATTTGCGGATGGATCTTTATCGCCGCGTTGCTTCCATAGCTGATGATGGCGAAAGCGAAACCTTTGCCGCAGAAATGATTGATCGTTTTGGCTCATTTCCAGATGAGGTTGAAAACCTGTTGAAGGTGGTATCCATAAAAAGACGTTGCCGCCAAGCAAACATTGAAAAAATAGATGCCGGGCCAAAGGGTGCAGTTATTTCGTTTAGGGGCAACACGTTTCCCAACCCCGAAGGGTTGGTTGGGTTTATTTCCGAACAAGTCGGAACGGTAAAATTAAAACCAGATCACACGCTGGTATTAAAGCGTGCATGGGATGGCGCCGAAGAACGGCTACGCGGTGTAACCCGTTTGGTGAGCGAGCTTGCCGATATAGCTCAAATAAATAAGTAAATAAATTTAAATCGCACGCTCGATTTGCAGATTTGCACTATCAAATAATTTAGCAATTACCATTGGTGGTTGCGCGCCCTGTAATGCAAAACGATTATTGATTATAAAACAAGGCACGCCATTAATGCCCAACCTGTGGGCTTTGGCATTTTCTTCCATTACCCAGTCGCTTTCTATTTTTCCGTCAAGCGCGTCTTCGACTAAATTCTTTTCAATTCCTGCTTTTATTCCAATATCCAAAAGAACATCAAAATCACCTATGTTTAGGCCTTGGTTAAAAAAGGCATGAAATAAAAACTCCACAACCTTGTCGACAGTTTCTGCATCATTATTAATTGCCGCAAAACGAGCAAGACGATGGGCATCAATCGTTGATGGGGTTTGGTTAATATTGTTAAATTGAAATTCTATTTCTTCTGATTGGCCAAATTCCTCTAACGCACCAAGCAGGCGACGCACACGCGCTTCGGAGCCAAATTTACTTAACAGGTAAACATCGCGCTTCATGCCACTTTGCGGCATATCCGGATTTAATAAAAACGGTCGCCAACTTATTGCTGTTTTAATATTGGGGCGAAGCGCCAAAGCCTGTTCCATACGGCGTTTGCCGATATAACACCACGGACAAATAGGGTCAAAATAGGCATCAATATGCATGGAATGCATTTTCTCTCTTTAGGGGTTACAATGATAGCTCAAATTTATATAAAAGGGGATGGTAGATGACACCGCCAGATGGGCCAGTATCCAAAGAAAATACTCTTTCTTCTGAACAATTGGCACCCAAACAATTGGGGGCAAAAGACGGTAGAACGCGTTTTCGCGAGATTTACACAGCTGTAAATGATGCAAAAGGTAAGACGTTGCCTGATTGGCGCGAGGTAGAAAATGCTTTGCACCATATGGACGACCAAGGTCCTGCAACCGATGTGCCGGTTAATCTTGATCCATTTTCGGGAAATATATGGGTCGTCGCTGTCGGTGGATATTTATCTGCCTGTATGCGCTGGGTGGCGCCGGTATTTGGTGACGCGCTTTCGCACCTAAAAGGGCTTGGCGCAAACACAACAACCGCATTGGTCGCAGGTAGATGTGGCACGGTTTATAATTCTGAAATTGTAAGAGATACCATTGATAGTCTGCCATTGGGCAAAAACGACAAGGTGATCATAATAGCCCATTCAAAGGGCGTGTTAGACACCATGGAAATGATTGACCGTTTCCCCCAAACGGCAAAGCGCATAAATGCATTTATTGGCGTTACCGGTGCCGTTGGCGGGTCGCCGCTTGCTACTGAATTACCTTATGTTCTCAGAAAAATATTGGTAAATACTCCGCTTCCAACATGTTCAACCGGAGATAAATTGGCACTTCATGATTTGGACCCAAAAATCAGAAAAGATTTTCTTTCTAGGTTTGCCATGCCAGAACACATAAAGGCTCTTAGCATTGCCGCATGGCCAACCAAGGATGGGGGCAGGGATGATATGTCCACCGGGTTCAGGTTTATGCGAACCATACTAGACCGCCATGATGTGGCCAACGATGGGCAGGTTTTAGTGCGAGATATGATAATTCCCGGATCTACCATGTTGGGCATTATGGATGCCGACCACGCAGCGGTTGCCATGCCTTTTGCCCGCAATAATTCATTGGGGGCCAAGGTTGCATCCGGCCTATTGCGTGACCACAACCCATTTCCGCGGGAAATTATGGTGGAGGCGACGGTTCGTTTTGCCCTTGAGGATATGTCTTGAAGGTAGGGGGCTCAGAATGTATATTCCCCAGAAATAAGACTAGAAACAAGAAATGAGCACTAAATCATGAACGAACAACCTCAAAATAATGCAGACTTTTTTTTCGGAGTTATGGTCCTTAAGGACGGTAAATGGGTACCGCACAGCAAATTTGAAGGCGGCGCATTTGGAACCGCACTCATTAGTGCCGAAGAAATTGATTTTCTACCTGAATTTGACGGGGTAAAGATTATGAAATTTCCTGTAAGCAAATCATCAGGGGTTGAGCCAAAGGAAATGTGGATTAGCCCACGTTTTGAAGCCCGGGCAAAAGCCGCAGCATCAGCCAAGGTTCGCACCGGATTAAAACAAACCCAAGAATCTATCGAAGCCGCGCGGCGCAGTAATTTCAAAAAATAACGTCTCATTGATTAGATTGCGGCAATAAAAAAGACCACAACGCACAAGCGTCGCGGTCTTTTTTATTTACTTATGGGAAGCGACTAAAATGGGCCTCTTCCACCCCCTTAACTAGGTCAGCATTGTCACCATTTTCTTGGTGTATGGATATAATCCAGATATCGTATATTTATGCCAATATGATGATTATATAAGGGTATAATCTCAAATTTACTCTATATTTTAGATGTATGTGGCATATTAGAAGGATGGGGCCCTTCGGTTTGCGAGTTTAACCTGTAAAAAAGTGTGTTTAATGACCAATGATCCAGCCCCAATATCAGATTTAAAAAAAGGGCCTATTTCGCCAGACCAGACCATGGTGGTTAGCCACGATGAGCCTGCAGTTTTGTATAATCCACAAGATGGCAGCGTTTTTGCAAATCGTCACGCCGCATCGTTAAGTCATTATTTTGAAGGCGATATAAACAGCGAGCTATCACGCCTGATAAATGTAACAAAAAAAACAAAGGGCACATTCAATACAACCGTCACACTTCCCACGCCCGGCGGACAATCAGTTTATCAATTAACGCTAGTACCCAACGTACTAGGAGAAAAAGTTTTATTTTTATTTCACGACCAATCCGCAGAGCATAATTTACGCGATGCTTTGGTTGAATCGCGACAGCGTTACAAGGATATGGTTAATGTATTTAGTGATTTTTCATGGGAAGTTGACAGTGATGGAAAATTTCAATTTGTTTCCAGAACCAATGCTCTTGGCTATGAATCCGATGAAATGATTGGCCACAGCCCAAAAGATTTTGTTGTTGGTGCAGATGAATACACAACAATTCCATTTGTTTCAGAAAAAATTATAGAAGAAGAAGAAATATGGATGAACCGTGCCGATGGCGGCATGGCATGTGTATTGCTGTCATCTATTCCTTTTTATGACGAAGATGGTTCGCTTGCTGGAATTCGCGGTGTTTGCCGTGATGTTACCGGTGAACGTGAACGAGAGATTGCCCTGACGCAGGTTCATCACAGAGAAAGAATGTTGGGCCACATTGTTAATACTATTCGCGAAGAAGCTGACCTGACAGATATGTTAGCATCGGCCGCCGCCGCAAGCGCGCGAGCATTGGGTGCTGGCGGTTGCAGGGTGCTTCGACTAAGCGGAGATAAAAATAACAAAAATAATTTTATAAATGCTGGAGAGTTTGGTGAAGGCGGGCCGGGTGAATTAAGCGAAGAATTAACTGGGTTTAAACCGGGCGAACGTTGGTTACGTGAAGATTTGGTTGATGGTTGGTATGTGTTGGTTGCACCTTGTGTACGGAATAAAAAATTAAACGGCATGCTTTGTTTATGGCGCAAGGAAGAATGGTCTGATGATTCCCGTCTGTTGGTAGCCGATATTTCAGGACAGCTTGGCATAACCATTGAGCAAATTATAAATCATGAAAATATTTTGCAACTTTCACGCACAGATTCTATGACCGGGCTATTAAACCGCCGGGCATTTTATGAAGAAGAATTACCAAGACGCTTCAAGAGATTGGCATTTGACGGTAATAATGGTGCATTATTTTTTGTAGATATGGATAATTTCAAAATGGTCAACGACGTTCATGGCCATCAGGCGGGTGATAATGCCATCATTGCGCTTCGCGATTTAATATATGATTTTGTACGTCCGGGCGACCTTGTCTGTAGGCTAGGCGGTGATGAATTCGCTTTATGGCTGGACGGGGTTGACGAGGAAATCGCATCTTCGCGCTGTTCATATCTTTTAAAAAAATCTGAAGTGTTGCGTGAATTTTCAGGTGACGACGATCATCCATTGGGTATTTCTGTTGGGATTGCCATATATAGCCCCATTACCGAGGAAAGCTTAGATAGTTTGCTCGCTCGCGCTGATGCCGCCATGTACAAAGTTAAACAAAATTCAAAAGGCGATTTTTGTCTTGCTGAACCGTATAAGCAATAATTCCGAAAGGAACTATCCGTGCTGGATAAGATAAAAAAACTGTTTACTGGATATAAAAAAATCGATTATGCCGAAGCCAAGAAATTGGCCAATCATAAAGATGCTAGTGTACGCCTAAAGCTGGCCCAGCGTGAAGACATGGTACCTGAAATACTGTATTTCTTGGCCGAAGATCCTTCGCCTGACGTGCGTTTAGCAATTGCCAAAAATTCCCAATCCCCCCATCAAGCTGATTTATTATTAAGTCGTGATGGAGACGATGACGTTCGCACTGGTCTTGCAGAAAAAATTGCAAAACTTGTCCCCGGACTTAGCGGTGATGATTTGGACAAGGTGCGAGAAGCCACCCACGAAGTTGTAAAACAACTGGCCCGCGATGAGGCAACTAGGGTTAGGAGAATTCTTTCCGAAACCCTGAAGGACGTTGCAAACGCACCCGCTGAAGTAATAAATTCCCTTGCCCGCGATGTTGAATTGGTTGTTTGTGCCCCAGTATTGGAATATTCACCGGTATTGGGCGAGGAAGATCTGCTTGAAATAATACAAAGCAAACCGGTTGAGGGTGCCATAAGCGCAATTTCTGCACGAAAGAATATTTCCAAAGATGTAACTGATGCAATTTATGACAGCAATGACATGAGTGCCATAGGAACTATGCTTGCAAACTCATCTGCGCAAATAAAAGAAGATACCCTTGATGCAATAATTGATCGCGCCGAAACAATTGAAAAATGGCACGGACCGTTGGTTGATAGACCCAAACTTTCCAAAACTGCCGTGTTGCGCTTGGCTGATTTTGTGGCGGATAATCTTTTGGATAGACTTGAGGGCCGCGCTGATCTTTCACCCGAAGTCGCCAAAGCCGTTCGTAAAGAATTTTCCCGCCGGATGGAAGATGTTGAAGACAAAAACAGTGATAAAGAATCTCTATCTCCAGAAGAAAGAGCAAGCGATCTCCATACAAAAGGAAAGTTAAACGATAGTGTTATTTCTGAAGCCTGCTATTCAGGGGATGTTAATTTTGTAAAAAAAGCGCTTGTACTTAAATCCAAGCTTGGTTACGCCACTGTTGAAGAAATACTAAACATGATAAGCGCCAAGACGGTAATAGCCCTTTGTTGGAAAGCGGGCCTTGATATCAAGACAGCGGTACTGGTGCAAAAGCGCATTGCCCGCATCCCACCCAGCGAAGTGCAGGGCAGTACCGATGACAGCTATCCATATACCGATGATGAAATGGACTGGCAGTTGGATTTTATAAAAAATCCTAAATAGACGGTTCGCGTCTTCGCAAAAATCAATTGCCAAATCGGCCTCACGATAGTGCTGGTCGGAGGCAACCGCAGTGTCGCGATGGGAAATTCTGTCAGCGCCTGTATCTGCCTTTCCTCTGTCTCTCATGCTGTTATCGTATCTTGTTCTTAAGCTATGGCATATAATGAAGTCATGGAAAAGCACATGGAAAAATTAGGCATTATCGGTGCCGGTGCTTTTGGCACGGCGATGGCCGTGGTCGCCAAGCGCGCGGGCCGCAAGGTAACGCTGTGGGCACATGAATCCGATGTGGCAGAAGGTATCAATTCTCAGCATAAGAACGAGGCCTTTCTCAAAGGCATTGATCTCGATCCTGATATCCGCGCCACCAGCGATATTGCCCAAGTCTGCGACAACGACGCGATACTGATAGCTGTGCCCAGCGTACACCTGCGCCGTGTCATTGGTGCGGCGGCGACACACTGGAAACCGGGAGTTTCGGCGATGACCTGTTCCAAGGGGGTAGAACAAAAAACATGCAAACTTATGGCCGAGGTGGTAGCCGATTGCCTAGGGCCCGATGTTCCACTGGCGGCCATGGGCGGGCCGACTTTTGCCAAAGAAATAGTCCGCGATATGCCATCTGCGGCGACGATTGGTTGCGCCGATATTGATATCGGTGCGCGCTTGTCCGCCGCGCTGGCCTCAAAGAATTTTCGCACCTACGTCAGCACGGATATAACCGGGGTACAGTTGGGTGGGGCCGTAAAAAATGTTCTGGCCATAGCTTGCGGTGTCATCGAAGGCAGGGGTCTGGGTGATAATGCCCGGGCGGCACTTATAACGCGAGGGCTCGCTGAAATGAATGCGCTGGCATTGGTTATCGGTGCCGAAAGCCATACCCTGATGGGTCTGGCGGGCCTTGGCGATCTGACATTAACCTGCAATGCCATGCAGTCGCGCAATTTTTCATTAGGTTACGAGCTAGGTCAAGGACGAAAGATCGATGACATTTTGGCAAGTCGCACTACCGTGGCGGAAGGATATTACAACGCCGAAACCGTTACCGAGCTGGCACGGCGAAATCAGGTTGATATGCCGATTTGCATAGCGGTTGAGGCGGTTATTAATGTTGATGCCGACCTTGATGCAATAATTCACGGACTATTATCTCGTCCCCTTAAGGTCGAGTAGGTTAACAATGATCTGAGTATTACTTGTTAAAGGAAGTTTGCGGCGATGCTGACATTCTAACCCCTATGCCTAGATGTCTGCTTCCACCGAAAAGTCTCTGTTAGACATTTTCTGTCATCAAACCATGGTAAGGGCACAAGGCACGAGCAATTGGTGATCAGCTGCTTTCATGATATAGGTGATGCACTACGCTTGTTACAGGTGAAACCAATCAGGGGCACATGCGTATGGAACCTGTTTTTCTCCATCTCCTAATATTAATGGTCGTCGCATGGACCGCCGCCATGATGCTGCGCTGGATCGGCATTCCCATTATAATGGGCGAGTTGCTGATCGGTGTGATTTTAGGGCCTGCCGTATTTGGGTGGGTAAGCCCAAGCGAAATCATTACCGTATTGGCCGAAATGGGCATATTTATTATCATGCTGCACGCCGGCGTGAAGACGGATGCCACCAAGTTTATTGCCGCCGCCAAGCACGCTTTTGGTATCGCCATCGTGGGCGCGATTGTACCGTTTTCGGTGGCAATGAGTGTCTCACTGTGGTTCGGGTTAACCATGCCACAAGCTATATTCATTGGCCTTACCATGACGGCGACGGCTGTCGTCATCACCATCACGGTGCTAGAAGACTTAAAAATGTTGCAAACGGAAATTGCACGCGTGGTAATCGCGGCTTGCGTGGTTGATGACCTGCTAACGCTGTTGTTTTTAGGCTTGGTGCTGGGGGTCGTAAACGGTAACGGTGCCGATCCGCTGGCGCTCTTATTGACCTTGGGAAAGGCGATAGTATTTTTGGGCGCGGTAATTGCCTTCGGTCATTGGGTATATCCGAAATTGCGCGAACCTTTCCAAGACCGCCACGGCAAAGTATTTACCTTTCTGTTGATTCTGGCGTTAGGCTTCGGCTTAATCGCACAGGCAATGGGATTGCATATCATTGTCGGTGCCTATATGGCCGGACTATTTTTTTCCAAGCATGTAGCGATACCCGCAGTCTTCGATAAAGTCGAAGACCGATTACATGGAATTGCATATTCCTTTTTAGGACCAATCTTTTTTATCTCGATGGGCTTTCACGTTACCTTCGACGCGGTGAAGGGGCCTGAATTATTGTTTGTGCTTTCTCTGACCGGCGCACTGATTATTGGTCAGGTTGTTAGCGCCGGGGGCATGGCCCGGCTATTGAAGATGTCGTGGCTGGAATCATTAGGTGTCGGCATTGGTATGTGCGGACGGGCCGAAATGGCTTTCGTATTAATCTCGTTAGGGTTCACCTTGGGGGTTTTCAACGCCAACGTATATTCGGCTTTGATCTTTACCACATTTCTTTTGAATCTATTTACACCGGCAGGGTTGCATGCATGCGTTTCTATCATGCGAAAAAGTAAAACTGACTTAAACTAGACGAGGCAATGGATACCATGGCTTTCCAAGAGAGAAAAACAAGCATTTCCGCTTTTGGCTATAAACGGGCTACTTCGTGTGGTCAGGGCACTCCGCAAAAGACCGGCCCTTAGTAGTGGGCCGGTAAGTTCAATTTTATGCTGTCGGACGTGCGCTCAACGCACGATGAGGGGGGGTGTGCGCTTGAGGCACGGGGAGGATTTCTCCGACTATTTATTATAGCACAATTCAATCAACTTGCATCGATCTCAAGTAGTGATATCTGAATGGTTCCCGCGAGAGGTGGCGCTTGGCTATTTTCGGACCTATTTGTGGAGCCGATATAATATCTGCTAACGACCCAAAGCGGACATTTGAAATGGTGCTGTTCAGTTTATATTTATGGGTGCAATTACCCGTTAATGCTACGTGAGAAAGCTCGCATTTATAGCCAATTTTCATTACGATGGTGCTTATCACTCAAGGCTGGAATCTTGCTCATGAACGACATTGCTTTTGAACTGTTGGATTGGACGCGTGGACCTGGGCTGGAAATCGCAAGCGTGATATTTGTTTTGGGCATTGCATTGCGTTTGGGGGAGCTTGCTTTTATCGGTCGCAAGCCCAACCTTGCCCCGGCCAGAGGCAGCACTGTTGTTCAAGGCATCAAAACCATATTTACACGCACGGCCCCGGCGCCGGGCATGGTGAAGCGAACACCGGCAATCCACATCGGCGGTTGGGTGTTTCACATCGGTTTCTTTATTGTCGTCTTGTTTTATTCCGCCCACATTCGCGTATTTGATGATTTGTTCAACGTGCCGTGGACACGATGGCCCAGTTCAACCATTGCTAATATTGCTGTCATCACGATGATTGCCCTAGTTGTCCTGCTGGTCACCCGAATTGCTCATCCGGTGCGACGAAAAATTTCCAACTTGGGCGATTACGCAGCCTGGGCCTTGACCTTTGCCCCATTGGTAACGGGATATATATCCGCGCACGATCTAACAGATGCCCCCATTTTGATGAAAGCCTTACATATTCTTTCGGTTGAACTCCTCATGGTGGCTTTTCCCTTCACCAAGCTTATGCATGGCATCACCACCTTTGTTGCGCGCTACTACAACGGCGCAATTCAAGGCCACAAGGGGGCGAAGTCATGACCGATGCGTCGTTGGATGCCGGAATAAAAGCCCTGCGCCAGCAGATCGACGCCCCAGTCGCGGCCTTCTTCAGCAGTTGTGTGCATTGCGGTCTGTGTGCAGAGGCGTGTTTGTTTTATGTCGAAACCAAAGACCCTCAATATACTCCGATTTATAAGTTGGAGCTTATGCGCCGACTATGGCGTAACGATTTCACGGTGCTGGGACGCATCGCAACTCTGTTGGGTCTGACCAAACCGATTTCAGATGATGACCTCAGCCAGTGGGAAACGCTGGTCTATGATTCTTGCACCATGTGCGGACGGTGCTCTCTGGTGTGCCCGGTGGGTAATGACATAACTTACATGGTGCGCAAAATGCGCGAAGGCATGAGCGCGTCTGGGCACGCTCCGGTTGAACTGACTCAGGCCGCCGAGCGGCACCTAGACTTAGGTAGCCCCATGGGTAACTTGTTGCCAGCGCTGCAAGCTCATGTAGCCCACGCACGCGCCGATACCGGCCTCGATATTTCTTTCGACACGCCGGGGGTTGATTACATGGTCATCTTATCGGCCCAGGAAACGGCTGAATATCCAGGTGTTATCGGGGCCATGGCACGCCTGTTCAAGCAGGCAGGAATTTCCTGGACCATTTCGAGCGAGTGCTTCGAGGCCTCCAACGTCGGTGTACAAATTGGCAACCAAGATCTCGCTCGCACTTTGGTGCAACGTATTGTGGATGCGGCTGAAAAACTAGGCGTCAAAGGTGTTATTAGTCCCGAATGCGGTCACGCCTATCAGGCGTTGCGCTGGGAAGGCCCTAACTTGATTGGTCGTGCTTATGACTTCGAAGTCATTCATATCATCGAACTTCTTGATCAATTGCGAGCCCAAGGCCGTATCAAAACCAAAGGACGGTTCCCCGATCGGGTAACCTTCCACGACCCGTGCCAAATCAATCGCCGAGGTGGCATAGACGCCGAACCCCGACGGCTGCTCAATTTGGTTAGCGCCGACTTCGTTGAAACCGAAGATGCAGGGATTTGGAACTGGTGTTGTAGCGGCGGTGGAGGGGTCGGCGCGAACGGCCGTGCCGAAACACTACGAAAAAAAGCGTTCGGGCGCAAAAAACGTCAATTCGAAAATGCTGGGGCCGCGACCATCGTTACAATGTGTGCCTACTGTCACCACACCATTGAAGACGCGCTAGAAGATAACGACATTGAGATGGACGTTGTCAGTTTGACCGAGTTGGTGGCAAAGTATTTAGATGATGGATTGGGTTGATTCGACTCGCCAGTAGCGTTGTCAAACATCAAATAGATGAAAACTATCCAATGTCCGCTTGTGGCTATAAGCGGACATTTCAAATGGGTATCCGGAACGTCTGCTTTTGATCCAAAGCAGATACTGATGGTTATCATTAGTAATAAACAATGCGACCCCCTCCATTTGAGGTATACGAAATACTTAGAATCCCTATAAGGTTGTGTTTATAATTACTCACAGCCTGTAATTGTGAGATTTGGGAATCGCAATTGAACGATAAAATTCCAGAAAATATTTCGATAGAGATCGATAGCGATAATAGACGCATGTTGGTATCTCATAATGGCGTGCTCGATAAAGAAAGTATAATTCAATCGCATCTCCTAGGACATGCGACTAAAGGTTTTGAACCCAGCTTCGATACGGTCATAGATTTTACAGGGGTCAAAGAAATCAGACTTTCCGCCAAAGACCTATTGGATCTTCCTGAGGAATTAAAAAAAACTGAAAAACGGACGGGACGAGGTGCCATGGTTATTGGAGGTGGCTTTAGCCGCTTTGCTTTTGCGAAATTATTTTGCGATATATCTGCAAAATTTGGGAGTGCAGAGATACGCCACAAGGCGTTTCGAACCATGGAAGAAGCCGAGGCATGGCTTGATGCTGACCCTAAAAAGTGAACACATGTCCGTTCATGGTTATTAGCGGACGTTTATATCGCTGTAGCTATACGTTTGGTTTGGGATGGCAAGCTGACATTTAACGCCCCCGTTAGCTTGGGTCGTTTTTTGAGAACGGCATCACAAGCATTGTGGGTTAAATTGTAGGTAAATAAAAACGCCATCCCTAAGGGCGACGTTTTTATTGAGATAAAGGCGGTGAGGGTGGGATTCGAACCCACGGTAAGCTTGCACCCACGCCAG
>CBFDBQ010000012.1:0-42220 GCA_965603095.1 uncultured Thalassospiraceae bacterium | reverse complement strand
AAAATACGGTTATTGCCTATGAACCAGTTTGGGCCATTGGCACCGGACGCACCCCAACCAATGACGAAGTTCAGGAAGTTCATGCCTTTATTAGGGCGGAACTGGCCAAAAAAGTGGGTGAGGCCGAAGCTGCGGCCACGCGCATCCTTTATGGTGGCTCAATGAAGCCCGGCAACGCAAAAGACCTCATTGCCCTTGGTGATGTTGATGGTGGTCTTATTGGTGGTGCCAGCCTTAATACCGATGATTTCTGGGCCATAGCCCAGGCGTCAATCTAGGCATCTGGCTAAAAAAGCCTAAAATCCAAGAAATACCTTAAAAACACTTCAATAATGGCGGAAAAATACTAGCCAAGCAGTCTTTTTGGGGCTAAATACGGCCCCAACAAGTGAACATCAACAGGATTTAAAAGCCCATGATTACCGTTGTTTTAGTTATTCATCTGATGCTGGCCATTGCCTTGATAGGAGTGGTTCTTATTCAGAAAAGCGAAGGTGGCGCATTGGGCATGGGCGGCGGTGGTGGTGGTGGTGCTGGCGGCGGCGGGTTTATGACCGCACGAGGAACCGCAAACCTTCTTACCCGTACAACAGGCATTCTTGCGGCACTTTTCATGTCCACATCAATTATTTTGGCTATATTAAGCGGTGCAGGTCAGGAACGCAGTTCCATTCTGGATAGCTCGGAAATTGCACCAGTTGTCACTCCCGCGCTCGATAGCGAACCAAGTGTTCCGGTGGCTAAATGATGGAGCGATCGCTTCAAATAGTTAAAAAAATTATATCAGAGGCGGCTTTAGATAAGTCGCCTCTTTTTTTTGTAAAAGTTTTTAATTTTATTCGTCAAATGCTTTGCCCTTTAAACAGACTCGGATATAGTCACATTCCATGACGCGTTTCATTTTCATAACTGGCGGCGTGGTATCCTCACTTGGTAAAGGTTTGGCCTCCGCAGCACTTGGCGCGGCCCTTCAAGCGCGCGGATACAAGGTTCGCCTGCGCAAGTTAGATCCATATATTAATGTGGATCCCGGAACCATGAGCCCTTATCAGCATGGCGAGGTTTATGTTACTGACGATGGGGCGGAAACCGACCTTGATCTTGGCCATTATGAACGCTTTACCTGCGTTGATGCGCGCCAATCAGACAACGTAACAACCGGCAAAGTTTATTCCGAAGTTCTGGCCAAGGAACGCCGCGGTGATTATCTGGGCGCTACCGTTCAGGTTATTCCACACATTACCGATTACATAAAAGAATTCGTAATGGGCCACGTTGGTGATGAAGATTTCATGTTAATCGAAATTGGCGGAACCGTTGGCGATATTGAAAGCCTTCCATTTTTGGAAGCGATTCGCCAATTAGGTAACGAGCTTGGCCGTGATCGCGCACTTTATATGCACCTGACACTGCTTCCATATATTCCAACGGCGGGCGAGCTTAAAACAAAACCAACTCAGCATTCGGTAAAAGAATTATTGGCGGTTGGTATTCAGGCAGATATTTTATTGTGTCGCGCCGATAGAGATATTCCAGAAAGCGAACGTAAAAAAATAGCACTGTTTTGCAATGTTCCATTTGAAGCAGTCATTCCTGCGCTTGATGTTTCAACAATTTATCAGGTTCCTATTAGCTATCATGAACAAGGCCTGGATGAGCAGGTTTGCAAACGTTTCGGTCTTGATGCGCCAAAGCTTGACCTTTCGCGTTGGAAAGAAATTGTTGAACGGGTAACAAAACCCGAAGGCGAAGTAAATATTGCCATAGTTGGTAAATATGTTTCACTGCTTGATGCATACAAATCATTGTCCGAGGCACTTACCCATGGCGGCATTGTAAATAATGTAAAGGTAAACCTTGTTTGGTTTAATTCTGAAATATTTGAAAGCGAAGATGCGGTTCAACAACTTGATGGGGTGCACGGTATTTTGGTTCCCGGTGGTTTTGGTGAGCGCGGGACCGAAGGAAAAATTGAAGCAGTTCGTTTTGCACGGGAAAGAAATATTCCATATTTTGGCATTTGCCTAGGTATGCAGGTGGCAGTTATTGAGGCGGCCCGTAATATGGCAAACATTGATGGTGCCGGTTCAACCGAACTTGGCAAACCCAAAGAGCCAGTTGTTGGCCTGATGACAGAATGGGCCAGAGAAGGCGAGTTAGAAAAGCGTGCAAAGAAAGGCGACCTTGGCGGAACCATGCGTTTAGGTGCATATCCATGCACCCTTGCCAAGGGAAGTCGTGCCTTTGATATTTATGGTAGGGGTGAAATAAACGAACGTCATCGTCATCGCTACGAGGTAAATACCGCTTATAAGCAAAAACTTGAAGACGCCGGATTGAGCTTTTCCGGCATGTCACCAGATGGTATTTTGCCGGAAATTGTAGAAATCCCTGACCATCCGTGGTTTCTTGCCGTACAATTCCATCCTGAATTAAAATCGCGCCCGTTTGAGCCGCATCCGTTATTTGTTTCGTTCATTGATGCCGCGGTTCAGCAATCGCGACTGGTCTAGGGCAAGGTTTAAAGGTAGTCCATAAATGACAAAGGTCACCTCTATGAAAGCTAGACACATAAACGCAAGCCACGTTGCATTTGGCAACGATCTTCCATTAGCACTTATTGCTGGGCCATGTCAGCTTGAAAATCGTGATCATGGAATGATGATGGCAACTGCGTTAAAAGAATTAACCGACAAGCTAGGCATTGGTTTTGTTTTTAAGGCATCGTTTGATAAAGCCAATCGCACTTCATTATCTGGTGTGCGTGGATCGGGAATTGATGATGCCATACCAGTATTTGATGAAATAAAATCTCAACTTGGTGTTCCTGTTTTGACCGACGTACATGAAATATCACAATGCGAACAGCTTGTGGGCCATGTTGATGTTTTGCAAATACCAGCTTTTCTTTGCCGACAAACCGATTTGTTGGTGGCCGCCGCCAATACCGGATTGGTGGTGAATGTAAAGAAAGGCCAGTTCCTAGCACCGTGGGATATGAAAAATGTTGTCGCAAAAATTAGCGATAGCGGAAACCAAAATGTAATGGTGACCGAACGCGGCTCTAGCTTTGGCTATAACACGTTGGTTGCCGATATGCGTTCATTGCCACAAATGGCACACGACACTGGATTTCCGGTTATTATGGATGCGACCCACGCGGTACAACAGCCGGGCGGTGCGGGAACATCATCAGGTGGTGACAGACGCTTTGCCCCGGTTCTGGCTCGTGCCGCAGTGGCCGTGGGGGTGGCTGGTGTGTTTATTGAAACCCATGATGATCCCGACAATGCGCCAAGCGATGGCGCCAATATGATTGCACTAAATGATATGCCAGCGTTTATTGAAACGCTGATGGAAATAGATAGGGTTGCGAAATCGCACCCGATATCGCTTTAGATAAATTCAAGGAATAAATAATGACCGCCATTATCGATATTTTTGCCCGTGAAATTCTTGACAGTCGTGGCAACCCGACGGTTGAAGTTGATATAGTGCTTGAAACTGGATCCATGGGTCGGGCCGCGGTTCCCAGTGGCGCATCAACTGGTGCACACGAAGCGGTTGAATTACGCGACGGTGATAAATCGCGTTACGGCGGCAAGGGTGTATTGAAGGCGTGCAAGGCAGTTAATGGTGAAATAGCAGACGCACTTAACGGTGTTGATGCCGAAGACCAAATTGCCATTGACCGTGCAATGATTGAATTGGATGGAACTGAAAATAAATCTCGCCTTGGGGCAAATGCAATATTGGGCGTTTCATTGGCCGCCGCCAAAGCCGCCGCCGAAGAGGCCGCATTACCGCTTTATGCATATCTTGGTGGCGTTCATTCGCACCTTCTTCCGGTTCCAATGATGAACATTATTAATGGCGGCGAGCATGCAGATAACTCCATTGATGTGCAGGAATTTATGATTGTGCCTGTGGGCGCATCATCCATTGCCGATGCCATACGCATGGGGGCCGAAGTTTTCCATTCACTTAAAAACCTACTTGGTGGTGCCGGACACAATACCAATGTGGGTGATGAGGGTGGTTTTGCCCCATCGCTTGGCGGAACCACAGAAGCGGTTGAATATATTTTAGAAGCTATCGGTGCGGCCGGATATAAACCGGGAACAGATATAATGCTGGCACTAGATGCGGCATCGACGGAATTTTACGTTGATGGCAAGTATGAATTAAAAGGCGAAGGAAAATCTCTTTCATCTGATGAAATGGTTAAATATCTTGCCGATCTTTCATCAAATTACCCAATTTTCTCAATCGAAGATGGCATGGCCGAAGACGACTGGGATGGCTGGAAAACACTAACCGATGAAATTGGTAACAAAATCCAATTGGTGGGTGATGATTTATTTGTTACCAACCCTAAACGCCTCAAAGATGGCATTGGCAAAGGTGTTGCTAATTCTATTTTGGTTAAGGTAAACCAAATTGGTACTTTGACCGAAACCTTGGAGGCGGTCGCCATGGCACATAAGGCAAATTATACTTCTGTTATTTCTCATCGTTCGGGCGAAACCGAAGACACTACCATTGCTGATATTGCGGTTGCCACCAACGCCGGACAAATAAAAACCGGATCGCTTTCGCGCTCTGACCGTCTTGCTAAGTACAACCAACTTATCCGTATCGAGGAAGAGTTGGGCGAGGCCGCAGTTTACGCCGGGCGTGACATCATCAAATAATCCATCTCAATAATTCATATCAATAATTTTGGTGCTAATCCCGTGTTAACGCTTGGGCGCGCATAATATGCGTATGGGATTTTTTTTTGAAATAAAGCGCAGGGCAGGGCAGATAGTTGGCCCGGTGGCAGGCATAACCATGGTGGTTTATTTTGCCTATCACGCCATACAGGGTGATCGCGGCTTTATTGCCTTGGGCAAGCTTGAGCATCAGGTAAGCAACCTCGATGATAAATTGGCGGACCTGCAAAAAGAACGAGCCAAGCTTGAAAATCAAGTGGGCCTTTTGCGCCCAGATAGCCTTGACCCCGATATGTTAGAAGAGCGTGCCAGAATTGTTTTGGGCTATGCCCGGGCTGATGAAATTATTTTATTTGAAGAAAAACCTTCTTCCGCGACAGAGTTGGCCCTAAGTAAGGCCCCGTTTATGTCTACGCCTGAGCGCAAGCCGCTAATCCCTGCCTTTGCACCAAAGGAATAACCCTTAAAATGTCCATTAACGAAGCTATAAATCCACCATCAGGCTCAATCGTGGTTACATTCATTACCCACCTAAAACCCGAAGCCTATGATGATGGCTATGACGACACATCCATGAGAATGATTGAGTTGGTCAAAGATCAGCCCGGATTTTTAGGCGCAGAATCGGCCCGCGCTGAAGATGGTTTCGGCATAACCGTAAGCTATTGGAAAGATGACGCATCCATTAAAGCATGGCGCGAAAACCCCGAGCACGCCATTGCCATGCAAAAAGCCATGGATTGGTACGATGTTTACACCACGGTTAGGTCGATAATACGCTAGCGGGCAATATTTTTAATTGTTATTTCCGCTTTTGCTCCCCATTTGAAATATTAAACCAAAAACCTACACCTGATTTATAATCATATTATAATAATTAACTAAAACTAAGTTAATCTTAAATAATTTAATAAAAACAAATACTTATAAGATATTTCAAGCATTGCCACAAACCCCATTCGAGGGTATGTTTGCACCCAATAAAAATAAATTAATCAATATAACTGCTCCGGAGGACACCCGCCCAATGGCAAAAAAAGCAGCCGCTCTCAAATCCAAAACAAAACCCAAAACCAAGGCCCGCACTAAGGCCAAGGTTAAAACCAAAAAACCCGTAAAACGCCTAGAAGCAGACGCTGATGAACTGGTTGAGTTCTATCGCGAGATGCTTTTGATACGCCGTTTCGAAGAAAAGGCAGGGCAACTTTACGGCATGGGCCTTATTGGTGGGTTTTGTCATTTATATATCGGCCAAGAGGCAGTGGTGGTTGGTGCACATGCAACAGCCCACCCCCAAGACAGCGTAATCACCAGCTATCGCGATCATGGTCACATGTTGGTTTGCGGCATGGACCCAAAGGGCGTAATGGCCGAATTAACCGGACGCATCGGAGGCTATTCCAAAGGCAAGGGCGGCTCGATGCACATGTTTAGCCGTGAAAAAAACTTTTACGGCGGCCATGGCATTGTTGGCGCGCAGGTTCCCATCGGCACCGGATTAGCCTTTGCCCATAAATACAAAGAAGACAGCGGTATTTGTTATACATATTTCGGCGATGGCTCGATCAATCAGGGTCAGGTCTATGAAAGTTTTAACATGGCGCAACTTTGGTTGTTGCCGGTTGTTTATATAATTGAAAATAATAAATACGGAATGGGCACATCCATCGACCGCGCATCCAGCACAACTGATCTTTATCATCGTGGGCGTTCACATGGCATTCCTGGTGAACAGGTTGATGGCATGGATGTTGTTGCGGTGCGCGAAGCAACCATGCGTGCCGCCGAACACGCCCGTTCCGGCAAGGGGCCATTTATACTTGAAATGATGACATACCGATATCGTGGCCATTCAATGTCTGATCCGGCGAAATACAGATCAAAGGACGAGGTTTCAAAGGTGCGCCAAGAACAAGACCCAATTGATAATTTGCGTGAACTTATAATTGAAAGCAAAGCTTCCGATGAAGAAACCCTAAAAAATATCGATAAAGATATAAAAGCAACTATCACCAATGCCGCTGAGTTCGCCAAGGAAAGTCCGGAACCGGATGGGGCAGAGCTTTACACCGACATACTTGTCGAAGTGAACGGGTAAAGCCAAGGAAAGGTAGAAACAAAAAATGCCAATAGAAATAACCATGCCCGCCCTTTCACCAACCATGACCGAGGGAACCCTTGCGTCGTGGCATAAATCCGAAGGCGACACAGTTTCGTCCGGTGACGTAATAGCCGAAATCGAAACCGATAAAGCCACCATGGAAGTAGAAGCGGTAGAAGAAGGAACCTTGGGCAAGATACTAGTGCCCGCAGGAACAGAAAACGTTCAGGTTAATTCGGTTATCGCACTTTTATTGGAGGAGGGCGAGACCGCCAGTGCGCTGGAAGATTATACACCCAGTGCGCCCGCAGCAGCACCAGCGCCTGCAATAGAAACACAAGAACCCGTTCAGCCAGTTGCTGCCACACCAATATCAACGCCAATATCAACACCTGCGACCGAACCGGAATACAGCGGTGAAATGATAACCCAAACAGTTCGCGAAAGTTTGCGTGACGCCATGGCCGAAGAAATGCGGGCGGATGAAAACGTATTTCTAATGGGCGAGGAAGTTGCCCAGTACCAAGGCGCATACAAAGTAAGCCAAGGGCTGTTGGACGAGTTTGGCCCTAAACGGGTTATAGATACACCCATTACCGAAATTGGTTTTTCCGGCCTTGGGGTTGGTGCCGCATTTGGCGGGCTTAAACCCATTATTGAATTTATGACATTTAATTTTTCCATGCAGGCCATGGACCACATTGTTAATTCGGCGGCCAAAACCCGGTACATGTCGGGCGGACAAATGGGAAGCCCCATGGTATTTCGTGGCCCCAATGGTGCGGCGTCTCGCGTTGGCGCACAGCACAGCCAATGTTATGCCGCATGGTATTCACAAATACCGGGGCTAAAGGTTGTATCGCCATGGTCGGGCGCTGATGCCAAAGGATTGCTAAAAGCCGCAATTCGTGACCCTAACCCGGTTGTGTTTTTGGAACATGAATTAATGTACGGGCAAAGTTTTGAAGTCCCAGCAGGGGATGATTTTGTTTTACCCATTGGTCGGGCCAAGGTCGAGCGCGAGGGAACCGACGTTACCATAACCGCATTTTCCCGCATGGTTAGCGTTGCGCTGGAAGCGGCTGAATTGTTGGCAGTGGACGGAATATCAGCCGAGGTCATAAACCTTAGAACCATCCGCCCATTAGATACCGATACAATCGTTAATTCGGTTCGCAAAACCAATCGCTTGGTAAATACCGAGGAAGGCTGGCCCCAAGCCGGAATGGGTTCTGAAATGGCGGCGCAAATGATGGAACTGGCATTCGATGATCTTGATGCCCCGGTGCTGCGTGTAACCGGCGAAAACGTTCCCATGCCGTATGCGGCTAACCTTGAAACAATGACTTTGCCCGGTGTCGATAAAATTGTCGCCGCCTGCAAATCAGTTTGCTATCGCTAGAAAGGAGGGAAACAAAAAATGCCAATAGAAATAACCATGCCCGCCCTTTCACCAACCATGACCGAGGGAACCCTTGCGTCGTGGCATAAATCCGAAGGCGACACAGTTTCGTCCGGTGACGTAATAGCCGAAATCGAAACCGATAAAGCCACCATGGAAGTAGAAGCGGTAGAAGAAGGAACCTTGGGCAAGATACTAGTGCCCGCAGGAACAGAAAATGTTCAGGTCAACGCTGTAATCGGTTTAATTTTGGAGGAGGGCGAAGATAAATCAGTCCTTGATGGTTTTAAAGTCAGTACGCCAAAGCCAAGCGCGACACCCACACCTACACCCACACCCACAGCAACCGCAAGTCCTGCTGTGCCCGCACCCGTATCGGCACCCGCAGCAGTTGTCGCAACTGGCGCACGCATAATTGCATCGCCGTTGGCAAAACGTATTGCGGTTGAGCGTGGCGTAAACTTGGCAACCGTTCAAGGTTCCGGCCCGCGCGGACGAATTATAAAGGCAGACGTTGTTGGCGCACCCGCTGGTATGGCGGGCGGCGTTGCACCAACGCAAACCGTAACCCAACCATCTGCCCCTGTTGTAGCCAGCGGCCCCGGAACCGATGCGCCAAATTCAACCATGCGCAAAACAATTGCTAGGCGCTTGGTCGAAGCAAAACAAAATATTCCACATTTTTATCTGACCATCGATTGCAACATTGATAACCTGATGGAAATGCGCAAACGCCTAAACGATGCCGCCGAAGGTGGTGAATATAAAATATCGGTCAACGATATTGTCATCAAGGCCGCGGCAAAGGCATTAAAAGAAGTCCCGGGTGCCAATGCATCGTGGATGGGTGATTTCATTCGGGTTTATGATGATGTTGATATTTCCATCGCGGTTGCCACACCGGGTGGGCTTATTACGCCAGTTATCAGAAATGCCGACGTAAAAGGAATTGCCGATGTTTCAAACGAGGTTAAGGAACTAGCCGGCAGAGCGCGTGAAGGCAAATTGATGCCCGAAGAATACACCGGCGGTGGCTTTACAATTTCCAACTTAGGCATGTTTGGCATTCGCGAATTTTCCGCCATCATCAACCCACCGCAAAGCTGTATTTTAGCAGTTGGTGCGGGCGAGCAACGCCCAGTGGTAAAACATGGCGCGTTGGCAATCGCCACCATAATGACCTGCACATTGTCGGTTGATCACCGCGCAGTTGATGGTGCGTTGGGGGCTGAATATATGGCGGCATTTAAGAAAATAATCGAAGAACCAATGAAGCTGATGCTTTAGGGAAGAATAAAAAAATGAGCGATACAAACTTTGACCTTGTGATAATTGGTGGCGGCCCCGGTGGTTATGTTGCGGCCATTCGTGCGGCACAATTAAAAATGAAAGTTGCCTTGGTCGAAGACCAACATTTGGGCGGCATCTGCCTTAACTGGGGTTGTATCCCAACCAAAGCGTTACTGCGTTCGGCCGAAGTTTATCATTTAATGCAAAATGCGGCTGAATTCGGACTTTCAGCAAAACCCGGCTTTGATTTGGCTGAAATTGTTAAACGCTCGCGCAAGGTTTCAAAAAAATTAAACATGGGTGTTGGTTACCTGTTAAAGAAAAATAAGGTCACCGTTTTTGATGGTTTTGGCAAACTTGCAGGTGCTGGAAAAGTTTCCGTCAGCAAAGACAAAAAACCTGTAGCCGAATTAAATGCAAAGAAAATTATTTTAGCCACAGGCGCGCGTGCACGGATGCTACCGGGCATGGAGCCCGATGAAAAATTTATATGGTCGTACCGCGAAGCATTGGTTCCCGACGAAATACCTAAAAAATTATTGGTTATTGGCAGTGGCGCAATCGGCATTGAATTTGCCAGTTTCTTTCACACCATGGGTGCCGACGTTACCGTAGTTGAAATGGTGGACCGCATAGTGCCAGCCGAAGACGCAGAAATTTCTGCCATGCTAGAAAAATCATTAATCAAAGACGGAATGAAAATAATTAAATCAGCCGGCGTTAAAGCGCTGAAAAAAGGAAAAACCGATGTCACTGCGTCTATTGAAGCGGGCGGCAAGATAACAGAAGAAAAATTCGACAAGGTTATTGTTGCCGCAGGCATTGTGGGCAACGTTGAAAATATTGGCCTTGAAGCAACCAAGGCAAAGGTTGAACGCACCCACGTTATAACTAACCAGTGGTGCGAAACTGGAGAGCCAGGTGTTTATGCCATTGGCGATTTAGCTGGCGCACCGTGGCTGGCGCACAAGGCATCCCACGAAGGAATATTGTGCGTTGAAAAAATGGCTGGTCTAAAAGACGTTCATCCAATGAAAACAGAACAAATTGCTGGTTGCACCTATTGCAGGCCACAGGTGGCATCGGTTGGCCTAAGCGAAGATGCGGCGAAGAAAAAAGGCCATAAAGTAAAAGTAGGCCGTTTCCCCTTTGCCGGAAATGGCAAGGCAATCGCACTGGGCGAGGCCGAAGGCATGGTAAAAACCGTGTTTGATGAAAAAACTGGTGAGCTTTTGGGTGCGCACATGATAGGCGCAGAAGTAACCGAGCTTATTCAGGGGTATGCCGTTGCCATGGGGCTGGAAACCACGGAACTTGATCTAATGCACACCATATTCCCGCACCCGACATTATCTGAAATGATGCACGAAAGCGTGCTCGATGCTTATGGTCGGGCTATTCATTTCTAAGGTGGCATTTTTAGGGGGCATTTCTAGGCTAATTAATCCTTGACCTTGAATGATATTTCTATATATCTAGAAATATGGAAAAGAACGAAATAATCACAGCCCTTGCCGCACTGGCCCAGCAGACCCGTTTGGACATATTCCGCATGTTGGTGGAAGAAGGGCCAGAAGGCCTATCTGTGGGTGTTATAGGTGAAAGATTGAGCGTTGCCGGAGCAACCCTAAACCACCATTTAACTCAATTAAAACAATCAGGACTAATTAGCAGCAGGCGAGAGGGCCGGCAAATTATCCATGTTGCAGATTTTGAGCAAATGGATGAACTGATTTCATTTCTAACCAAAAACTGCTGTCATGGCGACAGTGCGGTTTGTGCTACAAATTAAATATAACGGAGAAAATTAATGACTGATACTTCACACGAAATTCGCAAATCCGTACGGGAATCATATGCCACCATCGCGGTTGAGGGTGGTAATTCCGGCTGCTGCGCGCCGGGCACCAGTTGTGGCCCCGATGAAAATGTTGAAATACCATCAGCCGAACAAATGAGCGCATTTTTTGGTTATTCAAAAGCGGAAATGGATTTGGTGCCCGAAGGCGCAAATCTTGGCCTTGGTTGCGGCAACCCACAGGCCATTGCCGAAATGACTGCGGGCGAGGTGGTAATTGACCTTGGAGCCGGTGCCGGGTTTGATGCATTTTTGGCATCGGGCAAGGTTGGTGCTGGTGGTCGGGTTATCGGAATTGATATGACCCATGAAATGTTGGCCAAGGCACGGGCCAATGCCATAAAGGGCGGTTATAAAAATGTTGAATTTCGTCTTGGCGAAATCGAATATATGCCCATCGCTGATAATTCAGGCGACGTTATAATTTCAAACTGCGTTATTAATCTTAGCCCCAACAAGGAACAGGTTTTTAAAGAAGCCTTTCGCGTATTAAAACCGGGCGGCAGGGCTGCAGTTTCCGATGTGGTGGCCACATCAGATTTCCCCGATGAAATAGCCAATGATATGGAATTATTTTCAGCATGTGCTTCTGGCGCATCACCCGTAGCTGATATTGAAAAATGGTTGACTGAAGCTGGTTTTGAAAAAATCTTGGTTGATGTCAAAGAAGAAAGCCGTGAAGGCATTAAAGATTGGGTACCGGGTAGTGGCATTGAAAATTATGTTGCCAGTGCAATAATTACCGCAAAAAAACCTAGCAAGGGTGGTGGGTGCTGCTGAATGAGTGTGGTTTCCAGCAAAACTAACGAAAGACCGCGCCATCCGGAAAAGCAAAAAAATCCGGACAATCCAGTTTTGCGAAAACCAAAATGGATACGGGTAAAGGCACCCAATTCCGCTGCCTACGCTGAAACGCGCAAATTAATGCGGGATAAAAACTTGGCCACCGTTTGCGAAGAAGCATCGTGCCCAAACATTGGTGAATGTTGGTCAAACAAACATGCGACCGTAATGATATTGGGTGAAATATGCACCCGGGCTTGCGCTTTTTGTAATGTTACCACTGGCAAACCGACTAGCGTTGATGCCATGGAGCCAGAAAACACCGGCATTGTTGCCCGTGAAATGGGTGCACGCCATATGGTTATTACATCTGTTGACCGTGATGATTTGCCCGACGGTGGGGCGGAACAATTTGCAAAAAGCATTTTGCGTGTGCGTGAGCTTTCACCCACAACAACGGTTGAGGTCTTAACACCGGATTTCCGTGGCAAAGATGGTGCGCTTGAAACCGTTATTGCCGCCAAGCCCGATGTTTTTAATCATAACCTTGAAACAGTACCCAGAATATATCGCGCCGTACGCCCGGGAGCTGATTACAATCATTCGCTTTCAATTTTAAAACGAGCCAAGGAATTGGACAGCCACGTTTTTACTAAATCGGGAATTATGGTTGGCCTTGGCGAAACCCGTGAAGAAGTTTTTGCAGTTATGGATGACATGCGAGAATCAAATATAGATTTCATGACAATTGGCCAATACCTTGCGCCAACACCAAAACATGCGGCGGTTGATCGTTTTGTAACGCCTGATGAATTTGATGAATACAAACGCGTTGGATTGGAGAAAGGTTTCTTGTTGGTATCATCTACCCCATTAACCCGCTCCAGCTACCATGCCGATGATGATTTTGCCGCACTAAAGGCGGCTCGTGATAGTGCGGGTAAATAACAACCATGCCAACCCATTCTGAAAAACGGCTTCTTCCATTTACCCCCGATGAAATGTTTGACCTTGTTATTGGGGTTGAACATTACCCAGAATTTTTGCCGTGGTGTGTGGCGACCCGCATTAATTCAAAAAATATCAATAATTCAAGTGGGGAAATGTCGGCCGACATGGCCATTGGCTTTAAATCATTTCGGGAATCTTACACCAGCAAAGTTACCTTTGAAAAACCATCTGTGGAAAACCCCGGCCACATTCATGTGGTTGATAGCAACGGCCCGTTCAAGCGACTTGAAACCGACTGGATATTTAGTCAGGCAGATGTCGGATCAGAGGTAGAATTTAATATTGATTTTGAATTTCGCTCAAAAATGATGGAAACTTTAATTGGTAAGGTTTTTAACGATGCCACAAAACGCATGGTTGATGCGTTTGTTCAGCGCGGGGAAAAACTTTATGGAAAGAGCAGTTAGGGTTAATCATCCAGCAGCTGCATTTAAAAGCTTTAGCCCGCTTTCGACTGCTTGAATTCGTACTCTTTCACGATCACCTTTGAAAACGTGGCGTTCATGCCTAGTGGTGGATCCTTTTTTTGCAACCACCATATGAACCAAGCCAACCGGTTTTTCATCACTGCCGCCGCCGGGGCCGGCAATTCCGGTTATGGAAAGTGAAATATCGGCACCCGAATTGGCGATTGCGCCCTCGGCCATTGCAATGGCCACTTCTTCGCTTACTGCGCCAAAGCTGTTTAATAATTTTTCAGTTACGCCTAGCATTTCGGTCTTGGCTTGGTTTGAGTACGTCACAAACCCACGATCAAATATGTCGGATGAACCATTTACCGCGGTAATGCATCCGGCGACCAATCCGCCAGTGCACGATTCGGCCAATGCCAACTTAAGCCCGTTTTTACGACAGGTGGCGATTAGGTCCTCGGCCATGATAATCAGTATTTCAGGAAACATTTGATATTTAACCTAGCCAATTCATCAGAAACATCATAACCGCCAGCCCGGCAATGCCAGCCAGAACGTCATCAAGCATAACCCCTAATGCGCCATCAATTTTTTTATCGGCTACGGATATAGGCCAAGGTTTTAGCACATCGAACAGGCGAAACAGAAAAAACCCAAGGGCATACATCATTGGGTCTGGGGTTTGGGCGGCAAACCCTGGAATAGCCGCCAATAGAACTATCCACTGGCCCGCAACCTCATCAATTACAATTGCGCCTGGGTCGTGGGATTTGCTTAAACCCATGAAAACGCTAGAACTCCATAGTCCCAAGGCAAAAACAGCCAATATTCCAATAATAAGGGCCATATTTCCGCCCATTACCTGCAAACCCCAAGCAAAAGGCAGGGCGGCCATGGAGCCCCATGTTCCCGGTGCTTTAGGCAGGTATCCCGCACCAAACCAGGTTGCGGCCAGCACCAGTGGGTTGCTCAATGACGGTCTAATAGGGGGCTTTATCGAATCTATTTCCATTTATGAGGATAATAGCTGTCATAATGACCATGTCTAAGGACAATAACACCGAATTGACTTGCCAGTTATGGGCTAAATCGATACTTTTTTCTATAAATTAAGGCTATAGCTACAATTTTTGGGTAAATAGCCACAGTATAACAATATAAAAGCGATGTGATGATTATCGCTGACATGACCTTTGTGCACATGAATAATGCCAAGAATATAAGCTGATATAACAGCCCTGCGGGAATTGCCATTAATCGCAATGTCACAAGGGCGGCAAGCAAGTTGGGGTGGAGAGCAAGTTGGAAAGTTTTTTAATGGGGAAGAAAAAACACCTAAGGCGCCTATCAAATCAGATAGATGTTCGCTTACGGTTGATGTTTCCCTTTCGCCAAATTGTTTTTCGCAGTCAAGGCAAGGTATCGTGCATAAACCTAAGTCATCATTTTCAAAGCTCGGTTGCGGTTGTAATTGTTGCAGTTACCACATGGGTAACGTTTTCATCCATTAGCGTGTTTTTACACGAACGCGAACTTATCGCCAAAGATACGCAAATAGCAGATGTTCGTGTTGCTTACCGTAGCCTTCTTGGCGAAGTTTCCGATTATCAAAAAAAGTTTTCCGGTATTGTTGTAGATCTAGAAGAAAACCACGCGCTCATGCTCAGCCTTTCGGGCCAAAATACAAAACTGCGCGAAGACTTGGATACATTCAAAGGCTCACGCCAAGCCAGAGCGCAAATTGAATCTGTGCGTTCAATTATGAAAAGCAGAATTGATGATGTTGAGAACAAGGTTCAGTCATTGGCTCAACGTAATTTTTCAATCAAAGACGATATCAATACAATTGAAGGCGATCTTCAATCAGCGTTAACCGAACGCAATTCAGCTTTGTTTGAAAGCACACAAATGCGTCGCGACATCAAGGTTCTTGAAAACAAGCTGGTTGATCTTGAAGAAAAAGAAAACTCAACAGTTGACCTGCTGATCGAGCAAACTGAATCCCAGGTTCTTAACATGGAACGGTTGATAGAGATTGCCGGGCTGGATGTTGATGATGTTATGGAGGGTGATGATAGCCTTGTTGCTGGACAGGGTGGCCCGTTTATTGAAATCAAGCCAGACGGCAGACCGGGCGGAAGGCTTTCTTCAAAGCTTACCAATCTTGAAAACAAATTGGCATATTCTGAATCGCTACAATCGGTTTTACGTAAAATGCCGATGGCGGCACCGCTTCAGGGTTATTATATAACCAGTAATTTTGGTAAACGTCGTGATCCAGTAAACCGTAAATGGTCAATGCATTATGGCATGGACATGGGGGCCGCTCCACGCTCAGCAATTACCGCACCCGCACCGGGCAAGGTTATTCATGCCGGGTGGAAGGGCAATTTTGGTAAATTGCTGGAAATTGACCACGGTGCTGGGATTGTTACCCGCTATGGGCATTTGAGCAAAATTATGGTAAAAAAGGGACAGACTGTTTCTTTTGGGGAGAAGGTTGCAATTATTGGCAGTACCGGACGTTCAACGGGCAGACACCTACATTATGAGGTGATGTTCAAGGACAAAGGAATTGATCCCATGAAATTTGTAAAGGCAGGTCGATATGTTTTCCAGGAATGATAAAAACAAAGCCGCTAAGATCGCAGGAGTAGACCAGCAGGCCAAGGCCAGAGTCCCATCTATTATGAGCTCTGATCTTGTGGTTACTGGCGACATCGTTAGTGATGGCGAAGTTCAGATTGATGGCGAAGTTATTGGCGATATCAAAGGCAACGTATTGCTAGTTGGCGCAAGCGCAAAAATTAAAGGCGAAATTTATGCCGACACCATCCATATTCACGGAAGTATCAATGGCCAGATAAAAGCTAAAACAGTTCATCTGGCTAAAACCGCACATGTGGTTGGTGATGTGCTTCATGAAAACCTTTCTATTGATGAAGGCGCATTTATCGAAGGCCATATCACCCGCATGAACGATGTTCCAGCCAGGGCTTCTGATGAAAGAGTCAATCTTGTTGTTAATAAGTCACAACAGCAAAGAGCAGTAGGGCAAGCACCCGCTATAAACACAGCGACCGATGATAAAGCTGTTGTTACAGACAAGAAAATCGCAACTGGCATTTAAGCAGTTATTGATTTTTTTAAAGATCCAAAAAAGCCCGGCAGCAATGCCGGGCTTTTTTTTGATATTATGATATTAGAGGTAGGATGCCAACTTTGGCGAACACAGCATTCAAGCAGGAAATAACCGCTCTAGTGGCATTTTCGCCACCTCCGCCGCCGGACGCGATAGATAGAACTCAGCAAGAAAATGACCTTCGGATTCCTTACCGATTGGATCCACGCCATGATCGTGCAATTTATCAAGAACGTCCTCTCGCTCATCACCGGAAGCGAACTTACGCTGAAAGAAAGTCTTTCCTTCAAGTTTTTCGGTTAAATAACCACAGTTGTCCAAGGACTCCTCAATGGAGTCGAACGGGAATAATCGAAGCACAAAGTTCGCAATCCAAGGCTGTCGACCCTTGGATACAGCGGGCATAAAACGTTCAAAACTCTTTTCGGTCAAATAACCGACGCAGCCGGTAGATATGACCAGATCGACTTGCCCCAAGGTTTCTTTTTCCCCGGCAGATAATGAATCGACCTCAAGATTGGCAGCAATCCCATCATCCAGAAGCCCTGACTCTGTAGCATATGAAATGGCATTCTCGGCTTGATCCAGTCCGATCATCACAATGTCATCTGGATTATCAATATCGGCAATAAAACTCTGGTCATCCGCAACAACCTCTTCCGGTGTCGCGTCAGCCATTTTCTCTTGGCTCCAATGCCTGTAAAGATCGTCCATTGAAAGATCGTATTTCAGGATTGCCGCATTAACGCCGTAGGAACAGCCCAAATCCAATACATGAAGGGGATCGTCCCCACGATCCTTCAGGTGGCCAATCAAATTTTGAAAGATGGGCTTTGCCGTATCGGGTATTGCATAATCTAGTTTGTTTAGTTCACGAAAATAATGCCTTGGATCTAGCTGATTATAAATATGGTCCATATCAACCTTGGCTTCATTGATGTGCTCAAAAGCAGCATCATCTGACATAAATCATCTCCTAATTTGGGCTTTAATTAACGACGCACAGGACAACCACCTCAAAACACAGGCGTTCCGCGAGTCAAAAAACATTCATTTAGTTGGATGAATTAGATCATAACATACTTGCCAGAAATTTCAAACCAGACCCAAAAACATCAATTTATTATAACCTTAGCAACATTAGACAAAGAATTGAGATCTGTGACATGCGGTGCGTTTCAGCTCTCCAATTTGACCACACTCACAAAACTCCCCGGCTATTTCAAGTCAGAGAGTTTTAAAAATTGGTTGGGGAGGTAAGCTTACGGTTCGGGGCGATGTTCATTAATATAGCCACACACTTATTTTTTTGCATTTAATAATGCAAAGCGTTTATCAGACAGCTTTTGTCTGTAAACGTGCAGGTTACCTATTACGCGATGTACATAATTGCGAGTTTCATCAAATGGGATCATTTCTATCCAGTCAATGGTATCGATTTTTTTGTTACGGGGATCGCCATGATTTCTAATCCATTTTCTGGCTCTGCTGGGCCCGGCGTTATAAGCTGCCAGCGCCAGAATGTACGAGCCTTCAAATTCATCTATTAATGATGACAGATAAATTTGTCCAATGGTCATATTATAATTAGGATCTTGCAAAAGCTTGTCTCGGGAAAATTTTATTTTAGCCGATCTGGCAACTTTTTTTGCCGTTGTCGGCATAACCTGCATCATTCCACGGGCGCCAGCGCCGCTTCTGGCACCGGGGTAAAAAGAGCTTTCTTGACGAATGACCGCAAGCACAAGTGGGGTTTCAACATTTGACCCATTTTTTAAATTAGGTGTTTTTATGGACGGATATGCACTGCCACGCAACGGCGACCCTAGTTGATGCGCTTTCTTTCTTATCCGCAAAGCCAAATCAACCCGACCACTTGCGCTAGAAAGCTCGGCCACCGCTTCGCGCCAACTGTCGCCATTGCCCATTGCCGATAATGCCAGAACGAATGAGCGCATTCTTTTTTGTTCGCCAATTTCGGCCAGCATGCGAATAGCTCTAGCCATCGGGCTTTTGTTAAGGCGTTCTGCATCACTTGATTTTATCTCGGCCTCAAGGGAAAGCGGTGCGTTTGCAATACTTAATAGCTTTCCTGAAATGTCTTTGCCCAGTTTCTTTTGCCCCAACTGTCCATAAAAAGTTGTCGGGTAATGCGCCGCTTGTTTATATTTATCGCGCGCAAAAGCGATGTTTCCAATTGCCTCTTCTGCTCGACCCGACCAATATGCGCCGCGGGCTTTTGAAACAGGGTAGCTAACCGCCCTAAACATATTTTCAAAATGTTTTTTGGCAAGCTTTGGTTGCTTAAGAAAGCGAAGCGCTATCCAACCTGAAAGCCATTCGGCATCTGAAAATTGAACGGAAGATTCCGTTGGCAAAGAATGTTTTGATGTTATTTTGTATGCATCTTCAGGTCTATTTTTGCGCAGCGCAAGACGGGCAAGATAGGCACGTTCAACCCACCATATTTCAGGATGAGGAACATTTGGCGGCGACATGTCTAATATTTCAATAGAACCATCGAGCCTTCCTTTGCGCCTGCGCCAACGCAAGCGTTCATACAAAAGCCCGGGGTCAGACCTAAGGTTTTCAGGCACATCGGCAATAGCCTTATCAACATTTCCTTCCTTGCGCATAAGCCAGATGCGGGCAATGGCTAGTGCGCGCATTTTTTTATCAATTTTCCATAGTTGACGTTTAGCCTTGTAAGAACGCTTTTCCCAAATTAGACGATCTAGTCGTTTTAGGTGGTCATTCTTTGTTAGAATTTTTTTATGTCGCCGGTAAAAACTTTTTTCTTGCGCTGTGGTAAAGTTTCCTTCAACCCATACTGCACGTAACGTTAGTGCGGCAGCTTCTTTTTGCCCGGTTTTTAAAAGCGCCTCACCATAACGAACCTGACCCATAGCTGATAACGGACCACCCATGGCAACTATGGCGCCTAATGTTTCTTCTGGCGACATGGATGAGGGAATAGTTTCTTCGGCTCTTTTTACAATGGTGCTTCTTTTTGGCCAGTCAGGTCTTTTATTAAGAAACTTCCTAACATCCGCATAATTACCGGGGCTGCCATGTGAAGTTAAATAATGCCACTGAAGAACATCCGCCAGTAGCGGGTCTTTTATTTTTCGGATATGGATTTTTACTTCTCGCCAACGACGTTTATCCAGAAATTTGAATGCATTTTTAGCATGATCTGTATCGCCCTTGCTTACCTCGCGGGCAATCGCGGATGTGGGGGAAATAGATATGGGAATAGCTATGGCAAATAGCGCGATTCCCAATAAAATATGGGTCGCCAGCCATAATGGCTTTGTTAGTCCCGCTAGCTTTAAAATAAAAGAGTTAGCCATCATCCCCCGCTAGTATTGAACCAGCATTTAAACTGTATACATAAATTACGCTTTTGCGGGAGCATACTCAAGAAAGCAGGCTGGCCAAGGGGTGTTTAATCCTAAAGCGGGTGCTTTACGCCCAGCCTTCTTGGGGGTAATGTCCGATTTTAAGGGGCCTTATTGGTAATATGGTTAAATTACCAGAAGATAGACCCAGTCTTTGGTTTCCAGTCTAGGATTTCAGGAGTTTAAGTAAAAATGGAATTTAAGGGTTCATACACCGCGCTCATTACGCCGCTAAAAAATGGCGAAGTGGACGAAAAGGCATTCCAGGATTTTGTCGAGTGGCAAATCAGCGAAGGAACGAACGGATTGGTTCCCTGTGGTACAACGGGCGAGTCGCCGACCCTTACGCACACTGAACACAAACGTGTAACCGAGCTTTGCATAGAGGTCGCCAAAGGTCGTGCCACCGTAATGGCTGGCGCAGGCTCAAACTCGACTGCCGAAGCCGTAGAACTTGCCGTTCACGCAGAGGGTGCCGGTGCTGATGCGCTGTTGGTGGTAACGCCTTATTATAACAAACCAACCCAAGAAGGTCTGTTTCGTCATTATGAAGCCATAAACAATGCGGTTTCTACGCCCATATTTATTTATAATATTCCCGGGCGAAGCATTGTTGATATGAGCATGGAAACCATGGCTCGTTTGGCAAAGCTTTCAAATATCGCAGGGGTTAAAGACGCCACCAGCGATCTCGCCCGGCCCATACTTGTGGCAACAAAAATCGGCAAAGACTTTGCCCAATTTTCAGGCGAAGACGCTACCGCCATACCGTTTTTGGCGGCTGGCGGGCATGGCTGTATTTCGGTTACCTCAAACATTGCGCCACGTCTTTGTGCCGAACAACATAAAGCATGGGCGGATGGTAATGTTAACAAGGCAATAGAAACACAAGAACGTCTGATGCCGGTTCATAGTGCAATGTTTTGCGAAAGTAGCCCCGGGCCGGCTAAATATGCCGCCGAAATACTTGGGCTGTGCTCTTCTGAATTGCGTCTGCCGCTTTGCGAAATATCCGAAGATAGCAAAAAAACCGTTACCGCGGCATTGCGCGAAGCTGGGATTACAAATTAACCCTTATTAATGGGTTAATGGGGTCTAAGGGACAATCATGGCGCAAAAAAAGAAAAAAAAGCCTGATAACGTTGCGGCACGAAATCGCAAGGCACGCCATGATTATTTCATCGAACAAACCTTTGAAGCTGGCATCCAGCTGCATGGCAGTGAGGTAAAATCCTTGCGCCAAGGCCACGCTACCATTGGCGATGCCTTTGCTAGCGAAAAAAACGGTGAATTGTTCCTGATGAATTCCTATATACCTGAATATTCGGGCGCTAGTCATTTCAGCCACGAGCCTAAGCGTCCGCGCAAGTTGTTAATGCACAAACGTGAAATAGCAAAGCTGTTCATGGCCATAGCCCGCGACGGAATGACAGTTGTTCCGCTTAGTGTTTATTTTAATGAACGCGGAGTGGCCAAGGTTGAAATTGGCTTAGCCAAGGGCAAGCATAAGTCCGATAAACGTCAGACGACTAAAGAGCGGGACTGGAAACGGGACAAGGCCAGATTAATGAGCGCCAGCCAAAAACAGTGAGCCAAAAACAGCGAGCCAAAGGTAGCTGAGAAATAAATGTCAGATGACAGCAATAACAAAACAGACAGCCGCCGTTTGCCACCGGGCCAGGTTCTTACCCAAAAATTTCCGGTGCTTGACCTTGGGGTGCAGCCGGATATCCCACTAGATCAATGGCGCTTTACGGTTTCCGGATTAGTTGAAAACCAAATAGATTGGGACTGGCAAACATTTAACGCCCAGCCACAAACAACAATCGTAACCGATATTCACTGTGTAACAACGTGGTCGCGCTATGATAATGAATGGCAGGGAGTTTCGGCCCGGCATTTGTTGGAAACGGTGAAACCAAAGCCAGACGCGGCCTTTCTTGTTTTTTATTCCCATGATGGTTACACCACCAATGTCCCATTACAGGCATTTGATGATGGAGATGTGATGTTGGCCCATAGTTGGAATGGTGAGCCATTAAGCCGAGAGCACGGCGGCCCGGTCAGGCCCATAATCCCCAAGCTTTATTTTTGGAAAAGCGCAAAATGGATCAAGCACATTTCTTTTATGGATAAAGACGCCCCCGGTTTTTGGGAGGTACGTGGCTATCACAACGATGCCGACCCATGGAAAGAAGAGCGTTTCGGTTAATTGCGCCTAGTCAAAATCTGGCACGATACGGTAATGGGCTTTGGGTGGGCGCACGTATTCTTCGCTCGGTGGTCTGGGTGGCAGGTCTACCGGTGCCGGGGTTACATTTTCATAAGGAATAAGCCTAAGCAAATGATGGATGCAGTTAAGGCGGGCGCGTTTTTTTAGATCAGCCTCGACTATAAACCACGGCGCTTCCGGGATATCGGTGCGAGCCAGCATCTCATCCTTGGCGCGGGAATAATCCACCCATCTGTTGCGCGATTCAATATCCATGGGGCTTAGCTTCCAGTGCTTAGTAGGGTCTTTTACCCGTTTTTGGAAACGGCGCTCTTGTTCATCATCGGATACGGAAAACCAGTATTTTATCAAAATGGTTCCCGAGCGCACCAGCATGCGCTCGAACTCTGGGCACGAACGCATAAATTCTTCATATTCATCATTGGTGCAAAAGCCTTGCACTCGCTCAACTCCGGCACGGTTATACCAACTGCGGTCAAAAATAACTATTTCACCCGACGCCGGCAGGTGAGAGACGTAACGTTGAAAATACCACTGGGATTTTTCCCTTTCCGTCGGTGCTGACAGGGCCACAACACGACAAATGCGGGGGTTCATGCATTCGGTTATGCGCTTGATGGTGCCGCCCTTGCCTGCGGCATCGCGACCCTCAAAAACAACCACCACCTTGAGGCCGTGCGTGCGCACCCATTCTTGTAGCTTTACCAACTCTATTTGCAGATCGGCAAGCTCACTTTCGTATTCTTTTTTCTTTATTTTGCGTAGGTCTACTTTTTCATCCATGGCCAATCCATACCTTTTTTATGGTTTTATTATAGCAGTATTGGCGCATAAACATAAAATCTATCATTACTTGCTAGACGATAAACCCACGCTAGCTTACATAGGGTTGCACCCACATTTTTTTCTCACCCGCTAGATCAATGGGCAGGTGCGGGGGGGTATCACAACGATGCCGACCCATGGAAAGAAGAGCGTTGCGGTTAAGGTTTTTCTTCTAGGGGGTCAATATCAAGCACCTCGGTAACTGCCAGCACTGCAATGTCGCGAAATTTCTCAAATCGTGGGTTTTCAAGATCTACCAGATTTGAAACCCGTGAATAGGTTTCCGGAATAACGATCCCGCTTCCGTCCTCGCCTTTGCGGCGAATACCATAGGCAATTCTACTGCGTTCTTTATCTGAAAGCTTGCCCATCATGTTCTTTGTTATATAAATTGAACCATCGCGCGCAAAATCGCTTAACCGTCCGGCCGTATTCATTGTGTCACCCAACACGGTAAATTCAATGTGGGTAGGGGTTTGGTAGGTACCAAACCATTCCTGCCCCTCAACCAAACCTATGTTTAATTGTAATACATTCATCCAGTTTTTTCGTTTTTGCCATTGGCGACTTACTTCGGCCATCGCCTCTTTCATTTCGCCGGCACAATCAACGGCATTCATAAGATAGTTGCAATCTGGTTGGGGGAAGAAATAATAAACCATACCATCGCCTACGTGCTTGCCGTGGGTGCCGTAATATTTCCTAAGCTTTGGCTCCATAGCCGCCCAGACATCGTTTATCAGCTCAAAATATTCTTCTGGCGGTAATTCTGCACATATTTTGACCGAGTTTTGTAAATCAGCCACCACTACTGCCATTTGCGTTAAATACGGACGGCGTTTCTTTAAAAGATCGCGAATAACGATGTCGCGTCGCGCCAGCAGTGTTACCAGTTCATTTTCACTGTCTTCTACGGGCGAAAAGGCAAAGAATATTCCTTCGCGAAAAAAGCTGGCGTAAATATTGTGCCAATTTTCCTTTTCACCCCGTGGCGCCAAGTTAACTTGGGTGTGAACCACTCCGCCGGGGGCCATGGGGGCAGCTTCATCAAATAAGTTGCTCAATAGGGTTTGTTCGGGAATATCTATATCGGGGTCAAGGTTGAGAACCACCGGCTTGCCAATGCGGTTTTTTGCAATCCCCAGATGAAAAGATAGCATTTCTTCTAGGCCCTCGCTTTCTCGTGCGGTTGAATTGGGCGCTAACAGCATGGAAAAAATTCCACGTTCTGTAATATCGCGGGAAATTTTTCCCTCACCATCGCCAAGCAAAAGCTCTCTGGCCGCCACGTTGCACCATTCCAACTCGAACATGGCATTGACCAGATAGGCGGGGCAGGTGACCTGATCCAGCGAAAGGTTTCCCACGTTGTCTATGGGTGATGTGCGTAGGGGCATTGCCGTTACATTGTCAGTGGGTGGCGCCTGATTGGGGGCAAGGGTTGAAACTATGGCGTCCATGGCCATGCCTTGTTTTTTCAGGTTTGCGATTTCATTGATTATATCAAGAGTATCAGCAGGGAAGTAGCCGAGGCGGGTGGCGCGCGAACCGGTTCCGGTTGCCTTTATTTCGGGCTTGGGAAGCAACCCCATTTGTATGTAGTTGTTAAGTGTGGCGCGCGAGATTCCGCTTTGTTCAATAAGTTCCTTGCTTGAAAGCATATTCAGACAATCCCCCAAAAATTGTTTTGTATTCTGCTGATATTTAATTATTAGACAGTCTAATTTTACTGTCTAATAATGTCAATGATATATAATTATACTGTATAAATAACTGATAATTATAATATATTTTCAAGTTATGCCTTGGTTCGTTGAAAAATTTTATGGTTGTTTGTCTGAGCAACGCAATCTAACTATTGGTTAGCCATTAATTTGCAAATACTATCGGACAAGCAAAAACAAAAGGATCACCCCAAATGAACGAACCAAAGAAACCGTTACTTCACCTTGTTTTTGGCGGTCACGTCGATGATCCGCGCACGCTTGATTTTGGTGATACTAAAAATCTAGATATTGTTGGCATTTACCCCAGCAATGCAGAAGCCCTTGATGCATGGCGCGGAGCATCGCAATCCAAGGTGGATGATGCTCATATGAAATATGTGGTGGTTCATCTTCATCGCATGCTCGAAGACCCCGAGCATAATTCTTAATTTATAAGATTAAGGAATATTTATAACTAATTGATAAACAGTAATTATTTATCTTCATCAGTTTTTTCAAACTTTTTTCCGTCTATTTCTTTGCGCCCAAGGTTACGCACTTTATCGTCAATCGTCTTTTCGTGCTTGGTGCGCCCAAAGGCGACCTTGTTTTCTGCGGCCAGCTTTTCTTTTTGTTCTTTGGCCTTTTTCTTTCGAAATTTGCCCAGATTTACGGCTTCAACCATCGGTTCGCACCTTTAGATTATTGGTAGCGCTTAAAAAAACATCTTCAAACATTTTTGCCGTAAGTCGCCCGGTGTTAGTATTGTAGCGTGAGCAATGATAGCTATTGATAAGATAAACGCTGTCCGAAAGTTTATGTATTTCACCATGCGCAAACTTGTAGGCTGATTTTTTATATCCCATAGCCATTAACACCGCACCGTGGGCAACAGTTCCAAGGGTAATTATCGCCTTTAGGTTCTTCATGGATTTCATTTCATTTGATAAAAAACCATTACAAGCATTTGTTTCTGCACTAGTTACCTTGTTTTGTGGCGGCACACAGCGAACTGCATTTGTTATGCGGGTATTTATCATCTCAAGCCCGTCATCAGGGCTGGCTTGATAATTTCCTTTGGCAAGGCCAGATTTAATTAGGGTTGGATAAAGAAGATCACCAGCTCCATCACCAGTGAACGGCCTAGCGGTGCGGTTTGCACCCTTTAATCCCGGGGCAAGGCCAACAACCAGCAATTCAGCATCTATTGATCCAAATGCAGGAACCGGCCCATTAAAAAAATCAGGGTACATATCCCTGTTTTTAGCCCTAAAGTTAAAAAGCCGTGGGCAGGCATTGCAATTAACGGCGGGCTCTAGCAATGAAACACCATATAATTTAAGGCCAATATTTAAGGCCAACATTTAGGGAATTGCTACAAATTCACCCGGTGTGTGCGGGGCATTATCTTCATCGCCTATATTTTGCATATCTGGGCTTTTCGGTTGCGGTGGATCATACTCATGGGGATCGAAATCGCCATCTCCGATTGGCCCCTCAGGTCTGGTGATGGCAGATTTGATGCTGTCTAATTCAATAAATGTATCTGCCTGACGGCGTAATTCGTCGGCAACCATTGGTGGGTTGGATTTGACCGTACTTACCACGGCAACACGAACTCCGCGACGCTGTACGGCCTCAACTAGGCGGCGAAAATCACCATCTCCGGAAAACAGGACTATATGATCAAGGCGATCAGCCATTTCCAGCATGTCGATTGCCAGCTCAATGTCCATATTGCCCTTGATTTTACGTTTACCAGTGGTGGAATCGGTGAATTCTTTGGCCGGTTTGGTGACCATGGTGTAGCCATTGTAGTCGAGCCAATCCACCAGCGGACGAAGGGGGGAGTATTCGGCCTCATCTATGAGTGCCGTATAATAAAATGCCCTAACCAGATGGCCACGGGTCGCAAAATGCTTGAGAAGGCGTTTGTAGTCGATATCAAAATTGAGCGCTTTGGCGGCAGCGTAGAGGTTTGAGCCATCAATAAATAGGCCAACCCTCTCTTGAGGATAAAAAGGCATTTTTTAAAATTCCTTAAATAAATTCAAATAAAATAAAATTAAGCTATATGCCTATATATCTAGGAGGGTATTGGCCAGTGCGCAAGGTGTATAATACTCTATCAAAGGCACAGCAGGCAATTTGGGGGGCATAACAATATGATTTTAATAGGAATAGGTGCAAACCTACCTCACCAGAGGTTTGGTGGTGCCATTGAGACCTGCCGCCATGCCGTTAACCTGTTGACGGCGCATCCGGATATAAATCTGGTTGAGCTTTCCAGATGGTATGAAAGCGCTCCGGTTCCAGTATCGGATCAACCGTGGTTTATAAATGGGGTGGCAAGCGTTGAAGCCGAGCTTTCGCCCGAGCAACTAATGGAAGCTCTTCATGAAATTGAAGCTGAATGTGGCCGTGAACGCAATAATCAGGATATTGAAAAAAACGCCCCACGATTGCTGGATTTAGATTTACTTGATTTCAAGAGCATGGTTTGCAAAAACGATGGCAATAAAGCCAAAAAAAGCCCTGTTTTGCCACATCCGCGTATGGATGAGCGAGCCTTCGTTTTGTTGCCGCTAGCCGATATTGCCCCTGATTGGAAACACCCCATAACCAAGCAAAGCCTGGATGAGTTGATAAAAGCCTTAAATCCAGATCAGGTAGCAAGGCCAATAACTGCTAATTGAACAGTTCCTGATAATTATTGGTATTTTTTGGCTATTTATGGCCTTTTTCCTTGCCTTATTAGTCTATGGCAAATATACAAGTGCGCTTGCAAGTGAATACCTGAAAACAACTAAATCTGGAGATACCCATCCATGGCCCGTGTAACGGTCGAAGATTGCGTAACAAAAATTCCTAATCGCTTTGATTTACTGATGATTGCGGCCCAACGCGCTCGCAATATTAGCTCAGGCGGAGAAATTACGGTTGAACGTGATGATGATAAGAACCCGGTTGTAGCATTGCGCGAAATAGCCGAGGAAAGCATAAGCTTTGCTGACTTGGAAGACGGCATAATTACCGGATTACAGCGTTACGTCGAAGTTGAAGAGCCAGAAGAAGACGAAATGGACTTGATGCAGGCTATTCATCATGATGTAGTTGAAGATGAAGCTGAAATACAGGCGACAATCGAAGAGGTAGAAGAAGTCAAAGAAGACGTTCTTACCGTTCATGATGTTGCCGCCGAAGAAGTTGACGCCGCTCTTGAAGATGCGGAAAAAATTCAAGAAGGGGGCGAAATCGAGGAGTCCTAATTATGTCTAGGTGCGTATGTTGTGTTTCTTTCTCGCGCCTATATCGAATGGCCCTTACGTCCTTTCCTGCGTTTAATAACAGTAAACCCTTCGCTATAATCCAGCGGAGGGTTTTGTCGTGGTGAGACAGTTTGAGCTTGTAGAAGCAATCAAAGCGTACGACCCAAACGCCGACGAAGATTTGATAAACAGAGCCTATGTTTATTCGATGAAGGCCCATGGTTCGCAGGTTCGCGCATCGGGCGATCCTTATTTTTCCCATCCATTAGAAGTTGCCGGCATATTGGCAGGGTATCGCCTTGATGCGGCAACAATCGTTACAGCGCTTCTTCATGATACGGTAGAAGATACCGGCGCGACATTAAAGGTGATTGAGAAAAGTTTTGGGCCGGAGGTTGCCAAGCTTGTCGATGGCGTAACCAAACTAAATCAAATTGAAATGCAGTCAGATCACTCCAAGCAAGCGGAAAACTTTCGCAAGCTTTTATTGGCCATGTCAGAAGACATTAGGGTGCTTTTGGTAAAGCTGGCAGATCGCCTTCACAATATGCGTACGCTACATTTTATTAAGGACGATGAAAAACGCCGCCGTATTGCCACCGAAACAATGGAAATATATGCACCATTGGCTGAACGCATTGGCATGCAAGAGCTTAAAAATGAGCTTGATGATCTTTCTTTCGCGATAATAAATCCAGAAGCTAGAAATTCTGTTCTCAAACGACTTGAATTTCTTCGTGATGAAGGTGGCGGACTTATTAAAAAAATTGTTGCCGAGCTTCAGTTGGTATTAAAAGACGCTGGAGTTACTGCAAAGATCTATGGACGGGAAAAAACACCTTATTCAATTTGGCGTAAAATGCAGCTTAAAGACGTTTCGTTTGAACAGCTTTCTGATATTATGGCTTTTCGTGTTGTAGTTAAAGATGTCGATGAATGTTACCGCGCACTTGGCGTTGCCCATAATGTTTATCGGGTGGTACCGGAAAGGTTTAAAGATTACATTTCCGTTCCTAAACCCAATGGATACAGCTCTCTTCACACTGGAATAATTGGGCCAGAACGTCACCGTATCGAATTGCAAATTCGTACAACCGAAATGCATGAAATTGCAGATAATGGCGTTGCCGCACATTGGGAGTACAAGCAGGGTAGGCCTGCCAAGCTGACCGAAGGAAAGCAATACCGCTGGCTACGCGAACTTTTGGAGATTTTAGAAAACGCAGAAGAGCCAGAAGAATTTCTTGAGCATACCAAGCTTGAGATGTTTCCCGATCAAGTGTTTTGTTTTACACCCAAGGGCGAACTTATAAATTTACCAAAAAACGCAACCCCGGTTGATTTCGCCTATGCGGTTCATACCGAAGTTGGCGACAGGTGCGTTAGTGCCAAGGTCAACGGAAGAATGGTTCCGCTTAAATCTTCGCTTAAAAATGGAGATCAGGTTGATATTGTCACATCCAAAAGTCATACCCCATCACCAACATGGGAAAGGTTTGTTGTTACCGGAAAGGCGCGGGCGAGAATTCGTCGTTTCATAAGGCTGAAAGAACGTGATCAATATATTGAACTAGGCCATGCAATGCTTGAACGGGCATTTTTAGAAGAAAGCTATCCTTTAACAGAAAAGGGCCTTAAGGGTGTTTTGAAAAACTTCCAAAAAGAAGATGTAGATGATTTGGAAGCCGAGGTTGGCAACGGACATATTTCTGCTCGTGATGTTTTAGAAGCCGTTTATCCAGGAACCAAAAAGAAAGCGGCATCAAAATCTGCCAATGTTGTGCCGCTTTCACAAGCAAGATCGCTTCAAGCAAAAGCCGACAGCGGTGCCATACCAATTAAGGGGCTTATCCCCGGCATGGCGGTGCATTATGCAGGGTGTTGCCATCCGCTTCCGGGTGATAGAATTGTTGGCATTATCACCACGGGCAAGGGCGTTACGGTTCATACCATTGATTGCGATACCCTTGAACAATTTTCAGACGAACCCGAACGCTGGATTGATGTTTCATGGGAAAGTGGTGCCAGCAGTACCGAGCTTCACGTTAGCCGGGTTCATCTTATTGTACTTAACGTACCCGGTAGCTTAGGCGACCTTTCTAACGTTATTGCACGCAATAACGGAAATATATCCAATTTAAAAATTATATCCCGACAAGCAGATTTTTTTGATATGACTGTGGATATTGAAGTAAAAGATGTGAAGCACCTTTCGGAAATAATAGCAGCCCTTCGCGCCACGCCTGCCATTAATTCCGTAAATAGGGCTAGAGGGTAGTTCATATATGTTTCAGCGTCGTTCCAAACCTAACATTGTGATTAGATTTCGCGAATTTTTCTGGCCAAGTTCCGGATGGCATCGTTCGACCCGCTATGTATTTCATCGGGTTGCCCGTATACCGGGCTCATCTTATTCCATTGCCGCTGGCTTTGCCTGTGGCGCGGCAATTTCAATGACCCCGTTTGTTGGTCTACATTTTGTTATTTCGGCAATTGTTGCTTACATAATGCGGGCAAATATATTGGCCAGTGCCATTGGAACAGCCGTAGGAAATCCGTGGACATTTCCGTTCATATGGGTGTGGATTTATAATGCTGGCTTATGGATTATTGGTAATGATCACATCAATGCCAGCGAAGTTGATTTTGCAACCATTTTTTCAACGTCGATGGAAGCACTTATAAGGCTCGATATTTCTTATCTTGTGCAAACATCAGGTCCGGTATTGTGGCCAATGTTAATAGGTTCTATACCAACGGCGATTGTTACGTGGATAATTTTTTATGCACCATTACAGCCAATTATTTCACGCTACCAAACGGCACGTCATCATCGCAGAACAAAAAACAAACGTCGCAAAGAAAAAAATAAAGCAGAGCTGTTATATGCAGATGAAAAACTTGCGGCTCAGGTTTCAAGCGATGTAATTCCAAATAATTCTGGTGCGGATAAAACATAGTAATGACAAAATCAAACAATCACTTACGCCTTGGCGTTAATATTGATCACGTTGCAACTATTCGTAATGCCCGTGGTAGCAATTATCCCGATCCGGTGCGGGCAGCAAAAATTGCCGCAGATTTTGGCGCTGACGGAATAACTGCCCACCTGCGCGAAGACCGTCGTCATATTACGGATACAGATATTCTTCGTCTTTGTGATGAAATAAATATTCCGCTTAATCTTGAAATGGCAGCAACCGATGAAATGCTTGGGATTGCACTTCGTCACAAACCGCATGCGGCATGTATTGTTCCTGAAAAAAGAGAAGAAAGAACCACCGAAGGTGGTCTTGATGTAATAGGTCAGATAAAATACTTAGAGCCGTTTGTAAAAAACCTTAGTGATGCAGATATCAGGGTATCGTTATTTATTGAACCTGACCCAGCAGCGCTTGATGCGGCAAAGTCACTTGGCGCACCAGTGGTTGAATTGCATACCGGGGCATATTGCGATGCCAGCGCGGGTTATGAACGTGATGTTGAGTTGGAACGTATTGTAAGGGCGGCTAAGCACGCTGATGATATTGGGCTTGAATGTCATGCCGGACACGGGTTGACGTTTGATACCGTTAAGCCAGTTGCACAAATAGCAAATATTGTCGAATTAAATATTGGACATTTTTTGGTAGGAGAGGCCATTTTTGTTGGCCTTGGCAATTCAATATCTGAAATGCACCGCCTTATGATTGAAGCGCGGGCGGGTAAATAATAATATGATAATTGGCGTTGGAACCGATCTTTGCGATATAAGGCGAATTGAAAAAACCCTAGAACGGTTTTCAGATCGTTTTATTGACCGCGTTTATACGGATATTGAAAAAGAAAAATCAAAACGCAGGGCCAGCCCAGTCAATTCGTACGCCCTTTGTTATGCGGCCAAGGAAGCAACCGCCAAAGCGTTAGGAACAGGCTTTCGTGATGGGGTGTTTTGGCGCGATCTTGGGGTTGATAATCTGCCTAGCGGTCAGCCAATTATGAAACTTACAGGCGGTGCACAAAGACGCCTTGATGAGCTTACCCCGCCTGGAATGAGGGCAAAAATAGATATCTCATTAACCGATGAATACCCGCTGGCCCATGCCATTGTAATTATTTCTGCGGTGACGGCTGGAAACCCAACCTAAAATCGGCCATAACCCTCTCATCAAATAATTATCGAATTGGAATATAATAATGTCTAAACAACCTGAAGAGCTTATACCCGATGTTGGCGAAGGCCTGCGCAATGGGGCGGGTGGTTTAGAAAAAAATGGCGGTCTTTGGGATACGTTAAAGACGGTAATCTTTGCGGTATTAATAGCCATGTTTGTTCGCACCTTTGCTTATGAGCCTTTTTCAATCCCATCGGGGTCGATGATACCGACATTGTTAGTTGGCGATTATCTTTTTGTATCCAAGTTTTCTTATGGTTATAGCAAGCACTCATTTCCGTTTTCCATGCCGTTGGTTCCGGGGCCAGACCGGGTAGGGTTCGAAGAGCCAAAGCGTGGCGATGTTGCGGTATTTAAATTGCCTTCCGATGGTAAGACAGATTATATCAAGCGCTTAATCGGTCTTCCTGGCGACAGAATACAAGTAAAAGGTGGTGTACTACATATAAATGGTGAGCCGGTATTCCGCGAACCTGCTGGTATTTTTTCATATAGCGACACCTATGGTCGGGTTCACAATGTTAAACGCTATACTGAAATATTACCGGGTGGACGCAGGCATATGATAATTGAAGAATCTGATCAGGATTTTTCTGACAATACCGTTGAATATACGGTACCGCCCGGACACTATTTTGCCATGGGCGATAATCGTGATAATTCAAAAGATAGCCGCTATCTTGATGCTGTTGGATTTATTCCAGTCGAAAACCTTGTTGGCCGCGCCGAGGTTTTGGTATTTTCATATTCGGGAAGTTTATGGAAATTCTGGCAATGGGATCAATTCCTCAGGACTGAACGTATTTTTAAGGGCCTAAATTGAACAACAGTATTGAAAATGTATTGGATTATCGGTTTTCCGATAAAGCGTTACTTGAAACAGCGCTTACACATTCAAGTGCTGCTGGTGCACACATATATTCCAACGAACGGCTTGAATTTCTTGGCGATAGGGTTTTAGGCATTGTTATTGCCAATATTCTTTATAATAGGTTTGAAGATGAAGACGAAGGAAGCTTGGCAAGAAGGTTTGCCGCGCTAACATCGCGTGAAGCAATTGCCAAGGTTGCCGAAAAGCTTAAAATTGAAAAATTTGTTGAAATGTCTCCGGCTGATGATGCCACCTCTGAACGGGGGCGACTAAGTCTGTTAGCAGACACGGTTGAGGCCATATTGGGCGCAATGTTTCTTGATGGCGGACTAAATGATTCTGCTAATTTTATTAAATCTCACTGGGAAACAATGATTGATGAAAATATCAATCCACCCAAGGATGCCAAGACCGAATTACAGGAATGGACACAAGCAAAAGGCTTAGGCTTGCCCGAATATAAAATAGTTGAACAATCCGGGCCTGATCATGCACCAATATTCAAGATTGAAGTCGAGGTTTCAAATTATGAAAAACATAGCGGTAGCGGAAGCTCTAGGCGTAACGCAGAAATGGAAGCGGCCAAAACTTTCCTTGAAACATCTAAGGAAAGCAAATGAGTGACGAGCTAAAAAAACGTTGTGGATTTATTGCCGTACTGGGTGCGCCTAATGTGGGCAAATCAACATTGGTTAACCGCATGGTTGGCGCCAAGGTATCTATCGTTTCGCCAAAGGTGCAAACAACCAGGGCTCGGGTTATGGGAATTGCCGTTCGTGGTGATACGCAGCTGGTATTTATTGACACCCCCGGTATTTTTGAACCACGCCGCAGATTAGACCGGGCCATGGTAGCGGCCGCCTGGGGCGGGGCAAGTGACGGTGATATGCGATTGTTTTTGGTTGATGCCGACAAGGGCATAGATTCAAACACCCGAAAAATTATTGAACGTCTAAAGAAGCAAAATACCCGCTGTCATTTGGTTATCAATAAAATTGATAAAGTCAAAAAATCCGATCTTCTCGAGCTAACCACAAGGCTGTTAGAGGCTGATGTTTTTGATGAAATCTTTATGATTTCCGCCCTTAGTGGTGATGGGGTTGAAGACCTTGGTAATTATTTGGCTGAAAATTCTGCCGAAGGACCGTGGCATTTCCCCGAAGATCAGATGTCGGATATGACCGAACGCCTGTTGGCCGCTGAAATTACGCGAGAAAAGCTTTATCTTGAATTGCACCAAGAATTGCCATACGCGGCCACGGTTGAAACTGAAACTTGGGAAGAAAAGCCCGATGGCTCGGTCAAGATTGAGCAGGTTATTTTTGTTGAACGAGATAGCCAAAAAGCAATTGTTTTGGGCAAGCGGGGTCAGCAGATCAAGGCAATAGGCGAGACCTCGCGCAAGGAATTGGAAGAAATACTAGACCGTCGGGTCCATTTATTCTTGTTTGTAAAAGTGCGAGAAAAATGGGGCGATGACCCGGACCGTTATCGTGACTGGGGCCTTGATTTTGAGGCCTAGCGCTCCCATATAATGGACATGTTTTTTTAAGATTTTTTTGGAGAAGTTGTTAAATGAATTTCCAGACCGATGGCGAAGGGTTTCTTTCTAACCGTGCCGAGTGGACAGAAGAAGTAGCACGCGAAATCGCATCGCGCGATGGTGTTGAATTAAATGAGCTGCATTTGAAGTACATTGCTGAAGCAAGGCACATGTTCGAAGAAAACGGCGTTGTTCCACCACTGCGTGGATTTGTTAAACAAATGGGTATTGATAAAAAAGAACTTTACGATGCCTTCATGACTGGGCCAATGAAGCTTATATGCAAATGGGGTGGGTTGCCCAAACCAACTGGCTGCGTTTGAGCCCATAAACTAATTAAAAAACCCCGGAGCCAAATAACTGGTTCCGGGGTTTTTTGTTGTCTCAGCTAGTTAACAATTATCCAAGCAGAACTTTCTGCGCCGCACCACAGGCATCGCCATTGGCTATGGGTGCGCCCATGTCTTTTAGAATACCTTCAAGCGCTGCCAGGCAAAGAGTTACATGGGTTGTATTGGAGCTTTGCCCCATCAAGCCAATTCGCCAAACTTTTCCAGCTAACGCGCCAAGCCCGGCACCAATTTCAATACCGTAATCAGCTAACATACGGCGACGGACTTCGGCTTCGTCAACGCCATCTGGAACATTAACCGTGTTTAATTGCGGCAGGCGGTATTTTTCTTCAACCAACAAAGAAAGGCCGAGTGCTTCAAGGCCTGCTTTCAGGGCTTTATGCATGAGCAAGTGACGTTTCCACGAATTTTCAAGACCTTCTTCTTTTAACATAACAAGGCTTTCGTGCAGGGCATAAAGCGAATTAACAGGTGCGGTGTGGTGATATGAACGTGCAGCGCCGCCACCAGCACCCCAATAACCCATAATTAGGTTCATATCCATGAACCAACTTTGAACTTTGGTGTTGCGCCCACGAATTCTTTCAACTGCGCGTTCAGAAAATGTAACTGGTGATATACCGGGGACACATGAAAGACATTTTTGCGTTCCGGAATATGCGGCATCAATGCCCCATTCATCTATAAGAACGGGCGTGCCAACCAATGAGGTAACACAATCCATAATGCTTAGCGCACCATGGTCGTGCGCCAGTTTAGCTATTGCTTTGCCATCTGACTGAACGCCAGTAGATGTTTCGGCGTGCACAAATGCAACTGCCTTGACACCGGGATTGGCTTTTAGCGCGTCCTCAACCTTTTGCAGATCAATCGGCTTACCCCAGTCATCCTCAACCACAATTGGGGTGGCACCACAACGATCAACGTTTTCAACCATACGTCCGCCGAAAACACCATTTACACAAACAATAACGCTGTCACCCGACTCAACTAGGTTTACAAAGCAAGTTTCCATTCCAGCAGAACCCGGCGCGCTTACGGGCAAGGTTAGCTGGTTGGTGGTTTGAAATGCGTAATTAAGCAGACCCTTCATTTCATCCATCATCATTACGAATTCAGGATCAAGGTGGCCTATTATTGGTCTGCCTAGCGCCTGAAGTACGCGCGGATGCACGTCGGATGGGCCGGGGCCCATGAGGATTCTCTGGGGAGGATGAAAAGAACTTACGGTCATAGAAAAAATATCTCCGGGGGTTTCTATTATTGAGTTAGAGGGGCTTGAGGGTTTTTAAAGGTTGAATGGCATTAGGACAAGTTATTATGCGCCCCAAGCTGTCTATGGGCTAGTATCTAGGCCATGGAATGGCAGGATCAAGGCATAGTTTTATCAGCTAAGCGTCACGGCGAGACTTCGGCCGTGGTTAGCGTGCTTACGCGCGATAATGGCGTCCATTCTGGCCTTGTCAGAGGAGGCTGGGGGAAGCGTTCACGCCATATGGTCGAGCCGGGAAACCGTGTCCATGCTCGCTGGCGAGGCAGATTGGCGGAACATTTGGGCTCATACACCCTTGAGGTTGAGCGCTCGTTCAGTGCCACGCTTATGACTGAGCCACTGTATTTATCGGCCATGACATCGGCATTGGCACTATCACAAGGCTCCATGGCTGAACGTGAGGCCCATCCGCAGGCATTTGATGGGCTTTCTGCGCTTTTGGGCATTCTGGATTCCCAGGCAGATTTTCCCGACTGGCAAAGTGCCTATGTAAAATGGGAATTGGGCCTGTTGGGGGAGCTTGGTTATGGCCTTGATTTTAGTAAATGCGCGGCAACCGGCGATACGGAAAATCTTATATATGTTTCCCCAAAATCTGGTCGGGCGGTATCAAAAGCGTCCGGGGATCCTTACAGGAATTCCATGTTGCCATTGCCCCGGTTTGTAAAGTTATCAGGCGGGGTAGCGACATCGGTTGATGATATTGTTTCAGGCTTGCGTTTAAGCGGGCATTTTCTTCAACGCCATGTGTTTAATATGGGAGGTCGCCATCTGCCCCAAGCTCGAGGGCGATTTATCGCCCGGATATCACGCCAAAACCCTTTTTAAACCAGTAATTGCCTAGCATAATGGCTGCAACTTAATCGATTCTGTTATTTTATTGTTTTTATCTGGAGTATTTTATGGGAAAGCCAAAGCTACCAGCCAAAATATCTGGCGAAATACGCGACACCCGTTTGGCCGATGCCTTGGGCGAGCGCTATCTGGCTTATGCCCTTTCCACCATAATGAGCCGTTCTCTGCCCGATGTTCGTGATGGATTGAAACCGGTTCATCGCCGCCTGCTATATGCCATGCTCCAACTAAAGCTTGACCCCAAATCTGGGTTTAAAAAATGTGCCCGTGTTGTGGGCGATGTTATGGGTAAATATCACCCCCATGGTGATGCCTCAATTTATGATGCCATGGTGCGCCTAAGCCAAGATTTTGCGGTGCGCTACCCGATGGTCGATGGGCAGGGCAATTTTGGCAATATTGATGGCGATAACGCAGCCGCCATGCGTTACACCGAAGCCCGCCTGACCGATGTCGCCATGTCGTTGCTAAGCAGCATTGATGAAGATGCGGTTGATTTTCGCCCGACTTATGATGGCGAAGAAAGCGAACCGATGATTCTTCCGGCAGCATTTCCCAACATTTTGGCAAATGGTTCGGCTGGTATTGCCGTTGGTATGGCCACATCCATACCGCCACACAATGTTTCTGAAATATGTGATGCCCTAAAGCATCTTATTAAATTTCCTAATGCAACTGCCCGCAAGTTAGTTGATTTTATTCCCGGACCCGATTTCCCTACTGGTGGTGTTTTGGTCGAAGACCGGGCATCGGTAATTGATGCCTACAAAACCGGACGGGGTGGTTTTCGGGTTAGGGCTAAATGGGAAACTGAAAAAGTTGGGCACGGTACATGGAATATTGTTATTACCGAAATTCCATATCAGGTGCAGAAATCACGTTTGATTGAAAAAATTGCTGAACTTATTCAAACCAAAAAACTGCCCATAGTAAATGACATAATGGACGAGTCAGCCGAAGACATTCGCGTTGTAATTGAACCTAAAAGTCGTTCGGTTGACCCTGAAATGCTTATGGAGCAACTGTTCAAGGTAACCGATCTTGAGCAACGCTTTTCGCTGAACATGAACGTGCTTGATGCGGATAATACCCCCGGCGTTATGAACCTGCGCGATGTTTTAAGCGCATTTCTTGAGCATCGCCATGTGGTGCTAAAACGCAGAAGCAAATTCCGTTTGGGAAAAATCGAACATCGCCTCGAAATACTTGGTGGGCAGTTAATTGCGTTTTTAAATCTGGATAAAGTTATCAAGATTATTCGCAATGAGGACGAACCCAAGCCAAAGCTAATGAAAGCGTTCAAGCTTTCTGACGTTCAGGCCGATGCAGTTTTAAATATGCGCCTTCGTCAATTACGCAAGCTCGAGGAATTTGAAATAAAAGCCGAGCACGACGCATTATCAAAGGAAAAGAAGGAATTAAACAACCTGCTTAGGAACGAAGACAAGCGCTGGAAAATAATTGGTAGCGAAATAGACGAAATTAAAAATACTTATGGCCCAAAAACTGAGCTTGGTAAACGGCGCACGGTAATTGGTGATGTCCCGACCGCTGTGGTGGTTCCGCTAGAAGCAATGATTGAGCGCGAACCCATAACCATTGTTTGTTCGGAAAAAGGCTGGATACGCGCCGCCCGTGGCCATACGGAAAAAAATACCGAATTTAAATTCAAAGAGGGCGACAAGCTAAAGTTTTCAATGCACGCAGAAACCACCGATAAACTGTTGGTGTTTGCCACCAATGGCAGATTTTATACAATTGGTTGCGATAAAATACCCGGTGGTCGCGGCCATGGCGAACCGTTACGCCTGATGATTGATATGCAGGGCGATCATGACGTGGCATCGATGATGATGTTTGAACCTGAGCGTGAAATTATGGTGGCGTCTGATGCCGGGCGTGGGTTTATTGTGCCTTCAGACGATGTAGTTGCACAAACCAAAAATGGAAAACAAATTCTCAACCTAGGCCAAGGAGAAGAAGCGGCCACGTGCTCTTATATTCCAGAAGACGCCGATACATTGGCGGTAATTGGGTCCAACCATAAACTTTTGATATTTGATATTGAGGACATGCCAATAATGAGTCGGGGCAGGGGTGTAATATTGCAACGCTATAAAAAGGGCGGTAATGCAGTATTGCGTGACGTTAAGGCGTTTGTAATGAACGATGGCCTATCGTACCCTTATTCTGGCGGTGAACGGGTTGAGCCGAAAAAAGACATAAAAAAATGGCTGGGCAAACGCGCAGGTGCTGGACTTAAAGCCATGCGGGGCTTCCCAACATCAAACAGATTTACTTAAACGCCACATCCTGATACTTAAAATTATAGATTTATTATAGGGGTATAAAAAATGAGTAACATTACAATCACACACCCAACTATGGCTTCGGTATTTTGGCCAGCAAAAAACTCCAGTGGTGCATCTTCAATGTTGCGGGGTGTGGTTTTGGCTTTTATCGGAAGCATTCTTTTAACCATATCGGCCAAAGTTCATTTACCGTTTTATCCTGTTCCCATGACCATGCAGACTTTGGTTGTATTGGGTTTGGGCATGGCACTTGGTTCGCGTTTGGGTGTGGCCGCGGTTATGCTTTACATGGCAGAAGGCGCAATGGGATTACCGGTTTTTTCCGGTACACCTGAAAAAGGTTTGGGCGTTGCATATATGATGGGGCCAACCGGCGGTTATTTGCTGGGTTTTGTTGTTGCCGCATGGGCCACTGGGTTTATGGCGGAACGCGGATGGGATAGGGGTGTTATTTCAACTGCTAGCGCAATGGTTATTGGTAATGGTATTATTTATGCCCTTGGTCTTTTGTGGTTAGGCTCATTATTGGGTTGGGATAAACCCATAATCGAATGGGGTATGACACCATTTTTATTGGCTGATGCCACCAAGATTTTGCTGGCAGTAATTATTATGCCGACGGCATGGAGACTTATTGGTAAAAAATAAAAAATTAACCTGTTGGTAGGTATTGTTGTGGCACTAATTACAGGGATGTCAGAATGATACATACGTAGACAGGATGTCGACCGTGATTAAAAATAATCCCACGCCCATGCTTATACCCATGGCAATTGCCATTTTTATGTTCTTATTTTCTTATGGCAATCTTGCTTTTGCTAAGGAGTATCCTGTTTTTGCCAAGGAATATTCCTCTGGCACTGAAATAGCATCATTGCAGAAATCTCATATAACTATCGATGTTCGCAGTAAATGCACCAGCGAAGGTGCCGTATTCAGCATTATTAACAGTGGTGAAAAATGGCCCCAACCGGCACTATTAAAGCTTATCAATGTTGAAAATAAAGCGGTTATAAGCGAGCGTCGCTTGAGATTGGCAAACCGTCAGCAGCTTTCCTTTATCGTTAGCGATAAAATAAACAAAAATAAACCAGTAGGTATTTGGTTGGATCCGCAATGGTATGTGCGTCCCTTTAAATTTGACGCTAAACGCGATTGCAGTGGTTTTAATTAAAGCAGATAAAAAAGCAGCTCCAAGCAATGTTAATAGAAGCAAGAAAAATTATATTTCCTCCTGAAACACTGGGTGAGATTCTTCTCGATTTTTGCCATAACGAAGGAGTTAATATCCCAAATTCTCAATTGCAGCACGTTAAAATTGGAAATACAAATAGAGAATCTGTTGTGATGCAATTTATTACAGCAAACCCAAAACAGCCGGCTGAGGTTCCATTAAATGAGGCATTTGTTCTTTCGGCCATGATAAACGGTTGTAAAAAATACCGCGTACCCATTCCACGAGCAGCTGACAAAACCGTCACAAAAACAAACCAAGGCCTTGCTATGCAAATTGTTTTAAAAGTTTCTTGCCCATAGTTTCTTGCCCATAGTTTTTTTTAGGTTCTGTAGCCATGGCTTACAGTAAAGAGTACGGAGAATATCTCCTAGAAATGCTTGAGCCGCTAGGCGATATAAAATTACGCAAAATGTTTGGTGGTGCTGGAATTTATTATGGCAAAACTATGTTTGCCCTCATTTCCGAAGATTGTGTTTATTTTAAAGTTGATAGCCAAAATAAAGATGATTTTGTTTCAGAAAATTCAGAGCCGTTTAGCTATATGAGAAATGGCAAGGTTACTTACCTTAAATCATACTATCAACTTCCTGATGAAATTATGGAAAATTCAGATGAATTACTGTCCTGGTCTAGGCGCGCCGTAGACGCGGCCTTGCGGTCTGGAAAGAAATAAATACTGCATTTCCCTCTTAAATTGCAGTCCAACCTTTGTCCGTATAGCCCTCGAGCGGGAAAAAGTTTTTCTTGTAATCCATCTTTGGGCTTTTGCTTACCCAATACCCTAGATAAACGTGACTTAAGCCAAAATCCTTTGCTTGGCCTATTAGCCAAAGAATAATATAGGTGCCGAGACTGCGACGGTCTTCGTCATTTGCATAAAAACTATAAACCGCAGAAAGCCCTCCGCTAACCTTGTCTATAATACAACATCCCAGCAAACGGCCATCAACGTTGCGAAATTCGGCAATTGATGTTCTTACGGGCGTATCTTCTAGCAATGCGACATAGTCGTAATAATCCATCATTGCCATATCGCCTTCGCCATGTCGGACATCTATGTATGACTTGAACAATTCAAATTGTTCGCTTGTGGCTATGGGGGGTAATTCATTAACCGTAATATCTAAATTTCTATTTAATATACGCCGTTGTGATTTGCTGGGTTTGAATTCACGCACAGGTATTCTTACCGATACACATGAATTACAATCATCGCAGGCTGGAATATAGGCAACAGTATGACTGCGTCTAAACCCGGAAAGCGATAGCCTGTCATTCATCTCAACCGCATCACGTCCGCTTAGTTCGGTTACAAGCCTACGTTCAGCCTTGTCCGCAAGATATGCAACCAGCGGCTTCTCCACTCGATTAGTGTTGCAGCTGATCACATTTGCAGCACACTGGGCAATCACTGGGCCGAAGCGGAACGACCTCGACAGCTGGTAATCTTGTATGGGCTTGCGATTGAATACC
>CBFDBQ010000011.1:0-42964 GCA_965603095.1 uncultured Thalassospiraceae bacterium | reverse complement strand
TCAGCCAATGCCGCACCAGTGGTTTCAGGCATTAGCCTTGAAATAGAAAAGGGTGGCGTGCATGCGTTGGTCGGGCGTAATGGTTGCGGCAAAACAACTCTGTTGAAACTTATCCAAGGTCTTTATCGCCCGCAAAAAGGTAGGGTTCTTTTAGACGGTGCCGACATTGCCCAGTTTTCCCGCGGCGAACTTTCAGACTGGATTGGCTATGTTCCGCAAGAAAACGTTTTGTTTGCAGGCACGGTTCGCGACAACATTGCATCACGCAAACCCCATGCCAGCGATGATGAAATAATCAAGGCCGCGACCGAATCTGGTGTTCATCATTTTATTATTGACCTGCCCGATGGCTATGCCACCGAAATTGGTGAGGCGGGCTCAAGGCTTTCTGGTGGGCAACGTCAGCGCATAGCAATAGCCCGTGCGCTTATTGGCGACCCGCCGATTGTTTTGCTTGATGAGCCGTCATCCAGTCTTGACCGTCATGCTGAATTTGAGCTGAAAAAAACATTGAAAGACATATCCAAAACCCGAACCGTTATTATGGTAACGCACAGCCCAACATTGCTTTCGGTTTGTGATTTTCTTTACGCACTTGATAGAGGCAAACTGGCACTTGCCGGACCTGCCAAAGAAATTCTCCCGCGGCTGTTTGGTGGCAAAGCCCCTGAGGACGTGCCAGAATCTGTAACCGAACCAAAAATTCCACCCAAACAAACGCCCGCACCCAAAGCTGATAAATTTAAAGCAAAAGCAAAACAGCAACGCAAACCTACAGTAGAAAAAACTGCTAGCGCGATTGAAAAAAGCGCGCTGGCCAAAGAAATTGCTGAAAAGGCAGCCATGCTTGCCAAAAATAAATCTGCTGGGACAGCTAAAAAGCTGCCACCGATAAAACCTCAACCCGCAACACCGCCTGCATCTAAGCCGCAACCACGAATTGAAATTGGTGCAAAACGCAGGCCCAATACAGCGCAAATCTTAAAAGCTTGGAACGAGGGAAAGCCGCTTCCCATAAAACGAAAAAATGGCTCAGGCGGACGAATTAGAACTAGCTCCGTAAGTAGGTCCACCCCACGCCTAAGAAGCGGAGCCAAAGGCGGCGTGCGCCTCGGCGGCAGCAACGCCCCCGGGGCTGGAGAATAAAAATAATGACCGCCCACATAGATAGACTTCAACTGCTTTTGCAAAGCCACCCAGCACCCACATGGCGCGGCGTAGCATGGCCAGTAATGATATTGCTTTTTCTTGCGCTTACATGGGCAAACTTCGCAAAGTTAGATGAAGTTGCATCATCCCCCGGAGAAGTGGTTCCCATGGGTAAGGTCAAGGTTATTCAGCATCTAGAAGGTGGTATAATACAAGACATATTCGTTACCGAGGGAGACATCGTTCGCGAGGGTCAGCCGCTTTTACAATTAGATTTGGGATCTGGTGGTGCAAACATTGAAGAGCTTCAAGTTCGCCTTGATGGTGAGATATTGGCGCGCGCAAGGCTTGATGCAGAGGCACAGGGAAATCAACCTGTATTCCCACCCGATATAGCCGCCAGAATACCGGAGCAAGCTAGCGCTCAACGCCAAGCATTCGATGCCCGAAGACGCCAGATGGATTCAAGCCTTTCCATCTTGAAACGTCAGGTAACCCAGCGCGAGTTAGAGGTACAGGAATTACAAGCCAAGCTAACCGCATCCCGTAACAACCTTAAAAGCGCTGAAGAACGTCTAAAAATATCAAATGATCTTTTAAAAGACGGTCTAACATCACGGGTCGACCACCTGCAACTTAGTGCCGAAGTAGAAACATTGCAGGGTGAGTTTAAAAGCATCCAAGCGGGAATCCCGCGCGCGCGGTCAGCTGTTTCAGAAGCAAACTCTAGATTAGAAGAAGACACAAACCGTTTCCGTCGCGAGGCACAAGACGAGCTTTCCAGCACCGAGCAAACCATTTCAAGAATCAAAGAATTGTTAAACAGGGCTACTGAACAAGGCGTTCGTTCCGAAGTAAAAAGCCCAATCAACGGCGTGGTCACAAATATGAATTTTACCGCTGTTGGAAACATAGTTAAGCCGGGTGATGCTATTATGGCAATTGTTCCTACGGGAGAAAAATTAGTTATTGAAAGCCGTCTTCGCCCAACTGATCGTGGTTACGTTTCAGAAGGTCAAAAAGCGCTAGTAAAGATATCAACTTATGACTTTGCCCGTTATGGCGGGTTGGATGGAACGGTTGTTCTGGTGGCCCCTGATTCAAGTACCGATGAAAACGGCATGCCCTATTTTCGTGTGGTGGTCGAAACTGGCAAAACATGGCTGGGTGCGGGCGAAGGAGATCTTCCCATAATGCCCGGCATGGAAGCCACGGTGGATATCCATACGGGGCAGAAAACGGTTATGGATTATCTAGTTAAACCGGTTTTAAAGCTTCGTCACGAGGCATTCAGGGAAAGATAATTTTCAGTTTTACCTTATTAATATACTATGTTTCATAAGAGGTTTGATTCGCTGTATGATAAAATAAAACAATAAAACCAATAAATAGCGATCAATAAATCAATTTCTATGCCCACGTATATGGCCCAGGGCATATTTGAAATAAAACTAATGGCCGAGGGAAGAAATCATGGGGGATATGTCCATTGCCACGCTGCTTGGTGTTATAGCGGCGTTCGGACTTTTTTTCGGCGCAATTGTACTCAGCACCGATCATTACATAATATTTTTCCACATCCCATCATTTGTAATGGTTTTTGGTGGAACGTTAGCGGCGACATTCATTTCATATGAACCGCGCTACGTTATGCTTTCAATTAAACTTATCGGGCGGGTTTTATTTACCCCTAAAATTGGTCGCAATATCCTCAAGGCAGAGGTTGGCCGCATTATTCGCTGGGCCTATGTGGTGCAAAAAGCAGGTCCACCAGCATTAGAAAAAGAGGCAGAAAACGCAGTAAAGGGTGATCGCTTTTTACGCTTTGGCGTTGATATGGTGATAAGCGGGTATAGCGGCGCAGATGTTCGGGAAATTTTGACCAACCAAATAGAAAGCACATTTGGTCGCAACACAGTTCAGGTAACAATCCTAAAAGCAATGGCCGGAACATCTCCGGCGTTTGGAATGATTGGTACCCTTGTGGGTCTTGTTATCATGCTTGATAAAATGGGTGAAGACCCAACCGCGCTTGGACCTGGGCTTGCGGTTGCTCTACTGACCACACTTTATGGCGTTATTTTTGCCCGTCTTATATATTTGCCTGCCGCAAATAAAATAATGCAGCGCGAACAAATTGTACGGTTTCGTAATTATCTTATTGCCGAAGGGTTGGTTTTGTTGGCTGATCGTAAAAGCCCACGGTTTATTCAAGATAAAATGAACAGTTTCCTCGACCCATCAATTCATTTCAATATCGATACTGCACGTAAAAAATAATACTTAGGTATTTTACGGGAGAGTCAGAAAATTGCTACCACCATTACCATTAGAAGAGGCGGATGACGAAAGCTGGATGCTTACGTATGCAGACGCCATTACTTTGCTAATGGCGTTCTTTGTTATGTTGGTTTCATTTTCAAAAATTGACCTACCTACATTCGAAGATGTGATGGCTGGTATCAAAGATGAAATCGGCACAGGCGTGACCGTTTCCACTACAACCCAAATGACACAGGAGTTAGAAAGTTCGGTATTTGAACTGCAGGCTGAAAAGGTTGTTGACGTTCAAAAAACAGATCGCGGGATTACAATTAAAATGGCGGCTGGAGCATTTTTTATTCCCGGCACCGCAAATTTACGCAAAGAAGCATTGCCAATAATTGAAAGCATTGCCGTTACCTTCGCCAAAGAAAAGTTCAAATATTTTTCCATAGCGATTGAAGGCCATACCGATGATGACCCCATAAATACTCCACAGTTTCCATCAAACTGGGAGCTTTCGGCCGGGCGTTCGGCCTCTATGGCAAGATATTTTATCGAACTTGGGCTTCACCCTTATCGCCAAACAGTAACTGGGTTTGGTGACACCAGACCCAAGTTTCCCAACCGCGATGAAATGGATGTGGCTATACCTGAAAATCAAGCTCGCAACCGGCGGGTTGAGTTGGTGTTAGAAGCAATGCTACGCAAGGATAAGGAAGCTTTTTCAGACATACTTCTTGAGCAGCGCTTAAAAGAAGAAGAACAAAAACGCAGAGATGCCGAAGAAGCTAAAAGGCAGGCTGTTCAAGATAAAATTGATAGTACCGGTAACGAAAGTGGCGCAAGCCCAGAACCCGTCCCAAATGAATAAAAATACGGGATTTTAAAAGTTACTCTCCGTAAACTATTTCCATGCCTTCGCTGGCAACAAATGTCCCATCCCATTCGGCTTTGGCTTCTTTTCCCAAAGCTGTCATAAAATTATCATCATGATCAGGGTCATGATGGAAAATTGCCATCCGTTTAACGCCAGCCTCACGGCATAGCTTAACGCCCTCGTTCCAAGTTGAATGTCCCCACCCTATCTTGGTTGGAAATTCTTCTTCGGTATAAGTGCAGTCATAAATTACCAAATCGGCATCTTTAATAAGGGTCAGGATGTTTTGATCCATTTCACCCGGAACATGTTCGGTATCGGTTACATAACACGCGCTGTGACCGTTGCATTCAATGCGGTATCCTGTGGCACCATTGGGGTGATTAAGCGCTGCTGTTCTAATAACAACATCATCGTAAAGATTAAAAGACATTCCTGCTTCAAAATCTTCATACCGTATCTTGGCCTGCATAGCCTCAAGCGGAACTGGAAACATGGGGTTATCCATTTGTGCCGCAAGCACCGTTTGGATGCCGCCTTTTTCGCGCAAATGGCCAGCCATTATGTGAAGCGATGAATTGGGGTCATACGCAGGCTCGAAAAATGGAAATCCGTTTATATGATCCCAATGAGTGTGGGTCATAAGAATATGAATTTGGTCAATGCCGTCGTTCTTGAATTCGCGGCCAAGGCCACGTATGCCAGTTCCGGCATCGAGCACAAAGCGGTGTCCATTGGCGCTAACCTCAACACAGCTGGTATTGCCACCATAGCCAATATGGTCTGCCGATGGGCAGGCCAAACTGCCGCGAACACCCCAGAATTTTACCTTAAGGCTCATTTGACCCTCTTAACCCTCTTATTGTTAGCGCCCGAGAAATACCGTTTAAAAACAATAACCATTTACCTGTATCAGGCAAGCCTAGTCATGAATTTGATTTAAAATAAAGTCAGACGTTGTGGACGGCAGCTTCATTTAAAATATTTCCATTCCTGCCCTCATAGGGTGCAATAAACATCATCAAATACTATGAAAAATATAGCAAAATTGTATCTTTTATGCCTGTGATGATTATCACAGCTATCTGACATAAACCTGACAATCGAGCACAACTGTTGCTGTCAGCGCACAAAGATAAAGGGTATTACTAGTAAATGTGGTGTTTATTATACTTGGGCCTGACTTAATTATGCCTGTTATGCATGGGCCTGGCTGGCAGCAAGAACCGCTTTTTGCACTTTTTCAAATGCTCGGACCTCTAGCTGGCGAACACGTTCGCGGGAAATTCCATATCCGTCGCCAAGTTCTTCTAGGGTAACCGGGTCTTCCTTTAGGCGGCGCTCGGTAAATATGTGCAATTCGCGTTTATCCAAAGTTTCCAGAGCAACGGACAGCATCCCCTGATGCATGGCTCTTTCTTGAGATGAAGCTGTAAACTCTTCAGGGCTTACACCATCATCAACCAACGTATCTTGGAATTCGGATGCACCATCATCGTCCCTTGAAAGTGGGGCGTTTAGGCTCAAATCGCGCGAAGCGAGCCTGCGGTTCATGTTTATAATATCATGCTCTGAAATTTTCAGATCACGCGAAAGCTTTGATGCCTGTTCCGGCAATAGTTCGCCATTATCGTTAATGCCAAGACGGGCTTTGTGCTTGCGCAGACTAAAGAAAAGCTTCTTCTGCGCCGCCACTGTTCCCATTTTGACCAGTGACCATGATTTCAGAACATATTCGGTTATTGATGCCTTTATCCACCACATAGCATAGGTGGAAAGACGAAAGCCTTTGTAAGGGTCAAATTTCTTTACTGCCTTCATCAGGCCGATATTGCCTTCACTGATAAGGTCGGCCACGGGAAGACCATAGCCGCGATAACCCATTGCAATTTTTGCAACTAGGCGCAGATGGCTGGTAACCATTTGATGGGCTGCATCAACGTCGCCATCTTCGGTGTAGCGCACGGCAAGGGCATATTCTTCTTCGGGTTTGAGCATGGGATATGCCCACGCTTCACGAAAAAACTGCGAAAGGCTACTTTCCGGTGCATTTTCATATGCAACAGACGGCAAGTTGGATGATTTATTGATCGATGGGTAATGAGCACTCATTTGGCGCTATCCTCCTTTTGAAGCAATAGTCCTCGTTTATCATTGTTAACCATAAAAATTGCCGTTAATTACGGCTTTATGATGGCTAATAACGTTCAGGCTTGCCCAAAGGCCAAACCGTCAAAAAAATCGGCCCCTTCATGGGCACCGACGTTGAACATAAATTACATAAATACCTGAGGAATGTCAAGGGTTGTTGCATTTGAAATTGTGACAAAATAACAAATACTTATTTTATATCAATAAGTTAGTATATTTGATAATGTTAATATTTTACCCCGATCGCTAGGTTTAAAAGCCTGCGTTAATTACATATATCCCCTTTTTAAACTAGGGATTTCCCCAATACTAATACCCCTAATAAAAACGTAACTTTATTCATGCGGGGATTCCGCCATACCTAAATTTTGATGTCTAAATAATCACATCATATGACAGGTTTATTTATTAGGGAGAGAAAAATGAAATTGATGAATGTATTTATTGCGGGTATTGCCGCCTTGGCAATGGTTGCTATTAACGTTTCTGGTGCCGACGCTGCACACGATGGCCATGGTTATGGTAAGCAGAAGGTCGTTTACCATATTAACTACCCAGGTGGCGAAGGCGACAAAGCATACAAGGGTGCGCTTAAAAACATCCAGAACCACATCAATGCGGTTGGCGCCAAGAACCTTGACCTCAAAGTTGTTGTTCACGGCAACGGTATATTCATGCTGAAATCAGCAAAAACTGCTGGCGCCCTGCAAACGGCAATCGGCAACCTGAAATCTCAGAATGTAAACTTTAACGTTTGCGCCAATACCCTTAAGGGTAAGAAGATATCGTTGGATCAGCTTTATGAAATGTTTGACGAAGATGTCGTTCCTTCCGGCGTAGCTGAACTGGCTCACCTTCAAGCTGCTGGCTACATGTATATCAAACCATAAACTTTTTATTTGCAGTTATGTTTAATAACCAACCGACCATCTCCGGATAAGAGCCCGGGGATGGTCTGGCTGGATCCCAAATAGAGTAGCTAAAATAAACTAAAAGGAATATTAATGGTGACCGCTAACCAAATAGACAGAAAAACTGTTAACAGGCGCTCTTTTATAAAGCTGGCAAGCATGGGGGCACTAACGGTTGCCGCCTTGCCGTTTGAAGCCAGCGCCACGCCGCAAGAAACCGAAGCTATAATTGATAAAATTTCCGCAGGCAGAGCAGTTAATGATGCTCGAGTTGGGATAATACTCCCTGAAATTGCTGAAAACGGAGGTACCGTGCCTGTAAGTATTTCAGTTGATAGCCCCATGAGCGAAGATAGCTTTGTAAAAGTGCTTCATATTTTTGCTGACGATAATCCCCTGCCGGAAGTCGCCAGTTACTATTTTGGCCCACATAACGGCAAGGCAGCGTTGTCAATGCGCATTCGCCTGGGCAAAACACAAAAGGTTATCGCAATGGCCGAAATGAACAATGGCGATATATTTATTGGTAGAAAAGAAATAAAAGTCACCCTTGGTGGGTGCGGCGGATAAGGAACGACACAATGGCAAAAGCAGACATCAAGCCCCGCATAAGGGTCCCAAAAAAACTTAAAGCTGGTGAAATTTTTGAAGTAAAATCACTTGTTTCACATGATATGGAAACAGGACTTCGGGTTGATAAGGTCACCGGGGTAAAGCTTCCGCGAGACATAATAAACCAAATGAGGGTTACCTACGATGGCAAGGATGTGCTTAAGGCAGTTTGGCAACCGTCGGTTTCGGCTAACCCCTATACCTCGTTTTTTGTAGTTGCGACCAAAAGTGGTCCGATGGAGTTCATCTGGACCGACGATGGCGGCACAGCATACAGTAAAACTATTGAAATAAACGTTGCTGAGTAATTTTATGATAGCCAATTAATCAAGGGTGTTAATAAACCTAGGGGGAGGAACTCCCTTGTGGATACCAAAAACTACCCGCGCCTTATGGTGCGGTTTTTTTTGTGATTAATTAACACCCCCCCCTTCACCTGAGACAAAAAAAAGCCTAGTTTGCGAACAATGAACAAACCAATAAAAATAATACTGGCAAACCCCCGTGGATTTTGTGCGGGTGTTGACCGTGCCATTGAAATAGTCAAAACAGCGTTGGTTAAATTTGGCAAGCCCGTATATGTGCGCCATCAAATCGTCCACAACAAATATGTGGTCGAAGAATTGGAATCACTGGGCGCAATTTTTGTTAAAAGCCTTGATGAGGTTCCTAAAAACGCCTGGACAGTTTTTAGCGCCCATGGTGTTGCCGAAAAAGTAGAAAGCAAAGCCAAGGAAAGAGGTCTTCCTTATATTGATGCCGCCTGTCCGTTAGTGTTGAAGGTGCACAACCAAGGACAACGTGCGGTAAAAAATAATCGTGAAGTTATATTGATAGGTCACGCCGGACACCCCGAGGTAGAGGGAACCATTGGGCGCATTCCCGGAAAAACTTATTTGGTGGCAACAATTGAAGATGTTGGCAAACTTGATGTGGATAGTGCAAGAAGCGACCTTTCATATCTTACACAAACCACGCTTAGCGTTGATGATACCAAGGATATAATTGATGCCCTAAAAGCGAAGTTTCCCGACATAGAAGGCCCAGACCTAAACGATATATGTTATGCCACGCAAAATAGGCAAAGTGCTGCCCGTGATGTTGCAAAACAGGTTGATCTTTTGCTTGTTGTCGGGGCAAAAAATAGTTCGAACTCGAACCGTTTATGTGAAATTGGCAAGACAGAGGGTGTTGCTAGCTACCTTATAGACGACGCGTCAATGATTGATGATGCGTGGATTGATGGGGTATCAAGCATAGGTATAACCGCCGGTGCATCTGCACCTGAAGTTCTGGTTGAAGGTGTTATTGATCGCATAAAGCAAATTGGTGATGTTAGTATTAAAACTCTTTCGGGCGTTAAAGAAGATATGCATTTCAATTTACCAAAAGAATTAAAAGACTGATCAGGCGCAAAAAATATCAACAGCTTTTGCTGCTTCATGACCAGAACGTGCCGCACCTTCTAATGTCGCAGGAAGCCCGGTTGCCGTCCAATCGCCAGCCAAGAATAAATTATCAAAGTTTGAAATTGTTGATGGCCTGATCGCATTAACCTCTGGCGTGGCGGCAAAGGTGGCTAATTTTTCTTTTATCACCCTGTATTTGGGCATAACTCCGCCACCTACAAGATTCGATATGTTTTCCCACACCTGCTTAGCTATTTCTTCGCTAGGCATATCAACTATTTCTTCTGCGGCACTTATGGTCACGGATGCCACATTTTTTCGACGAAAAAGCCAGTGCGATACTCCACCAAGGATTCCGGTCATCTCTGGTTGTTCAACCGAAGTATGGGTTTTAAAATGAACGTTAATGATGGGGTTAAACTTGGGTGGAACTGGCACTGAAGGAGATATTGAAGAAAAAATCTCATGCGCTTGTCCCCAAGGTAGCGCCGATACCACAACATCACCATCTTCTAAATTTATATCAAACCCCTTGAAAATTAGTTTTGTTAAACGTGAACCATTTGATTCAACCACTTTAAGCATTGCCCCATAACGAATATCAAGTTGGTTTGCGGTTGGTTCAATCAAAGCTTTTGACAGGCCGTTTTTTGCCATTACCGGACGGGTATAATGCCCACCTTTCAACAAAGTTTCGATAAGAACCGAATGCATTAAACGTGCGCTGGCATCATGGGGTTTTGTGTTCATTACCGCCAGCATTAGCGGAACCCATAAATTGTTCCAACGCGGTGATGATGTATCTAATGCATCACCAACCGATGCGTCACAATTTAACTTTCGATAATCCTGCAGAAGATTCCACATATTTGCGCCCGGTGGGCCTTGGTGGATCCATGGTATTTTTCCCGAACCCATATCCACCAACCATCTGGCGTTATTTTGCAAATCTACGAAACTAAACTCTGCTCTATGGGAAATATGCAACTCATTGACGTCTGCCATTTCTAAAATTGCGCAATTTCCAGACAAAACAAGATGGGTTCCATTATCTATCTCCACCCCCAAGCTTTCATCAAAAAACGTGCGGCATCTTCCACCCGGATGATCGGTTGCCTCCAAAACAACTGTTTTGTGACCAAGTTCAGTCAAGCGCTTTGCTGAGGCAAGGCCAGCAACACCAGAGCCAATTACATATGCCGTGTTCACGAGAAAAATGCCGCCTTTGCGGCAATAAATATTTTTTCAATTTTACTAATGCGTATCGGCGCATAGGGATAATGCCAGCCATTTTTTATCATTTTTTCTAAAACTCGGCCGTAAACAGCTTTCATTATGCGGGGAGGACGTGTCGGGCCACGCGGTAACGCCATAAGGTTCATATCTGCTTTTTGATAATATTCTTGGGCTAGCGTTGCCATAAAATCCAAGGCTTTGGGAAGATTTTTGTCCTTTAAAATTTCGTCTGCTTCGGTTTTTTGAACAGAATATTTTTTAAGCACCGACTGCGGTATGTATGTGCGCCCCAATGATGCATCTTCGGCAATGTCGCGTAATATATTTGTAAGCTGCAAAGCGCGGCCAAGATTTACCGCCAAGCTATCAGCGTGGCTGCCCTTAATGCCAAATATTTTATTAGATATTTTTCCCACTGCCGATGCGACCCTATCCATATAGATATCAAGCTCATCCATATTGACGATTGTTACTTTTTCTACCGCATCCGTCTCCATGCCGTTAATAACTGCAAAAAGATCGTCCCTATCAATGCCATAAGACACGATGGTTTTTGAAAAACCATCAGAAAAGCTCACCGCTTCGGTTCCATCCATTACATCATCTATGCGGTGGCGCCATTCGTTCAGAAGTTCAATTTTTTCACCAACTGGGAGAACCCCATCGGCAATATCGTCCACTTCGCGACAAAAGGAATACACTTCAAAAATTGCATCACGCTTAATGCGTGGCAATATACGCATCGCCCAATAAAAAGAGCTTGGGGTGGCCCTTAATGATGGAGGGGTAATTTGCGATCGCGAGGCAGGGTTTGGGTTTGTATGTAAATCACTCATCATAGTTTACAGTTTAACCCCTGAAGGCACCCAACAAAAACCAAAAAATTGACTGCACCTTACCAAGCTCAACCCGTGTGGCTATGGGATCGTTATTTTTAAGTTTGCCAGATAACTGCATAGCTATTGCCCTTATGCCACCTGCTTCACGACCCAAGGCACCGGGCCGCAATATTTTTGCAAGGGGCCCGGCATCATTTAGCAATTCATCAACCTCCGCCAATGCCTTAAGAGTAATTTTTTTCAATGCTGGCGTCATTTGCGCTGCATCAAGGTCGGAAACATTAACCCCCTCTTCCGCCATCCAATCGGCAGGAAGGTAGACCCGCCCCAATTCAATATAATCACCCTTCATGTCTTGAAGGTGATTTAAAACCTGCAATGCCGCACACAACGCATCGGAAGGACCAAAATCAACACGGGTATCCATGAATGATTTTCCAGAGGAAAGGGCAATAAGATACCGCCCAACCGGGGCGGCAGATAACGAGCAATATTCCATCAATTCATCCCAAGATGAATATGTATTTTTGTTTGCATCCTGACGGAATGCTTTCAACAGGTCACGGCAATAAATTGCGCTAATTCCGCTTTGACCAAGACTTTGACGCATTGCATGTGATACCTGAAAATTATCATCGCCATCCTTTCCGCCACCAAGAAGGATGTTTTCCATCGCATCAAGTTTAGAAATTTTTTCATTTGAATTTAAATGTGAGCTATCGGCAATATCATCTGCGGTACGGGCAAACGCATAAAATGCCATTACATGGTTTCGCATGCGTTTTGGCAGCAAAAAAGATGCGACTGGAAAATTTTCGTTTCGGGATGTTTTTCTTGATAAACCAGATGGAATTGAATTGTTCACCATCTGGTTATGCCCAAAAAATCAATAATATTGCAAAATTGCGGTTGAATTAAAAAAATCTATTTCTCTGCCTGTTGAAGTGCCGAGACCTTGGTGCGAAGAACTTGTAACAATCCCTCTATCTTTCCGCCTTTTTGTTTGATAACCGATGCAAATTCAGAACGCTGGGTTTGACCCATGCTTATTCCTTCGACATAAACATCAACAATTTTATAAATATCTCCGTTTTGCCTTACCCGCCAATCAACACGTATAACGCCATCTCCCTGGGGGCGAACAAGTTCAGAGTAAACAATTGAATCCTTGCCCGGGGTCATAACCGTATTCACAACATTAATTTTTTCACCTGAATACTGATCAAAACGATCAACATATGTAATTACTATCAAATCTTCAAAAAGACGCATGTATTCATCTTTTTCCACCTCATTGGCTGCGCGCCAATGGCGACCCATAACCCATTTTCCTATGAGCGGAACATTGAAATTATGGGCCAAAAGGTTGCGAAAACGATTAATCTTATCTTCCCGCACAGCATTTTCGTCGGTCAGCGCGCCAATGGCCTCATCGGCCAGTCCTTCAATAAATTGTTGGGCTGTGTGGCCGCTATGGTCTGCGTTGGCCGCCATGGGAACGGTGGTCGAAAATAATACCGCCACAAGAAATATTGAAAAAATAGAACCGCGTATAATATTACTTATAATCATGACCTAAACTATGCCTTTTGTGCTTATATTAATACTACATCAAAAAAGGCGCTCAATTTATCAAGGCGCCCACTTAATTTCATTGTCCAAATAGTAGTATTTTCTATAGATAATGGCAATTAGCACTATTTATCTAGTGTAATTTTTCGGTATTTAGCTTGTGTTTATTACGGGTTTCAGGCTTATTTCAGCTTCAATTCATTAGCCCTTAAAACCGAATCAAGGCAGGTTTATTAAAATGATAGTTATTGTTTCTCCGGCAAAAAAACTCAATCTCGATAATGAAAAAATTCCGGATATTGTAAAAACCAAACCACGCTTCGAAAGCGATGCAAAAAAGCTTGCAAAAATAGGGGCTGAAAAAAGCGAGGGCGAAATTGCCAAGCTTATGCACATTAGCGAAAAACTTTCCGAAGGTGCGGCCAACTGGTTCGCTACATTTTCCTCCAAAGAAACGGCGGCTGATGCGAAACCTGCGGCATATATGTTTTCCGGCGACACTTATGTGGGTCTTGATATTCGCACAATGGATAAAAAGTCCCTAAATCACGCGCAAAACAGGCTTTTAATAATATCCGGGCTTTATGGGGCATTGAGACCGTTTGATCTTATCCGCCCCTATCGCATGGACATGGGAACAAAGCTTGAAAACCCAAAGGGCAAGAACCTTTATCAATATTGGGGTGACAAGGTTTCCAAATATGTTGGTGCACAGGCAGCTGAAACAAAATCCAAAGCGGTTATAAACCTTGCATCGAAAGAATATTTTTCAGTATTGGATAAAGATAAACTGGATGTTCCGGTAATAACTCCGCTGTTCAAAGAAATACAAGATGGTGAAATACGCACCCTTGGGCTGTTTGCCAAACGTGCCCGCGGGGCCATGGCCAGATGGATAATGGAAAATAATATAAAAAAACCAGAAGATATAAAATCGTTTAACCTTGGCGGTTACAAGTTTCAACCCGGTGCATCAAACGAAACCGAGATAACATTCGCCAGACCGCAACCGCAACCAAAGGGCACCAAGAAAACATCAAAAAACAGGCGTTAAAGCCTATTACTGATATCCTTGGCCAGTAATATATTCACGCATTGCGCCGCTATCTACTTGGCATTCATCAAGATTGTGTTTTACCAAATCGCCAATGCTTATAACGCCAACCAGACTATCTTCGTCCATAACAAGCACATGCCGGGTGCGCTTGTTGGTCATTAAATCGCTAAGTTCGGTGGTTAATGTATCGGGATTACAGGTGATAATATTTCTGGTGGCCATATCGCGTACTTTTATGGTTGAAACATTGCCATTATTTTTGACTAATGCCTGAACAATATCACGCTCGGAAATCGTACCGATTGTTTTACCATTTTCAACAACAGCAACAAAACCAATGCCCATTTCCTTGAATACGCGCGCAACATCAACCACCAACGCATTTGCATCGGCAGTAACGACACCGTTACCTTTTGAATCTAAAATTGTTTTTACGATCATGTTGTTAGGACCTCCTTTTAAATAAGCCGGAAGCCCCCCGCAGGATAAATTATAACAGAAAAAAAGCATTTATTCCATTGTGCCAAGTAACTGTAAATTAATGAAATTGATCAATTTTAAAACCAAGTGTTAATATAAATACTATAAAAATATCCTATTCAAAGTTTCACAAAAGCAGTATTGAGCATAACAATGAACTCCCTTTCAGATGCCAAAATCAGCGCGCTCAAGGAAAAACTCCTATTGGAAAAACAGGAGCTACTCCGCGATAATGAACTTAGCGCGGGTGACCGTCAGGCGGTGGAGCTTGACCAAACCAGTGTCGGGCGTCTTTCACGGATGGATGCCCTGCAAGCCCAGGCTATGGCACTTGAAACCGGGCGTCGTCGTGAAACGGAATTAAAAAAAATTGAATTAGCCCTTGGCCGAATTGAAGCTGGCGAATATGGGTTTTGCGCATCATGCGACGAAGAAATTCCTCTAAAACGTCTAGAGATGGATCCGGCAACACCCATTTGTGTTAACTGTGCCAGCAAATGAACGCGCTAAAATTTATTTATTCTAACCGCAGGTTCTTGGGCTTTGGGCTTCTTTGCACGCTTGGTGCAAATATCGGGCAAACCTTTTTTATTGCCCTTTTTGGTAATGTCATAAGGGGTGAGTTTGCCCTTAGCCATGGTGACTTTGGTGCCATTTATTCACTGGCAACGCTTTTAAGTGCGGTAGTAATTGTATGGGCGGGACGCAGGATAGACCATATTGATCTTAGGCTGTATGCGGCAATTATTATAATCGGTCTTGCAGTTGCCGCGGGCGCCATGTCGATTGCCAGCAATGTTATGGTTTTAATTGCCGCATTGTTTGGTCTTCGCCTTTTTGGTCAAGGCCTACTGCGCCACACCGCGGTTGTAAGTATGGCTAGATATTTTGAAAATACCCGCGGCCGTGCCATGAGTGTTGTAAGCCTTGGCTTTCCCATTGGTGAAGCATTTTTTCCAATTTTAGCTATTAGTGGGATTGCGTACTTGGGCTGGCGCGATACATGGGGGTTTATCACAATATTATTGGTATTTGTCTTTCTGCCCGCATCACAGTTTTTATTAAAAGGACAAACCGAACGCCATCAAAAATATGAAAAAGAAAAATCTGAAAAAGAAAGATCAGCTGAAGAAAAAAGTATTTTGCATGATCCCTCTTTTTACATAATTTTATCGGCCTCGCTTATGGCACCGTTTCTTTTAACCGGGGTTTTCTTTCACCAAATTGCTTTGGCCGAATCCAATAACTGGAACATTGCATGGCTTGCATCTAGCTTTCCAGCATTTGCGGGTGCCACGGTATTTGCATCACTATTAACTGGGTCGCTGGTGGATAAAAATGGCCCAGGACGGGTGCTGCCGTTTTTTCTTGTTCCCCTTATTGCCTCCATGGCGGTTATTTCCCTTGGCTCCCATATGCTTTGGGTTCCCGTGTATTTAGCCCTAGGTGGGCTAACCACGGGTGCTAGCGGGGTTCTTATTACCGCAAGCTGGGCAGATATTTACGGCACCCACAGGCTGGGAACGGTGCGTGCGCTGTCATCTAGCTTTACGGTGCTTTCCACCGCCGCGTCCCCCCTGCTGGCAGGCTTTCTGCTGGACCGTGGAGTTGGATTCGCGGCCATGGGCATTGGTGCTATGGTGCTAGCAACGGCGGCCTTGGTTGCGGTTCAGGCCCCTGCTGCTCGCCTTAGAAGAGATAATTTGCAAGGTTTATAAGGCGTTAGCTATTACAGCAATAAAAGAGTCGGCAAATAATGTGTTGGAAAGCAGTTATTAACCAATCCCTCCTAACCTTTAGATAGGATATAAAGTAAGGAACCAAAATTAAGGGATAAGGAGGGAACCGTAATGGTTCTACTAACCGGCCCATATAAATATCGGGCCAGTAAAATAATTGGATACACAATAGGTAACCACAATGGGTTGCCATCTCCCTTTACGGCCAATAACAAAAATTTAACTAATACTTCAACGCCTCCGCAATCGGGGGCGTTTGCATTTCTACGTCTGGAAGGAATTATTCTAAGAAATTAATTAACGCTATCAACAATATTAGGAGGTATCTATCTATGGGAAAGAAAAGTCGCCGCCAAAAACAAGCAACCGTTCATGCGTTATACCCCGAAGATGAAACATGGCACCCCCTTGGTGTGGCCGAGCAAGAAAATCGCGATCAGAGATACCTAAAAACCATAAAGCCCAGAAGCGAAAATCAAAAAACCTTACTTGATGCCATGGATGCAAAAAACCTTGTCATGGCATTGGGGCCAGCTGGCACCGGCAAAACATACCTTGCAATATCAAAAGCTGTTGAATGGCTTGAAAGTGGGCGCGTTGGACGAATAGTTCTTACCCGCCCCGCAGTAGAAGCTGGGGAATCTCTTGGTTACCTTCCCGGTGAAATGGAAGAGAAGCTAGCGCCATACCTGCGCCCCCTATTCGATGCGCTGGCAGACAGAATGGGTAACAGTTCCATAAAAAAAATGATGAAAGACGGTACAATTGAAATTGCACCAGTTGGGTTTATGCGCGGCCGCACACTAAATAATGCATTTGTGGTAATTGACGAAGCGCAAAACTGCACCTACGGACAGATAAAAATGCTGCTTACCCGCCTTGGCTGGCATTCAACCATGGTTGTAACTGGCGATCCTGACCAAACCGATTTGTTACCCGGCATGTCGGGCCTGGCCGATATATCAAATCGGCTGGAGGTTATGGATGATGTCGATGTGGTGCGCTTGAAAGACATAGACGTTGTGCGTCACCCACTGGTGGCAAGCATGCTTAGTGTCATTTAATGAGTGTTATTTAGCCAACATCAAACAATTGACTGCTCGCGGGTTTTTAGGAATTTAACGTCAGGGAAATCTTCCTCGGCTTTGGAAAGGTGCCATGCATTGCGTGCCATAAACACCGGTGCACCGTCGTGGTCTAAGCCCATGGATACGCGATTTTCATCAACAAAATTTTTCAATACCCTTTCATCATCGGCATCGGCCCAGCGCGCGCCATAAAGCTCGATCTGTTCAAAATGAACTGGGATATCATATTCGGTACGAATACGGTCGGCCAGAACCTCAAATTGCAAAGGCCCAACAACCCCAACAACCCAATCGGCACCGATGATTGGTTTGATTACCATGGCCCCACCCTCTTCGGCGATTTGCTGTAAAGCACGACCAAGGTGCTTGGCCTTCATCGGGTCATCGGCCCTTGCTCTTTGCAGGAACTCAGGAGCAAACGCCGGAATGCCGGTAAAATGAATTTCTTCTGACTGGCTAAGGGTATCGCCGATGCGCAGGTTTCCATGGTTGGGAATACCAATTATATCACCGGCAAAGGCTTCTTCGGCTGTTTCACGATCTTGGGCTAAAAACAGCACCGGGTTGTGGATGTTCAAAACTTTGCCCGAGCGAATATGTTTGAGCTTCATCCCCCGTTTGAAGTGTCCGGAATTGATACGAACAAACGCTATGCGGTCACGGTGTTTAGGATCCATGTTTGCCTGAATCTTAAAAACAATTGCAGTTACATCTGGTTCATCTGGTTTTACCTCGCGCTCAACCGCTGGCTGAGGGCGTGGTGATGGCGCATTTGAGGCAAGCCCATGGAGAAGCTCGCGCACGCCAAAATTATTTATGGCACTACCAAAAAATACAGGCGTCATGTGCCCTTCAAGATATGATTGCAAATTAAACTCTGGGCAAAGACCACGGGCCATTTCCACATCTTCGCGCAATTTTTTTATGGCCCAGTCAGGCAACAATTCATCAAGTTTGGGGTCATCAAGGCCTTTGCATTCAATCCCCTCGCCGACCTCGTCACCTTTGGAACGGGCAACCAGCAAAAGACGGTCATTAAATAAATCATAACAGCCAAGGAAATCCCGACCCATGCCAATGGGCCAACTTGCCGGCGTCACGTCCAGCGCAAGGGATTGTTCAATTTCATCCAATAAATCAAACGGGTCCTGTCCATCACGATCCATTTTATTTATAAAAGTTGTAATTGGAACGTCACGTAAACGACAAACTTCGAATAATTTTTTTGTCTGGGCCTCGATGCCTTTGGCGCTATCGATAACCATGATGGCCGAATCAACTGCTGTGAGCGTTCTGTATGTGTCTTCCGAAAAATCTTCGTGACCCGGGGTGTCTAGCAGATTAAATGTTTTACCTTCGTATTCGAATGTCATTACCGAACTGGTAACGGAAATGCCTCTTTCTTGTTCGACCTTCATCCAATCAGAACGCGCACGCCTTGCCTGACCGCGTGCCTTGACCGCTCCTGCCATCTGTATTGCACCACCAAACAAAAGCAGCTTTTCCGTTAGCGTTGTTTTACCCGCATCCGGATGCGAAATAATTGCAAATGTGCGTCTGTTTTCAATTTCTGTTTTAATAATGGTCATGTGTTGCTTTGTGCTTACCCATAGATGAGGCTAGTCCAAAAGGATGATGCCTATATTTAAATCCGGGTGAAATGTAGCCAGATTGAGGCAAATCACCAGAAGTTTATTTTATTCTAGTACCTTGCCCGCTATTCACAAAACTGTGATAATGCATATTATGTTATGGGGCGCTATTTGGAAAAAACTAAATAGCCGAGGAATTACTAACAATGAGCACACCAATGAATATGGCCGCACCAGGCGGTGATGACGCGCGCAGTAAAAGCGAGCGTCGCGATGAAGATAGTCGCCGTCTAGAAGAAGAAAGACGTTCAGGCAGTAGCCGCAGGGAAACTGCTAACAGAAGAGCTTTAAAAGCTAGTCACGCCGGTAGCGAATTTCGCTCAAACTCAGAGCGCCGCTCAGAACAAGAACGCAGAGACGAAGGCAGGCGGCAAAGCTCGTCTCGACGCACAGACGCAGATCGACGCACATAAATCATAGGTATCATTATATTGGGCCTTAAGACGTGAGCCTATGATATGTGCCTATGATGCCGGTATGTGTTTCCACCACGATTTTGCGTTGATGGAAAAAACCGGAACGTAATGAAGTATCTTTGCGGTCGAGATAACATCTTTTATTTGGTTGTCCATAACGTATGATTTTCCGCCAAGAAAAATCACAAGAACCACATGGCCGACTTTTAGGTTCATATCCTTAACGGCCACTACGCGCATGTCCTGTTCTTTAAATCCTAATTTTCTCAATGACATGTACTTAGCAATGGCAAAATCTTCGCAGTCTCCAAATTTAGCCATAAATTCACCCGGTGATGACCAATAATCTTTGGTTCCCCAATTTTGATTATCAGTAACATATGGCGCGCGGTTCATGTAATTGTTCACCTCGCGTATTTTGGTTGCTACATCTTTGTCTTTAATGCCGGCAAGAAACGACATCCACTTGCCATAAGAGCATGAATTAAGTTCCTTTCCGTCGCATGGCCCGGCTTTTTTGGCCGCCACTTCCTTGGAATACTTTTCCAACGCCGCTGTCCATTTTTTAAATGGTGAAAGGTCGGTGTTTGCTTCCTCGGTAGAGCTAAAAAAACTTGGTGCTACCCCAGCTAATGCAGGTGAAAAACTAGAAAAAACAATGCCCGCAACAATGGCTATTGCCAAAATAGCTTGCGCAAAAAAGCATACATTGTGGCCGCGGCTAGATGCGCTCAGCTTAAATGTATCGATTATTCTATTTTGTGTATGTGTCATCTGCACCCCAAAGGACCTGCAATAAAGTCCTGTTCAAACAAGTATAGGTTCCAATTTATGATACAGCAATATGCCCATTAATCGTTTATTTTCAGTGTATTATGGGTATACTGCAGAGGTGAAGGTAAACCCTTTTGCGCTAAAGCAACCAACCCGCTAGGATTGCAAATAAGGGTTAGATAAAAATATCGGGGGAAAGAAAAGTGAGTATAGATGCCTCAGAAGGTGCAGTGGAAAACACCCTGCAACCTAATGCAAAGCGAAACGTTAACTTAAAAGCGGCTGGGGTAATGGCCGGGCTGGTTGTGGCAGTTGTAGGTGCTGTTTTTTTTGCATTCAAGTTTGTTGAAAATGAACGCGCCCGCGATATACAGCAATGGCAGGTACGAATTGGCATTGTGGCTGATTCAAGGTCGGCTGCGGTCAATCAATGGATTGAAGACAATTTTTCGGTTATGCGCGAGCTTTCTGAAAATGCCTCATTACAGCTTTATATGACCGAATTAACGGCACCAAAAAAAGCCAACAATAACGATCCCTTTGCCAGCGACGGCAGTGCAGAAACACAATTCCTAAGAAACGTATTAACCGCAATTGCCGAACGCAGTGGTTTTAAGCCCCCGGTTGAGGCCGCCGAAATTTCAGCCAACGTTGAACGTGCTGGTGTTGCAGGCATTGGTCTGGTCAATGCACAGGGAAAGCCAATAACAAGCTCACCCAGCATGCCACCCCTTTCGACCAATGTTCGCGAAGCTGTTGCTCGGGCCCTTAAAGGTGAGCCAACGGTGATAGATATATATATGGGCGCATCCAATCTTCCAACCATAGGGTTTGTTATACCTGTTTATGGCGTTCAAGATGACCAATCAGGTGCCAAAGGAATTGGCGCGGTTGTTGGTTTGCGGGTTGTTGATGACGGCCTGTTTAAAAAACTTGTACAGCCGGGTGAAACCGCAGAAACATCGGAAACATATTTGGTTCGCCCCGACACCGACAAGAGTGGCACCACAATCGAATATTTAAGCCCTCTAAAAGATGGAACTGCACCGCTAAAACGTGCGCTCAGCGCTGATACGCCAGATCTTGATGTAGCCTATGCCATCCAAAAACCAGGTGGTTTTGCTGTTAAGCGGGATTACACCGGTGATGAGGTTTTAATGGTATCTCGGCCAATTGCCAGCGTTCCATGGGTTTTGGTTAGAAAAATAAACCAATCTGAAGCCATGGCCGAAACAGAAACTAGGTTAAATACCCTGATAACAGTGTTTACGCTGATTATTGTCGGCGTAACCGTTGCTATTTTTGCGGTGTGGAAACACGGAAGCTCGCTTCGGGCGACACAGGCGGCGGAAAATTTCCGTCGTTCATCGGAACGGTTTGAAAACTTAAGCAAATTTATGGATTTGATATCAAATTCACAGCCAACCGGAATTGTTGCGGTTGATGGGACCACAGCATACACCTATGCCAACGAACCGGCCGCTGATGAGGCTGGTATCCCTGCCGCTGATATGCTGGGAAAAACCATGGCATCGGTAATTGGGCCCATAAAGGCGCAAGTTTATGCCGATATAAATGAAGTGGTGCTTAAAAACTTTGCCGCATCGGACGACAGGGTTGCTAGTCGTGAACAACATATAAATGTTTTCGGTGAAGACGGTAACGATGAAGACCTAATGGTTATTAAATCAGAACACATTCCGTTGCGTGGCGATAGCGAACACCCACCCGGGGTATTGATGATTTTAGATGACATTACCGAGCTAACCCATGAGCGCAGACGTAATGAAAAAATGCTACGCCAACTTATCAATACGTTGGTAAGCGTGGTTGATAGGCGTGATCCATTTTCTTCGCACCATTCATCGCGCGTGGCAGAGGTTGCAAAAGCAATTGCCGAAGAAATGGCGACGGATGAAATTACCGCAAAGACAGTTGATATATCAGGCAGCCTGATGAATTTGGGCAAAATATTTATACCGTCGGAACTGTTGACCAGAACCGGCGATCTTTCCGATGATGAACGCAAGACGCTAATGAACAGCTATCTAGTAAGCGCTGATTTATTGGAAGATGTGTCGTTTGAAGGACCGGTTGTTCAGACTATCCGCGAAATGGGCGAAACTATTGATGGCAAAGGCCCGTTGGCCCTTGGCGATGATGCCATACTGCCGACTGCCCGTATTTTGGCGGTTGCCAATGCTTTCGTAGGTATGGTTAGCGCACGCGCATACCGTGATGCCATGACCTTTGAGAAAGTTTCAGATATTTTACTTAGTGAAACCGGAACCAAGTTTGACCGCAAATCAGTTTCTGCATTGGTCAATTTCCTGGAAAACCGTGATGGCAAAGAAAAATGGTCGCATTATCGTGAGCGCCCACAAAACGACGGGGCATAACAACCCTACCCCTCGGCCAGACATAAAAAAAGGCGGAAACCGAAAAATCGGTAACCGCCTTTTTTATTTACCTCAATCTGGCGAATAGAGGTTGTATAATAAATTTAAATCATCGCTTCATCAATTATCGGGTATATCGACAATGGTAACGTCGCCTCCATCATCGGTAACCGTATAACCAGAATCTGCCCTAACATCATTAAGGTCATCAACCACATTTGCCGGTGCGGTTGTTCCAAGAACATCACCGCTTGCAGACATGTCAACAGAATCGCCTTCGTTTAATTCGCTGAGGTCATATTCCACACCATCAACTTCCAACGTATCGTTATCTGCAAACATGACGTTAAAGTCAGTTGTTGCAGTATCGCCGCCATCAAGCTCGGTTGATGTTACCGACACGTTAAGTGTAAACCCATCTTCGGACACGTCTTCATCAGATATAAGCGTAAGGTTATCCATCTGATCGGAATTTAATGTCCATGACCCATCACCGTTGTCGGTACCAGAAGAAAGTCCGGCACCATTTGGAACGCCCGAAATTGTAATACTGGAAATTTGTTCCGAACCGTCGGTATCATTGGTTGAGGCGCTAAACGAAATATCATAAATATTAGCATGATGGGCATGATCTGAAATGCCATCGATGCTGGATGTCTCGGCTGTTTCCATATTCATTGTTATGGAGTCACTATCACCGTAATTATCAAATTGGACAAATTCAACGTCTTTAACCAGATCGATACCGTCGCTACGGTCACCACCGGTATGTTCAACCACATAGGTGCCGCTATCGCCCAATTCGGTAATGCGGTAATCATCCTGAGAACCGGAAAGAACCATAGTATCTTGGCCGCTTCCACCCTTGAGGTAGTCATTTCCTTCACCGCCGATAAGGGTGTCGTCGCCCTTGCCGCCCTCAAGGGTGTCATTACCGGAACCGCCATAAAGTATGTCGCTACCATCGTCGCCTTTCAGCTTATCACTGTCGGAACCGCCATAAAGGGTATCGTTTCCACCGCCGCCCTTAATTTCATCATTACCGGCGCCACCATATAATGTATCACTTCCTCCTCTGGAGGATAATTTATCGTCAGTAGCTGCGCCATACTGATCGTAATTTTCTGCATTGTTGCTCGAACCAGAATTGCCCGGAGCATCTTGATCTCCATTGCCCCATCCGTTGTTTGCTCCGTCATTATCTCCGTCTTTCCCAAATTCAATTGGTCCGGAAATATTCATTTCGAGAGTTGGATCTTGAGCAACTGCATCTTCAGATGGCGGTGTATCAACCACAACTTCAACCGTTTGTGCGTCTGATGTTGCGGTGCTGCCATTAGGCTCGGTTGCGGTGGCCGTCACGTCCAGTTCAAAGTCTGTGGTAACCGAACCGGGAACCGTCAAGTTCAATCCAGCTAGCTGATTAGCATCAAGGGTTATAGGTTCGCTTGTTGTAACCTCTATGGTTGCGCCATCGGTGCCATAACTCAAAACTGAACCAATTGGAATGCCGGCAATCGAAACAGTTAGGGTTTCGGAAAGGTCAGCATCAGTTATGCTGGCATCAATGGTCAGCGGGTATGTGGTTTCAACCGTGCCACCGGGTTCTGACGTTGTGGTTAGGTTCAGGTTGACGTCGTTGAAATCCTGATCACCGCCGCCGTTCAAGTCTTCCCAGCCCATGTTGCCGATTGAAGAGCTATCAGCTTCATGGTCGTATCCATCAGCGTTAAGCGCCTGGTTGGTGAAGAACGCGCCATTGCCATGAATGGCGTTCAAGGTCTCACCATTGCTATCGATAACCTGCCAAGCGCCGCTACTGTCTTGTTCGAAGGTAACGTTTTCACCATTGGCAAGGTTCTGGTTTTGCGTGCCGCCATCGGAAATCAAGAAGAAACCGATGGTGGAAGGATCTACACCGTCTAGGGTGGATTCATCACCCACACTTTGCTTAACATCAGCCCAGATAACTTCACCAGACACCGGGCTTCCGTTGGCGTCCATGGTGTACCACCCGATTGTGTTTTCATAACCGGCACTGGCATTACCCATGTTTTCAAGGGTCATGGAGCTATTTTCAGATCCGGTTGTCGCAACGCCTTCGCCCAATGTTACAGAAACCGTGGGCACATCTGCAACTGCATTAACATTTACAGTCATGGTGCTGGTGGTTTCGACTCCTTGTGAAGATGACGCTGTAATATCAAGATCAATATTTACATCTGAATCTTTTGGTGGAGTCAGGGTTAGCCCTGCAAGTTCGCTGGCTGGCAATTCGTAATCGCCATTTTCTAGCGGCTGTATAACGGCACCATCGGTGCCATATGAAATAACCGCCCCTGGGGGAACGCTGCCAATTGTAACGGTAACGGCAGAAAGGTCGGTATCTACGTCAGCAACATCTATATTAAGTGCAATAGCAGCATCTTCGTTTCCGCTTACACCATCAATGGTAACCGTTGGTGCATCATCAACCGCATCAACATTTACAGTTACCGTACCAGAAGACCCGACACCACCTTCGTCGGTGGTTGCCGTTGCACTAAGGTTAACTTCACCATTCCAATCGGCAGGTGGGTTAACTTCGATAGTGCCTAGTTGGTCCGGGGTAAGTGTTACGCTAAATGTCAGGCCATCGGCACTAAGAACCGCCGTATCGGAACCAACAGAAATGGTTGAGCCTGCGGGAATGCCCGACAGGGTAATCGTTTCAACAGATTCAGCTTCGGTAAAGTCAGCCGGCATATTGGCTGTAAGATCGATGGTCATGGTGCCGTCTTCAACGCCACCAGTTGAGCTAATGGTTACAATCGGTGCATCTGGAGCGAAATCAACAGTTACAGAAATTGTTCCAGGGGCTGTGGTGGCTATTGCCGTACCATCTGTTGCGGTAGCCGTAACCGAAAGATCAAAGCTGCCATTATAATCCTGCGGTGGGGTCATTTTTAACCCAGCCAACTGATCGGGGCTAAGTGTAATGGTGCCACTGGCGTCAATAACAAAGCTGCTACTGCCAGAAATAATGGTTGAACCTTCAGGTATATTAGAAATGGTTACGCTTAGGGTATCTGTGGCATCAACAAGTTGGGCATCGATATTAAGCGCAATTTCACCGTCTTCGTTACCGCTGGCAACGCCATCTCCCAGATTGAGGGTTGGTTCAACTGCCACCACATCAACGCCAACGATGAAGCTGTCGCTTGCTGATTCACTGTCGCCATTTAGCTCAGTTGCCGTTGCAGTGGCGCTCAAGGAAAAATCTGTCGTTGTGGTGTTAGGAATGAAAAGGCTTAGACCATCGGTGCCGATGGTGGCTAAATCAGCTTCAGTGAATGTCCAACTGCCGCCACCGTTATCGGTGCCAACGGAAAGTTCGCCACCTGTTGGCACACCGCTAATTGTAACGCTAAGGGTTTCAGAACCATCGGTATCGGCAAGCGCAGCCTGAAGATCAACAGGATAAACCTGTCCGCCTTCGCCACCATTGCCTGAATTGCCGCCTTGCCCCGGAGGTCCATAATGCGCTTGACCATTATCGCCATGTCCCCAACCGGGAACCCCACCCGCTTCATTAACGGTGGGGGTGCCAACATCAATACTTACGGTTGGCACATCTGCAACTGCATTAACATTTACAGTCATGGTGCTGGTGGTTTCGACTCCTTGTGAAGATGACGCTGTAATATCAAGATCAATATTTACATCTGAATCTTTTGGTGGAGTCAGGGTTAGCCCTGCAAGTTCGCTGGCTGGCAATTCGTAATCGCCATTTTCTAGCGGCTGTATAACGGCACCATCGGTGCCATATGAAATAACCGCCCCTGGGGGAACGCTGCCAATTGTAACGGTAACGGCAGAAAGGTCGGTATCTACGTCAGCAACATCTATATTAAGTGCAATAGCAGCATCTTCGTTTCCGCTTACACCATCAATGGTAACCGTTGGTGCATCATCAGTAGCCCCTACAGTCACATTAGTGGTGGTGGTATCTGATGCATTGTTGTCATCAGAAGTAGCAGTTACCGTAAGGCCGGATACTGTTCCGTTGAAATCGGCTGGCGTTTGCATGGTGTAGTTTGCCAACTGGTCAACGCTAAGGGTTATAACCTGATCGGGGCCAGTAGAAATTATATCACCATCTGTTCCGTTAGAAATTACCGCACCCGCAGGAACGCCACTAATAGTTACGGCTTGAACCACGTGGTTGGTACCGGCTGGCATTTCTGCCGTGATGTTAAGCGCAAATGGAGCATCTTCGGTTGCCATATCTGGGGTAATGGTAGCGATTGGTGCATCGGCAACTGCGCCAACATTAACTGTTACCGCATCGGTAACCGTGGCGCTACCACCCTGATCGGTTGTTGCGCTAACGCCAATATTAACAGATCCGTTCCAGTCTGTACTTGGTGTAAGCTGTAAACCGGTTAATTGACCCGGCGTAAGTGTCCATGTGCCGTCACCATTGTCGATACCAGCGCTAAGAGTTGCGCCATTAACGCCCGTAATGGTAACCGAGTTAACTGCCTCGTTGGCATTGGGGTCGGAGACCGTAATGTTAAGGTCAACCGCATCGCCATCTTCCAGCATATTAATGGAAGGCACATCGACAGTAATAGTTGGGGCATCGCCAACCGGAACCACGTCAACAACCACGGTATCGGTTGCCGTTACGCCGTCATTGGTGGTTGCGGTAACGGTAAGATTGATATCTGCTAAACTATCTGCGTCAGCCGTAAGCGTTAGGTCGGCAAGTTCGAGCGGGCTAAGTGTAACAGTACCAGTGCCGTCATCGGTGCCGGAGCTAAGGGTTGCGCCTTCAAGTCCTGAAACGGTAATGGTTTCAATTGTGCCTTCACCTTGGGTGACGGTAGCGTCAATATTAAGCGCAACTGTACCGCCCTCATCAACCGTATCGACAGTTGAAGCGGTGGTATCGGCCGCTGTTGGGTCGGGTTCAACAACCGCGGTTACCGTTACAACTGTTGGTATTGGTTCTGGTTCTGGTTCTGGTTCAGGTGCTGGCGCCACATAAACAGATTGCGGTGCGCTATTGACCACAGGTTCTGGTTCGGGTTCGGGTTCGGGTTCGGGCGGAGTTTCATCGCCTGTGGCCTGAACATCAAGCACAGCATCAGCCGCTGCATCGGCCGCAACGGTGAGCGCAATATCAGCTGCGGGAGGGGGAACATCATCGCCACCAGCAGCGGTTTCAAAATCTGCCAAGTCTTCGACACCAGAGGTGACTTCTTCTTCGGCTTTTGCTTCTTCGGCTTTTGCTTCTTCGGCTTTTGCTTCTTCGACTACCTTTTGGATATCTTCTTTGGTTTCAATTCCGTAATTGTTAACATTGCCGCCTTCTGGCGTAGGCATGGAGTGCAGGGCTCTACCAAACGAACTTACAAGTTCGGCCTTGCTCATCACTGTTACTTCGGTTGGCGGAAGGTTGAAGCTGGAGATTGAGCTAAATTCATTTGCACCGTTAAGGACGGAAACGCCGGCATTGTTGGAAATGACAACTTCGCCAACGAAGCCATCGGCTTCTTCCATCAATGCAATTTTCATTTCCTTGCCATCGGCAATGTCGATACCAACCTGAGTGCCACGAATACCAATGGTGGCAACCGGGGTGTTTAAGGTCATGGCATCGGGGTCGGTTTTGGCAACCTGACCGGAAACGAATGTGAACACACCTTGCATAACAGAAAGCGAAACAGAGCCTTCTTGGGTGCCGGGATCAAACACCATTTCATCCAGAACCATGCGACCATTTTCGGCCATGGAGAACGTGGTTTCATCTGCCAACACAACGCCAATTGCGCCATCATCAGAAGATTCAAGAATATCGCCCTGATAAACAGAATCGCCTGCCTTAATCTCAACCCTGGTGCCATCGGCACGAATAACGATAACTGTACCTGAAAGTGTTTCGACCTGTCCGATGGGCTGTTCTGCAACGCCTTCGCCAACTTGGGCCACTTGGCCGGGCGTAGCTGAACCAGCGAGACGGGTCGCAACATCGCCATTAATCTGGGCGCCATCGGTAGATATGAGTGAAGGCTGATCTTCTGCCATGAAGTAATCGGTCACAACAACCTGTGAACCATCTGGCCAGTTCATAACCAGGTCGGGTCCTTCATGGACATAATCGGCTGTTGCCGGGTTCAATCCTTCTGGGATTGTAACCGGGTTGCCTGAGGAAACATCAACAGAGAAAGCATCAGCACTTACTGGGGTGCCCTGCGTTCCGGAAGTATCCAAAGTAGCCATCTTAAAAGCCTTTCAAAATTATGCATCGGAATAAGTCTTATAGATAATATCGTCGATGCAATTAACAATAAACAAACTGGAAATTTCTTAAGTGCTATCCGAGCACGAAAAAAACTCCACACGGATTCCCCCAAGAGTCATAAACCCGGGCCGTCATAGAGCACACACATGATATTTTTTTATATTTATTGATTAAGTGAATAATACGATTTTAAGGGGTCAAAAGTCAATCAATTAATTGAAAATATTGGATAAATTTGTATAAAATTGTAGTCTTTAAAGATTATCAGGGGTAATCAATTTTTTTATGATCAATGGTGAAATGGGAATAAAAATCAATATTTTCAAATAGCTATGCGTTTTATTGAGATTTTCTCTCAAACTGGCAATTTCAAGCACATTTACGCCCAATAGAAGCTAATGGGAACATTTAGTCACAACTGTGCAATTTGGCTAATTTGGATTCGCAAGGAACAAAGCATTGAATGGGTCACGATTATGTCGGTGGGGTGACGCCTATTTTGGCTAAAAATGCGGCGGCTGATGAAGAGTTAATATAGGCAATAGCACATCCCAATTCATGGTCCTTACCTTCCACTCCAGCCCCAGGGCATGACTTAAAAGGAAGGTGTGCCGCCATTGTCTTTGTATTTTTGCTTTGGGCATTTATATATCCAGGAAGATCTGCCTCGCGAATTATGCGCTCCTCAGTTTTGTTTTCAGCCTCTTTATTGTCTCCTTTAGCTTTTTGCGCTTCGACGCTTTGCTCAGCTGGTGGAAGATCTATTATAATATCCGGTTGCACACCCAATGCCTGAATAGACTTTCCCGAAGGAAAATAATAAAGCGCCGTGGTTAATTGTAGCGCACCTTTAATTGGTAATTGCTGAATTGTTTGAACAGAGCCCTTTCCAAATGAACGCCTGCCCATTATGGCGGCGCGAACATTATCCTTCAGTGCGCCAGCAACAATTTCCGAAGCAGATGCCGATCCTTCATTAACAAGAACAACAACCGGTTTCCCCCCTGCTGCATCGCCATGTTCAGCAGAATACGATCTGGAATAATCTGTTCTGCGTGGGCGAATTGAAACAATCTCACCATCATCAAGAAACATATCTGAAACAATAACTGCCTGATCCAAAAGCCCGCCCGGATTATTCCTAAGATCAAGAACGTAGCCTTTTATTTTATCTCCACCCTCAATTTTTATTTTTTCAAAAGCATCAATCAACCCTGGCTCGGTTTGTTCTGTGAAACTGCTAACCCGAATGTAGCCAATATTTTTTTCAACCCGCCACCTTACTGAACGCACATGTATTACCGCGCGTGTTATTGATACATCGAAGGGATCAATGTCTTCGCGAATAACGGTAATGTTGATTTTTGTTCCAACACGGCCGCGCATTATTTTTACAGCATCCGATAGCGCCATGTCTTTAATCGAGTTGCCATCAAGGTGTGATATAAGATCGCCCGCTTTCATTCCGGCCCTATCGGCGGGGGTGTCTTCTATGGGGGCAATTACTTTTACCAACCCATCTTCCATAGTTACCTGTATTCCCAATCCACCAAATTCTCCGCTAGCAAAAACCCTGCGTTCCTTTAATTCATCGGGGCTCAAATATTGGGAATGTGGGTCAAGCGAAGAAAGCATTTCATCAAGGGCGGCTTCCACCAACAGGCCTGGCTCGACCGCACCGTCCTTTGGTTTTAATTTATTAACGCCATCTATTGCCGCATCTATCAAGATTTTGTCGTTTACTTCGCTAACGTAATTGGCCCGCACATGACGAAATGCATTACGGAAATGATCTTTATCTCGCTTGTCATCTAGGCTGTTGGAGTATTTATCAAGGGCATCATAAAAACGGTTGGTTTCTTTTATTCCGGCCACATCAATGGTTGTGAATGCTATGTGCGGATCAAACATTACCGCAACACCACCCCCTTCTGAGCAGGCACTAAGTGATTGCAGCAGAGCCAAAGAGATGACCCCACCCAAGGCAAAGGCCATGAGTTGGGGTAATCTTTTCATCCGTCTTCGGTTATCCGTTTTACTAGATCGCTAAGAACTTTTTCAGACTCATCGTTGTCAACCTGGCAGGTACCTGCCCCATGATGGCCACCGCCACCATATTCAAGCATTAGCTCGCCAATGTTGGTTTTTGATGTACGGTTAAGAATTGATCCGCCCGTTGCAAACACAGTGTTGAGTTTGTTAAGACCCCACATAACATGAATTGAAATGTTGGTATCTGGGTACATGGCATAAATCATGAAACGATTGGTGGCAAAAATTGTGTCTTCCTTGCGCAGGTCAAGAACCGCAAGATTTCCATGCACTGTTGTGCACCGTTCAATTTGTTCTTTGGCTTGTTTTTCATGTTCTTTGTATAATTTTGTACGCTCAACCACATCGGGAAGCTTTAATATCTCGTCAATAGTATGGTCACGACAGTAATCGATAAGTTCCATCATTAACTGATAGTTAGAAATACGAAAATCTTTGAACCGGCCAAGGCCAGTGCGTGAATCCATAATAAAATTAAGCAACACCCATCCATCGGGGTTTAAAATTTCATCTTCACTGAATTGCGCGGAATCAGCCTTGTCGACTGCATCCATCATTTCATTTGATACATTTTTAAATTCGATTTTGCCGCCATAATAATCATAAACAACACGCGCAGCAGATGGCGCATCAGGATCGATAACATGGTTGGGCGGAATATCGTCAAGCCTGACCATTTCACTGGCGTGATGATCAAATGCAATGTGAACTCCGGGAACATAAGGTAGGTTAGTTGTAATATCATCTTCCGATATTAGAATTGTTCCGTCCTGCATATCCTTTGGGTGAACAAATTTAATATCTTCAATCAAGTCCATTTCCTTTAACAGCATAGCGCAAACTAAACCGTCAAAATCGCTTCTTGTAACCAGACGATACTTTTTATGATCGCTCATTAGATGTGTCCCTTGTTCCCTTGGATAAAACCGAAATGCCCCCTCGCATCGGCCTGACTTTAAAAAATAGCGACCCCTCAAATAATCTTAGAGGGGTAATTATATTATGCTGGCTATTCTAATGTGTTTTTTCACATAGAAACAAGCGGCAGTAATAAAAAACCCAGTTAAATATCAGTTTTTTGAACTACGCATCTCGAAAACAACCCAAAGTGCCACCGAAAACACCACAACCGCGCCCGCCTGATGCAAGCTTGCCGCCCATACTGGCACCACAAGCAGCAGGGTTATTATGCCTAACAAAACTTGGGCTATTGTGGTGGCAGCCAACCAATTTATGGCCAAACGGGTGGTCGGCGCCAGATGACGCCTGATAGAAAAAAACCAAAACAGGCCAACAAAAACTAATACACTTTCAGCCAAAATACGGTGGTTGAACTGAATTGTTGTAATGTCTTCAAAGGCCGACAGCCAAAACGGCGATAGGTCGTATAACCCACCTGGAATAAACTCATCGTTCATAAGTGGGAATGTGTTGTACGCAAAACCCGCATCGGTTCCGGCCACAAACCCACCGGAAACGGCTGTCACTGAAATAAGAATAAACAACCATATTCTTGCTCGACCAAGACCGCCCGTGTCTTGGCGAACATCAGATTCCGGCTCAGACTTAAGAAGGGAAAGCCCAACCCAGAAAAGAGCCGCTATTATTAACAAGGCTAAACCAAAATGTGCAGTCAGCCGATACTGACTTACATCGGGGCGGTCAACCATACCGCTTACAACCATAAACCAGCCCATAAGTCCCTGTGCGCCACCCAGTACAAACAGGCCTGTTAGTTTCCAAAAAAGCGCCTCACCTGGACGGAACCATGCTCTCGACATAAACAATGCATAAGGAACGAAAAAGGCTATGCCTATAAGTCGGCCCCAAAATCTATGAATAAACTCCAGCCAGAAGATTGACTTGAAGCCATCTACCGTCATGTCCGGATTTTTTTTATGAAATTCAGGAAATAGCTGGTACTTGGAAAAAAGATGCTCCCAATCAGCTTCGTTCATTGGCGGTATCCAGCCTGTAAATAATTTCCACTCAACCATTGAAAGGCCAGAATGGGTTAGGCGCGTAAGACCACCAATAATAATCATTACAAAAACCATTGCCGCAACAGCAAAAAGCCAGCCGGCCATTACTTTCATGCGGCGGGCATTGGGCGGACGATGGTAAGATGAAAATGTGGACAAGGTTTAATTATCTCCGATTTTAAAATTTATTTTATGGGATTGGCTTGTGACCATGCCTGCAAAAGCCCAGCAAGGTTGCTGGCGGTGGCGCTATCTAATTCCAAATCGGTAAAACGTTTTCCTTCTTTTATACGCAAGCGAACCATTTTAAACCCACCTTCGTACGTAGCTTCCTGCACAGTTACCTGCTTATTCCACGGGGCTTCGATAACTTCAATATCTGTTATTGATTGATGGCCTGCGCTCACGATAAGTGCTCTCCTTTTTTGCTTAAATACTTAACTAGTTATTTATGGCTGATCAATTTTGGCATTGTAACGACCACGTAAAATAAGGCGTTTTTCATTTTCGCCATCCCTAAACGCAGTTCTAGTATGCAAAACATTATTGCATATTAAACCTTCTCCGGGGCCAAGACGATATTTAAACATATATGGACTGCTTGTCGCATTGGGCCCTGATAAAAGATTTTCAAGAAATGCTACTGCCCGGTGGGTGTTTTCGTCATCACGCCAGATGATATTTTTCTTGCGTGCGCTATAGCGCATATAAAGAGAGCCGTCTTTTTTACTAAAAGAAAATACCGGCCCGGTCTCATCCCCCCTGCTTACCGCATCATCCACATCATTGGCCGGAATTGTCATGGCTTTTGGGTGGCGCATGGCTTCAACCATGGCGGGATCGGCATCGCGCATCAATATGTATGCTATCTCGGGATCAAACAGCGAATTTTCTCCGCCTTCCATTGCTGGGGTTACGCAATATAAAAGCATTGTGTGAATGTATCTTTCCGGCGGGTTATAATAGCCGTCCGTATGCCAGTTAATAGCTTTGTCAGTATATGGAATATAAAGCTTCCTCCCTTCTTCCTTGTGGGCATTTCCAGCCGCAACATGAAGAGGGGTAATGGCATCATCGTCGGAATACGGGTTTTTGTCCCGCCCGCCCAAACCAAGGCTCTCGCCAAACCCACTCATCATGGCCTTGGCGGCTTCTGTGCTTTCTGCCTTATTTTCTTCCTTATTTTCTTTCTGGGGAGTCCGAAAAACAGCCATTCCTGCGCGTTTTAACAGGTCGCGGATGGCAACGCTCTCACTATTGCTCAAATTAAATGGATCAGAAATATCCACAACAATATCTAAAAAACCGGGGAAATCAGCCAGTTTTTTTTCTCGCCACCTGTCGTAGTCATCGTCGGAATTGTGGTATTTTTGCATATTCATGTATTCAGGTATCCACGTTTTTTCCAATTAAAGGGTAAATACAATCGATTCCAAAACATCAGAATAGGTAAAATAGGTCATTTTCGGTCATTTTTTTCAAAAATTATGAAATTTTTTATACTCACAAGTGTCTGAAACGAAAGGATTGACCATAAATTTACACCATAAGGCTCTTTAACCATAGACATATTAGATTGACGTAATATTATAAATATTGAAAATAAGGATCAGAAAACGGGAATACCCGTTCACTGCCAGAGGGCGCAAGTAACAAAAAGCCCCGGTAGAAAATAAACAGAAAAAAGTAAAATAACAGGTGTTGGCTGTAACGGGGACGTGGAACCCCCCTAAATTGGATAATGTACTAAAAAAACACGACCTTGCGTGCAACGCTACCTACATAATAGGTATGGCACCAAAGGCCAAAAGCAAGAGGTCTCTCAAAAGGGGTTGGTTAACCCCCCTTTTTTTATACGCGTTATTCTCTTGTTACTCATTATATTTACTGGCCGTTAAGCCGGTAATTAATCAAATAACTTTGCGGAGAAAAAACAATGGCTACAAAAAAACCCGAAACTCCCCTTCTAGATCAACTAGAAAGCGGCCCATGGCCCAGCTTTATTACCGGCCTGAAACATCTTGCCGATGATGAGGACAAGCAATATTCACCAATGGTTAAAAGCCTTTTGGGACAGCTTGAACACTCATACGAAACTCGCAAAGGTTATTGGAAAGGCGGCACCATTGGTGTTCGCGGTTATGGCGCAGGTATTATCCCTCGCTTTTCCGAAGTTTCCGACAAATTCCCCGAAAGCAAAGAATTCCACACCATGCGTATCATGCCACCAGCTGGCATGCATTATGACACCAAAGTTCTTCGTGAGCTCTGCGATGTTTGGGAAGAATATGGTTCAGGCCTTATTGCTCTTCACGGTCAATCCGGCGACATCATGATGCAGGGCATTTCCTCTGACAATGTTCAGCCTGCCTTTGATAAAATGAACGAAATGGGATTTGACCTTGGTGGTGCCGGTGCCGGCGTTCGTACATCCATGAGCTGCGTAGGTTCCGCCCGTTGCGAACAGTCATGCTATGACGAAGCGAAAGCCATGCGTATGGTTATCAACAACATGCTTGATGATATGCATCGCCCTTCACTTCCATACAAATTTAAAGCCAAATTCTCTGGTTGTGCTAACGATTGCGTTAACGCATCTCACCGTTCTGATTTTGCTGTTCTTGGTACATGGAAAGATGACATCAAGGTAAAACAAGACGAAATCAAAAAAATCGTTGAGACGCTTGGTCGCAAAGGTTTCAATGACCAGGTTGTTAACATGTGCCCAACCCGTGCACTTTCATTGAACGATGACGACACCCTCGAAATCGACAACGAAAGCTGCGTTAAGTGCATGCATTGCATCAACGTCTGCACCAAAGCGCTTAGCGTTGGTGATGAAAAAGGCGTAACCATTTTGGTTGGTGGCAAACGTACACTTAAAATTGGCGACCTTATGGGCACCGTTCTTATTCCTTTCCACAAAATGGATTCAGAAGAAGATTACGAGTGGCTGGTTGAGCTTTCCGAAAACGTTCTTGAATTCTTTGCCGATAATGCGCTCGAACATGAACGCACCGGTGAAATGATTGAACGCATCGGTCTTGTAAACTTCATCGAAGGTGTAGGTGTTGATGTTGACCCCAACATGGTCGCTCACCCACGCACCAGCTCATACGTTCGCATGGACGGTTGGGACGAAGAAGTTGCAAAATGGAATGCCCGCAAAGGATCTGCTGCTGCTGAATAAGTATGCGGCTTTCTTTGTTAGCTAATAATTTTATTTATGTTTGTTAAGTTTGGAGAATAAAAAATGAGTGAGGCTCAAGAAGCACCGCGGATGCCAGATGAATGTGGTGTTCCAGATCCACAGCAGTACATGCATCCAGCCATGAAGAAAAACTACGGTGCATGGGATTGGCATGATCGCCCCCAAGTTGGCGTTTTGCATCATGTTGCTAAATCAGGCGACGAAGTTTGGACAATAAAAGCAGGCACCCAGCGCCAGATGGATATTCACACCATCCGCAAGCTATGTGACATTGCTGACGAATTTGCCGATGGCCATGTTCGTTTTACTACCCGTTCAAACATCGAATACACCGTTTCCGATGAAAGCAAGGTAACGCCGCTTATTGAAAAACTAGAAGGCGAAGGTTTCCCAGTTGGCGGTACCGGTAACTCGGTATCAATGATTTCTCATACCCAAGGTTGGTTGCACTGCGATATTCCAGGCACCGATGCTTCTGGTGTTGTTAAATCGCTTATGGATGCCATGTATCACGAGTTCAAGCATGAAGAAATGCCAAACCGTGTTAAAATCACCACATCATGCTGCCAGATTAACTGCGGCGGACAAGGTGACATCGCCATTAACATTCAGCACACCAAGCCACCAATCATTAATCATGATTTGGTTTCTAACATGTGCGAACGTCCAGCAGTTGTTGCCCGTTGCCCAGTTGCGGCTATTCGCCCAGCATTGGTTAACGGCAAACCAACTTTGGAAGTTGATGAAAAGAAATGCATTTGCTGTGGTGCGTGCTTCCCGCCGTGCCCACCGATGCAAATTAACGATCCTGAACATTCAAAACTGGCTATCTGGGTTGGTGGTAAACATTCATCCACCCGTTCCAAGCCAAGCTTCCACAAATTGGTAGTTGCAGGAATTCCTAACAGCGCACCGCGTTGGCCGGAAGCAACCGAGATTGTTCTCAAAATACTTTATGCCTACAAAGAAGGTGGAAAACCTTGGGAACGCATGAACGAATGGATCGATCGTATTGGCTGGCCCAAGTTCTTTGAATTAACTGGCCTGCCATTCACCAAGTTCCACATTGAAGACTGGCGTGGTGGCCGCAATGCATTGAACGCATCGAGCCACGTTCATCTATAAATAAAAGACGATTGTTTCGACAGGGGGTGGCCACTCGCCGCCCCCTTGAAGAACGAATAAATATCAGGAATATTATTAATGAAATTTGGAATTCTAGTAAACGAAGGGCCGTTCACGCATCAGGCTTCAGACTCAGCTTACAAATTTGTTTTAGCTGCGCTTGAAAAAGGTCATGAAGTGCCCCGCGTATTTTTCTATTACGATGGCGTTTATAACGCTAACAAGCTTTCCGCCCCGCAGGCAGATGACCGCAATGTGGTCAAACGCTGGAGCGATCTTGCTGCTGACAAAGGTGTTGACCTAGTAGTTTGTATCGCAGCCGGCCTTCGCCGCGGAATCGTTGAAGATAATCTTATGGATGGTTTTCGCATTTCCGGACTTGGTCAATTGACCGAAGCCGCAATGGGAACTGACCGTCTTATGATGTTTGGCGATTAAGGAGAATAAAATGACCGAATACAATTTTGAAACCGAAGGCGTAAAAAAGACCATTACCTACCTAAACCGCAAGGCGCCATATGGCACTATTTATGCGCTAGAGGTTCTGGAAAGTGTTCTTATTTCCGCAGCTTTCGAACAGCATGCCAACATTGTTTTTGTTGATGACGGTGTTTTTCAAATCAAAAAAGATCAAGACACAGCCGATCTTGAAATGAAATGCTTTCTTCCGACCTATGGCATCATCGAAATGGAAAAAGAAGACGCCGACGAAGACGAAGACATGGACATGAACTGGCGCATCATCGTTGAAAAAGAATCTATGGAAGCCCGTGGCCTTACAACCGATGACTTCAAAATTGAGGTTGAGGTTCTTTCAAGCGCAGAATTAGCAGACGTATTGGATACTTCCGATGCAGTTATTGGCGGGTAAGGGAATATAAAAAATGCTTCATACAGTTAACAAATCACCCTTTGAACGTAACGGCCTTGAAAGCTGCTTGCGTCTAGCCAAAAAAGGCAGCGCTATTCTTCTGATGGAAGATGGTGTTTACGCCGCAATCAATGGCACGTCGGTTTCTGATCAAGTTTCCGGTGCCACAAAGGACAACTCGGTTTACGTACTTGGCCCGGACATGAAAGCCCGCGGTCTTGCCGAAAGCCAGTTGATCGACGGCATTAAAGTTGTCGATTACGCAGGTTTCGTCGATCTTGCAGCAGACAATGACGGCGTTACCCCCTGGCTTTAGGCCCCCCAAGAATTAAAGGGCTAAACAGAATTAAAGAATTAAACAGAAATATATTAAAACCAAAGGAGACTTAAAAATGGCTGCATATAGTGTAAACGGCGCAGAAATCGAACACGACGAAGAAGGTTACATCACTGACGTTCAGCAGTGGAACCGTGATCTTGCACAAATCATTGCCGATGCCGAAGGTTTGGAAATGACCGAGGAGCATTGGTCCGTTGTTGATTTCTTGCGTGAATACTACAACGAATATCAGATTGCTCCAGCCGTTCGCGTGCTGGTTAAAGCAGTAAAGAAAAAGTTTGGCCCGGAAAAGGGTTCAAACAAATATCTTTACGAACTGTTCCCATACGGCCCTGCTAAGCAGGCATGCAAAGTTGCTGGTCTGCCTAAGCCTACTGGCTGCGTATAATCAGTTACCCGGAGGGTGGGGTGGATTTTCTCCCCTCACCCTCCGTTTTCTATAATTATTTATATATATTTGTTTTTTCATTTTTAAAAAATCAACAAACATTTTGAGGGCATACGGGACATGTCGGCACTGACAATTATTTATGCGGTTCTTTTTTACTTTGCGACTGCAATTTTAATTATTGGCGTTGCGCTAAAGGTCAAATCATATGCGACCACACCATCGCCGCTAAAGATTCCGATAATGCCTGCACCAATGACCAGAACTGGTGTTGTTTTTCGCATGATGCGCGAAGTTACATTTTTTGAAAGCCTGTTTAAATCCAACCGCTGGATATGGATACTGGCAATACTTTTCCACGCCGGTCTTTTGCTGGCACTTGTGCGTCACCTTCGTTATTTTATCGACCCCACATGGAGTTGGGTTGTGTTTATTCAGCCGTTTGGAATTTACGGTGGCATGGCAATGGTTGCCGGCCTTTTGGGCCTATGGGCAAGACGTTTTCTGGTCGAGCGCATTCGCTATATTTCTAGCCCATCCGACCATTTAATGTTGGCGTTATTGGTACTTATTGGCGCAACCGGCTTGGGAATGAAATTCGTTGCCCGCACCGATATTATTCAGGTCAAAGTATTTTTCTTGGGCCTATTGCGATTTGACTTGCAGCCCCTTCCGGCGGATGTGCCATTGCTTATTCACCTAGGTGCAGTTGTAACATTGATGATTGTGTTTCCATTCAGCAAGCTTTTGCATGTACCGGGTGTATTTTTTAGCCCATCGCGCACGCAGGTGGATGATGCCCGTGAAAAACGGCATCTTGCGCCATGGGCAGCACACATGGATGCTGACCGCGAGGCTTAGGTTTTGCTGAGTAAATAAGAAGTTTTATTTTTTGAGGATTTAAATAAGTGGCCGACCAAAAATTCGAAACTCCTGAATTTCGCGAACTGAGGGACAACCCTCAGATTCAAGAAGGTGCCATGGCGCACTCTCAGCCGTATATTGCCAAGCCCGAACACAACGAGCCACTTGGTTTCCCCGGTGAGCTTGTCGATAACTGGGAAGAAAAAGCAGTTGAAAAACTGGGTGAGCTTTTAGAAAAAAATAAAGCACTAAGAGTTTATCTAGATAGTTGCGTTAAATGCGGTGCCTGCACCGATAAATGCCATTATTTCCTTGGCACCGGTGACCCTAAAAATATGCCGGTTGCACGCCAAGATCTTTTGCGTTCGGTTTACCGTCGCCATTTCACCACCGCTGGTAAATTATTCCCTAAATTGGTTGGCGCCAAGGAAATGAACAAAGAAATGCTGGACGACTGGTATAAATATTTTCACCAGTGTTCACAGTGCCGCCGTTGCGCAGTTTTTTGCCCCTATGGCATTGATACCGCCGAAATTTCCATGGCCGCACGCGACATCATGGATCACATTGGTGTTGGTACAAAATATTCCAACGAAATATTGGCCAAGGTACACGTTATCGGCAACAACCTAGGCCTGCCCGGCCCGGCGTTAATCGATACCATGGAGGGTCTTGAAGAAGACGTCGAAGAAGAAACTGGTATTGAAGTAAAATACCCGGTCGATGTGGAAGGCGCCGATGTTTTGCTTATTACGCCATCTGCTGACTTTTTCGCTGAACCCCATGTTGATGGACTTATTGGTTATGGCAAGGTGTTCCATCAGGCTGGTATTAACTGGACCGTATCGTCTTATGCTTCCGAGGCCGCAAACTTTGCCATGTTCATTGGTTCGTACGAACAAATGCACAAGGTTTCAAACCGTATCCGCAAAGCGGCACTTGATCTGGGTGTAAAGCGTATTGTCTTTGGTGAATGCGGCCATGCTTGGCGTGTTGCGTATTCATTCCTAAACACCCTTGCTGGGCCATGGGATTTTCTTGACCCTAAATATCCGGTTCCCCAACATATTTTGGAAGTAACCCATGAGCTAATCCAAAATGGCGGTATCAAGCTTGATGCATCAGCCAATGACGACAAGGTTCTTACATTCCACGATAGCTGCAACGTTGCCCGCGCCACCCGCATGGGCAACATGGAAGGCGGGCAATTTATAATCCCCCGCGAAGTAATAAAAGCATCGGTCAACAAATTTGTTGATATGGATCCACAAACCACCTGCGAAAAAACATTCTGTTGCGGTGGCGGTGGCGGCCTTTTGACCGATGATTTGATGGAACTGCGCGTTAAAGGCGCACTGCCCCGTATGGAGGCCCTAAAAGACGTTATCGATAATCACGGCGTAACACACATGGCCGCTATATGCGCCATTTGCAAAAGCCAATTCACCAAAGTCATGCCGTACTACGGTTTTGACATGGATATGATTGTAAGTGTGCATCAACTGGTAAGCGAAGCAATCCAGATGGGTGCCAAAGAAACAGTTTAAGTAAGCAATACAAAAAAAATAAAAAGTTTATAACTAGAAGGAAAAAATAAAATGACAGCGGAAAAATCTTTATCTTGGACGCGTTACGTAGAGGGCGAACAGAAATGGGATGATCTTCAAGATGACATCTTCAACGCCAGCTGGTCACACAAATGCCCAACCTATGTGCATCGCACACCGCCTTGTCAGGGTTCATGCCCTTCTGGACACGATGTTCGCGGCTGGCTAGCGATTGCCCGCGGTCAGGATAAATCACCCGTTGAAGGCCAGGTGTGGCAAGAATATGCATTTGACCGCATGGCTGAAGCCAACCCTTTTCCTTCTGTTATGGGTCGCGTTTGCCCTGCCCCTTGTCAGGATGGTTGCAACCGTAACGAAGTTGACGATTATGTCGGCATCAATGCGCTGGAACAGTACGTTGGCGATTGGGCAATTGAAAATAACCTAAAGCTCAAGGGCCCAGAAAAAGAAACCGGCAAAAAAATCGCCATTATTGGTGGTGGCCCGGGTGGACTTTCGGCTGCATTTTACCTACGCAAAAAAGGTCACGCCGTAACCGTTTTTGAGCGCCATGAAAAACTTGGCGGTATGATGGCATACGGCATTCCCGGCTATCGTGTACCGCGCGACGTTCTTGATGCTGAAATTCAGCGTATTCTAGACATTGGCGTTGTTGCCAAAACCAATGTTAAAATCGGAACCGATATTTCCGTTGAACAGCTAGAAAAAGATTTCGATGCCATTTTCTGGGCAGTGGGCGCACAAAAAGGCCGCCCCCTTCCCGCTCCTGGTTTTGAAGGAACGCCAAACTGCATTACCGGTGTTGATTTCCTTGACGCGTTTAACGAAGGCGCTTTGTTGCATACTGCGAAAAAAGTTATCGTGGTTGGTGGCGGCGATACCTCTATTGACGTTGCCTCAGTTGCGCGTCGTCTTGGTCACGTTTCGACCAAATATGAACAGGCCAAGACCGAAGAAGTACTGCTCGGCCACACCGCACACGATGTCGGTGGCGTGCTTGACCGTGAAGGCGTGCAGTCAACCCTGACTTCATTGTTCCCGGTTGATAAAATGATTGCCACCGAACGCGAACGCGATGATGCGCTACACGAAGGCGTTGACATCAAAGGCGGTGTAATGCCTTTGGAAGTATTGAAAGACGCAGACGGTCGTGCCCGTGGCCTTAAAATGTGCGAATGTACAATGGATGGCATGAAACCGATTCCAACCGAAGGCACCGAATTTGAAATCGAAGGCGACCTTATTGTTTCAGCCATTGGTCAAATGGGTGATTTAGCTGATGGTCTTGAAAAAATCGATAGCGGCAATGGCTTTGTAGCCATTAATCCGGTTTATCAGGTAAAAGGCGAAGGCAACGAAAAGCATTTCGCCGGTGGCGATATTATCCGTCCGCATCTTTTGACCACCGCCATTGGCCACGGTTCAATTGCCGCTGAAAGTATCGACCACATGTTGGCCGGACATCCTGATGATCAACGCCCCAAGGTTGATGTTCATCACTTTAACCTGCTTGGCGAACTACATCAGCGCCATTTGGATCCAGCAACATATTCAAAGGAACCTGTTCGTGGAACAGATGAAGATAGCTTTGCTGTTCATAACTACGAAGACCGTGCGCGCACACACGTCATCCCGCATGATGAGTTGT